>JACQEO010000080.1 GCA_016200545.1 Deltaproteobacteria bacterium | reverse complement strand
TGCTTCGATCGCGCCGGCGTCCTCCTCCACCCGGACGGCTACGCCACCCTCGACGTCGGACGCGCACCGGCCGTCGTCGACCGCTTCCAGCGCCTCGACCGCCTCTTGAAAGCCGCGTAGTTTTTGTCACATCGAGGTTAAATCGACCGGAAGAACCTTGTAGTTATTGAAGTCGGCAACAATACGAGTCGTGCGCCGATTTCGACCTGTGCCAGAATGTTGTCGCTCGCCTGTGTCGACGTACACCTCCTCACGCCCAGGCAAAAATATGAACACCGTCTTGCCTGCGCGCAGGGCTTCGGACATTTCGCGTCGCCAATGCTCCGCCGCTTCCCGCAGCGCAACGGAATCGCTATCCGAAAGCGAAGGCCGACCGTTGTACTTCTCGTAGCTGCGACTCACGTATCTCGCGATGGTTGGCCAGAACACGACCACGTCCCAATCCAGTAAGGATGCTTTACTGGCGAACGGAATGAACTCGGAGACTCCACCGGGTAAGTCACACCCGACCGCTCCGATCGAGCGTTTCGCCATCGGGTTACATCTCTTCTCGCAAGCAGATGCCCAGCGTCACACGCACCCGATCGACAAGCTCCGACCAACGAGTAGTGTCATCGATTCGCTCGCGAACCAACGAGATCAAATCGATCGGACCAGTCATGGGCGTCAATGCTCTCACCGGATGCATCGCCGGAGGACGATAGGACCAGCCGTCGGAACGAGCAAGAGTTTCTGCAGTGCTCAAGGACGAACAGGGGGGCGACGACGAGCCCTGTTTCAGGATGACGCAAGGCCGCTCGCGCGCGGCGTGACGTTACGACTCGTACAGCTTGACGACCCGTACCTTTCCCGGCGCAGCCTGCACGCAGAGATCACACAACGTACACTCGTCGAGGTTCTCCTCGACGATGCGCAACGCCCCATCCGGCTTCACCGCAAAGATGTTCACCGGGCACACCTCGGTGAGTTTCTTCGCCATCGCGGGATCCGCCGCGACCTTCGGGTCGACCTCGACGCCGATGAACATTCCGTTCGCCATGATCAGTGACCCCTGGTCGCGAGGATGCGCTCCTTGATGAGGGCGGGGATCTCCTCGATGCGCTCGGCGACGGCGATGCCGGCGGCGCGCATACGCTCGATCTTGTCGGCGGTGGTGTCGGCCTTGCCCTCGACGATCGTGCCGGCGTGGCCGAAGCGCATGCCGGGCATCTCGTCCATGAAGCGGCCGGCCATGAACGCGACGATCGGCAACCGCGATTGGTTTTCGCGTACCCAGTCGGCGAGCTCGGCTTCCATGCGGCCGCCGGGCTCGGAGTAGATGACGATCGCTTTGGTCTCCGGGTCGGCCTCGAAGAGCGGCATGAGCTCGGCGTAGGTGGAGCCGATGATGGCGTCGCCGCCGATGGAGACGCAGGTCGATTGCCCGAGGCCGGCGGCGGTGAGCGTATTGGCGATCTCCGTCGTCATACCGCCGGAGCGCGACATGACACCGACGGGGCCCTTCTTGAAGGCACGGCGGACGTTGACGGCGGGGCCGCCGAGGCCGCCCATCTTGGCCTCGTCGGGCGAGAGGACGCCGAGGCAGTTGGGGCCGATGATGCGCGCGCCGCGGAGCTTCGCGAGCTCGACCATCTGCGCCACCTCGCCGCGCGGGATGCGCTCGGTGACGACGACGATCGTCTTGACGCCGGCCTCGAGCGCCTCGAAGACGGCGTCTCTCGTGAAGCGCGGCGGGACCGTCACGATCGAGCCGTCGACGTGCTGCTTCGACGTGACGTCGCGCACGCAGTCATAGACGGGGACGCCGTAGACGTCGCGGCCGGCGCGGCCGGGGGTGACGCCGCCGACGATCTTGGTGCCGTAGTCGAGACCCTCGCGTGTCAGGTTCACGGCTTCGCGGCCGGTGATGCCCTGGATGATGACAGTGGTGTTCTTGTTGATGAGGATCGACACGCCGTGGTCGTCTCGTTGGGAAGTCGGGAGTGGCGCTCGACGCGCCAAGTGCTCGCCGCGAAAGGGCGTTCTCTACACTCGCTCCGGCAGAGGGTCAAGGACGAGGATGGCATGCCGCGTGCTGCTGCTACGCGCGACGCCCATGCTCCAGCAACGCACAGCGCGCGCGCAGCGAAAGGCGCATGTCAGTTCGCATACGACGCCCCACGCGCGCAGTCTCTGGCGGCTCCTCAATACGCCACTGCCGCTCGAGCCACGCGCCATGCGTCTCGGGTGCACGATCTTCCTCGTCGTCTACGGGATCATCGCCGGCGCGCGCTACCACGAGTCGCACACCTTCCTCTGGTTGCGGCTCTTGGTGTGCTGCTACGCCGCGCTCGGGATCTGGCTGTCGCGACGAGTAACCTGGACCGTGGCACGCGCTTACGCAGTCGGCCTCGCGTTCGTGCTGCCGCTGCAAGCGGCCTACGTCGACGGGATGCTCGGCAACCACCTGCCCGAGCTCGCGATCTCCGCGCTCGCGAGCTTCGCCGGCATCGTATTCATCCAGACCGGGATCGACCTCGTCCTCACCGTGCCGGCGCTGATCGCCGGCCACGCGCTCGTGCTCGCGGTCGTGCCGAGCCCGGCCGTACCGTGGGCGACGGTCGCCGTGATGCTCGGGGGCGCGATCGCCACCGCGACGACCGTGGTGCTGTACACCCTCATCTATCGCGCGCGCTGGACCGACAGTCTCGCGCGCCTCGGGGACGCGCTCGCGACGAGCGCCGAGTGGAAGGACCGCTATGAGGCGGCGATCGTGGCGAGCGGGCAGGTGCTCTACGACTGGGATCCGCGCATCGACGAAGTGCGATTCGCCGGTGCGACGGAACGGATGCTCGGCTATTCGAAGGACGAGCTGTCGGGAACACTCGCGCGCTGGATCGCGTTGCTTCACCCTGGCGATCTCGAGGCGTTCGAGTGCGAGGTCGCCCGCGTCTTGACGGAGAAGAGTCCGTTCCAGATGCACTACCGCGTGCGCCGCAAAGACGGCGCCTACGTCCTCGTCGAGAGCCACGGGCACTTCCTCCTGGACGAGCAGGGCGGGATCGTCCGCATGATCGGCTTCCTGACCGACGTCACCGAGCGGACGCGCGCCGAGACCGAGCGTGCCGAGGAGGCGGCGATCTCCGCCGCGCTCGCCCGTGTGGGCCGTGAGCTCATTTCATCGCTGGAAACTCCGGTCGTACTCGAACGGCTGTGCCATCTCACGACCGAGGTGCTCACCTGCGACTTCAGCACGACGTGGCTATGGAAGGCCGACGAAGGGGTCTTCACCGCGATCGCGGGCTACGGGCTCTCGACGGAGCAATGGGACGCGATGCGCGTGTTGCGTATGCCTTCCGACCGATCGACTCCCTTCTTCGCGCGCCTGCTCGAGGACGATTTCGTCGAGGTGGCCCCCGACAGCACCGCCTATCCCGTGGTCGCGAGCATGCTCGAGTACTACGGCGCCCGCGTGGTGCTGTGCGTGGCGCTGCGGCGCGGCGGGGAGATCGTCGGGATTCACACCGCCGGCTGCCGTCGGCGCGGCGCCGCCTTTGCGAGCGGCCGCGAGCGCATCGCCCGTGGCATCGGTCAGCTCGCGTCGATGGCGCTCACGAACGCGACGCTCGTCGAGAAGCTCGAGCGCGCCGACCGCCTCAAGTCGGAGTTCGTCTCCACGATGTCGCACGAGCTGCGGACGCCGCTGAACGTCGTCCTCGGCTATGCCGACATCCTCGCCGACGAGATCCACTCGCCGGAGCAGCGGGCACACCTCGCGCGTATCCGCCAGTCGAGTCTCGAGCTTCTCGAGATGATCGAGGCGACCCTCAACGTGAACCGATTAGCCGCGGGGAAGGACCTCCCGCAGATCGAACCGTTGCCGCTCGCCGCGCTGTGGGAGGATCTCCGCGGCGAGTTCGACGCCTTGCCACGCCCCACCGACGTCGCGCTGCGCTGGGAGCCCGTCGGTGACATGGTGCTGCGCACCGACCGGCGGAAGTTGAAGATCATCGTCAAGAACCTCGTCGGCAACGCCCTGAAATTCACGCCGGCGGGCGAGATCGTCGCGCGCTGTGAGCGCCAAGACGATGCCACGGTGATCAGCGTTCGCGACACCGGCATCGGAATCCCGGCCGAACACGTCGCGCACGTCTTCGACATGTTCCGCCAGGTCGACAGCTCCGACACGCGTTCGTACGGCGGCGCCGGGCTCGGCCTCTACATCGTCCGCCAACTCGTCGATCAGCTCGGGGGTGCGATCGCGGTCGAGAGCGATCCGGGACGCGGCTCCACGTTTCGCGTCCGCCTTCCCGCGGCACCCGCCTCGTCCGCCAACGTGGCGGCGTAGCGAAGCCCTCGCTCGTACCCGAGCGGCCCGGCCCGGCGAGGTCGACGGCCGCGGGATGCAGGCGCTATGGTGCCGTCGCGATCATGCGTCGCGTCGATCGCCTCTTCGAGATCATCCAACGACTGCGCCGTGGGCGCGTCGTCACCGCGCGCGCTCTCGCCGAGTACCTCGAGGTGAGCGAGCGCACGATCTATCGCGACATCAGTGATCTCATGGCGAGTCGCGTGCCGATCGACGGCGCGGCGGGTGTCGGGTACTCGCTGCGCAAGGGCTACGACCTGCCACCGCTCATGTTCGGGCAGGACGAGCTCGAGGCGCTCGTCTTCGGCGCCCGCATCGTCCAGAGCTGGAGCGACTCCGAGATGGCGCGCGCGGCGGAGGCGGCGCTCGCGAAGATCGAGAACGTGCTGCCCGCGCATCTCCGCCTTCTGCTGACGGATCATTCGCTCTGGGCGCCCGCGACGACGCGGCAAGTGCCGCTGTCGTTCGACCTGGCGGAGCTCCGCACGGCGATCCGCGCCCGGCGGAAAGTACGGTTCCGCTATCGGGACGAGAAGAGCGTTGGGACGCACCGTACCGTCCACCCGCTCGCGCTGTGGTTCTACGGACCGGTATGGCTCACCGGCGCCTGGTGCGAGTTGCGTGAAGACTTCCGCTTCTTTCGTCTCGAGCGCATGAGCGCCGTGCAATTCCTCGACGAAACCTTCCCGCTCGAGCGCGGCCGGACGGCCGACGATCTCTTGCGCCGGGTCACCCGCCGGTCCTGAGTCGCGTTTTTCGCCGCGCCCACGCCTCTCCTGACACCACGCTGTCAGGAGGGCCGGGCTAGGAATGGGCTACCGCGTCCGGAACGGACGCACGAGCGAAAGGAGCCCCCGATGACCACACCGAGAGTGCTGCGGAGCCCCACGTTGGAAGACCGTGTGATCGTGCTTGTCGACCCCGCCGATTCGGCCGGCGAGCTGTTCCGCTTCGAGTACGTCGCCCGCAGCGTCACCCCAGCCCCACCCGACCACGTGCACACCGATCAGGAGGAACGGGTCGAGGTACTCGAAGGTACCCTCAACTGCCGCATCGCCGGCCGCGAGCACGTGCTACGGCCGGGCGATCGCCTGGTGATTCCTCCCGGGACGTCGCACACGCTATGGAACGCCGACCCCTCCGGCAGCCGATCGATCGGCGAGTTCACGCCCGCGCTCCATGCGTTGACGATGTTCGAGACGGTGTTCAACGCCGTCTGATCAGGCCGATGCCGAGACGCGCGCGACGGGATACTCCACTCCCTCGGCCGCCGGTAGGCACACGGCGACGGTCGTCCCCTGACCGGGGGTGCTGTCGATCGCGAGCGACCCGTCGAAGAGCTGGACCAAGCGCGCGACGATCGCGAGCCCGAGACCCCAGCCCCGTCCCTCGTCGCCGCAGACGAATGGCTCGAGCGCCCGATCACGCAACTCGGGAGTCATGCCACGGCCGGTGTCGCTGACGACGATCCGGACCGACCCGTCCTCGCGGGCGGCGGTCAGGTGGATGGTTCCACTGTCGGTGAACTTGGAAGCGTTCACGAGCAGATTCACGAGGACTTGCCGCAGACGCTCCGGATCGGCGAGCGCGACGGCGTCGGCATCGACGTCGACGGCGAACGTCACCGGCCGATCGCGGAGCAGCGTGTCCATGGTGTCGAACATCGACTGCGCGAGGGTGCTCACCGGCACCGGAACCAGCTGGTAGGAGAGTTTTCCCTGTTCGATGCGGGCGAGATCCAGCAGATCCTGAACGAGCGTGAGCTGATCGCTCGCCGCGCGCAGCACGCGCTGGAGCGCGTCGTCCTGGTCGGGAGTCGTGGTGCCGAACGCGCCCTCGGCATGGAGCTGCGTGTAGCCGATGATCACGTTCAAGGGCGTGCGGAGATCGTGGGAGACGCTCGCGAGGAACTCGCTCTTCGTACGATTGGCGGTCTCGGCGAGCTCCTTCGCCTCGGCGAGCGCGCGCGCGGCGAGCTTGCTCCCAGTGACGTCGCGCAGCAGGCAGACGGCGGCGATCGCTTCGCCGCGCACGTCGCGGAGCGTCGACGCTGAGAGGCTGAGCGTCGCGACCGTCCCGTCGGGACGACTGGCGGCGATCTCACGATCGCGTAGCGTTCCGACGTCGCGCAGCTCCGCGAGCGGCGCCGTGAACATGGCGCCGGCGATGGCGGCGATCGGACGACCGGTCGGCTCGAGGGCGGTCGCGCCGAGGAGCGCACGCGCCGCCGGGTTCACGAGGCGGATCACGCTCTCGTTGTCGACCACGACGAGCGCGTCCGTCATGGTGTCGATGATCTCGTTGGCGGTCGACGCCGCCGTGATGTCGATCAGGCGATAGCGGCGGATGGTGTACGCGGAGATGCAGAAGAACACGAGGAGCGGCACGTACCCGCACGGATAGACCGCGATCCCGTACTTCGCGATGAAGTCGACGCTTCCGAGATAGGCGATCGCAAGCCCGAGAGAGACACCGCGGATGCGGTGCGCGTGTGCGGTACCAGGCTCCGCCTTCCGATACTCGCGACGGAAGAGCACCAACGTCAGCAGCAGCAGCGAGAAAAAGTAGGCGAGGAACGGCACGCCCATCCAGCCGTAGTACGGATAGTACCCCCACCAGTAGCGATGTACGCCGGCGACGAGGACGTCGGAGGTGAGCGCCGCGACTGCGAAGAAGGCGCCGACCGCCCATATCGTCCAGATGGCGATCCGAAAGCGGCCATAAAGGCCGAGACACGTCACGACGAAGTACATGACGCCCGCGGGAATGAGCGCAACGCCGATGTAGGCGCGCCGGCCCCACCACAACGCCAAGTCCTCGGAGCCCGATGAATAGACGCCGACGTACGCGAGCAGCCAGATCGCCAGCGTCGTCGCCATCAGCAGGCAGGCGACGGCGACGCGCGAGCATCGCTCGCGCACCACGGCGGTGAGGCCGAGGACGAGCATCGCGACGCCCGCGATCAGCGGCGGAATCGCATAAGGACTGGCAACGTACATGTGCAGGGGGATGCCGGAGGCCACGATCAGACAGCAACGCACGTGCCAGGAACAATGCACGGCCCAGGCACAAGACCAGGGCGAGGTCGTGGTTCCCTTTGCCTCACGATCGTGCGCGAATGGCACACATCGAGGGAGGACATCGATGAGCGCCGATCGATCCGTCGTGCAGAGCGGCAATTCGACGCCGGTGCTGTGGCACTTCCCGATCTCGCACTTCAACGAGAAGGTGCGCTGGGCGCTCGATTGGAAGCGCATTCCGCACGTCCGTCAGGCACTTGCGATCGGCTACATGCCCCGCGCCTGGTGGGCGACCGGCCAGGCGAAGCTGCCGATTCTCTTCCTCGACGGCGCGGCGATCGCCGACTCGACGCGCATCATCGAGGCGCTGGAGCGGCGCTCTCCGGAGCCGCCGCTCTATCCAAGCGACGCGAGCGAACGCCGGCGCGCGCTTGCACTCGAAGACTTCTTCGACGAGGAGGTGGGCTCGCCGGTGCGCACGACGATCCTGGCGCCGCTCTTCGCGAACGATCCGGCGGCGGCGATCGGCGCCCTCTCGGTCGGCATGGGAGCGGGCGCGCGGCGCACGATGCGGGCGATTTTTCCCGCCTTCCGTGTCCTCTATCGCTCGCGCCACGGCATGAGCGACGCGGCGATCGCGGCCGCGCCCGGCATCGTCCGCGCGGCGTTCGATCGCATCGCCACGGAGGTGGGGCGAAGCGGCTACCTCGTCGGCGATCGCTTCAGCGTCGCCGACCTCGCCGCGGCGGCGCTCCTCGCCCCGATCGTCGTCCCCCCGGAGCATCCGCACCGGCCGCCGGAGCCCCTCCCTCCCACCTTCCGCGCGTTCCGCGACTCGGTCGCCGGCCACGCCGGCTTTCGCTGGGTCATGGAGATGTACCGGCGACACCGCGGCACGTCGGCGGAGGTGAGCGCCTTGACCCAGCGTTGACTCGGCGGTGCGCGCCGCACACACCGGCAGCGTGGAGTCCGCCACCGACACGCTTTGGTACTTCGCCTACGGCAGCAACCTGCACGACACGATCTTTCGCGAGCGGCGGGGGATGAGCGCACACTCGGTCCAGCGCGGATGGCTGGACGGCTTCCGGCTGTGCTTCAACCTGCCGGTCGGTCCGGGCGAGCGCGGCGTCGCCAACGTCGAGCCGGCGCCGGGCACGTCGATCTGCGGCGCGCTCTACCTACTCACGGCCACGGACTGCGCCCGCCTCGATCGCAGCGAGGGCGTGCACGCCGGCACGTATGTACGCATCACCGTGGACGTACGGATCGACGACGGCTCCCGCTGCGGCGCGTTTACCTATCGTTCCACGCGCACGCGGGAGGGAAGGAAACCTTCGGCACGCTACCTCGGCCTCATGATCGACGGCGCCCGTCAGCGCGGGCTGCCTGATGAGTACGTCCGCTGGCTCGGAAGCTTCGAGCTCGCGCACGACGAGCGCAAAGCCGTCTGAGCGCGGCGCCTTCTGAGCCCGACGCGTTCGCGCCGCTCACTCGCCGAGCGGAGACTCCGGCGCGCCGGCGCGCGGCGCCGGCAGCGTGACGACGAAGGTTGATCCCCGACCGGGCTGGCTGGTGACGCGAACGTCGCCGCGCAACAAGACCACGAGTCGCTTCACGAGGTGAAGGCCGAGGCCGACGCCGCCGTGGCGGCGCGTGTTCGATCCATCAAGCTGGCGGAAGGGCTGAAAGAGATCGGCGAGGCGATCCTGCGGAATGCCGACCCCGGTGTCCTCGACCGTGACCGTGAGGTACTGGCCGTCGTGCTCGATCGCGATCGTCACACGTCCCGCGTCCGTGAACTTCACGGCGTTCTGGATCAATTGCTGCAGGATCGTGCGCAGCTTGCCGCGGTCGAGCGACACGTGCAGCGCCAGCGAGGGTTCCGGCCAGTGAAGTGTAATCGCCGGCGACGCGACGATCTCCGACGCCAGCTCGCGGAGCAGCGCCTCGACGTCGACGGTCTCGACGTCGATCGCATCGCGGCCGGCCTCGAGATGTCCGAGGTGGAGCGTCGTCGCGACCAGGTCACGGAGGGTGCGCGTCGTGGAGCGGACGCGGGCGAGCACGTCATGCGCTTCGCTGGTGACGTCGCCGAACGCACCGTCGTTCAGCATATCCGCGTAGCCGGCGATGACGTTGATCGGCGTGCGCAGCTCGTGGGACATGTTGGCGAGGAACTCGGACTTCATCCGGTTCGCCATCTGCAGCTCGGCGACGAGTTGCGCGGTGTCGAGCGCGACGGCGGTCGCGTTCGCGATGCCGGTCGCGAGGTGGCGTTCGCGCGGCCGGAACGGATCGGCACGATTGCGCCAACCGTTGATGAGCACGCCGACGACCTCGCCGTCGCACGACACGGACTGCAGAGCGCGGCGTGCAGCCGAAGCTGCCGCATGAAGTCGCCGGGCAGGATAGGCTCGCGGTCCAGCGACGGCACCTCGAGGAGGTCTCCGGGACGGAGCGCTCGCAGGCGCGGGATCTCGTCGGCGCGAAACTGGACCTCGGTGACGGCGATCTGGAGATCGACGGGCAGCAGACCGGCGTTCGAGAAGAGGCGGAAGACACGGCGCCGCTCGTCCCACCCGAGCAGCGCGCTCCAGTCACAGCGGAGCAAGCGCAGCGCGGCGGTGTTCACCCACTCGAGCAGGTATGGATCGTTCAAGTGCGCGTGGAGCGTTTGGCCGAGCGCGAGGTGCCGCGCCTGCGCGAGCTCGCGGACTTCCTCGACATTCACTTTTCCCACGGCGGCTTCTGAGCGTTCCGCGACGTCGCCGCGCTACGCCTTGCGCGCGCGCCACTCGTCGGGCGCGTAGGCGCTGATCGCCAGCGCGTGCACCTCGTCGGGGATGAGGTCGCCGACGGCCTCGTAGACGAGGCGGTGACGGGCGACGCGATCGAGACCGACGAAGCGCGGGCTCACGACGACGACGTGATAGTAGCCGGCGCCGCCCGCGGCTCCGGGATGGCCGACGTGCCGTCCACTCTCGTCGGCGAGCTCGACGTGCTCCGCCGCGAGCCCGTGTCGCACGCGTTCGCGCAGGCGCGCTTCGCGGGTCGCCTCGACGGGGGTTTTGCCCTCGGCCATATCGCGCACCTTGTATCAGGAATGGGGCGGTAGAGGCCGCTACTGACTATCGATCGCCCGCCGCGACCGCGGGAATCACCTCGGTCGCAATCAACTGCAGCACGGTTGCCGCAACCTCGCGTCGCATCTCGCCCGAGCCCGGAACGACGTGGCAGAAGTCGAGCCCGAGCGCCGCGAGTCGTCGGAAGCGCGGCAGCGCCGCCTCGACCGGACCGGCGATCGCGAACCAGTCGATGAACTCGTCCTCGAGGGCGCGCGCGTGCTCCGCACGGGCGCGGGTGTGGTGGCGCATGTCGTAGTGCTCGCGGAGATCGGCGGCGACCTTCTGCAGCGGCGCGGGGAGGCGGTCGAGCGCCGCGCCGGCGAGCGACGAGAAGCGCGCGAAGGTCGCGACGGTGCCGCGCACCGCGTCGCGCGCAACGACGGCGTCGGGATGGACGGCACAGTTCACGTAGACCCCGTAGCGCAGCGACGCCGGATCGTGGCCGGCGGCGCGTGCCGCCGCGCGCGCGGTGTCCAGCGCCCACGCGACGTGATCGGCATCGGCGCCGACCGCGAACGCGATGCGGTCGGCGTGGCGCGCGGCGGCGGCGATGACGCGCGGACCGGTGGCGGCGACCTCGACGGGGACCTTCGCGACGTCGACGGCCCCGAGCCATTCGAGCCGACTCTCGAAGCCGTCGCGATCGACGGTCTCGCCGCGCAGATACGCTTGCAGCGTGACGAGATAGCGCTCGAACTCGGCGACCGTCACGGTCGATCTTCCGATCCGCTGCAACGACGAGTCGCCGCGGCCGACGCCGCAGATCGCGCGGCCGCCGCTCTCGACCTGGAGCGAGAGCGCGGCGCCGGCGGTGACCGCCGGATCGCGCGTCACCGGATTGGTCACCCCGGGGCCGAGGCGAATCGTCGTGGTCGCCTGCACCGCGAGCGCGAGCTGCTGCCAGACGTCGGGCGCGAGGTTCTGGCTGTCCGGATAGAGCAGGCTCGCGAACCCGAGTCCCTCGGCCATCCGCGCCAGCTCGGCCGATCGCCGCGGCAGCGGGGGCAAGATCACGCCGACTTGCATGTGGGTCTCCTCGGACGGCACCGAGCTCGTCCGCACGGCGCCGGATCGAGTCGCCGTCGCCGAGCTCGATCGCATACGTCCTATCTCGACAACTAGCGGCGCCGGTTTCTACGGTACGGACCAAGAAAACGCTCACCGTTGAAGTGAATGAGATGGCTCGGCGCTTCCGCGACCCAGACCTCGGTCTCCCATGCTATCTCGTCCAGGTACTTCAGCATGGCTTTTCTCGTGAGGAAGGCCGTTACAAAGACGAGGCCCGCTTTGCTCCTGTCGAACAGTCGCTTCAGCTCATTGTGCCGCTTGATATTGACAGGCCCATGGGTCGTCACGGCCTCGACGAGCACAAGCCAGTCATTGGTCGTATGGTGAACGATCACATCTGGCATCTTGCCGTGCTCGTCGATCCTCACACCTAGGCGCTCCAAATAGCGGGAGTCGAAATACAGATACTTCTCACCCGCATCGCCCACGTAGATCACCGTCCCGCCTGGAGTGAAGCGAGGACAGAACTTCTCGACGATGTCCTTGACGAGAAGATTCTGGCCGCCAGCTGTGAGCTTGAGCCGCCTGCCGTCCGGAAGCTTTACGGGAACTACCGCCATCCTTCGCTCCCGTTGATGCAGGCTCGTCAGCGCAGCAGCGGTCACCCGATACGCCGCAAGATTGACATCCCACTCCGGTCCCTCAAAGCTGCGGAGCAGTTTCAAGGTCGTCGGCTCGACCTGATACCGGTTGTTAGGACTGTTGATCGGGCGCTCGCGCTCATCCGGATTCGCAAGCACCAATCCCATCTGTACGAACTGATGAATCGTGAACCTGCGCACGGTCTCACGAGTGTTGGGCGCATACGTCTTTCCGAACTGATCGCGGATGCGCTCCATGATCTCCGTGACCCCGAGCAGAGGATCTGCAGCCCTGCGCCATGAAGCTCGGGGCGTCATTCCGAGGAGCGCGAGCAGGACGAGGCCGGACCGCTCGTTCTGCTGCTCCCTCGGCACATCGAGTGCCCTCAGAATCGTGAGAGCGCCGCTCAGCTTCTTCTTTGCTCTAACCGCATCAATGCTCGCACGCTTCGCCATGCCCAGCGCCTCCGAAACGACATTGTCTACCGTGTCTTGGTCGGCGATATGTTCACCCGCCTTGGTCCCCATTGCGAGGAGCGATTCCAGTGATGGATATCGTAGGCTACGTAGATCGTTCGCGTTCACCTGCGTATGGCCACTAAATTGCCGGAAGTATGAATCGACAAGCGTTGAGTTCAGGAAGACCGTCAGACCTTTCGCAAGTGTCGCTGGCAGGCCATGCCCGTTATGGTGATAGTAGTTCAGGTGGTTCTCAAAACCCACTCTGTCGCCAATCACCCGCGTCGGATCATAGACGGCAGCTACAACTCTCCGGCGCTCTTCCTTCGCGGAAAAACGCTTCACGAGTACATAGAAGTCAGTGGGCACCAATAGGTCATCGGCGTCCGGCTTCAGCGCGATCGCGTTCGGCTTCGTGATGCTGGAACTA
The DNA here is from genome assembly GCA_016200545.1 of Deltaproteobacteria bacterium. Taxonomy (GTDB): domain Bacteria; phylum Desulfobacterota; class Binatia; order UTPRO1; family UTPRO1; genus DP-19. The sequence continues at coordinate 66,236 of JACQEO010000080.1, read as the reverse complement.
GGCCAGGAGACGAAGCCTTCGACGATGTGCCCCGGATAGATCAGCGGCGCAGTGTCATCTCCGGGTTCGATGCGCAACAGATGCTTCGCACGAAAATCTACCACTCGTCCAGTCGAGACGTTCAGCCCCAAGTCGGCGAGGGAAGCGGCGAGTCCTCGCATCTTCTGATCTATGATCTCGCCCAACTCGTCCGGAACGATGTGAATGAAAGAATTCGGATCGCGTGACTGGACGAGGCGTTCCCGGCTGATTTCGCGTACGGTTACATCTGGATCTTGCGGGCCTTCGTTGCCGGTAATCTGAACGGGCGTGCGATCCGACGTCTTTATGGCATGGAAAATGATGTTTTCCTGGAGGACCTTGTCTTCCGCGAAGGTGTGCCTTCGAGAGTCGAAGATGTGGATGCGTCGGAAGTTCATTGAATGCACTAGCTCTCGGCGGAACGGCCGGAAGTATGGGCCGTTGCAAAAGCTGCGTGGCGTGATTGCAATGAGTTGCCCCTCGGATTCCAATAGTCGCATCGCGAGCCAGAGGAAGGCCGGGTAGAGGTTGCTCGTTTCCATGCCGATCTGCGTCAGAAGCCGCCGCTCTCGCGAGTCGGTCCGGATCTTCCGGTAGGGCGGGTTGAGGATGGCGACGTCAACCCTAGCGGCTTCGGTCCTTTCGAAGAGTCGGTGGTTGCCGAGAACTCCTACGGCGGCACTAACGAAATCTTGTTGGCGAACGTCTGCAACGAATTCCACGCCCTGATGTCGACAGAGACTGCCACACGCATCGAGTGTTTCCTCAAGGTACGCCATGAACGGGGTGGCGACCTCGTACGCAACTATACTCAGTCGTCCTGGGAGAACGCGCCACTGACATGCCTCGGCCACTAGAGCGGCCGCGAGTGACCCGACGCCGGCCCCCGCATCCAACACGTTGACCGTCCCTTGCTGAGGTGTGACCATCGAAGCCATAAGGCGTGCGACTGGCAACGGGGTAAGGAACTGACCCATCTCGACCCGCTGGTCGGGATCGAGCCGGCGACCGGCGTCGATGCGGAAGGACTCGACGCGATCGAGGAGGGCGTTCGCGTCCGTGGCAACGCGCTGTCGGGTGCTGCTTCTAACGTTCACGTCGGACGTTCTCTAGCCTACGGCTGACCCCCGCTCCAGACACTCGAGGGGCTCGAGACTACGAGTAGCGAATCCGGACGCTCACGCTGGCGAGCGGCATGGCGCTACGACGCCGGCGCCCGTCGCATCTTCGCGACAGCTCGCCCCGCTGCCTCGTACATCGACACGGTGCGGTCGCAGTACTCGACGCCGTACTTCTTGAGGATCTTGAAGCCGTCGTCCTCCCAGGCGCCGGGAATGCGGAAAATCGCGATCGTCTTGCCGGGATCGCGGCCCGCCTCGACGCAGCCCTTGATGACGCCGCGGGCGACGATATCGACGCGGGTGTTGGAGACGACGTTCATCATGACGGCGATTTTCTTCACGCCCGGCTTGGAAAGGATGAGCTTCGTCAGCTCGCAGGCTTTCTTGACGCTCGGGTTGCCGCCGATCTCGCAGTAGTTGGCGGGCTTGCCGCCGTGTTTGCGGATGGCGTCGAAGAGCGTGAGCGAGCCGCCGCCGGCGCCGATCACCAGCCCGAGGTCGCCGTCGAACTCCTTGACGTTGCCGGCGACGCCGCGGTGATCGGAGGCATCGATCTCGGCACCCTTGATCTCGAACGCCGTCGGCGGCCGCGCCTCGCGCGTCTCTTCCTTGCCGATGCCGAGCTCGGCGATGACCTTGGCGTGCTTGTCGCGTGCGTCGCCTTCGAGATCGACGTGGCCGTCGAGGACGAGGAACTTGCCGTCGGCGGTCTTGCCGAGCGGGTTGATCTCGGCGAGCGTCAGGTCGTAGCGGAGGAAGATCTCGACCAGCGTGGTGACGATCGGGATCAGCTTGTTCAGATCGTCGCCGCTGACACCGGTCGCGGCGATCGCCTCCTTCGCCTTGTAGGGACTGAAGGGAAGGAGCGTCGAGAAGTGCACACGCGCGACGTGCTCGGGGTGCTTCTCCGCGACTTCTTCGATGTCGATGCCGCCCATGTCGCTGAAGATGAGAACCGGAAGCTTCCGCCGGCCGTCCCAGGTAATGGCCGCGAAGTACTCCTGCTTGATCGGCGCGCGCTCCTCGACGAGGACGCCGCGCGGCTTCTGACCATTGATCTCGAGCTTCAGGATCGCGTCGGCCGCCTTCTCGGCATCGGCGGGATTGTCAGCGAACTTGACGCCGCCCGCCTTCATGCGGCCGCCGGTCAGCACCTGCGACTTGAGGACGACGGGCCCGCCGATCTCGGCGGCGATCGCTTTCGCCTCGGCGGCGGTCTTTGCCACACGGCCCTTCAGAAGCGGCGTGCCGTGGCGCGCGAAAAGACCTTTGGCCTCGTACTCGTAGAAGCGCATTGGGGATCCTCGAAGAGAAGCTGACGTCGTCTACCCGCGCGCCGAGAGGGGGTCAAGCGCGACGAGTCGATGGGATGGCTTCCTTGATTCGGCGCGTACGCTAGTAACCAAGCGTGCGCCGGCGACCCTACTACGGCGAGGATCTCGCCTTCATTCACGACGCCGGGTATGGCGACTTCGCGCGCGCCGCCGCGCCAGGACTTGTCTCCCTGCTGCGTCGGGCCGGCGTCGAACGCGGCACCGTCGTCGAGCTCGGCTGCGGCTCGGGCGCCGCAACGCGTGCGCTCGTCGCCGCCGGTCACGACGTGCTCGCGATCGACGCCTCACCGGCGATGCTGCGCCGCGCGCGCCGTCGCATCGTTGGCGCGCGTTTCGCGCGCGGCCGCCTGCCGGGAGTGACGATTCGCCCCTGCGACGCCGTCGTCGCGGTCGGCGAGGTCGTGAACTACATGGCGGGACCGGCGGCGTTCGCTCGCCTGTTCGCCGCGTCGTCCGCGCGCTCCGTCCCGGCGGCCTCTTCGTGTTCGACGTGAAGGAGCCGGGGCGCGGCGCGCCCACGATGGCGCACGGCCGCGTCGGCCGCGACTGGGCGGTGATTTCGCTGTCGATGGAGGATCGCGCCGGCGGCACGTTGACCCGCGCGATCACGTCGTTTCGTCGGATCGGCCGCGCCTATCGCCGTCGCGACGAAACACATCGGCTGACGCTCCTCCCCACGCGCGAGCTGACGCGACGCCTGCGCGCCGTCGGATGTCGCGTGCGGATCGCGCGCGGCTATGGCGGGGCGCGCCTACCGCCCGGATACGCCGTCCTCGTGGCGCGCAAGCCGAAGGCCGGTGCCGCGCCTGCGCGCAGAGCGTCGCGCGCCTGACGCGCCGTCAGACGAGACCGAGCTCCCGATCCTGCGCCTCGGGATCGGCGTCCTCGAACTCGAGGATCTCGAGCTTCGCGAACGCGGCCCTGACGCGTGGGCTCAACAGTCCGAGGCGCTTCAGGTTCGGCACCACGCGCATGAAAAGCGTGCGGCGGAATGCGAGGCCGAGCGGCGACCCGAGTACGACGTCGCGTACCTCGTCGCGGTTCCAACCCATCGCGACCGCGATCTGATCGCCGACGAGTCGGTTCCGCATGAGCTCGCACGCGTAGATGATGAAGTCCTCGCGATCGCGGATCTCGCCTGCGGGCATGTCCTGGTAGTAGTCCTTCAGCGAGAGGACGCCGAAGGCGACGTGGCGCGACTCGTCTTTCATGACGTAGCGGACGAGCTCCTTCAGCAGCGGCTCGGTCGTGATCTGGAAGAGGTTGCCGAAGGCCGCCATCGCGAGGCCTTCGATGATGATCTGCATCCCGAGGTACTTGAAGTCCCAGCGGCTGTCTTTGATGGTGGCGTCGAGGAGCTCTTTCAAATTTTCGTTCACCGGCCATTGCCACTCGAGCTTGTCGCGGAGATAGCGGCCGAAGACTTCGACGTGGCGCGCCTCGTCCATCGTCTGAGTGCCCGCGTAGTACTTGGCGTCCATCCACGGCACGGCGCCGACGAGCTGCGAGGCGACGATCAGCGCGCCCTGCTCGCCGTGCAGGAACTGCGACAGCTGCAGCGCCACTTGGCCGTGGCGCAGGTGATCGCGCTCCTTCTGGTTGAGACGCTCGTACGGCGCGTAGCCCATGAGCGGGTTGGCGATATCGGGCAGAATGCCGTGCTCGGGATCGACTTGGGTATCCCACGCGAGTTGCGTCGTACCGTTCCACTGATCGCGCTTCGCCTTCTCGTAGAGGTCGCGCAGCCCCTCCTTCACACTCCCGTAGTTCCAGGCGTAGCTGCTGTCGAACGAAGTGAGGATGCTCTCGAGCTCTTCGTCGAGATGCTCCAGCTGGTTCACGGTCTGGTCTTGGCTCATGGGTACGCTCCTCGCGGGGGGTTGCGGGGACCCTACACCACCCGCGTGCCGATCGGAATGCTTCAGTTCCCCGGGGAGGCCAGATCGCCGGGACCGACGATCTCCAGCTCGGTGACGCCCGCCAGACGGCGATCCGCACTGGCCAATATGCGTACTCCCTGCTGCAGCATTGTCGCCACGATGAGCGAGTCGTTGGTCAGCAAGCCGTATCGCCGCTGATGGCGCACCGTCTGCAGGATCGTCGTCTCCGTCAGCGTCGCGATCTCGATCCCCAGCGAAGGAATCGCCTGCAGGCTCACCTCATAAGTCGCGAGCCGTCGGACGACCTGCGGACGCCGCGCGAGCTTCTGCGCGACATTTGCGGGCGAGACGAGCCTTTGCTGGACCGCTTCAATCATCATCGAGCACGGTTCCGAATTGTCAAGATATCTAGATCCAAACCGGGCCAGACCGTCGCCTCGAAGCACAGCGTTGCGTTCATACGCCGCGATAGTCATAATGGTCACGTGCGGAAGGCCTCGCTCGCTCACGCCAAGGCCCATCTCTCCGAGATCGTGGACGCCGCCGAGCACCGCGGCAAGCGCATCGTAATCCTGCGCCACGGCAAGCCGGCGGCTGCGATCGTCCCCGTCGGCGTCGCGATACCGCCGAAACGGCGGGCGCGTGCCCTGAGCTCCAAGGCTGCCCTCCGGAGCGTACGCATCTTCATCGAGGAGTTCAGCTCCGCTGATCCGAAGACGTCGGCCGTCGAGGATCTGCTCCGGGGTCGCCGCTGACCTACGTGCTCGATGCTTCCGTGGCTGTCGCGGCGCTTCGCACCGGGGAACCGGGTCATGCCCGCGCACTTCGCCGTTGTATGCCGCTCTTCGCCGGTCGAGACGAAATTGTCGTCCCGAGCATCTTCGATCTCGAGGTGACGGCGGCGCTCGTTCGTCGCGGGGTCACGCCCGATCGGGTCGCCGCGTTTCTCGCGCGGCATCTGGCAACGCGCCGACTCGTCGGCATCGGACCCCGGGCTGTTCGAACGGCGCGTGCCGTCGTCAGTACGACGCGGCTTCGCGCGGCGGACGCGCTCTACGTATGGGTTGCCGTTCGTGAAGACCTTCCGCTCGTGACCGCCGATCGGGAGGTCATCCAGCGTGCACCGCTCGCAGGCGCCAGAGCCGTGGAGCCATAGCCGCGAAGCAGCCGGCAAGCGCGTCGTCGGCTCGCATCTCCGTTCGGCGCTCGCCGTATTGCCGCGAAACGGGCCCGGTGCGAGTCACAGCGACTGCACCAGCAGACGCTTGCCGACGTTGCCGACGTCGCGCCGCGTGAAGATGCTCCTCGACAGCCGAAAGGCATCGGCATGCGTGGCGAGACCGAACCAGCTCGCGACCGAGGCGCGGGCGGTGCCCGAATCGATCTCGCGTGCGGCCACGCGGCGCGCGAGCGCGGGCAGACGCCGCCACAGCCGGCGGGCGCTGCGCCGGCGCACCCGTGTACGCCCGTCCCGGTGATGGACGTAGCCCAGCAGGTCGCACGGCTCGCCGACGGGTGCCACGACCACGCGCCGCGGATTCAGCTCGAGCCGCAAGCGCTCCGTGAGAAATGCGCGCACCTCCGCGAGCCGGTCCCAGGCTTCGTGCCGATCCGCTGCGAGCAGCAGGAAGTCGTCCATGTAGCGGAGGTAGTGTCGGACGCGGAGGTGCTCCTTCACGAAATGATCGAGCGCGTCCAGGTAGACGTTGGCGAAGAGCTGGCTGGTGAGGCTGCCGATCGGCATACCGCGCCCCGCGGCCTCGGCACCGTGCGTGATCAGACCGTCGACAAGACGCAGCAGGCGCTCGTCGCCGATCCGGCGCCGCAGCCGCGCGCGCAGCACCGCGTGATCGACGCTTCCGAAGTAGCGCTTGATGTCACCCTGCACGCGATACCCTCGTCCGGCGCGGGCGCGGACGAATGCGCGATAGCGCTGGACGGCGTGGTGCGTGCCGCGGCCGGGGATGCAAGCGTAGCTGTCGGCGATGAAGCCGCGCCGGAGGATCGGATCGAGTACGCTGAAGAGCGCATGGTGGACGACGCGATCGCGAAACGGCGCGGCGCGGATCTCCCTGCGCTTCGGATCGCGGACCCAGAAACAGCGTAAGTGACCCCACGCGTACGACCCGGTCTCCAGCTCGTCGCGGATCTCCCACAGCCGCGTCTCCAGATGGTACTCGAACTCCCGCACTTCGGGCTGATCGCGCTTGCCGTGGCTCGCGCCGAGAAAGGCGCGATAGAGATTGTCGAACGCGACGACGCGGGGAAATAGGTTCTTCTCTCGATGCATGCGCAACCAACACGTGTCGCGATCGGAGATCGGCGGGTCCGGCGTTCGATCGCCTACTGGCCGGACCCGCCCCGTTCGCTATTCGGCGCGCCCCGCGGCGGAGCTACGCCAGGGACATGAGCCCTGTCATCCCATTGGCGCGGGCATCGTCTCCGTGAAGGCGATGCGAACAGGCCGCCGGGCTAGCATTGGTCCCGGCCAGGATAACTAGCGGGCGCAACGAAAGCCGATGTTGTTGTTCGAATTGGACGGCTCGTTGTTGCCATTGACCGTGAGCGGACCGGCGTTCGTACCGTTGTTGAAGTTGCCGCCGCGCAGCAGCGCACCGGTTCGGCCCATGCCCCTATTCCACGTGCACCTCCCGTCCGGCCTGCCGGAGAAGACCGACGTACTTCTCGAGCCCGGCCTTGGGAATGCCGCACGTGAACATTCGTTCCGACTCGGATTCGGCCGCGAGATCACGGACGGCGATCCGCAGCACGCGGCCGCACTCGCGGGCGTCCTCGAAGAAGGTCTGGCAGAAGGCCGTCGTGATCACTCGCGTTCCCTGTCTCATGACTTCTCTCCTTTCGGGCTGTCGGATGGGCTACGCACTGTCGGCTCCGGCTCGGCGATCGCCGTCGAGCATCTCGACGGCAGCAGGACGGCACAGCGCGGCACGCATTGGTAAGTGCTCCTCCACGGAAGGACCGCACGGGGTCCAGTGCGCGGACTATGGCAAATCCAACGTTCCGCGGTCCAGCGAAATGTCGCAGCGTCGGCCGCGGACGCGGTCAGGCCCCAATGCGCTTTCTGCGCCAGAATGGCGCACCATCGCCGAGGATGCGCCCGGGCACCAACGTCGGCGTATCGATGTCGATATAGAGTGCGCAAACGGCCTCGTGGATCTGCGCGGGGTCGGGAGCGCGTAGGCGATGAGTTGCTCTTGTGATTGAGTAATCTAAGGTGCTGATTCAGAATCCTCAATCATGCGGCATATCCCGCGGTTGCTGGAGCGGCAGATCCTGAAGGCCGTGAAGGGCTTTCCGGCGCTGGTCCTGACCGGGCCTCGCCGGGCTGGGAAGACCTGGCTGCTGCGCAGGCTGTTTCCCAAGGCGGATTATTTCCTGCTGGAAGACCCCGACATCGTCGCGCGCCTGCGCGCCGATCCGCAAGGTTTCCTCGATGCGATGAAGACTCCCGTCATCCTCGACGAGGTGCAAAACGTACCCGAGCTGTTCGCGTTCGTGCGTTCGCGCATCGATCGCCAGCCGCGCCGGACCGGCCAGTGGCTGGTCACCGGCTCACAGGAGGCACCACTGATGCGAGGCGTATCGGAATCGATGGCGGGTCGCGCGGCGGTGTTGCAACTCTACCCGCTGTCGGCGCGCGAGACACCGAAAGTGACCCTGCTCCGCGGCGGCTACCCCGAAGCCCTGGCGCGGCCCGCAGCCGCCCGATTGTGGTTCGCGTCGTATTTGCAGACCTACCTCGAACGCGACGTTCGTGCGGTGACCGCGGTGAAGGACCTCGCGACGTTTCGGCGGTTCCTGGCGGTGCTCGCCAGCCGTCACGGGCAGGTACTGAACAAGACCGATCTGGCCGCGCCGCTCGGGGTCAGCGTGCCGACCATCACACAATGGCTCGGCGTGCTGGAAACGACGGCGCAGATCCTGATCGTCCCGCCGTTCTACGAGAATCTCGGCAAGCGCCTCATCAAATCGCCGAAGCTGTATCTCGCCGATTCCGGGCTTGCATGCCATTTGCTGGGAATCGATTCGACGGCGGAGCTGGCCAGGTCGCCGTTCGCCGGCAGCCTGTTCGAGGGCCTCATCGCTTCCGAAATCGTCAAGGCGCAGGTCAATGCCGGAGGAAGGCGGGAGCTCTATCACTTTCGCGACGAACAAGGTCTCGAAGTGGACTTCGTGACACCGGGACGCAGCGGCTCCCTCGTATTGGTGGAATGCAAAGCGGTGCGCAGCGTAACGCCCGCGATGGCGGCGCCGATGCAACGGCTGCGCGATGCGGTAAAGAAAAACCGTCGGAAGGAAACCGCCGTGAACATGTTCCTCGTTCACCAGGCGCCGAAGGTGAAGAGCCGGATCGAGGCCGTGGCACCGGGAGTGCGGGCGCTTGCGTGGCGCGACTTCCTCGAGGAGCTGTGACGATCACGACATAATGGTGGGTCCGGCTTTCGATCGCCTACTGGCCGGACCCGCCGGCGACATCGAAATCTTAGCGCTATGGCACGTGCGATGACTTCCCAACGCGGCACGAGGCCAAAAGACGGGCTCGGTCACGCTCCGGCGCGACGCGTGCGGCGTCGCGTGATGATTTCCGCGGTCCACAACGTGACGAAGGCCAAGAGGACCGTGACGGCGGCGAGAACCTGCGCGCGGTCGTCACGTCCGGTCTGCGATTCGTGAAAGATGGCCAGCGAGAGCGTCTGCGTCCTGCCCGGAATGTTGCCGGCGACCATCACGGTCGCGCCAAATTCGCCGAGCGCCCGCGAGAAGGCGAGGACGGTACCTGCGAGCACACCGCGCCACGCGAGCGGCAACGTCACCCGAAAGAACGCCGCGACGGGTCCGCACCCGAGCGTGCGGGCAATGCCGACCAAGCGCGGGTCGACCTCCTCGAAAGCGGTGCGTGCGGAGCGCACCAGCAGCGGAAATGACATCACCATCGTCGCCAGGAGGACCGCCTTCCACGTGAACACGATCTCGATCCCCCATCGCGCGAGCCAGGCACCCACGAGCCCGCGCCGCGCGAGGACGTTGAGGAGAAAGATCCCGACGGCGGTGGGCGGCAGGACCAGGGGCAAGGAGAGCAGCGTCTCCAGCACGCCTTTGCCCGGACCCCGGTAGCGAGCGAGCACGAGCGCCGCGGCGATTCCAGGACCAAGGATCAGGACCGTCCCGAGTGCGGCGATACGGAGCGTGAAGAGTACGACGTGGAATTCTTCGGCTGTCGGCATGGGCTACTTGGGTGCGAGCATCAGGAAGCCGAAGCGCTCGTAGATGGGTCGAGCTTCCGATGATTCCAGGAAGCGCACGAAGGTGCGCGCCCGCGCCTTGCTGGACGCCTTCAGCGGGGCGAGCGCGTACACGATGGGTGGACCCTGCTCGCGTGCCACCTCGAACGCCACACGCACGCCTTTCGACGTCGCCGCATCGGTGCGGTACACGATCCCCGCGTCGACGTGTTCCCCTTCGACCGCCGCGAGCGCGGCGCGAACATCGGTCGTCGGGATGATCTTGTCCGCGATCGCCGACCACAGGCCCTGCGATGCGAGGTATTTCTTGGCGTAGACACCGGCCGGGACGGACTCGGGATCTGCCAGGGCGATCCTCGTGAGCTTCTCGAGATCGCTCGCAGTCTTGACTTCCGTGGTTGCGCCCTTCGGCACCACGACGACCAACACGTTGGAGAGCACCTCGCGCCGCTCGGTCCGGTCGACGAGGCCCTCGCGTTCCACTTCCTCCATGCGCGCGACGTCCGCGGAGAAGAACACGTCCGCGGGCGCCCCGGCTTTGATCTGCCGAGCCAAGTCGCTGGAGGCCGCGAAGTTGAAGGTCACGGTATCCTTCGTCCTCGCCTCCCAGGCTCTTCCCATCTCCTTCAGCACGTCGGTAAGACTCGCGGCGGCGAAGACCACCAGATCCTCGGCCGCCGCGATTCGGGGCGAAGCCAGCCCAAGGGCAAGCACGCAGCACAACAGGATCGACGCGAGCCGTTTCATTGGACTCCTCCTTACATGGGCCCCGAGATTTTCAAAGCGACTACCTGCCTCGCGGAACGCTCTTGCCGCGCGGCGTGGTCGCGAGCGATAACCGGCTCGAGGAGCGTGCCATGGCCCCCTATCGTCCGACCCACGAGGTGTTGAACCAACCGCCCCCGCTCGAAGGGTACAACCTCTTCGACCACGACACGCCGCTCGCGGAGGCGCTCGAACGTGAGGGCGGCGCGTGGGCGCGCGAGCGCGTTCGCGCCGTCGGCGCGCTCGCCGGCGGCGACGCGATCCGCTGGGGTATCGACGCCAACACCTACCCGCCCGTCCTCCACACGCACGACCGCTACGGCCACCGCGTCGACGAGGTCGAGTACCATCCCGCGTGGCACCACCTCATGACCGCGAGCATGGCGCACGGGCTTCACGCCCTCCCCTGGCGCGAGCCGCGCGCCGGCGCGCAGCCGTCGCGTGCGGCGATGTTCTATCTGCTCTCGCAGGCGGAGGCGGGCTTCGGCTGCCCGACGACGATGACGTTCGCCGCCGTCCCGGCGTTGCGCGCGCAGCCGGAGATCGCGCGCGAGTGGGAGCCGCGGCTCACCTCCCTCGAGTACGATCCGCACTTCCGCCCCGCACCGGAAAAGCGCGGCGCGCTCTGCGGCATGGCGATGACCGAGAAGCAGGGCGGCTCGGACGTGCGCGCGAACACGACGCGCGCCGAGGCGATTTCGGGCCGCGGGCCGGGGGCGGAGTACGACCTCACCGGCCACAAGTGGTTCTGCTCGGCGCCGATGAGCGACGCCTTTCTCGTCCTGGCGCTCACCGATCGCGGCCTTTCCTGCTTTCTCCTGCCGCGCTGGCTCCCCGACGGCACGAAGAACCGGATCCAGATCCAGCGCCTCAAGGACAAACTCGGCAATCGCTCGAACGCGTCGAGCGAGATCGAGCTGCTCGGCGCCTGGGCGCGTATGGTCGGCGAGGAAGGCCGCGGCGTACCGACGATCATCGAGATGGTGAACCACACCCGTCTCGATTGCGTCATCGGCTCGTCGGCGTCGATGCGCCAGGCGGTGGCGCAAGCGACGCACCACTGCGGGCATCGCGCCGCCTTCGGCAAGCTTCTCGTCGACCAGCCGCTCATGCGAAACGTTCTCGCCGACCTCTGCGTCGAGGCGGAGGCGGCGACCGCGACCATGATGCGTCTCGCCCGCGCTTACGACGACGCCGTCGCCGACGAGAGCACGCGGCCGTTCACGCGCCTCGCGACCGCGGTCAGCAAGTACTGGGTCTGCAAGCGTGCGCCCGCCGTCACCGGCGAGGCCCTCGAGTGCTTCGGCGGCGCCGGTTTCGTCGAGGAATCGCTGATGCCGCGCCTCTACCGCGAGGCCCCGCTCAACTCAATCTGGGAAGGCTCCGGCAACGTCATGTGCCTCGACGTCCTGCGCGCCATGGGCAGAAGCCCGGAGAGCGTCGACGCGTTCTTCGTCGAGCTCGCGCTCGCACGCAGCGGCGACGCGCGCCTCGACGCCTACGTCGCGACGCTCGCTGACGAGCTCCGCAACTTCGACGCGATCGAGACGCGTGCCCGGCGCATCGTCGAGCGCATGGCGCTCGCCTTCCAAGGCGCGCTGCTCGTCCGTTCGGGTGACGCGGCGGTCGCGGACGCGTTTTGCGCCTCGCGCCTCGCAGGCGATCGCGGCCTCGCGTTCGGCACGCTGCCGCCGGGCACCGACTGCACGCGCATCATCGCGCGCGCGCGGCCGCGGGTCGGGTAGCCGCCGTCGCGCTCAGGCGCGAACGCGCAGGATCACCTTCCCGAAATTCGCGTTCGACGCGACGTGATCGTGCGCGGCCGCAGCGTCGGCGAGCGTGTACGTCGAGTCGATGACCGGGCGCAATGTGCCGTTCTCGAGGAGCGGCAGGATTCGCTCGCGCACGCCGGCGGTGAGGGCGAGCTTCTCCGCGAGCGTCCGTGTCCGCAGCACGGTGCCGATGACGCGCAGGCGCTTGCCGACGAGGAGCGCGAGGTTGATGTCGGCCTTGGCGCCGCCCATGAGGCCGATGATCACCAAGCGGCCCTTCGGCGCGAGCAGCGCGACGTTGCGCTCGAGGTACTCGCCGCCGACGCAGTCGAGGATGACGTCGACGCCGCGGCCGTCGGTGAGCTCGCGTCCGCGCGCGGCGAAGTCTTGCTCCTTGTAGTTGATCGCCGCCGCGGCACCGAGCGCGCGGCAGCGTTCGAGCTTGTCGGTCTGCCCCGCCGTCACCAGCGCGCGCGCCCCACAGGCACGCGCGAGTTGGATCGCCGCGGTACCCACACCGCTGCCACCGGCGTGGATCAGGACGGTCTCGCCCTTCGCCAACCCCGCTTCGACGACGAGCGTCATGTACGCGGTATAGAAGACCTCCGGAATCGCCGCCGCCTCTTCGAAGGACAGCCGCTCTGGAATCCGCAGCAGCATCCCCTGCGGAACGGCGACGTAGTCCGCGTACCCGCCGCCGCCGAGGAGGCACATGACTCGATCGCCGCGCCGCCAGTCCCGCACGCCGCCGCCGACCTCGGCGATCACACCAGCCGCCTCGAGGCCGAGGATCTCCGACTCGCCGGGCGGCGGCGGATAGAACCCGCGCCGCTGTAGAAGGTCGGCGCGGTTCACCGCCGTGGCGTACACCTCGACGAGGACGCTCTCGGGGCCGAGCTCCGGCCGAGGCGCCTCGCCGAGGACGAGATCATGTGACGGGCCTTCGATCAGAATCGCGCGCATCGCGCGTCGGCTACCACGCCGCCACGAGGCCGACAACCAATTGGCACGGCTGCGTGAACTGAGTATGGGAGAGCGCGAGGAGCGACGAAGCATGGCTGAGCATTTCGAGATCACCGACGCGATGCGGGCGTTGATCGGCAAGGAGACGCCGCCCTGGACCTACGAGGTGACGACGACGAGCGTCCGCGCCTTCGCGCGCGGCGTCGGCTACACCGATCCAGTCTACTTCGACGTCGAGGCGGCGCGGCGTGCCGGCTACCGTAACCTACCGGCGCCGCCGACCTACCTCGGCACGCCGGTCTTCATCCCGGGGAGCTCGAGCGACACCTTCAGTACGCCGACCGCCGGTGTCCCGCGCCTCGACCACGGCCTCCCCGGTCTCCTCGACGGCGGCGTCGAGACCGAGTACCTCGCCGACATCTGCGCCGGCGACGCGCTGACGGCGGTGACGCGCCTGCGCGATCTGCAGACGCGCGCCAGCAAGGCACTCGGCACCATGCTCATCGCCACCGTCGAGACCACGTTCACCAACGCCGCGACCGGCGCCGTCGTCGCCGTGCAACGCGGCCAAGCGATCTACTACTGAGGCGCAAAGTCATGGCGATCATCTGGAACGAGATCGAGGAAGGCACGGCCCTGCCGCGGCTCGAGAAGCGGCCGGGCGTGACGCAGCTCGTGAAGTACGCGGCAGGCTCGGGCGACTTCAACCCGCTGCACCACGACTATCGCTTCCCGCAAGCGAAGCAGCTCGGCTCGATCATCGTGCACGGCCGCTTCAAGTACGCGGCGCTCGGCGAGCTGGTCTCGAATTGGCTCAGCCATCGCGGCCGCATCCGCAAGATCTCGTGCCAATTCCGCGGCATGGACTTCCCCGATCAGCCGGTCGTCTGTACCGGTAAGGTCAAGCGCAAATGGGAGGAGAACGGCGAGCGTCTCGCGCAGCTCACGATCTGGACCGAGAACGCCGAAGGAAAACAGACGACGCCCGGCGAGGCCGTCGTCGTGTTCACCGGCTGAGCGCGCGCGACGACACTCGCGTCTCCCGCGAGAGAATCTTCACCACTTCTCGCCGAACGGCCGCAAGTCGACCTCGAAGGTCCACGCCGACCGGTCTTGGTGCGCGACGAGATAGACGGTCTCGGCAATCGCGTCTGGACGCGCGAAGAACTCGTCGGGCTTCGACGCGAACGCCTGGCGCGTCCACGGCACATCGATCACCGCATCGATGACGACGTACGCCACGTGAATCCCCTTCGGCCCCAGGCTTCGAGCCATCGACTGCGCGAGAATCCGCTGCGCGGCTTTCGACGGCGCGAAGGCGGCGAAGTTCGCCGAGCCCCGCCACGCCGAGGTGTTTCCGGTGACCACGATCGCGCCGCCACCGCCGGCGAGCATGTGCGGAACGACCGCCTGGCCGAGGAGCAGCAGCGACAAGACGTTGGTACGGAACGTGTGCTCGAGGATATCCGGCCCGACGTCGAGAAACTCGCCGAAGTGGCCGCTCACCGCGTTGTGAACCAACACGCGCGCCGGCCCCATGTCCGAGTGAATTCGCTCCAGGACCTCCTTCACGCGTGCGGCGTCGGTGACGTCGACGCCGTAGCCTCGACTTCCGTCGATCTCCCGTTCGAGCGCGGCGAGGCGTTCGGTGTCGCGGGCAAGCATCGCGACGCGGTACCCGCCGGCGGCGAACCGTCGGCTGAGTGCCGCTCCCGTACCGGGACCGACCCCGGCGACCACGCAGACCCTCCCGGACACTAGAACGACTCCTTGAACGTTCGGAGGTCGAGCTCGTGGGTCCAGGCGGCCTTCGGCTGGTTGTGGAGATACCAGTAGGCGTCGGCGAGACCGGTGAGGCTGACGAGGCCGTCCTCGCCCATGGCCTGCGCGAACTGCGGAATGCCTTGGATGATCTTGTCGCCGGCGATGCCGCCGTCGACGATGACGTGCGCGACGTGGATTCCCTTGGGACCATAGGCGCGCGCCATCGACTGCGCCAGCGAGCGCAGCCCCGCCTTGGCCGCCGCGAACGCCGTCGTGGTCGCTTTGCCGCGGAGCGACGCGGTCGCGCCGGTGAAGACCACGGTTCCTCGACCGCGCGGCAGCATCCGTCGAACGGCCTCGCGCCCGACGAGGAATCCCCCGAGGCAGCCGACGCGCCACACGTCCTCGAAGAAACTCGCCTGCATGTCGTGGAGCTCTCCCATCGCGGCGTTGCCGGCATTGTAGATGACGAGATCGAGACTGCCCTTGCCATCCGTCTCGGCGCGATCGAAGAGCGCGATCACGTCCTTCTCCTTCGTCGTATCGGTGGCGACCGCGGTGGCGCGGCCGCCCGCGTTCCGGATGGAGAGCGCGAGCCTCTCCACCTTTTCGGGAGTGCGTCCCGCCACGAAGACGTGAAATCCCTCGCGCGCAAGCCGCGTGCAGAGGGCGCCCCCGAGCCCGGCCTCGGGCCCGACGCCGACGACGATTGCTTTGGCTGTATCGCTCATGTCTGGTTTCCTCCATAGAAAGTCAGCTTGATCCTCTCGCAGAAGGCGGGCAGGTTGCGCGTCTGCTCCATGTGCTCACGAGTCCGGCGCGAGCCCGGGGCCCAGAGCACTTGTGCGAGGAACCCGTACGCCGTCGCATCGAGCTCGGTCGGCTTCTCGCCGAAGAAGTAGCGCTTGTCACCGAGGAACGTCGAGAGCGCCATCAAGTCGTCACAAGCGAGCCGGTAGATCTCCTCCTGCGAGTGGCGTCCGAGACCTTGCAGATGCAGCGACTTCGCGACCGTTTTTCGCACCAGGCGACCGACCAGCGGCCGCAGCGGGGCGGGAAAGCCCGCGAGAAACTGCGTTCGTGTGCTCGGCCAGACTTCGTCGTCGAGGAACCGCCCGTGCGCGATGGCCCAGTAGAGATGCTCCTCGATCAGGCGCTGCAGCGCCAGAGACGTGGCCCGCTCCGCGGCGCTGAGGTTGCCGTTCAGCGGATCCCCGTACGCTTCCTTGAGGTACTCGATGATGAACGCCGAATCGGCGATGGTCCGCCCCTGGTCCTCGATCCAGGGAACTTTCCCTTTCGGTCCCTTGCGGGGATCGACGACGCGAACGACCTCGAAACGGAGTCCCGTCATTCGCAGCCAGGTCTCGAGCTTCATACAGAAGGGGCTCGGATTGGGAATCCCGAACATCGGTGGGTACTGGTGCAGCTGAATCATGATCATGCCTCCTTTCTACTTCGTGGCGAAAAACGCCGGCCAGACCTTCCTCGCCACGTCCTCTATCGCCACGCCCGCGAGGCTCCGTTCGAAGGCCCTCTCCGCCTTCGGAAGGAACTCCGCGAGCGCCGCGGGAATCCGCTTGCCGATCGGGCACGCGCGATTCGGGTTGTGCATCCGAAACAGCTCACCTCGGCCGACGGCGCGGTAGACATCGAGCAGCGAGATCCGGCGCGCCAGCTTCGCCAATCGGACACCTCCCGCGACACCGGGTTGCGAGATGACGAACCCGGCTCGCCGCAGCGAGGCGACGACCCGCCGGACGACGACCGGGTTGGTGTGAACCGTTCCCGAAAGAGAGTCCGAAGAGATGAAGTCTTTGGGACGGAAGCTGAGCGCGACCAGCACATGCACCGCCAACGGGAACCGGCTGCTCTGACCCATGCGCGAACTGCAACTACCGAGGTTACGAATCTACGTCAAGGGTCTACAGGCGACTTCGGCTCCTCGATCCGTCGGACGCCTGACGGACGCGCGCATTTTCCTTGTCTCATCGCGTCGCCCCCCCTGTATGGTTCCCGCGAAACGCCCCCGAGGAGGTTTGCTCCATGCGCCCCATTTGCTACGCCAGCCTCGTCTCTATCCTCGTAATCGCAGCATCCCTCGGCACCGTGCGTGCCGATGAGCTGCAGATCGCGCCCGGCACCGGGCTGCAGAGCAGCGTCGTCATCAACACCGGCCCGGACGGGATCTGCAACACGACCGCGGCGCTCGGGGACATCCAAGCCGCGACCGTCGGCCAGGGAACACCCTTTCGCACCGAGATCCGCTGCGGTGCCAACAAGCTCGTCGAGACCGCGGCCGGCGGAGACGACGTGCAGCTGATCGCCGTCGGCGGCACCTGCCAGAATACCAACAAGCCGATCATCGACACCGGGCCGAACGGCGTGCCCGACTCGGTGCCGGCGGGCGACGACGTCTACGCGGGCGGAATCGTCTTCGGTGTGCCGCCCGCGAACACCCCCTGTGTGATCGCGGGCGCCGACGGCGTCGCGCAAACGGCGGCGCCGGCGGGCGACGACGTGCAGGTGCTGGCCGCGGGCGTCGCCGCACCGAACACCGCCGTCGTGCTCTGCGGGCCGAACGGGGTCGCCGACACGACCGCCAACAACGTCAACCTCGCAGGCGACGACGTGCAGGTCGTCCTTGTCGGCAATGCCTGCAGCCCGAACGACGTCGTCGTCGACTCCGGCCCGAACGGCATCGCCGACACGCGCGCCGAGGGCCCGGACCTGGGGCTCGGCGTCGTGAAGCCGATCAAGCTCCACATTTCGAGCGGGTTCTCCACCGGCACCAAGCTCGTGAAGCTCAAGGTGTTGAACGTCGAGTTCGGCGCCATGGCGCCGGCGAGTCGCGCCTACAAGCTCACCGCGACCAACGGCTCGTGCCCGGGCGGCACCGTGACCCAGCTCGACGCCGACGCGAGCACGCCCGGCCTGCAGGCGACGGCGAACGTGCTCTTCGGTGGTAAGATCAAGGCTACCTTCGTCGTCACCGCGCACCTCGAGGACGTGACCTCCACCGGCCAGAGCCCGTTCCGCTGCACCTTCAACGTCTCGGCGGTCGCCCTCGACACCGCACCCAACGTCGACGACGGGGCGAACCCCGAGAACAACACCACCACCGTCGATCTGGAGATCACCGACAGGAACGATCCGTAGCCCGATGAGCGGTTGGCACCTCGCCGATCACGACGGAGGGGCTCGTGCCGTTCCACCCTTGCGACCGCCGGGCATACCGGTTATACCGCTCCCGTGAAGACCGCGATTTCGCTCCCCGATGACCTGTTTCGCGCGCTCGATGATCGGGCGCGGCAGCTTCGGGTCACCCGCAGCGGCCTCATCGCGACGGCCACTCGCGAGTACCTCGCGCGGCAGCCGCCTACGGGCGAAGCGACAGAAGCCTGGAACCGCGCGCTCGCGAAAGCTGGACAGCCGGGGAACGAGGCTGCTGCCATCGCGTTTCGCCGACGCAGCAAGACGGTCCTGGCCAGAACGCGACGGCGCAGCGCCTGGTGATCCGCCGGGGCCAGATCTGGTGGGCCGATCTCGCGGAACCCCGCGGGTCGGAGCCAGGGTACCGGCATCCTGCGCTCGTCGTTCAGCGAGACGAGGTCAACCGGAGTCGCCTCGCCACCGTTGTCATCTGTGTCCTTACGAGCAATACGGCTCTCGCGCGCGCCCCGGGAAACACGCTCCTTCCGAAGCGGTCGACGGGGCTGCCGCGGGATTCCGTCGCCAACGCTTCACAGATCGCAACCGTAGACCGAGACGACCTCGAGGACCTCGTCGGCACGTTGCCCCGTGCCTTGATAGATCGGGTCGACGAGGGACTACGGTGGTTCCTGGCACTCGATCGGCCATGAGCTTCTTGGAACCGGGAAGCGCAGGCGTTGGTTGAACGACCTGACGCCGACCTACCCCAACCCGCTGCTCGACGCCTTTCGTGCGATGGTCCGGGAAGAGTTCCCTAAACCGGGCATGGGCGTTCAGACGATCGACGGCGAGGGGACCAGAGATTGAAGAGCACCAAGCAGGCCCATTTCACCCACCCGTGGCGGGTTCACACCCTCGCCGCCGACTTCGCGCTGCTGGACGTGTGGCGGTTCGAGGTGCGGCTCGAAGCGGGCCGCGGGTTCGACGCGTTCCTCGACACTTATTGGGAGGCGATCCACGCGGTCGAGCGCTCCCCGCTCAGCCGCATGCGGGTGGCGATCGGCCGGGTGATGGGGTGGGACGACGCGCCGAACAGCCTGGCGATCCCAGGCTGCACCGAACACCTCGTCACCGAGCGGCTCGACGCGGCCGATCGTGCGCGCAACCGCTTCGCCGCCGACGAGCCTTCGCCGCTGCCCGTAGCGAAGCTGAGGCCGGTCTACCGCTTCGACGATGAGGTGTTGTACGAGGTCTCGAACGACACGGTGCATGCGCTGATGCACGTCAGCTGCGCGCCGGGCGCCGCTCCCGAGCTCGCGGTTTACATCAAGTCGCGCGGCCTCTTCACGCAGCTGTACATGGCCGCCATCTGGCCCGCCCGCCGCGCGATCATCTACCCGTCGCTGATGTCGCTGGTCGAGCGCGGCTGGCGCGCGCAACGCACCCAGGCTCGCCATGTCACCTGAGCCGGCGCGCTGTCGCGTGCCGGGGCAGCCCGCGGCCCTCGATCTACGCGTAGTGGCTGCGGCGCTTCACCGCGAGCTCGCGCTCGAGGTAGAAGATCTCGATCTTCTCCGCCTTGCCGTCCTTCTTCACGAACTTGTGGCCGCGGAGGATCGTTCCGAGGATGCCGAGGTCGGGGCGTCCCGGGAACTCGCGCGTCTCGCGGATCTCGGTCGCGGCGAAGACGGTGTCGCCGTCGAAGCTCGGCGCGCTGTGACGGCCGGTCAGGTAGCGCAGATCGGCGACGGCGTTGTCGCCGACGTCGGCCGACGAGATCCCCAGGCAGAGGTTGAAGGGGATGCCGCCGAAAACGATCAGCCGCCCGCCGACGTAGCGCTCCGGCTGCTGCTGGACCATCCAGAGATTGCAGTGTACCTGCGAGGTGTTGTCGAGGATGCCGGTCAGCATGATGTGATCGATGGTGATGACCCGGCCGCGCGAGTGCTCGAGGACGTCGCCGACGGTGAAGTCCTCGAAGTAGGTGTTCTCGTTGCTGAGGTACGCGAGCTCGCGATAGTTGCGCTTCGGGTCATAGGGCGGCAGGTCGAGCGTAACCGGAATCTCCTGCGGCGGCACCTCGCCCTCGGCAACGGTCGCCTGCGGATCGCGCTTCCAAACCTGCACCTTGCGCTGGAACGTGAGGACGACCTCGCCACGCTGGTTGCGGCCGGTCGTCTGTACGTGGACGACGCCGAGGCTGGGGTCGCGTGACGAGACCTTGACGCCGAGGACACGCGTTTCCGCCTCGAGGGTGTCGCCGATGTAGACGGGGACGCCGAAGCGCATGTCGATGTACTCGAGGTTGGCGCGCGCGTTCTCCGAGACGTCCTCGACGCTCTGACTGAAGACGACGAGCATGACGAGGCCCGGGTTCACGACCAGGCCGCGGAACCCGTACGCCTGCGCGTAGCGCTGGTTCTTCGAGAGCGGGTTCGTCGTCATCGAGAAGTCGGTGAAGATCGCGAACAGGCCCTCGGTGACGGTCTTGCCGCGCTTGTGACGGAAGACGGCGCCGGGGCGGAAGTCCTCGAGGAAATGACCGTGCTGTCGCTGGATGACCGCCATGGCGCGAGCTCCTTTATTGGTGACGGCGCGGTCCGTCAACGGCGGCGGCCGGTCCGCCGGGCGAACCCTTCGGCGTCCGCGCTCACGTCACAATCCGAGCCGCCGCGCGACGAGCTCGCGGCTCCAGGTGGCGTCGCCGAACGTCACCTCGTCCGACTGCGCGCGCTTGAAGTAGAGGTGCAGGTCGTGCTCCCAGGTGAAGCCGATCCCGCCGTGCACTTGAATGGCGCGGGCGGCGACGAATCGGTACGCGTCACCGGCGATCGCCTTGGCGGTGGCGGCGGCGAGCGCGGCGTCGTCGGCGCTCTCGGCGTCGGCATAGGCGGCGTAGTACGTCGCCGCTTTCGCCTTCTCGACCTCGACCAGCATGTCGGCGCACTGGTGCTGAATCGCCTGAAAGCTGCCGATGGCGCGGCCGAACTGTCGGCGGACCTTGGCGTACTCGACCGTCATCTCAAGCACGCGTGCGGCGCCGCCCACCATGTCGGCGGCGAGCGCGATCCGGCCGCGATCGAGGAGGTGCGCGAGCACCGCCTCGGCGTCGCACGACAACACGTTCTCCGGACCGACGCGCACGCCGTCGAGTGCGACGGCGTCGACCCGTCGCGTCCGGTCCATAGCGGCGAGCGGCGTGATCGCGACGCCGCGCGCGCCTCCCTCGACGACAACGAGCGCGAGCGCGCGGTCGTCGTCACGACGCACGGCGCAAACCAGGAGGTCGGCGCGCGCCGCCTCCGGCACGAAGCGTTTCGTCCCCGAGAGCACGAGCGCGTCACCATCCGGCCGCGCGCGCGCGTCGACGCCGGCAGCGTCCCAGCGTCCGCTCTCCTCGAGCAGCGCGAGCGTCGCACGCAACGAGCCGTCGCAGAGGCGCGGTAACCAGCGCCTGCGCTGCGCGTCGTTGCCACCGGCGAGAACCGCGAGCCCCGCGAGTAGCGTGCCGATGAACGGTCCGGGCAGCAGCGCGCGTCCCATCTCCTCGAGCACGATCGCGAGGTCGAGCATCCCGAGGCCCGACCCGCCGTACTCCTCGGGAAAGAGGAGTCCGTGCCAACCGAGCGCCGCCATGCGACGCCAGTCGGCGTCGTCGAGGCCCGCGGGATCGGCCATCATGATGCGAACGCGCTCGATCGGCGCGCAGTCGGCAAGCAGGTCACGCGCCGTGCGGCGCAGTAGTTCCTGCTCGGGCGTGAAGCTGAAGTCCACGGGTATTCTTGCGGACGGCGGACGAAAGCTGTTAAGCGGAACAGATGGCCGAGTGCCTCTTCTGCCGAATTTGTGCCGGCGAGGCAAGGGCAACGCGCGTGCACGAGGACGAGCACGCCGTGGTGATCCGCGACGTCAACCCCGCCGCACCGCTGCATCTCCTGGTGCTGCCGCGCCAGCACATCGCCACCCTGCATGAGCTCACCGACGCCGACGACGCGCTCCTCGGGCACCTGCATCGGGTGGCGGCGCGGGTGGCGATCGCGGAGGGCCACCGTGACTTTCGCGTCGTCGTGAACTGCGGCGCCGGTGTCGGCCAGAGCGTCTTTCATCTGCACCTGCACGTGCTCGCCGGGCGCGCGCTCGGGTGGCCGCCTGGTTGAAGAGCGGACGCGAGCGGATGATCGGACGACGCGCCGCATGCCGCTGAGCGATCTCGGGCGTCGCGCGTTCGGCGCCGCGCGCCTCGATCCCGCGATCTACGAGGAGGTCGAGCACGACGCCGGTGCGACGAGCCAGGCGCTCGCGATCGTGTTGCTCTCGGGCGCCGCCGCCGCGCTCGGCGGCATGGCTTCATTGCACCCGGCGACGCTGGCCGTCGGCATGTGCGTGTCCGTTCTCGGCTGGGGTGTATGGGCCGGGCTCTGCCTGGTGATCGGCGGCCGCCTTTTTCCCGAGCCGCAGACCGAGACCGATACCGGCGAGCTCTTGCGTGTCCTCGGCTTCGCCGCCGTTCCCGGGATCGCACAGGTCCTCGGCGTCTTTGCACCGCTTCGCACGCCGGTGCTCGCCCTCACTCATGTGTGGATGATTCTCGCGATGGTCGTCGCCGTCCGGCAGGCGCTCGACTACACGAGTACGTTCCGCGCCGTCGGCGTCTGCCTCGCCGGATGGCTCGCGCAGGTCGTGGTCGTGCTCGCGCTCCTCGCCATGCTGCGCCCGCTGTTGGTACTACGGGTGGGTGACGGACGCCGTCCGACCGACGCCGCGCCGACCGCCGGCTATCTCGGCGTCGTCAAACCGAGCGGCGTCGCACCTCCGATCGAGTGATCGGCACCGCCATAGCATCACAGCTAACAGATGTGCTTGACTATGCTGCGAACCGCACGTTACGTACCTCGTATGCCGTTGAAAGAGCGCAAATTGAAGCTTGCAGACTTGAAGCAACGCGCGGCTACGGAGACCGCACTGCTCGCCGTCCGTCTCCCAGGTCAGACGATGAAGGAGATCCGCGACGTCGCTCGCACGCTCAACATCCGCATGCGCGCGCTCGTCTTCGCCCTCCTGAATGAGGGCCTCGACGCCTACGAAGCGTCGCCATCGGCGGCGAAGAGCGCGCGCCGACGCAGCAGCCGTTGAGCGATCCGCCGATCTGACGGCGGCGGACGGCGTCTCGTTCCGCCGCGATCGCAGCGCGGTTCGCCCCGTCGAGACGTTTTCGCTAGGATGACGCCGTGAAATCGAGCTTTCGTCCAACGCTCGTGAACGGCCCCTTCCAAGATCCGGCCCTTTACGTCGCGCTCCGTTGGCAGGGCGACGCCCTGCTCTTCGACCTCGGCCG
The DNA here is from genome assembly GCA_016200545.1 of Deltaproteobacteria bacterium. Taxonomy (GTDB): domain Bacteria; phylum Desulfobacterota; class Binatia; order UTPRO1; family UTPRO1; genus DP-19. The sequence goes on along the minus strand of JACQEO010000080.1, from coordinate 42,864 downwards.
CATCGACCGACTGAGTCCCGGCAACTGCCTCCGTCTCTCGTACGTGTGCGTCTCCCACACGCACATGGACCACTTCATGGGATTCGATCAGCTGCTCCGTCTCACCTTGCCCCGTGATCGCGAGCTCACCTTTTGTGGTCCGCCCGGCTTGATCGACAACATCCGCGGCAAGCTCGCCGGCTACACCTGGAACCTCACCGCGAGCTACACCCTGGAGCTCACCGTCATCGAGCGCCACGCCCACCACCTCACCCGCGCCCGCTTTCGCGCCAGCACGGGCTTCGCGTTCGAGCCGCTGCCGGACGTGGCGGCGGCCCCCGACACTCTCATCGAAACGCCGGCGTTTCGCATCGCGACGACGACGCTCGACCACCGCATTCCCTGCCTCGCCTTCCGCGTCAGCGAACGGCGGCACTTGAACGTCCGTACCGATGTGCTCGCGGCACGCGAGCTACGTCCCGGTGCGTGGCTCGCGGCCCTCAAAGACGCGGTCCGCGCCGGCAACGCGACGACCGTGATCTCGTTGCCGAACGGCGAGTCGGCCACGGCCGGCGTCCTCGCGCACGACTTGATCGAAGATCAGCGCGGGCAGCATATCGCCTACGTCGTCGACACGCGTTTCGATCTCGACAACGGGCGCCGCATCGTCGCTCTCGCGCGCGACGTGGATCTCCTCTATGCGGAAGCGCGCTTCCTCGACGTCGATCGCGATGAGGCCGACAAGCGCCACCATCTCACCGCGCGCCAGTCGGGATTCCTCGCGCGCGTCGCCGGCGCTCGCCGGCTCGAAGTGTTCCACTTCTCGCCGCGCTACCAGGGCATGGCGCAAGCGTTCCACAGCGAGGCACAGGCGGAGTTCCGCGGCGAGACGCGCCTCGAGGAAACCGACGCGTGGATCGCCGAGCTCGCGCGCGAGGCCCGCGCCGGCGGCGATGGTCGCGAGCGACGCGTCGCCGAGGCAGGCGGGTGAGCGACGCGTTCGGAGCCGACGCCCGCGCGTTTCTCAGTCGCCACCGGGTCGCTCATCTCGCCACTGCCGATCCCGCCGGCGTACCGCACGTCGTGCCCCTCTGTTACGCGCTCGACGGCGAGACGCTTTACTTCGTCGTCGACGCCAAGCCGAAGCGACGTCCGGGCCTCGCGCTGAAGCGCATGCGGAACCTTCTCGCGAACCCCGCGGTGGCATTCGTCGTCGACGACTACGACGAGGACTGGTCGACGCTCGCCTACGTTCTCGTCCGCGGCCGCGCCGCCGTCGTCACCGACATCGCGGAGGCGGGCCGCGCGCTCGCGTCGCTGCGCGCGAAGTATCCGCAGTACCGCGCCATGACGCTCGACGGACCCGAGCATCCGCTCGTACGCATCACGCCGGAGCACGTGCACGTGTGGCGCGCTTCGTAGTCGCGACGCCGCCGCAGCACGCCTCGTGGGCGACGTGATCACGAAGACGCAGATCCTCGCCGCTCTGCAGTGCCCACGGCGGGCCTGGCTCGCGCTACACGATCCGGCGCATGCGACGCCGCTCGCACCGAGCCGTCAAGCGCTGCGCGACGCCGGCCGGAACGTCGGGCGTCTCGCGCACGCGCTCTTCCCGGGCGCGGTGCTGGTCGACGAGCCGGACTTCGCCGCCGCGCGCGTGCACACCGCGGCGCTGCTCGCCGAGAGCACCGTTCCCGCGATTTTCGAGGCGGCAATCGAGCACGACGGGGTCACGATCCGCGCCGACATCCTCGAGCGCCTTCCCGGCGGGGCGTGGGGGTTGCGCGAGGTGAAGTCCGGCACCCGCGTGCGCGACGTCCACCTCGACGACCTCGCGATCCAGCGCCACGTCCTCGCCGGCGCCGGGCTGACGATCGCCTCGATCGAGCTGATCCAGCTCGACCCCGACTACGAACATGCCGGCGGCGAGGTCGACTGGGCGCGGCTCTTCGCGCGTCGCGACGTCACCGCTGCCGTCGAGACGCGTGTCCCCGAGGTCGTCGGCCGGCTCGAGGCACTCCCCGCGACGCTGGCGCGCGTCGCAGCGCCGGCGATCGAACCGTCCCCGCATTGCTCGACGCCGTACCGGTGTGAGTTCTGGGAGTACTGCACGCGCGATCAGCCCCCCGATTGGATCCTACACCTGCGCTACATGCCGCCGGATCGCTGGGCGGAGTTGCGCGCAGCGGGGACGACGCGGCTTCGCGACCTCGCGAGCGCGGACGGCGTCCCGATGGTGCTGTGGCGTGCCCGCCAAGCTCTCGACAGCGGTCGCGAGATCGTGTCGGCCGATCTCGCGACAGCGCTCGCCGACCTCGGACCGCCGGTCGACTACCTCGATTTCGAAACCATCAGCCCCGCCGTACCGCGCTATCCGGGGACGCGGCCGTACCGGCGGATTCCGTTTCAATGGTCTCTTCACCGCCGTGACGATGCCGGTACGCACACGCACCACGAGTTCCTCGCCGACGGCCGTGACGATCCGCGCCGCGCTTTCGCGGAGACCCTGCTCGCCTGTACACGCGACAGCGCGCGTCCCATTCTCGTGTACTCCGACTTCGAGTCCGAGGTGCTCGCCGAGCTGGCGCTCGCGCTTCCCGATCTCGCGTCCGATCTCGAGGCGGTGCGCGTACGGCTCCGTGACCTGCTGGTGATCGTGCGCGCCCACGTCTACCACCCGCGTTTTCACGGCTCGTTTTCGCTGAAGATGGTCGCGCCCGCGCTCGTCCCCGGTTTCGGCTACGACGATCTCGCGGCGATTCACGACGGCGCCGATGCCACGGTGCAATTCGCCCGCATCGCCGCCGACGAGTGCAGCAGCGAAGAGGAGACGCGCTTGCGCGCGGCGCTGCGCGCGTACTGCGCCCGCGACACCGAGGCGCTGCTGCGCCTGCACGACGCGCTGCGCGCGCTCGCGGTGTAGGTCCGTCGAGGCGCGGCGCGCGGTCTAGGCCGGACCATCGAGACGGCGGCGCGCCGCCTCCGCCGCGCGCCGCAGCCCGGGGTCGTCGGAGTTGCAGGCAGCGGCGATCGCGGTCGCCGCGCCCGCGACGCCGCGCCCGAGATGACCGAGCGCGCTCATCGCGGCGCGGCGAACACCGACGTCCGGATCCTCGTGCACGAGCCGCAGCACCTCGTCGCACGCGCGCCCCGGCGCTGCCGCGAGACGCGTGAGCGCCGAGACCGCGGCGAGACGCACGCCCGCGTCGTCGTCGCGAACCGCCGTGAGAAGCGCGTCCGGCACGCGGGGATCGTGCGATGCGAGGTCACGCAGCACGTAGAGCGCCATCTTCCGCAGCTCGGGGACCGCGGTGCGCGACGCGTCGAGGAGCGCCGGAAGGACGGTAGCCGGATGGCGCGCGCCGCACTCGACCATCAACGCCGCCGCCGCCCAGCGTTGATCGCCGTCGCGACTCGCGAGCGCCTCGAGGAGCGGCGGCACGAGCACAGGGTCGACGATCCCGAGGCGCCCGAGCGCGTAGGTCGCCCCCCAGCGACGGGCGGCGTCGGGACTCGCGAGCGCCGCCCGTAACGACGCGAGCACCGCAGGGCGCGCCCCGTCGCCGCTCAAGCGCAGCACGTCGGCCGCACGTCGCTGCAGCGCCTTCATGGCGAAGCCGAGGCAGTCGACGACCGCGAGCGCGTCGACTTCATCGAGCGGCCGGCCGGCGCGCGCGAGATCCTCGAGCGCCGCGAGTCGCGTGCGCGCGTCCGGCGAGGCGAGCGCCCGGCGGCGCGCGTCGTCCGCGAGGCCGTCGCCCGCGGCGCGGGGTGAATCGTCGCTCACGACGGAAGCCCCTTCACGATGGCATCAGCCACAGTGCGCAGGCGGCCGACGCCCAGCAGATAGTTGACGGGGTCGGCGAAGACGGCGTCGACGACGCGCGTGATCGCCATCCACTCCGCCGGGCACAGGCGCAAGCGATACTCCAGTGTCGCGATCGCCGGCGAGTTGGCGATGAAGTCGCCCGCAAGCTGAATTTCCTTGATGAACCGCTCTTGCTCGAGGGCGAAGCGCGCCTCGAGCACACCCGTCTGGATGCCCGACGACCCCGACAGCGGAAGGTCATGCCGCAGCACGCGCGCGTTGGTCCATGCGCGCGACTCGCGCTGCGCGAGAGCCGCGACCGCCTGCTCCTCGAGCGGCGAGAGCGGGGTGGGCTCGAGCGTGATGCCGTACTGCTGCGCGAACGCGTCGCGGATGAGCGCCGCGAGATCCTCGAACGGCAGCGATTCGCCGATCTCGGAGCGCACGCACGTCCCCGATTCGAGCGCGAGGAGGTCGGCCTTGATGACGCCGCCCTTGTCCCAGCGGTCGAGGAGCTGCGCGACGGCACCGAGCGGGCGCTCCACCGCGAGGATCACCTCGAACACCAGGCGGCCGTCCTCGTCGGTCTCGAACGAGAGCGCCGCGATCGGCCGGCGGTTTACCGTGACCAGATCCCGCCCCGGATAGAACACCGGCAGCCCGAGCGTCTTCAGAGCGCGCAACAGGCCGCGCACGTAGCGGTTCGCGATTTGAAAGGGCGCGAGCGCGAGCGGATCCTCGGCGAAGAGCGCCGAGCGGTGCGGCAGCAGCAACGAAATGCCGAGGTAGCCCTCGCCGAGCGCGAGCGCGCGGCCTCCGGTGAGCCGGCGGACAAAGGCCTCGCCGGCGTCGGCGGCCGCCGGGGGCGCCAGGTGCCAGCGGCCGGCGGCGAGGACGTCTCCCGGAAAGCTGTAGATGCGGAGGATCCCCGGGCGTGGACGCGACGACTTGCCGAGGGTGCCGAGGAGATAGCGGTCGGTCGCGAGGCCGAGCGAGGGAGCGACGTCTTGCTGTGCTACGAGGGCGAGGGAGGTCAGACGCTCCGCGTACGGCTCCGGCATCGTCTGCCTATAGCAAAAACGTCGCGACGCCGGGAACGCTCGCCGGCCGTCGCGCGTCGCAACGGCGCGGTCGGCGGCGTCGACGACGATTGCGCGCACCACGGCGACATGGCGTGTCGGCCCCCGGGCGAAGGCGGCCGGAATCACACACCGTGCGCCCGGCGGCGCGAGCAATCGCGAGCGGCGATCGGTGCGGATCCTCGATGGCGCATGAAATGCCGCGCCAAAAGGGCGCGGCACGCGGGTTGCTCTCTTGTCCTCGTCGATACCGATCGCGTACTCTTGGACGTCCTCCCTCGGACGAAGGCAGGGTGGTATGGTGGAACATCGCGGAGCGGCGCCGAACGGCGCCAATGTTCCGAAGCGCATCGGTTCCGACGACGCCTCGCGGCGCGTCGACTCGGACGACGCCGACGGTTCGCGGCGCGGCACCTCCGAGGCCTCGATTCCCGATACGCTTCTTCCCGATCAATACTTCGATCGTCTCGCCGGGCGGGCGTGCGACACGCCCGAGAAGCGTCTCATGTTCGCCGTGCTGCTCGATGCCGTGATTCAGTTGCAACGCCGGAACTCGGCGGGAGCGACCGAGGCGGAGATCTGGATCCGCGGCGAGGAAGGCGAGGATGCGCCGTTCTCGTTCCAGAACGTGTGCGAGGCGCTCGCGCTCGACGCGGCGTACCTCGGCCGCGGCCTACTCTCCTGGCGCGGGACGCAAGCCGCGACGACGCGAGTTCCCATCCGGCAACTGCGCACGACGCATCGGCGGGTAACCCCCGTCGTCCGCCGGCGCCGCCGCGCCGCGATCGCCTGACGGGACCTTCCGACACGCACCGCGGTGCTCGCAATGAATCCCCATGACGCCTCAGCCGCACCGACGACGTATCGCCGTTACGAGAGCACCTCTCGCAGCGAGATGTGATGCTTCTGCAACTTCCGTTGTAGCGCCCAGCGGCTGAGTCCGAGGAGACGCGCCGCGCGCGCCTTGTTGCCCCGCGTCTCGGCCAACGCCTTCCGGAGATGTGCCGCTTCGATGTCGGAGAGGTGTCGGCTCTCGCCGCTCACGGACTCCTCGACTGCCGGCTGCCCGTGGCGAAACGCCGGCGGAAGATCGCGCAGCTCGATGGCACGACCGGAAGCCGCGGCCCGCGCCGCTTCGAGGGTGACGCGGAGCTCGTCGACGTTTCCCCGCCACTCGTAGCGTGCGAGCGCCTCACCGACGCCGCAACCGAGCGTCGTACCGTTCGGGGCCCCGAGGCCGTGGAGGATCTCGTCGGCGATCGGCAGCACGTCTTCCGCGCGCTCGCGGAGCGGCGGCACGCTGAACGCCGCGGACGAGAGGCGGAGGTAGAGGTCCTCCTGCAACGTACCCTGACTGCAGCGGCGGCCCGCGTCCTCGCGACAGGCGGCGATCACCCGGGCCGACGTCTCACGCCCGCGCGCCCCCCCGCCGTCGAGCAGGGCAACGAGCGTCGCCGAAACCTGCGGCGCCAGGGCCAGTACGTCGTCGACATAGAGGGTGCCGCCGGCGGCCTTGGCGGCGGCGCGGTCGAACGACTCCGACGTCGCCGTCGCCGCCTCGACAACGACGAACGGCCCTGCCTCCCGTCCGAGCTCGTGGATGGCGCGTGCCAAGCTCTCCTTGCCGGTGCCCGACTCACCCGCGATCAGCACCGGCGTCTCGTAGCGTGCGAGCCGCCGCGCCGCGGTGAAGAGCGCGATCATGCCCGGGCTCTGACTGACGAGCCTTCCGAGGCGCGCCGGTCGCTGCACCTGCTGCGCGAGCACGCTGCTCTGCTCCCTCGTCTCGGCGGCGTCGCCGACGTGCCGAAGGACGACATCGAAACGCTCGAAGTCCACGGGCTCGAGGAAGAAGTCGTAGGCGCCCGCGGCGAGTGCCGCGCGCCCGCGCTCGGCGCTGTCGACGATCGCGATCACCTCGATCTGGTCGTCGAACGCGCGCACGCCCGCGATCACGGTCGCGCGCTCGTCTCGCAGGACATCCGGCCCGACGACCACGAGATCGACCGGTCGGCGATGCATCAGGGCGAACCCCCGTGCCGCGCTCTCCGCCTCCCAGGTTTCGATCTGACGGCCGGTGAAGAACTCGCGCAGCGGCGCACGCGCCGCGCCATCGCCGCCGACGATCAGCACACCGATCCTTTGCCTGTGCCCATTTTCTGGCGCTGCCACCATCGGATGCTCTCCTCTCCTCCCTATTGTCCCGAAGCGCACCGTCTTGCGCCAGAGGGGGGGCCGAATTCCTCGGAGATCGAGAGGCAGGGTCAGTGGAAGAGTTCGTCGATCTTGCGGCGGCGAAACAGGAAGATCTCCTGCACGTCCCGGGCCACGCGACCCCCGGCGATCAGCGCCCCGAGCGCGCCTAGGCGCACCGCATAGCGCACCTGGTCGCGGAGCACGGTGCCGTCTTCCAGCGCCTCGAACGTGTGCGTGTGATGCCAGGACGCATACGGGCCGCGCGTCTGCGAGTCGACGAACCGGCGATCCGGCTCCCATTCGTCGATGCGGCTCTGCCAGCGCACCGGCAGGCCGTGCAACCACAAGCGGTAGTCGATACGCGTGCCGGCGCCGATGTCACGCGTCGACATGCCGAGCACGCGCAAGTGCACGAACGGCGGCGTCAGCTTCTCGAGGTTCCGCGGGTCGCAGAAGAACGGAAACAGCTCGGCCGGCGTGCGCGGTACCCATTGCTCGAACTCGAGCTCCTCGACGTGCTCGCGACAGAGGTCCGCGAGCGCGGGGGCGAGCTCGCGATAGCGGAAGCGAACGTCGAGGCGAAGGACCGCGCGCGGCACCACCCGCTGGCTCGCGAGCAGGATCGCCGACATCTCGCCGAGCGCCAGCCGCAACGCGAAGGCGGGCGCCGGTATGATCGCGGGCCGGCCGAGCACGTCGGCGAGCGTGCGCGTGAACTCCGCATTGGTGACCGGCCGCGGCGCGACGCCGTTCAGCACGCCGGCCACGCGCTCGTCGGTGAGCGCGCGAACGAAGAGCTCGACGAGATCGTCGACGTGGATCCAGCTCATCCATTGCCGCCCGCCGCCGAGGCGGCCGCCGGCGCCGAGCCGAAACGGCGGCAACATCGATCGGAGCGCCCCCCCGTCGCGTCCGAGCACGATGCCGATGCGGACGATCGTGGTGCGGATGCCGACCTCGGCCGCGGCGCGCGTCGCCGCCTCCCACTCGGCGCAGACGTCGGCGAGGAAGCCGTGGCCGGGCGGCGCGTCCTCGTCGAGCTCCTCGTCATCGCGATCGCCGTAGATGCCGATCGCCGAGGCGCCGACGAGCACGCGCGGCCGCTCGTGCTCGGCCAGGCGGCCGAGCGCGGTCACCAAGGCGCGCGTGCCGATGACCCGCGAGTCGCGGATGGCGCGCTTACGCGTCGCGGTCCACCGCCCCCCGGCGACACTCTCGCCGGCGAGATGCACCACGGCGTCGATGTCGCGGAGCGCGGCGGGGTCGGCGGTGCCGCCTGTGGGATCCCAGCGTACGGCGCGACACCGAACGGGCAGCACGGCACTTGCGTGCGCGACGTCGCGGGTGAGCCCGACCACCGTATGTCCCTCGGCGAGCAATCGTCGCACGAAGCGTCGCCCGATGAATCCCGTCGCTCCGGTGACCGCCACTCGCATTCCCGTCTCCTCTCCCTTACGCCGACGTGTGCAGGTTCATATGTCATACGAGGAGTAGTGCGTAACCGACACGTGAAGACCGTCGCTGGAGCGCGGCGCGGGATGAATGCTACATTCGTCCGTCGTGGGGGTCTTGGGGGTGACGCGATTTGTTCTCGTCTGCCTCGGTGGCGGGTTCGGGACCGGGGCGCGTTATCTCGTGTCCGGGTGGGCGCTCGCCCTGCTCGGTCCGGACTTCCCGTACGGCACGCTCGCGGTGAATGTGATCGGCTCGCTGCTCCTCGGGATCATCATGCACTTCGGGCTCACGACCAATCTGCTGTCGCCGACGTTGCGTCTCACCTTGGCGACGGGCGTCATGGGAGGCTTCACCACCTACTCGACCTTCAACTACGAGACGCTGCGCTACCTCCAGGAAGGAGCGTGGGTGCGTGCCCTCTGAACGTCGTCGTGATGCTGCTGCTCTGCCTGCTCGCCGGTATCGCCGGTGTCGCGCTCGCGCGTCGCATCGCCGGGGCCTGACGTCCGCGTCGACGTCGGCGAAAACAGACGTCAGTCGAGATCGAGACGAAGATACACGAGCGCGAAGCGCCACGGCTCACCCGCCGCGTCGGTGATCTCGAAGTGCACCTCGTTCCGTCCGGCGCGCAACATTTCGGGGGGGACGAGGAGCCGGTACTCGCGCCAGCCGACGAACGGTACGAACGGCGGGAGATCCCGTCCGTTGATGCTCACGCGCGCGGAGAGGCAGCGCCGTTCGCGAAGATCGGGCCGTCCGGCGAACGCGAGCGATGCCTGCCAGCCGGCAGGAACGCTCGGGGGATCGCCGGATACGCGACTGCCGCCGACTGCGGGCAGCGTCAGCGCGACACTGCCGGCACCCTCCAGCCAGAGGAATCGTCCGCGCCGGAAGTGCTCGACGGATCTGTTCCACCGGCCGGTCAGGGCATCGCCGTCAACCGCGTCGGCGACGTGCAGCTCGACACCGTCGCGCTCCGGGACGCTGAGCGGCGACGGCAATCGGATCTTTAGCGCCGGCACGCCGGTCACCATCGCGAGCATAGCGCTGATCGTCACGGCAAGCAGGGCGGGTGCGACGAGGGGCCGGCGGCGCACGAACGGCAACGCGAGGCCGTTCAGCGCTACCGCGGCGAGAAGTCCTCCGATCGCATCGAGCATCCAATGATGCGCCAGCAGGAGGCGTCCGAGGAAGATGGTCGTCACCAGGACGAGGGCGGCCGTCCACCACCGCCGCGGGTGTCGGAACGTGGCAGCGAGGACGACGATCGCGATCGCGGCGAGGGCGGTGTTCATCACGTGACCGCTCGGGAAGCTGTGGCCGACGATGGAACCGGACAGCATGCTCGGTCGCTCGCGCGCGAAGACGTTTTTCAGCAGCTTCCCGGCATGCAGCCCGATGAGACAGACCGCGAGCGGCGGCCATGCGCGACGTGCACCGTCGACGCGAGCACGGAGCAGCGCCGCCGCGAGCACGAGTCCGATCGCGGCACGCGTGATCAGTTCGACGACCCAGTCGACCGCACGATCGACTCCGCACTGGCGCCAGTAGAGAATCGCCCGCCACAACGTCGCGTCGAGACCGACGAGGCGTGGGAGCAGCACGACCTCGCAGGCGAGCGCGACCAGGGCGACGAGCCCGATCGTCCGGAGGAATGGAGGCGTGAGAAAGGCCGGCAGGCGCTCTTGGCTGCCTTCGCTCACGTGCCCCTGCCCCATCGAACCGCCGCCTCTACACCATCGACGCTGCGGCCGGAAGCGAGGAGGTCACGCGGAGGGAGGTGTGAGGGTGGGATGGTCGCACCTGGACTCGAACCAGGGACCTCCTGCATGTGAGGCAGGCGCTCTAACCAGCTGAGCTATGCGACCGCGATCAGCGCCTCGTAGCACGGCGATCGCGCGCACGCCATGATCTCGCGGTCACGCGCGCGTTTCACTCACCGTCATGCCCGCCGAACTTTCGCGCGCGCTCCTCGAGCTTGCCCGTGCGAGTGTCGAGCACGACGTAGCACCACCGCCGGCCGCTCGACTCGCCTCCCGATTGGCACGGCACGTCGTCCTTCACGAGCGCGTAACGACCACTCTCCCGATGCGACTCCCCCGACGCCACCCACAGAACGAGGAGCACGAACATGATTCCACCGACGAGCGCCCAGTGCTCACGGATCCACGACAGCGGATCGACGTCGACGGCGGGCTTCGCAGGATCAGGCAATGATCGGCACCTCCTCGGTGAAGATCAGGGTCGTGCGGTCGAGATCGATGAAGCGCGCCTCGTCGGTGCGCGCCGCCGCGTACTCCGGCGACGCCACCGCGCGGCGTACCGCGTCCATGTCGTCAAACCACGCCTCGGCGGCACCGTCGTACTCCGCAACGTCGTCGGTCGCATGACATTGCACATAGCGACGCATTCCCGGAATGCGCGCCGCGATCTCCCCGTAGATCTCGCGCCAATAGCGATGAAAGTCCGCAGACGACATGCCGGCTCTGCGACGAATCAAATAGATCGCCTTCACCATAGCGAGACTGGCGATCCTAGCCGAGGGACCTCGCGCGCTCAAATGACGGGCTGGTGACGCGGCGCACCTGATCACGATGCGCGATCACGGAGTGGGCACCGTGTGCCGAGTCCGGCGGCACCACGGACGCGCGCGACGCTGCCTTGGTAAGATTTGCTACAATTTCGTCGGGGTTCGTCGTCGTTATTCGAAAATTCTCGCGGCATGGGAATTGCGATCAGCCCTCCCAGGGAGGCACGCATGTGATCGATCGCATCTTCTCCGGAAGCCGGTGCCGCGCCATTCGCCAGGTGCACTATCCGGGCGGCGCGCTCCATCGATTCACCCTCGGCACGATCCGCTACGCGATGGAGAACCTCGGCCGCCATCTCGTGACGGTCGATTGGGACACCGGGCAGGCGACGGTCGTGTTTCCGCACGACATCGAGCTCGTCGAGAGCGATCAGGCCGCGAGCGCCTGACGCCGGCGGCGCTCCCGGCGCGCATTCACGACGCGAGCACGTCGCGCCGTAACGTCAGCCCGCCATCGACGACCAGCACCTGGCCGGTCACGTAGCCGTCGGGCTCGAGAAAGAAGCGGATCGCGCGCGCCACGTCCTCCGGACGTCCGAAGCGCCGGATCACGTCGCCGTCCACGAATCGATCGTACTTGCCGCTACGGATGCTCGTCTCCGCCATACCGGCCGCGGTGACACCGGGCGCAACGACGTTCACGCGCACGTCGTCGCGTCCGCCCCACTCTTTCGCCATCACGCGCGCCGCATGGACCAGCGCTGCTTTCGGCCCGGCGTAGGCGAGACTCCCCTCGAACGGAACGATCGCCTGCATCGTCGAGAGCAGGACGACGGCACCTCCTGCCACGCCGAGCGCGGCGCGGAAGTCGCGCGCCAAGAGCACCGGCCCGAGGTAGTTGTCCTGCATGGAGCGCTGCATCTCATCTTGTGTTGGCGCGCCCGCTTTCGGACGCGCCGGATCGCCGGCGAGGACCACCAGGCCGTAAGGATCGCCGAGCGCGCGTGCCGCGTCCACGAGCGCGCGCCGGGTTCCCGCATCGTAGAGATCACCTTCGACCAGGGAGATCGGCACCGAACCGGCGCGCCGCAGCTCGGCGGCTACGTGCTCCGCGCGCTCGCGATCGCCGCGATAGCCGAGCACGAGCGGCGCGCCTTCGGCGTGCAGGATTCCCGCGACGACGGCACCGATACCGCCCGTGCCGCCCGCGAGCACGCACACCCGTCCTGTGAGCGTCGCACCGGTCACGGACTCTGCTCCAGCCCGGGAATCGAGCGAGCGACCCGTAGCGCGCCCCCGGCAAGCGGCTCGCGCACGCGGCGCTCGGTCGTCCGCGGCAGCGCCGTATACACGAGACTGCTCTCGCGCCGATAGAATCCTTCGGTGTGGAACGAGCACTCGAGTTTCAGATACTCGTAGTCGAGATGATGACAGAGCTCGTGCAGCAACGTCCGAAGAAACGTCTTGAACGCGACGACCTGCAGGCGTCGCGCGGTACGCATCCAGACCTGTACGCGGTCGCGCGTCGCCGTGCCGTTTGCGGGTGTGTAGAGGCCGTGGAGCTCGCCGTAGTGGTTGGTCGGACGCTTGCCACACACCTCGACGCGTAAGGGGGCGACACGAAGGAGCTGACAGAACTCGTCGAGCACCTGCTGGCTTGCGAGCTCGACGCGGCGTCGATCCTCGGTCGCGAGCGCCGCGGCGACCGCCGCGACACGGGTGCGGAGGACAGCGCTCGGGAGGACGCGGATGGCGGTGATAGCGTTGCTGCGCGCGTAGGCGCGCTCGTCGGAGCGACTGAACCTGCGACGACTATACGGCATGAACTCGCGAACCCCATGCGACACACACGGCGCGTGCCACGTCCCCACTCGACGCGTCGGCAACACTTAGGAAGGTTCGGCGTCGGATGCAACGTCCCCGCGTCACTCTCATTGCCTGCCCCCTCCCCCTTTGGTAAGCACTGGCGGCCAACGTATAGGAGGACCATGATGAGCCGAATCCTTCCATCCATGATGATCGCGATCGCGATGGCCACCGTGCTGGCGGCCTGCACACGCGAACAGGCCAAACCCGTGACGCAGGCAACCGCGACACCCGCGAGCGTCGCCGCGCCGGCGCCGCAAGTGTCCGGTGCGGCCAGTGACACCGACGAGCTCTACGTCGACCTCGACGCCGATCCGGATGAGGGCGCGCCGCCGCTCACCGTAAAGTTCACGAGCACGATCGAGGATGCGACGCCGCCGCTCAGCTACAAGTGGGATTTCGGCGACGGCTCGGCGCCCGGTACCGAGGCCAACCCGACGCACGCCTATCAAAAGGCCGGAGAGTATACCGCCACGCTCAGCGTCAAGGATTCCAAGGGCATCAGCGGTTCGGAGGACGTCGACATCCTCGTCGAGGAAGAATAAATCCGCCCTGGCATCTGCCATAGAGTTGACAGTATTGACGCGGCGTGTTAATTCCCTCTACACTTCACGACGAAAGGGGGTGAGTTCATGGCCGAAGCGAAAACCGAAGGCCTCCGCGCCCGTCTTCACCAAGTGCAGACAACGCTGCAACGGGTGCAAAAAGAGGGCGAGCGTGTCGTCGGCAGGATCCGCAAGGACGCCAAAGACCTGCTCGGAAGGGACCGCAAGAAGGCGGTCCAAGACCTACTCTCGCAGGCGCAGAAGCTGCGCAACGACATTCAGCGTCGCGCGGAGCGTACACTCAAGGACATCGAAGAGCGCGGGCAGAAGATCGTCGCCGCGATCGAAAAGCAGGCCGAAAAGGGTCTCGAGCCGCTTGTTCGAAGTCTCAACCTGCCGACACGCGACGAGGTCGAGAAGCTGAAGAAGCGGGTCGCACTCGTCGAGAAGCGACTCGAAGAGATCGCGGGCAGCAAGGCCGCCTGACACGAGCGCCGTGCGGCCGACGCCGCACGGGCGCATGCGACGTTTCGATCTTGCTCACCGGCAGGGGGGGTTGTTCGGAAGAGATCGGCCGCTGACGAGCGGCTGCCGGTGAGCAAGGTAGTACCGGCCTGGGCAGCTGATGGGTGCCCGCCCGTCTCACGCGTCTCGCCACGCAGCGCGTTCCCCCGGGCAAAAGAAAACCCCGGGAGCGCGTGGCTCGCGGGGTCGAGGGGACGGAACCGGACGGCGTCAGCGACGGTCAGGCAGCGGCGGCTTTCTCGCTGCCGCCCTTCTTCGATTTGCTTTCGGGCTTGCTCTCGCTGGTCGTGGCGTCGCTCTTCTTGTCTTCGGACTTCGTGCCCTTCTCCTCGGACTTGCCAGCGCCGCCGGAGCTGCCTTTGGACTCGCCGCAACCGGAGCTGCCCTTGCGAGCGTAATCGGTGACGTACCAGCCGCTACCTTTCAGCTGAAACGAAGTCGAGGAAATCAGCTTCGTCACCTTGCGACGGCAGGTCGGACACTCGGCGAGCGGCTTGTCGCTCATCTTCTGCATCACCTCGAAGTCCCCACATTTGCCACAATGGTACTCGTAAATAGGCATGATTCCTCCGAAATCGCTCAACGTCCAGAACTAGCCACGCCCCTCTGTTTTGTCAACGCCAGAACCGACGGCACGCGTGACACGTGCCTCGAGCTCCGACGAAGAAGCCCCGTCCACGGAGATGACCTTGTCGCGCCCGCGCTCACCGCGTACCAGCGCGAGAGCGCGTTTCGGCAATCCGAGACGCTCGGCGAGCAGCACCACTAGGGCACGATTCGCAGCGTCGTCTACCGGTGGCGCAGTCAGGTGAACACGCAAAATCCCACTCGCATCACGCGAGAGCGCCTCTCGCGCGGCACGCGGAACGACGCGAACACGCAAGAGGCTGCGCTTCACGCCACGAGCGGCGCTCATTGGAGGCGGACGGCGAGATCGAAGAGACTCCGCACGAGAAACGTCTGAAGGAATATGATGCCCGCGAAAACGACGAGTGGAGAGAAATCGATGCCGCCGCCGAAGATCGGCAAGGAACGGCGAATGCGATAGAGCAGGGGCTCGGTTGCAGAGATGATCGCGCGCACGATCGGATTGTACGGGTCGGCATTGACCCAAGAGATCACGACACGTGCTATCAACACCCACATATAAAACTGCAGCAGCAAATTCATGACTGTTGCGGTTGCCTCGAGCAAATGCGCGACCATGAACATCCTCCCTCCCTTTTACGGGTGCGCAGCAGCGCCGCTCAGCCGCGACCGAGCTCGCGCGATCGCCGCGTCGCCGCCCGTACACCTTCGGCGACGACGTCGGCGAACTCGCCCGCCGCGAGCGCTTGCAGACCGGCGAGCGTCGTTCCGCCGGGCGATGTAACCATCGTCCTCAAATCCTCGGGCGAGCGCCCGGTCTCTTGCAGCATCACGGCGGCCCCACGGATCGTCTGGTATGCGAGCTGACGGGCGGTGCGCTCGGGAAGCCCCTCGGCGACGGCGCCTTCGATGAGCCCCTCCGCGAAGCGGTACACGTACGCGGGACCACTCCCCGAAAGCCCGGTCACAGCATCCATCAGTGTCTCGTCCCTAACACGAACGACCTCACCGACTCCACCGAAGAGCGCCGCCGCGAGTCGCTCGTCGGCCGCGGTCGCGTGGCGCCCGCGGACGAGCACGGTGATGCCGGCACCGACGAGCGCCGGCGTATTGGGCATGGCGCGGACGACGCGCGCGCGCGCGCCGAGACCGGTCTCGAGCCGCGCCGTCGGCACGCCGGCGGCGATCGAGACGAAGAGCTGGCGCCGCACGAGCGGCCGGATCTCGGCCAGCACCGCATCCATGACCTGCGGCTTCACGGCGAGCACGACGATGGACGTGTCCGCGACCAATGTCGGATTGTCCGACGCCGTGCCGATACCATACACGCGCGCGAGACGACGGCACTGCCGCGACGCCGCGTCGGACGCCCACACGTCCCGGGGACGATAGCGCTTGGTCGCGAGCAGCCCCTTCACGAGCGCACCGGCCATGTTGCCGGCACCAATGAACCCGAGCTTCCTCATGTTACCTCCTTGCGCGGCCCAAAGATCGCCGTCCCGACGCGCACCAGCGTCGCGCCTTCCTCGATCGCCACTTCGAAGTCGGCGCTCATCCCCATCGAGAGCTCCGGAAGGCCTTGCGGCTCCTCCTGACGGTCGCGCAGCGTGCGCAGCGCGGCGAAGAGCGGTCGCACCGCCTCGGGCGCGAACGGCGGCGGAATCGTCATCAGCCCCAGGACGCGAACCCAGGACAGGCGTCGCGCCGAATCGAGGAGACTCGGCAGGTCCGCAGCAGCAACGCCGCCCTTCGTCGATTCGGCGGCGAGGTTCACTTGCAGGAGGACGCACAGGGGAGCACCTCGGCGTTCGGCCGCAACGTCGAGGACGCGCGCGGCGCGCACGTCGGCGACGGAATGCACGAGCCCGAACTCGGCGATCGCCGCCGCCTTGTTGCGTTGGATGCGCCCGATGAAATGCCAGCTGACGGCGGCGACGTCCGCGATCGCATCGCGCTTCGCCTGCCATTCCTGCACGTAATTCTCGCCAAAGTCGCGCGCGCCCTCGTTGGCCGCCGCTCGCAACGCCTTCGCCGTCATGCCTTTACTCACGGCAACGAGTCGGACCGTGTCGGCGGCGCGACCGGCGCGCCGGCACGCGGCCGCGACGCGATCGCGGACGGCGGCGTAACTCGTGGTCACCCGAGTCGCCGCGCGCGAAGCCACGTCGCAACCTCCGGCAGCGGCAATCCGATGACGTTCGTGTACGAGCCCACGACCGTATCAACGAGGTGCGCCCCCTCGCCCTGGATTGCGTACGCGCCCGCCTTGTCGAGCGGCTCGCCGGTCGCGACGTACGCGGCGATCGTCGCGGCATCGAGCGGGCGGAACGAGACCTCGGTCGTCACCAGCGCCTGCTCGGCAGTAACGCCGCTCGGGTCGAGCAACGTCACGCCGGTCCGCACCAGGTGGGTGCGCCCCGACAGGCACCCCAGCATCCCGACCGCATCCTCGCCATCGACCGGCTTTCCGAGGATGCGCGCGTCGAGCTCGACGACGGTGTCGGCGCCGAGCACCCATCCGCCGTGGACTCCGAGCGCGCCGCGCGCCTTCTCCCAGGCCATGCGCCGCGCGAAGGCTGCCGGGTCCTCGCCGGAGCGCGGCCGCTCGTCGATGTCGACGGAGAGTACGGTGAACGTCACGCCGAGCGCCGCCAGCAGCCAGCGCCGTCGCGGCGATGCGGAGGCGAGAATAAGAGACGAGCTCGCCGCGTCCGCGGACTCCGCCATCGGCGGTTCCTGCCGCAGCCGATCCGAGGTGTCAAGTTGGCGACCGCGCGAGCGCATGGTAGCCGGGGACGATGCGCCGAGGTCTCGTGGTCGTGTTCTCCGCGGGCGTGCTCCTCAGCGGTTGCGCACGTGAGCGTGCGACCGTGCCGGCACCGACGGCGATACGCGAGACCCCGGCCGCGACCATGGTCGACGACCCGCGACCGCGCTTCGCCGATGCGATGGCGCGCGTCGAACGCGGCGACGACGTCGGAGCGCGGCCGATTTTCGCCACGCTGCTGCGCGTCTACCCCGAGCTCGAGGACTACCACCTCATCAACCTGGCAGGGATCGACGAGCGCGCCGGGCGACTCATCGATTCCGCCGCGCTGCTCGATCGTCTCGTCGAAGAGCACCCGGCAAGCGTGTGGATTTCGCACGCGTTGGCGCGTCGCGCTCGCGTCGCGGCGGCGCTCGGCGACTCCGAGGCGGACACCTTCGTCACCCGCGCGCTCGCGGTACGCGGCGCCGACGACGCGAGCCGCGCCGCCGCGCTCCTCGTGCGCGCCGGCCTTCGTACGACGACGAGCCCCCGCGAGGCGCTGGCGCTCTACCACGAGGTGCGTCGGACGGCGGGCATGAGCGCGACCGCCGCACGTGCCCGGAGCGACGCGCTCATCGCCGCGCATCCCGAGGTACTCGACGATCCCGCGCTCCTATATGCCGAAGGTGCTCAGCTCCTTCGTGAAGGCCGGCTCGACGATGCCGCGACCCGCCTCGAGGCCGCGGCGCGCTCGACGCCCACGGGAAGCGATCGTGCAACCGCGCTCCGTACGTTGGCGCGGGTGCGCCAACGCCAGGGGCGGCTCACGGACGCAATCGACACGTATCGTGCGGCGGCCGACGCCGAGCCTGCAACCGCCATGCTCGCGCGCTTCGACCTCGCGACCTTGCTCTGGAATCGGGATCGCGACGCCGAGGCGGCGACGCTCTTCTCGCGCGTCCTCCGCGAGGGACCGCGCGGCGCCAAAGCCGACGGCGCGCGCTACGCTCTCGGCCGGATCGCCGAGCAATCGGGACGCGGCGCGCAGGCAATCGCAGAGTATCGTCGCCTCGTCGCAACCGGCTCCGACGCGGCACTCGTCCGGGAGGCACGCTGGCGAATCGCTTGGGGGACGTACGACGGCCACCGACTCGGCGACGCCGTCGACGCGTTCGCGAGGGTCGCCGCGGTGAGCCCGCCCGATCGCGCCGGCGCGCTCTACTGGCAGGGACGCGCGCTCGAGCTGCGCGACGGCGCCGGGGCCGGCGCCGACCTGTACCGCTCCGTGCTCGCACAGACTCCCGACAGCTACTACGCGGACCTCAGCGAAAAGCACCTTCTCGAGTCGGCGCCGCCACCAACCGCGCCCGAGCCTATTGCCGACGTCCCGCCCGAATCCTTGGTGGAGCACGCTTATCACTGGGGCCGCAGCCGAGAGCTCCACGCGGTCGGGCTCGACGGCGCGGCGGCGCGCGAGCTCGACGCGATTGCCGACGAGCCCGGACTCGCGAGCGACGCCGAATCCTTCTTGATGGCGGCCTACGAGGAGATCGCTGCGCACGACCGAGCGTTGCGCCTGGCAACCCGGCTCTCGACGACCGAGCGCCTGCCACGCGCGACGCTCGCCACCTACCTCTATCCCCGAGCCTATTGGCCTCTCGTCAGCGAAGCCGCGGAGGTGGCACGACTCGATCCCATGCTGGTCGTGGCAGTCATGCGCCAGGAAAGTCTCTTCGACGCCGCCGCCGTCTCATCCGCGGCCGCCTATGGCTTGATGCAGTTGATCGTGCCGACGGCCATGCAGGTTGCCGGCGAGAGCGTAACCGCCGCCGATCTGATGGATCCACGCCTGAACGTGCAGCTCGGAGCACGCTACCTCCGCCGTCTCCTCGATCGTTACGACGGCGACGTGCCGAAGGCGCTCGCCGCCTACAATGCCGGCGAGGACGCGGTCGCGAAATGGGAGGCGCGCGTGCCCGCGAGCCCGAGTGACGAGTTCGTCGAGCGCATCAGCTTCCGCGAGACGCGCACGTACGTGAAGACGGTGCTCGGCAACTATCGCCGCTATCGCCGGCTCTACGGAGCGCCGGGCGAACGTCGCGCCGCGCGCGTCGAGACGTCCGGCTCCGCGGCGCTCACGGAGCTGGATCGAGGGCGAGCGCGCTGAGAAGCTTGGCGGCGAGGCCGCCAAAGCCGCCGTTCGACATCATCACGACGACGTCGCCGGCGCGCGCCTCGCGTGCGACGAGCGCACAGATGTCGTCCACGTGCTCGCACGTCTCGGCGCCGATGCCGCACGCGCCGAGCGCCGCGGCGATCTCCTCGGTCGACAGGCGCTCGTTCGCGGCGAGCTGCTCGCGTCGATGCACCGCCGCGAAGGTCACGCGATCGGCGGCCGCGAACGCAGCCGTGAAGGCATCCTGGAACACGCGGCGGCGGGTCGTGTTCGAGCGCGGCTCGAAGAGCGCCCACAATCGCCGCTTCGGATAGCGCGCACGGAGGGCGGCGAGCGTGCCCGCGACCGCGGTCGGATGATGTGCGAAGTCGTCGATCAGCACAATTCCGCGACCGGCGCCGATCACCTCCTGCCGCCGACGGACGCCGCGGAAACGTGCGACCGCATCGAGCACCGCCGCCTCGGGAACGCCGAGCGCGGCGGCGAGCGCGACGACGCCGAGCGCGTTCGCGACGTTCATCGCGCCCGGCGCCGAGCAGCGCGCCGCGAGGTGGCGCCCGTCGGGCGTGACGATCACGAAGCACGTCGCGTCTCCGGTGTCGCCGATGCTCTCCGCGCGCCACGACGCCTCGGAGCGGACGCCGAAGGTGATCGCGTGCCGGCCGCTCGCAGCGACCACCGCCTGCGCCTCGGGAAAGTCGGCGCTCGCCACGATCGGGGACGTCGGCGCCGTCCGCCGCAAGAGTTCGCTGAACGCCTGCTTCACGTGCGCAAGATCCCGATAGATGTCGACGTGATCGAACTCGACCGCCGTCAGCAGGAGGGCGTCGGGCGCGTAGTGCAGGAACTTCGGTCCCTTGTCGAAGAACGCGGTGTCGTACTCGTCGCCCTCGGTCACGAACCACGGGCCGCTGCCGACGTGGAAGTTGTAGGGGAAGTTCTTCGCAGCGCCGCCGATCATGAACCCGGGATCGCCGCCTGTCTCCTGCAGCACCCACGCCAGCAGCGCGCTCGAGGTCGTCTTGCCGTGCGTGCCGGTCACGACCGCGCGCCGTCGCGATCTCATGAAGAAGCGCATCAGCGCCTCTGGCATGGAGCAGTAGGGGATACCCGCCGCGAGCAGCGCCTCGATCTCGGGGTTGCCGCGCGACATGGAGTTGCCGACGACGACGAGATCGGGCCGCGGCTGCAGGTTCTCGGCGCGAAACCCCTCCATGACGGGAATGCCGAGCGCGGCGAGGATGATACTCATCGGCGGGTAGATGCCGGCGTCGGAACCCGTCACGTGGTAGCCGGCCTGACGGAAGAGGCCGGCGAGCGACGCCATCCCTACCCCCGCGATCGCAGTGAGATGGATGCGGCGCGGCGTGGCCGGCAGCTCAGGACGAGGTGGCGGCGCGGACGATGAGGTCATGAATGAGTGGACGGAACTCGCGAATCTTGTCGTTGTCGCGGCTGGGATGCACGCGGTTCGAGAGCACGATCACGTGCATCGCCCGTTCGAGATCGATCCAAATGGACGTCCCGGTGAACCCGACGTGCCCGACCGCCTGACGCGAGAGCTCGCTGCCGGCGGTCGAGTCGTGCTCCGACGGAGTGTCCCAGCCGAGCGCCCAGGTCGACGAGCCGACGGTGTCGGCGCGGCGCCAGAACTCGCGGAGGACGGCGGCGGGGAGGAACAGGCTCTGGCCGTCGTAACACTCGCGAAGCACGGTCGCGATGCGGTCGAGGTCGCGCGCCGACGAAAACAGGCCGGCGTGTCCGGCGACGCCGCCCATCGCGAAGGCGTTGTCGTCGTGCACCTCGCCACAGAGCACCCGCTTGCGCCACGGGCAGCGTTCGGTCGGCGCGATCATGTCCGCGATCGGCTCCAGCCGGCGCGTCCGCAGCAGCGAGAGGTCGACGAACGACGTGGCTCGGAGACCAAGGGGCTTGTAGATGCGCTCGTAGCAGAACCGGTCGAGCGACGTACCGCTCACCTCCTCGATCACCGAACCGAGCAACATGAACCCGAGATCGCTGTAGATCGTTCGCGCGCCCGCCGGCGCCTCGGGCTTCTCGCGCTGGATGGCCTCGTAGACGAACTCCTTCGCGCCCCGGCTCGCGGTGAAGTTGATGCGGCCCTCGCGCTCGATACGGAGGATATCCTTCCAATAGGGACGCCAGGCCGGGAGCCCCGACGTGTTCGCCAGCAGGTGACGGAACGTCACGTGCGTTTTGCCGTGCACCCCGAAGTTGTGGAAGAAGCGGCTCACCCGGTCGTCGAGGGCGATCTTCCGCTCCTTCACCATGAGCATCATCGCGATCGAGGTCGCGAGCGGCTTGCTGAGCGACGCGAGGTCGAAGATCGTGTCCTCGCGCATCGGCGAACGCTCGGGATCGAGCGCGCGCATGCCCGCGGCCCGGTGAAAGACGATTTGCCCGCCGACGTTCACGAGGACGACGACGCCGGGGAAGACGCCGCGGGCGATGGCGGCCTCCATCTCGTGCTCGACGGGCGCGAAATTCACGCGACCACCTCGACGCGCAGCCGGCCGGCGTCCACTCGAACGGGCACGCCGAGCGTGATCGGCAGGTTCTCCGAGAGGTGCCCGGCGGGAAAGCCGGTGACGACCGGATACGGCGCGCCGGCGAAAAACTCGCGGAACACCGCCGCCGCGACGTCGCCGTCCTCGCGACCGTCGCAATCGGCGAACGAACCGAGTACGACGGCGGCCACGCGTTCGAGCTTGCCGGCGAGCCGCAGCTGCGTGAGCATGCGATCGAGACGATAGGGGCGCTCGGCGACGTCCTCGAGGAAGAGGACGGCGCGGTCGGTCTCGATCGCGAACGGCGTTCCGAGCAGCGCCACCAGCGACGAAAGGCAGCCGCCGACCACGCGCCCCTCCGCCACGCCCGGCGCGATCGCTTCGGGAACGAGCTCGCTCCATGGACTGGCAGGCTCCGCGAGGAGCGCCTGCCAGCGTGTCGCCGCCCGATCGCTCACGCCTTTCGCGAAGTCGCTCGCCACCATCGGCCCATGCAACGTCACGAGGCCGCAGCGGGCGACGAGAAACCCGAGGAGCGGGGACACGTCGCTGTAGCCGCACACGAGCTTCGGATTGCGGATGAAGAGCTCGGGGTCGAGGAGGGGCAAGACCTGCACCGTTCCGTATCCGCCACGCGCGCAGATCACCGCCGCGATGTCGGGGTCCTGGATCATGCACTGAAGATCGTGCGCTCGTTGCTCGGGGGTGCCGGCGCAGTATCGCCGGCGCGCTAGGACGTGCTCGCCGACCCGGATCGCGAATCCCCAGCTGCGAAGCAACGTGAGGCCGCGCTCGAGCGCGTCAGGCTTGACGACGCCGGCGGGGGCGACGACGCCCAACGTCGCGCCCCTCGCTACCGCTCGCGGGATGATCATCGACGAGGGATCTTCGCCCGGCGGCGTCAATCTTGCGGAAAGAAACGCCGGCGGTCCTCCCGCATGCGCGCCTCGTAGGCGCGCTCGAGCGCCGGCGTCGCGACATACTCGCGATCGGTGGTCTTGCGCACACGCCAAACCTCCTGCGCCGCCTTGACCAAACCGCGGAGCTGCTCGGGGAAGAGACCCTGGAAACCATCGGATTTCGCGATCAGCGGATTCGGATGCGCCTCGACGAGGACCACCGACGCACCAGCCATGATACCGGCGAGGCTGAGCGGAAAAACAAGGTCGCGGACGCCGGTGCCGTGCGACGCGTCGACCGCCACCGGCAGGCCGGAGAGCTGGTAGTGGAATGCGGCAATGCTCCCGAGATCGAGCGTGTTGCGGGTGTAGCGATTGCAGCTCGTGATGCCGCGCTCGCAGAGGATCACGTTCTCCTTGCCGAGCGCCATCACACGTTCCACCCAGAGAAGGTAGGCCTCGGTATCGAGCGAATTACCGCGCTTGTGGATCACCGGGAGCGACGTCTCACGCAGCCGGTTCAAGAGCGCTTGATTCTTGCTGTTCGGCTCGCCGACCTGGAGGCAGGCGACACCGGCATCCTCGTAGACCGGGACGTCGGCGGGATCGAGGATCTCGACGATGGTCGGCATTCCGAACTCGCGTCCCGCCTTCACGATGAGATCGAGGCCGCGTCGCAACGACTCTTGATCGGACGATCCAAGTCCTTCCCAACCGCTGTACGGACTGGAGCGATACTTGACGACGCCGCCGCGCAGGCAGTGCGCGCCTGCTTCCCGGACCATGCGCGCCGCTTCCATGATCTGCCGCTCGCTTTCGACTGAGCATGGCCCGGCGACGACCACGAGATCGTCGCCACCCGTCACGACCGATCCGATGGCGACGGTCGCACGGATCGGATGGAGGGGATCACCTTTCTGCGCGGCGCGTTTGTAAGCGCGTGAGATCGGGATCAGTCGCTCCACCCCCGGCATCTGGGCGAGCTCTTCCTGGGGCAGCCGCGAGATGTCGCCATAGGCCCCGATCAGCGTCACCTGCTCGCCGATCATCTTCCCGGTCTTGTAGCCGAGCGAGTGCAGCTTCGCCTCGATCGCCTCGATCTCGGCGTCGGTGGCAATGGAGGACATCTTGACGATCATTGCAGAGGACCTCGGCGGCAGGTACGAACCGCCTCACGGCGTCCGGGGCGTAGCAAACCTACCGCTACTTTGGATATCTCGGATCCGGCCGGCTTGCAAAGCTGCGGGGTCGCGTCTACTCGTAGCTCGTGAAGCTGCGCGAGGTGGAAATGCGACGCATCGCCTCGAACATCGTCGCCCGATTGGAGAAAGCCGGGTTGATGCGGGTGACGGGTGGCCGCGACACCCTCGAGCAACGCATCGTCGCCGCCTTCAAAGCGAACGTCCGTGCCGAGGAAGACATCGAGGCCGAGGCGGCCCTGTTCGCGGAGTCCCACAGTCGAGAGCTCGTGGGAATGGACCGCTACAAGGTCCTCCAGCTCGTGAAGGAGCGGCTCGCCAAGGAGCGCGGGTTCACGTTGTGAGCCACGTCTCCGACGGACGAATCTCCGCGCTTTCGCATCTCGTGCTGGCAGAGCTGAAGCGTACCGATGTCGCTGATCTCCGCCCCGACCGTTTGGTCCTCAACGAAATCAAGGCCGCGCTCACCGACTTCCTGCAGGTGGACGACGCCTTGGACCTCAAGGTTCGCCGCAAGATCGCCAGTCTCTCGCGACGCGTCCCGGAAGGCAGCGCCGAATGGGACGTTCTCTATCGGCAATATTTCGAAGAAGAGAAGCGGAAACTCGGTCGCTGAGCGACCGCCCCGTTGACAAACCCCCGGCGATGTTTATGGTGACGCTGGGTTTCATCCCGCGCGTATTCGGTCCCTCTTCGAGGGTTAACCGACCAGAAAAGCTGCTGTTTTCACAAGACGGAAAGGAGACCACCGATGAAGATTCGGCCACTTCAAGACCGCGTGATCGTGAGGCGGATTGAGGAGGAGGAAAAGACCAAGGGCGGCATCATCATCCCCGATACGGCGAAAGAGAAGCCGCAGGAGGGGAAAGTGATCGCGATCGGCAAGGGCAAGGTCAATGACGATGGCAAGCTCACGCCGCTCGACGTCAAGGTCGGCGACAAGATCCTCTTCGGCAAGTACTCCGGCTCAGAGATCAAGATGAACGGAGAAGAGCACCTGATCATGCGCGAGGACGACATCCTCGGCATCATCGAGTAGGCAAGGAGGAACAGCATGCCAGCGAAGCACGTACGATTTGGTCAGGATGCGCGAGATCACATTCTGCGCGGTGTCAACGTTCTCGCCGACGCCGTCACGGTGACGCTCGGCCCCAAGGGTCGCAACGTGGTCTTGGAGAAGTCCTTCGGCGCGCCCAACATCACCAAGGACGGCGTCACGGTCGCGAAAGAGATCGAGCTCGAGGATAAGTTCGAGAACATGGGTGCACAGATGGTGAAGGAAGTCGCGAGCAAGACCTCGGACGTCGCCGGCGACGGCACGACCACCGCAACGGTCCTCGCGCGCGCGATCTTCGCCGAGGGTATCAAGATGGTGGCCGCGGGCCACGATCCAATGAGCCTGAAGCGCGGCATCGATCGTGCCGTCAGCGCCATCGTCAACGAGCTGAAGAGCATCTCCAAGCCCACGAAAGACCAGAAAGAGATCGCGCAGGTCGGCACCATCTCGGCCAACAACGACGCGACGGTCGGGGAGATCATCGCCGAGGCGATGAACAAGGTCGGCAAGGAGGGCGTGATCACGGTCGAGGAGGCGAAGGGCCTCGAGACGACGCTCGAGGTCGTCGAGGGCATGCAGTTCGACCGCGGTTATCTCTCGCCGTACTTCGTGACCGACCCCGAGCGCATGGAGGTTGTGATCGAGGATGCGTATCTCCTGATCCACGAGAAGAAGATCAGCGCGATGAAGGATCTGCTGCCGGTACTCGAGCAGATCGCCAAGACGGGTCGCCCGTTCATCTTGATCGCCGAGGACGTCGAAGGCGAAGCGCTGGCGACGCTCGTCGTCAACAAGATCCGCGGCACGTTGCAGTGCGTAGCGGTCAAGGCTCCCGGCTTCGGCGACCGCCGCAAGTCGATGCTCGAGGACATCGCGATCCTCACCGGCGGCAAGGTGATCGCCGAAGAACTCGGCATCAAGCTCGAGAGCATCACCCTCAACGACCTCGGCCGCGCCAAGCGCATCGTGGTCGACAAGGACAACAGCACGCTCGTCGACGGTGCCGGCAAGCGCGCCGACATCGAGGGGCGCATCAAGCAGATCCGCGCCCAGATCGACGAGACGACCTCCGACTACGATCGCGAGAAACTCCAGGAGCGGCTCGCGAAGCTCATCGGCGGTGTCGCCGTGATCAAGGTCGGCGCGGCGACCGAGGTCGAGATGAAGGAGAAGAAGGCGCGCGTCGAGGATGCGTTGCACGCCACGCGCGCCGCGGTCGAGGAAGGCATCGTTCCCGGTGGCGGCGTCGCATTGATCCGCGCCTCGGCGGCTCTCGACAACGTCAAGGCGACGACGGACGAGGAGAAGGTCGGTATCAACATCATTCGCCGCGCCGTCGAAGAGCCGTGCCGGTGGATCGCCAACAACGCCGGCTGGGAAGGCTCGATCGTCCTCGACAAGGTGAAGAACTCCAAGGGCGCGCACGGTTTCAACGCCCACACGGAAGAGTTCGAAGACCTCATGAAGGCCGGAATCATCGATCCGACCAAGGTCGTGCGAACGGCGCTGCTGAACGCATCGTCAGTCGCGGGCCTGCTGCTCACGACCGAGGCAAGCGTCGCCGAGAAACCAGAGGAGAAGTCTGCCGGCGGCGCTGGCGCCCCCGGCGGCATGGGTGGAATGGGAGGCATGGGCGGTATGATGTAAGCTAGCCGAGCCACCCGCTCGACTCGAATGGAAACTCAGCCCCCCGGGCGCGATGCTCGGGGGGCTTTTTTGTCTGCGTTCGGCAGGAGCGCACTCGCCACGAGCACCGCCACGACGAGCCCGGTCGCTCCGCGTCGGCGACGCCGATACGCGCCGTCGCGACAGCACACTCGGCGGTCGCATCAGGTTCCGAAGCCCACGGGGCGAGTCCGAGACTTTGCCGAAGGAGAAGCATATTCTCGTGTATTCTCGCGCCCGGCGCCACGCTCACGGTACTCGCCGGACCGAACTCCCATCAGGTACCAACCGGACCGCCACCTTCCACCGTCCTCGCGTTGACTTACGGGGCTGCGCTCCTATAGATTTTTACGTTTCGTTCGGCGCACCTGTGCGCCATAGGCGGTCAGCGATGTTCGATACCCTAGGCGACAAACTCGAGCTCGTCTTCAAGCGCCTCCGCGGCCACGGCCGGATCACGGAGCACCACATGACGGAGGCCCTGCGGGAGATCCGCATGGCGCTCCTCGAGGCCGATGTCGCGTTACCGGTAGTCCAGGCGTTCGTCGAACGCGTTCGTGAGCAGGCGCTTGGCCAAGAGGTGCTCCGCAGCCTGACGCCGGAGCAGCACCTCGTGAAGTTCGTGCACCAGGAGCTGGCACGGACGATGGGCGAGGAGACCGCCACCCTCGATCTCGGCGCACCGCCGCCGGTCACCATCATGCTCGTCGGATTGCAGGGATCCGGCAAAACGACGACCGCCGCGAAGCTGGCGCTCTATTTGAAGACGGAGAAGGGTCGCCGCCCCTACCTGGTACCGGCCGATGTCTACCGTCCCGCGGCGATCGAGCAGCTAACGACGCTCGGACGGCAGATCGGGTGCCCGGTCCACCCGTCGACGAGCGACGCCGATCCGGTCGATATCGCGCGCGCCGCACACACCGCCGCTCGCGCGCAGAACCTCGACACGCTCATCCTCGACACCGCCGGCCGCCTGCACATCGACGACGCGCTCATGGGCGAGCTCGAGCGCATCAAAGTCGCAATCACCCCCAAGTACGTGCTCCTCATCGCCGATGCCATGACCGGCCAGGACGCCGTGAACGTTGCACAGGGCTTCCACGCGCGACTCGCGATCGACGGTGTCGTGCTGACGAAGCTCGAGGGCGACGCCCGCGGCGGCGCCGCGCTCTCGATTCGTGAGATGAGCGGTGCGCCGATCTTCTTCGTCGGTGTCGGCGAGAAGCTCGAGGCCCTCGAGCCCTTCTATCCCGATCGGATGGCCTCCCGCATCCTCGGGAAGGGCGACATCCTGTCGCTCATCGAGAAGGTCGAGAAGGCGTATGATGAGCGCCAGGCGGAGGTACTCGAGCGGAAGCTCCGGAAGAACGAGTTCACGCTCGAGGACTTTCGCGATCAACTCCAGATGGTGAAGCGGCTCGGCTCGATGGGGGAGATCCTCGGCATGATTCCGGGCATGAAGAAGCTCACGGCCAAGCTCGACCCCGGTGTTGCCGACGCCGAGCTGAAGAAGGTCGAGGCAATCGTCGATTCCATGACGAACCAAGAGCGCCGGAACGACGCGCTGATCAACGGCAGCCGGCGGCGGCGCATCGCGCTCGGCAGCGGCACCAGCGTCGCCGACGTCAATCGATTTCTCAAGCAGTATGCACAAACGAAGAAGATGATGAAAAAACTGACCAGGCTCGGCCGTCCGGGCGGTGGCAATCCCTTCTCACAGATGATGCCCGGCTGAGCCGGGCCCGAAAGGAGCATCATGAGCGTCACGATCCGGCTCGCCCGGCATGGTACGAAGAAACACGCGTTCTATCGCATCGTCGTTGCGGACAAGCGCGCCCCACGCGGCGGACGCTTCATCGATCAGGTAGGCACGTACGATCCGCTTCCAAATCCACCTCGGGTTGACTTCAAAAAAGAAAAACTCCATGAGTGGATGCGCCGGGGAGCCCTGCCGTCGCAGACCGTCTCGGAGTTGATCAAGAGAGCGGGTGTCGCGCCGGCGTCGACCGAGAGTCCCGGGCGGGAGGCCCCATGAAAGAGCTGGTGCAGTATCTGGCCCGCTACCTCGTCAACAATCCGGATGCGGTCGAGGTCAAGGAAACGCAGGGCGATACGGCATCGGTCTTGGAATTGAAAGTCGCGCGCGAGGATCTCGGGCGCATCATCGGTAAGCAAGGACGCACCGCCAAATCGATTCGCACCATCTTGAACGCCGCCGCGTCGCGTATGAACCGCAAGGTGGTCTTGGAGATCGTCGAGGACAAGTAGGCGACCGATGACGTCGCGTCGCCCGTGCAACGACAACCGTGCGCGCCTCCGTGCAGAGGTGCGGGGCCTCATCGGCACGTCGTCGTGCGCTCGCAACCATGAGCGAAGGATCTGGGACAGCATCGTCGGAACGGCTCGTGCCGCTCGGCGAGATCGTCGGCACCCACGGTGTCGGCGGACTGCTTCGCCTTCGCCCGTATAGCGACTCGGCCGCTGCTCTAGCGACGTCTCATCTCGTCTATCTGCAACCCCGTCGCCCCATCGCCTCGACGCGCGCGCGACACAAGACGTCAGGGTCGCATGCGGAAGATTCACCCCACACCACCGCAACGTCTTCCGCGGACGGCGCGCGCCCGCTGCGGTTGACGAGCGTGCGGCCGCACGGACGTCTCGTGCTGCTCCGCTTCGAAGACGTGACGACGGTCGAGACCGCCACGCCGCTCGTGGGCTCGGTCGTGTCGATTCCGGAGCGCGAACTACCCGCCGCCGCGCCGGGCGAGTTCTACGCGTACCAGCTCGAGGGTCTCGAGGTGGTCACGCGCGCCGGCGAACACCTGGGAACGGTGGATCACCTCATTTCGACCGGCAGCAATGAGGTACTCGTCGTACGCGATGGCGCGTGCGAGCACCTAATCCCCATGATCGCCGACGTCGTACGCCACGTCGATCTGGCCGATCGCACGATCGTCATCGAGCCCATCGAGGGCTTGCTCGACTGATTGCCGATGCACGTTCACCTGCTCACGATCTTCCCCGAGTTCTTCGCGACGCCACTCGCCGTCGGCGTACCCAAGCGCGCCCGCGACGCCGGCGCGCTGCGCGTCTCGCTGGTCGATCTGCGCGAGTACACGACGGATCGCCACCGCTCGACCGACGACTATCCCTACGGCGGCGGCCCCGGGATGGTAATGAAGGCCGAGCCCATCATCGACGCCCTCGAAGCGATTCGCGTCGGTGCGCCGCGGACGCGACGCGTACTGTTGTCGCCACGAGGTGCTACGCTCTCGCATGCACGGGCCGCCACGCTCGCAACGGAGGACGACCTCGCGCTCGTCTGCGGTCGCTACGAGGGCGTCGACGAGCGCGTCCGCGACTTCGTCGACGAGGAGCTCTCGATCGGCGACTACGTCTTGTCCGGTGGCGAGGCGGCGGCTCTCGTCGTGCTGGATGCGATCGCGCGTCTCCTTCCGGGCGTGCTCGGCAACGTCGAATCGGCTGCGGCCGAGTCCTTCGTGGCGGGGATGCTCGAGTATCCCCAGTACACCCGTCCGGAGATCGTGCGCGGCGTTCCGGTGCCTCCCGTGTTGCTGTCGGGCGACCACACCGCCGTCGCGCGCTGGCGCGAGGCGCAAGCGCGTGAGCTCACGCGTCGCGTGCGCCCGGACCTACTCGAGGGCTGAGATGGCGCTCCTGTACGTCGCGCTCCTCCACTTTCCGGTCTACGACAAGAACGGCCAGGTCGTCACCTCGGCGGTGACGAACATGGACATCCACGACATCGCCCGCTCGGGTCGGACGTTCGGCGTGCGCCGTTTCTACGTCGTGACGCCGGTACATGCGCTGCGCGAGCTCGCCGGACGGATTCTCGAGCACTGGGAGACGGGGCACGGCGCCGCCTACAACCGGACGCGCAAGGACGCGCTCGAGATCGTCCGTCTGACGGAGGACCTCGATCGCACGATCATCGACGTCGAGCACGACGCCGGCGCCCCGCCGCTCCTGCTCGTGACCTCGGCCCGGACGCAGCAGCCCACGCTCGGTTACGATGGGCTACGCCGCATGATGCACGACGGCGATCGCCCGCTGCTCGTCCTCTTCGGAACCGGCTGGGGACTCACCGAGGAGATCATCGGACGCGCCGACCACCGCCTGCCCGCGATCACCGGCGTCGGCCCCTACAATCACTTATCCGTTCGTACCGCCGCCGCCATCGTGCTCGATCGGGTGTGCGGCGCACGAGACAAGGCAGAGGAGGCATGCACATGAACGTCATCGAAGGCATCGAGGCTCAGCAGCTGAAAGAGAACCAACCGGAGTTCCGATCCGGCGACACCTTGCGCGTGCACGTCCGTATCATCGAGGGCGAGAAGGAGCGCATTCAGGTCTTCGAGGGTGTGTGCATCCGCCGCAGCGGCGGCAGTAACCGCGAGACGTTCACCGTCCGCAAGACGTCGTACGGCGTCGGCGTCGAGCGCACGTTTCCGCTACACTCGCCGCGGATCGATAAGATCGACGTGACCGCGCGCGGCCGCGTGCGTCGGGCGAAGCTCTACTACTTGCGCGAGCTCTCCGGTAAGGCGGCCCGCATCCAAGAAGAGACCGCCGGCAGCCGTTGAATCGACGACGAGACGTTCAACCGCGCGCGGGGTGCTCCATCTCGCGCGCGATCTCGTCGCTCATGCGGCAGTCGCCCTCGAAACTGGCCCCGTCAACGACGATCAGGACCTTCGTCTCGATCGTGCCGGTGACGCGTCCGCCGGCCTGAATCTCGACGCGCTCGGCGCCGAGGATCTGCCCCCGTATTTCACCGGCGACGACTAAGCTCGTCGGCCACACCGTGCCCTGCACCTGGCCTCCCGTGGCAATGACGAGGAGATCGCTCGCCCGCACCTCGCCGCGGAGGCGTCCGTCGATCCGGGTCGGTGTCGTGAAGCTCAGCTTGCCGCTGACCTGTGTTCCCGGATCGAGGAATGTCCGGATCTCGCGCCAGCCGATTAGGCCCGCCTCGGGCATTCGCGCCGCAATCGGTCTCGGGGCGGCGGGCCGTTGCACGACGTCTCGTCGCCGTCGCCATCGCTCACGCACTCTTCTTCTCTAGATCATCTCGCGGGCGCGGGGAAGACATGACAAGCGACCGCGTGCTCGGCGGCCCCCTCCACGAGCGCGGGGGTCTCGCGCCGACACCGCTCCTCGGCGAAGGGGCAGCGGGGATGGAACGCGCAGCCGCTGGGTGGGTGGATGGGACTCGGCACGTCTCCTCCTAGCCGGATGCGCTCCGGGCGGTGCCGCGGATCGGGGACCGGCACCGCCGAAAGTAGCGCCCGCGTATAGGGATGGCATGGATTGCGGTAGAGCTCTTCGCGTGGCGCCTGCTCGACGATCTTGCCGAGGTACATGACCGCGACCCGATGGCTCACGTGCTCGACGACGCGCAGATCGTGGGAGATGAAGAGGTACGCGAGCTGCATCTCCTCCTGGAGGCGGCGCAGCAGGTTCAGCACCTGGGCCTGAATCGAGATGTCGAGTGCGGAAACCGGCTCGTCGGCAACGATGAAGCGCGGACCGACGGCGAGTGCGCGCGCGATGCCAACGCGCTGGCGCTGTCCGCCGCTGAACTCGTGCGGATAGCGATCGTAGTGCTCGGGTCTGAGGCCCACCTTCTCGAGAAGCTCTTCCACCCGCCGGCGCTTCGCGGCCCCGCGCGCGAGATGGTGGATCTCGATTCCCTCGGCGACGATGGCACCAATCCGCATGCGCGGATTGAGGGAGGCGTAAGGGTCCTGGAAGACGATCTGCATCTCGCGGCGCATCTCTCGCAGTTCCGCTCCCGAGAGCGCAAGCACGTCGCGACCCGCGAACGAGATGGCACCCGAGGTCGGCTCCGTGAGACGCAGGATGCAGCGTCCGAGCGTCGACTTGCCGCATCCCGATTCGCCGACGATTCCCAAGGTCTCGCCGCTGCGGATCGTCAGATCGACGCCCGCGACCGCGTGCACCGTCGCCCGCGCGCGTCCGAGGAACCCGCCGCCGATCGGATACTCCTTGCGCAGGCCGCGCACCTCGACGAGCGGAGCGCCGACGACGTGTTCGCGCCGCGCGTCGACCGGGCCCACGGAGGGCGCGGCGCCGCTCGCCACTGCGGGAGACGCGACGTCGCTCATACGCGAATGCAGGCGGCGGCATGCCCCGTCGCCTTTTCCTCGAGGGCGGGGTCGACGGTAGCGCAACGGTCGATCGCGCGCGCACAGCGGTCGCGAAACCGACAGCCGCTCGGAAGCCGCAGCAGGCTCGGCACGGTTCCTGGGAGCGCCTCGAGGTAGCGCTCGTCGCCACCGAGGCGACCGACCGCTTCCATCAACGCGATCGTGTAGGGATGGAGCGGACGCTCGAAGACGTCGAGCACCGATCCCTGCTCGACGATGCGACCCGCGTACATCACCGCCACCTCGTCGGCCTGCTCGGCGACGATGCCGAGATCGTGAGTAATGAGCAGCATCGCCATGCCGAAACGCTCCCGCAGCCCGCGCAGCAGCTCGAGGATCTGCGCCTGGATCGTGACGTCGAGCGCGGTGGTCGGCTCGTCGGCGATGAGCAAGTTGGGCTCGCAGGCGAGCGCCATCGCGATCATCGCGCGCTGCCGCATGCCGCCCGAGAGCTCGTGGGGATAGCTGCGCGCACGCCGCTCGGGCTCCGGCATTTCGACGAGACGCAATGCCTCGACGACGCGCGCGCGCGTCGCTGCACGGCCGAGCCGCTGGTGGAGCCGCACCGCCTCGGCGATCTGGCTGCCGATCGTGAACACCGGATTCAGCGACGTCATCGGCTCTTGGAAGACCATGGCGATCTCCTTGCCGCGGACGCGTCGCATCGCGCCCTCCGAGAGCTCGACCAGATCCTTCCCCTTGTACCGGATGGCGCCGGACACGATTCGGCCCGGCGGCGTGACCAGCCGCAGGATCGACATCGCTGTGACGCTCTTCCCGCACCCGGACTCACCGACCAGTCCGAGCGTGCGCCCCGGGCGCACCGAGAAGCTCACCCCGTCGACCGCGCGCGCGACTCCCTCCGGTGTCTCGAAGTGCGTGTGGAGCTCGCGCACCGCCAACAGCGGCGCCGATGGATCGAGGTCCCGCCGCTCGGCGAGGCTCATCGCGACCTCCCGCGGCTCATCCGCCGGCCCCGAAGGTCCGCGGATCGAGCGCGTCGCGGAGGTAGTCACCGAGGAAATTGAACGCCATGATCGTCATGAAGATAAAGACCCCGGGGCTCAAGATCCAGGGGAACTGCGCAATACTCTGCACGTTCTGCGCGTCGGCGAGAAGGTTTCCCCAGCTGGCGCTCGGCTCCTGAATGCCGAGGCCGAGGAGCGAGAGGGCGCTCTCCCCGAGAATGAATCCCGGAATGCTCAACGTCGCAGCGACGATCGTGTAGCCGAACGTCGCCGGAATCACGTGGCGCACGATCACGCGCGTCCGGCTGGCGCCGAGCGCGCGCGCGCTTTGGACGTACTCGAGCTCGCGGATCGACGCCACCATGCCGCGGATGATGCGCGCGAAGCCCGCCCAGCGGATGAAGCTCATGATGATCACGATCATGAAGAAGGTTTCCGCCGAGCTGAGCGACGGCGGAATGATCGCGGCAAGGGCGAGGAGGAAGTAGAACGACGGCAGCGACATCAGGACCTCGGTCGCGCGCATGATCACGTTGTCCGTCCGGCCGCCGAAGTACCCGGCGATCGCGCCGAGGACGATACCGATCGCGAAGCTGATCGCCACCCCCACGACGCCGACGGTGAGGCTGATGCGTCCACCGTACACGATGCGGGAGAAGAGATCGCGGCCGAGCCCGTCGGTGCCGAGGAAGAAGACGCGATCCTCCGGTCGTGCAGTGGTCAGTAGCACGCCGCGCGTCAGCCAGGCGAGCGGCACTTGGGCGTCATCCTCGCGGTAAACGCGTCCCGGTCCCGAGCCGAGACGGACGGCGTGCGTGTAGAGCATTCCCTCGGTGACCCAGCGCGACGGCGGATTCAGATGGATTCGCGACGGCGGGCAGTTCGGGTACTCGCGGCTCTGCATCGCGTAGTCGTAGGGCGCGATCCACGGCGCGAGGAGCGCGCTGCCGTACAGCACGCAGAGGACGGCGACGCTCACGATCGCCGTCCAGCTCATCCGCCGCCCGCGCATCACCTCGTCACCCGCTAGCGCGCCGCCTCGAGGGTCGTGAACTCGATGCGCGGGTCGACGAGCGTCAGCACCACATCGGCGATGAGGTTGCCGAGGAGCAGGAGCACCGCGCTCATCAACACCGAGCCCATAACCAGGTAGAGGTCGAGGGAGCGGACGGCGTCGAGCATCAAGGTGCCGAGACCCTGGAGGTTCATTACCGCCTCGACGAGCGCCGCGCCGCCGAGCAGCGTGCCGAGCTCGTAGCCGGCGAGCGTCACGAAGGGGTTGAGCGCGTTCCGCAGGATGTGCTTGCCGACGACGCGCCATTCCGGGAGCCCCTTGGCACGCGCGGTGCGGACGTAGTCGGCGTGCTGGATCTCGAGAATGTTGCTGCGCATGAGCCGCATCAGGCTCGCCATGCCGCTCGTGCCGAGGACGATGACCGGCAGGACGAGATGCGCGGCGCGATCGGCGAGCTTCTCCAACGGATCGAGGAGAGGATAGTCGACCGACGTCGTGCCGCCCACCGGGAACCAACCGGTCTCGAGCGCGAGGTACATGAGGAGGAAGGCGAGGAAGAAGCTCGGGACCGACATGCCGAGAAACGAGAAGAAGGACAGGACTCGGTCGGTGACCGAGCCGCGTCGCAACGCGACCGCCGTGCCGATCGGAACCGCGAGCGCCCACGTGAAGATCATGCTCGTGACGGCGAGGATGAGCGTGTTGAGCGCCCGCGAGGTGATGAGGTCGAGCACCGCGACGCGATACGCAATCGACATACCGAGATCGAGGTGTAGCACGCGCCACACCCAGCGCCCGTATCGCACCAGCAGCGGTTGCCCGTAGCCGAACTCCGCCTCCATCTGCCGGATGACGTCGGGAGAGATCGAGGGGTTGAGGCGCAGCGTGCTGAAGAAATCGCCGGGGGCGAGGTCGACGACGACGAACGACAGAAACGTAATGCCGACGAGCAGCGGGATCATCTGCAAGAGCCGGCGGGCGACGAACCGCAGCATGCTCAGGGGCGAATGGCGATGCGTTCGGGCTGGTAGAGCCCCCACACCGTGAGCGTGAAGTTTTCGAGATACGACTTGGAGGCGACGAACTGCTCCTGGCGGACGAGCTGGATGAGCGGCAGCTCGCGTTGGAGGATCTCCTGGATCCTCCAGTAGTGTCGCGCACGGGTCTCGAGATCGAGTTCGCGCGCACCGAGGTCGAGCTCGCGATCGATCTCCGCCTCCCACGGCGTCGCGGGCTTTTCCTGGTTCGGCTGCCAGAGATGCAGGTTCCCCGACGAGCGCAGGAGGTTCGAGGAGTTGTGGGGCTCGACGCCGCCGGTGAAGCCCATCACCATCGCGTCCCACTCGAAGTTGCTCGACAGCTTCTCGACCAAGGTCGTGAACTCGAGCGGCCGGTAATTCACGTGCAAGCCGAGTTTCGTCCAGTCCTCCTTGAGGATCGAGCACAGCCGCTCGCGCACCTGATTGCCCGCGTTCGTCGAAAGATCGAACTCGAGCGGGTTGCCGTGCGCGTCCTCGCGCACGCCGTCGCCGTCGCGATCGACGTAGCCGCCCTCGGTGAGCAGCGCGCGCGCCCGCTCGAGGTCGTACGCGTAGGGCTCGAGATTGGGATCGTAAAAAACCTTGTTCTCCGGCGAGATCGCCGAGACCGCGCGCTCGCCGTGCCCGAAGTAGGTGTTCGCGATCATGCTCTGCGCGTCGACGCTGTGGGCGATGGCACGGAGAAAGTACGGATCGGTGAACCACTCGAGGCGCGGATCCCGCCGGCCGTCGTGGAGGTAGTGCGCCGGGTTGCGGTTGAAGGTGACGAACAGCATCCCGGTATCGATCCCGACGCGCTCGAGCGTGACGTCGAGGCGCTGCGCCCGCCCACGGAGGTCGTCGATCTCCTCCGGACGGGGCGCGTAGTAGTGGAGCTGATTGTCGAGGAACTTGAGGTACATCGTGTTCTGATCTGGCACGATGAGAAGCGCCTGCTGGGCGATGCGCGGCAGCCGCACGCCGCTCTCGTCGTGCATCCACCAATCATCCCAACGCTCATACTGGAGAAGCTGTGCCGGCACGTAGCGCATCATACGATACGGACCGGTGCCGACGATCTTCTCCGGCGGTGTGTCGATTCCCCAGCTCTGCGCGAAGCTGCCCTCGGCGAGCGCCTTGCCGAGGAGATGCTTCGGGAGGATCGCGAAGCCGATGCTGTTGAGCAACGGAGCGAACGCCTCTGCAAGATGCAGGCGAACCGTGAGGGGATCGACGATCTCGACCTCGATGCGCGTACCGCCGACGACGAGCACATGCTTCAGGCTGTTCGGAACCTTCGGATCGTAGATCGCGTCGAAGGTGAAGGCGACGTCGGCGGCGGTGAACGGCTCGCCGTCGTGCCAGCGGACGTCCGGCCGCAGGTGAAACGTCCACGTGGTTCCCTCCGCGTCGTGATCCCAGCTCGACGCCAGCATCGGCTCCGGCAACGTCGTGCGCTGGTTCAGGCGGACCAGCCCCTCGAAAACGTCGCCGGTCGCGGCCGAGGACGCGCTGTCGACCGACATCAGCGGATTGAAGGTTTTGGGATCGCTGATCGTCGCGGTGACCAAGCGATCGCCGCGGCGCAGACGGTCACCACCGGCCCCACGACGACAGGCCGTGGAGGTCGCGAGGACGAGCGCGCAGAGCACGAGCGCCCGCGCACGCGGAGCCGCGCCGCCGATCATGGTTCGTCCCCCGTGAGGTAGCGATCGAGGCGCGCTTCCTCGACTCCCGGCCGCACCGGAAAGGCAAAGAGATCTTCGGCGATTGCGGCACCGATCGTCGGTGGCTCGTAGCGCACGCGGATGCGGCCCCCGTCTGGGATGAGTCGCATGTCGATGCCGAGTGGGAAGGCGACGCCGTCTATCGTCCGATAGTCGGTGAGCTCGACACGCAGGACCCGCCCCGCGCCGAGCGGCGTCTCGCTCGCGACCGGCAACTGCGAGTCGGGCGCGAACCAGATCTCCTGCCGGCCGCCCTCGATCGGCGCGCGCAGACGGATGAGACCTACTTCCTCGTCGCGCACGACCGTCGGACTGCCGGTCATGTGGCGTTCCGGCGGCAATCCGAGGAGAACCGAGGCGACATCGGCAACGCCGATCGGCAGCCCCGTGTAGGCCTCGACGCTCGCGGCCGTCGCCGGGCCGCGGTACGTGCGCCGCTCGCGTCGTACCCAGACCGCGAGCTCGCGCCCGTCGCAGGTGACGACCGCCACCGCTCCGAGCGGCGACAGCACCTCGAGGCGAAAGCGATCGGGCGGCACGACGACGACCGCGTGGCGCGATCCCTCGCGCTCCTCGGCGCGTTCGTAGGAGATGTGGGCCAGGCCGCGAAGCGAGGTGTGCGCCTGGCGACGCGTGGCCACGGTCGCGAGCAAACGGTCGGCGGCCGGCAACGTCGGGGGGAGCGCCGGTCGCGGGCGCGCCGGGCGGCAACCACCGATGACCACGGACGCGGTGAGTGCCAACGCGACCGCCAGCCCGCGACGATCACGACCCCGTATCACTCGTCCGCGTGCTGGCTCCGAGGAGGCCGAGTTTCCCCTTCAACCGATCGATCTGCTCCGGCTCCTTCGCCTTCCGCAGCGCTTCCTCGTAGACGCGGATCGCCTCGCGCGGACGGCCGACCTTTTCGTACGCATCACCGAGGTGCTCGGTGACGGTGGGATCCTCGCCCGCGAGCTCGATCGCATGCTCGAGCTGCTCCACGGCGTGCTCGTAGTCGCCGCGCTGGTAGTACACCCAGGCAAGCGAGTCGATGTAAAATCCGTCGTTCGGCTCGATCGCGAGTGCGCGACGGATGAGCCGTTCGGCCTCATCGAGATGGTTGCCTTGCTCGGCGTAGGTGTATCCTAGATAGTTCAACGCCGCCGCGTTCTGCGGATTGATGGCGATCGCGCGCTCCATCAGCTCGATCGCCTTGGTCTTGTTCTTGGCCTCGTCGTAGAGCGCGCCGAGCGTGAAGACCTGCTTGTCGTCGTCGGGGGCGAGTGCGATCGTCTCCTCGAGCAAGGCAATCGCCCTCGGGTAGTTCTTCTGCTCACGATAGACCGAGCCGAGATAGCTCAGCAGCTCCGGATTGCGCCCCTTGATCGCGAGGGCGCGCTCGATCTCGGTGACCGCAGCGCCGCTCCGACCCTGCCTTTGATAGATCGCCGCCACCTGCACGCGGCTGTCGACGTAGTACTCTGAGTCAGCTCCGATCTTCTCGAAGATCTCGAGCGCCTTCGCGTACTCTTTGGTCTCGGCATAGACGGAGCCGAGATAGTAGCGAACGCGGTCATTGTCGGGCTCGGCGGCAAGCACGAGATTCAGCTCGGTCGCGGCGCGATCGTACTCGCCCTTCTCGAAATAGATGAGGGCGATCTTGATGCGGGTCTCCTCGGGATCGGTCTCGATCTTCTCGAGCGCGTGGTACTGCAACAGCGCCTCGTCGAGCTTCTTCTGTCCGATGTACAAGCCGCCGAGGCGCTTGCGAACGAGGGCACTGTTGGGGTTGGCGGCGAGGATCTGTTGGTAGAGCTCGGTCGCGCGCCCGTATTGTTTTTGCAGCTCGTAGAGCGTCGCGAGATCCATCAAGATCAGCTCGGACTGCGGGTTGCGCTTGAGCGCCTCGCGATAGGCGCGCTCGGCCTTCTCGTAGCGACCGGCGGAGGCGTTGACGCGCCCGAGGTAGTAGTAGCCGAGGACCGATTGGGGATTCAGCGCGATGAGCTTTTCGAGAATCGCAACCGCATCGTCGTACTTGCTCTCCTTGCCGTACAGCGCGCCGAGGTAGAGGTATGCTTCTTGATTCTCCGGCTCGAGCTGCAGGACACGCTTGTACTGATCGGCGGATTCGTCTTGCCGGTTGAGCGCGGAGAGAATGCCGGCCAGCAACAGCCGCGCCTCGGTGTTGTTGGGGCGTGCGACGACGACGTTTTGGCAGTGTTCCAACGCCTCCGCGAGCGCGCCCTTACGGACGAGCAGCATCGCGAGCCGAAGCTGAAGCAGTGGGCTCTCCGGATCTTTCTCGACGGCGTCGTGGAACGCTCGCAGCGCGACGTCGTAGTTGCCGTCGTTGAGCGCAACCTCGCCCTTCAGGAAATCGCCCATCGCTTGCACCTCGGACGAGGGCGGCTCGACGCGTCCAGGTGACGCGCCGACACGTGGATCCCACTCGAGATGGGCCGGCGGCGCTGGCAGCAGGCGGTGCGTCGGTCCGCAACCGGCGGCGAGCAACAGCCCCGCGATCACCAGGCCGATGCGGACACGATGATACATGACGGTAACTGCGTAATGTATCACGTGCTTTCGCGCGGGGTCAACGCAGCAGCGACCGGACGCGCGTGTCCGTAGGAGGCGGCGACCTAGACGGCCGGCTCGATCTTCTCGAGGCGCTCGACGACTTGGTCCATCAGCCACCCAGGCGTCGACGCGCCGGCCGTGATGCCGATATTTTCGATGCCTTTCACCCATTGCGGGTCGAGCTCGGTCGCGTCCTCGATGTGGTACGCGGTCGCGCCTTCCTCGCGGCATACCTCGGCGAGGTGCCGCGTGTTGGAGCTGTTTTTACCGCCCACCACGATCACGACCTGGACGTCGCGTGCGAGCTCGCGCGCCGCTTCCTGGCGTTCGATCGTCGGGTTGCAGATGGTGTTGAAGATCTTCACCTCTTTGCAACGCGGCGCGAGATGCGCGAGGAGCGCGGCGAGCAGCTCCGTCTCTTGCGTGGTCTGCACGACGACCCCGACGCGCTTCGGTAGATGGACCTTCTCGACATCCTCCGGATGCTCGATGACCGTCGCCTTGCCGCCGGCGTGGCCGATCGTCCCGATGACCTCCGGATGACGGGGATTGCCGAAAATGACGAGATGGTAGCCTTCCTGCACGAGCTGTTTCGCCTTGTTCTGCACGAGCGTGACGAGGGGGCAGGTCGCATCGACGACGTTCAAGCCTTTCGCCTTCGCGTGCTCGTAGGTTTCCGGAGGCACGCCGTGGGTGCGGATGATGACGGTGCCGCTCCCCATCTCATCGAGGTCGTTGACCGACTGGACGCCCTTTTCCTCCAGCGACTGCACGACATGCGGGTTGTGAATGATGGGACCGAGGGTCCGCACCGTCTCGCCCGGATGAGCGGCCGCCGTGTCGGTGACGATGTCGAGCGCACGCTCGACGCCCCAACAGTACCCCGCGTGGATCGCCTTCCGTATCTTCATCCCCTGTCCTCGTCTCCGTGCGCGTCGTGAGCATGACAGGTGCCGATCCAGCGCGACCCGTCCGCGTAGTACTCTTTCTTCCAAATGGGCACGTTCGTTTTCAGCGTGTCGATACCGTAGCGACAGGCGGCGAACGCCTCCTCGCGATGTGGCGCGGCGACCGCGACCGCTACGCTCGCCTCGGCGACGGGTACGACCCCTACCCGGTGCACCATCGCGACACCGAGGAGCGGCCAGCGACGCCGCATCTCGGCCCCGATTGCCGCCATCTCGACCGTGGCCATCCCGTCGTACGCCTCGTACTCGAGGCGCTCGACTCGGCGTCCTTCGTTCTCGTCCCGCGTCGTACCGACGAACAGCGCCAGGCCTCCGGCACCCGAGTGGGCGACCTCTGCGAGGATCGCGGTGAGATTGATCGGATCCGGGGTGACCAGGTACACGGCGCGCCTTCCGTCCCTCGATATCGCGGCCAACGACCCGCCGCTCACGGGGGGAATCAATGCAAGCTCATCATTGTCGTGGAGGAGGTGTGTCTTGTCAACGTAAACGCGGTTCAGGGCGAACCGCACAGCCCCATCCTCGAGGACGGGGTGGCGCACGCGGAGGATCGTCCAGAGGTCGCCGATCGACGCCCCGTCGGGAATCTCGATGCGTACCTCGCGCCCGCACCGCTCGCGGAGGTACGCGAAGAAGAGCACACGAATCGTCACCGCTCGGCACCGAGGAGCGCCGTGACGTGGCCAAGAACCGGCACGATCAGCCGCTCCAGGGCGAGACGGCAGGCGACCGTCGAACCAGGAAGGAGCGCCACGAACTTCCCGGCCATCACACCGGCGGTCGCCCGACTGAGCAACGCGGTCGGGCCGATCTCGGCAAAGCTCAAGGCGCGGAAGAGCTCGCCAAACCCCGGCAATTCGCGTGTCCAGAGATCTGCGACGCTGTCGACCGTGACGTCGCGCGGCGCGATGCCGGTGCCGCCGGTGACGATGAGCGCGAGAACGTCGTCGCGTTCGACGGCACCGCTCACCGCCGAGTGGATCGCAACCGGCTCATCGGGCACGATCGCGTAGCAACGAATCGGATGCCCGGCGATCTCGAGCAGCGTTCGGATCAGGTGGCCGCTCGCGTCATCCTGCTCCGTGCGGGTGTCACTGACGGTCAGGATGGCGCAGCCTATTCGCTCGCGAGCGAGCGCGCCGTGATGCGGAGGCATACCGCCCGGAGTTACCGGAGGTGCGCCGCGTCGGCAATGCGGAAGCGTCGACGCTGGTCTTTTCGGGATGAGCCCCTCTGGGGGTGACGCTTCCGGGTGCCGTGTCCGAAAACGTCACCCCCCAGAGAGAAGGAGGATAAGCCATGAGGTACGCAGTGTTCTTGAAAAGGCATTGGGGAATGCCCGAACACACCTCCCCACGACGCTCTCCTTATCTCGCGGCAGCCAAGCTATGTAAACAGGACCATTTCCCTATATCCGCGAGAAAATTTCCCTGTGGGGGTATCCATCTAAGCGGAGGACGGCAGGCCAGCGGCTCTCCAGGGTCGGTTCGCAGGGGGGCGTTCGAGGCTGGCCGGGTGCCCGCGGGTCCCCGGTGGCGTAGGCGGCCTCGACTTGGGCTGGGGGTTGACG
>JACQEO010000081.1:45004-60532 GCA_016200545.1 Deltaproteobacteria bacterium | reverse complement strand
TCACCTCGCTCGCGACCCCTCCGCTGACCCCTACCGCCTCCTCTTCCACAATCACTCGCCTCCGTGATCGC
The DNA here is from genome assembly GCA_016200545.1 of Deltaproteobacteria bacterium. Lineage (GTDB taxonomy): Bacteria > Desulfobacterota > Binatia > UTPRO1 > UTPRO1 > DP-19. The sequence continues at coordinate 60,461 of JACQEO010000081.1, read as the reverse complement.
CGGCCTCCTCGCCATCCTCGCCGGTCGTGCTGGCCGGACGCCCCCTATGACGAAGACTGAGGCATTACCGATACCTCACGTTTTCGATTGACTCGCAACGCATGCGCGATAGCATTCCCCATGCGGCATCGCCCGACGAATCCCTCTCGACCGGAGACCCACGATGAGTGAGATCTTCGACGCCCTCCGCCTTGTGAAGCAGCACGACCGACACGGCGGCGGCGCGACGAGCACGATGCTCGAGGAGCTGTTGCATCGAGCCGAAGCCATCTTCCGCTTCTCCGAAGACATGCAACGCCGCCTCTCCGAGATCGGCGTCGACGGCCTCGGCGGCGTGCTGCGCCTCTACGGTCAGCTCCGCAGCGCCATGGATACGGTAGCGCGGAGTGAGATCGAGATGTCGACCGCCGACCTCACGCGCCTCGTCGCGACAATGCAAAAGCTGCGCGACGAGTTGCAGCGTATGAAGGTATTGAAGCGGAGTTTCGAAAGCATGCGCTGACGCGCGCTGCTCCAAATTGACACTCTTTTTCATGTGCCGCGTATGACGATGTAAACTAATCGCCATGCGGCATCGATGCGCAGCAGCGAGACTTTTTCAATTGACCACGTCGATGTCGAGTTGATATCGCGGTCCCGACCACGACGTCCGCAGGGACGAATATGTGTCGGCAGGTGGGGACTGATGTTTCGGTATCTCGTCCTTGGTCTCCTTCGAAACGGCGAGTTGCAACATGGGTACGCGCTCATGAAGCGCTATCGCCTACGCTCCGGCCTACAGCTCAGCACCGGCAACTTCTATCGTGAGCTCCAGCGGCTCGTCGGCGAGGGACTCGTCCGCACCGTGAGCAATCCGTCCGGTGCCGACCCCCGGCGCGCGCCGTATGTGATCACCGAGGCCGGCATCACCGCCTTCGACGCGTGGCTCGCGGGCCCGAGCGGTGCCGGGTTCGCACGTTACGAGGACGAGCTCTCGTCGCGCGCGATGTTCGTCGCCGACGTCGAGCCACCGGCCGCACGCAAACTCCTAGCCGTGTGGAAGGAAGAGCTCTGGATCCGCAGCAAGATCATCGAGCGCGCGCGGGAGGCGGCGCTCACCGAGCAGGTCGCCGCGCGTGATCAGGCGTTCAACGGCCTCGTCCTCCTCCTCACCCGCAACCTCAAGCACGTCGCCGCCGACATCGAGTTCATCGACGAGTTCGGGGAGGCATACGATGCGTGGAGCGCGGCCGCGAGCCCAGTCGAGCGCGCGCGCAAGCGCGCGTCGCCTGCCGCAGTGCGTGCACGTGCACTGCCGAAGACTCCGGAGTCGCGGTAGCGACAATGCGCTCCCTCCTCGTCTCCCCACGTACCTTCCTCTTGATTCCACGCTGCTTCTTGCGAGCGAACTACCACCGGCTGATTCTGACCGTCAGCGCGCTCGCCGCCGGGGTCGCCCTGGTTTGCGCGATCGATCTCGTCAATCGTTCCGTGATCGAAGCGTTCGAGGAGATCGTCGACACGATGGCGGGACGCGCCGCGCTGCAAGTGAGCGCGGGGAACGGCGGGCTCTTCCCCGAGGAGACCGCAGACACGGTAAACGCCGTCCCTGGCGTCGAGCTCGCCGTGTCTGCCGTCGGCGCGACGGCGTTCGTCGCCGACGGGAGCGGCGAGCTTCTCACGGTACACGGCGTCGACGTCACCAACGACGCGGCTGTCCGCGTCTACCAGGCGCGCGATCCCGATCGCGCGGGCGTGAAAGACCCCCTCGCCTTTCTCAACCAGCCCGACTCGGTGATCCTCACGTACGAGTTCGCCAAACGGCGGCGACTGCGCATCGGCGACCCTATCGAGCTCGAGACTCCGACCGGTCGTCATCAATTCACGATCCGCGGGCTTCTCGAGCCGCAAGGGATCGCGCGCATCCACGGTGGCAGCCTCGTGGTGATGGATCTTTTCGCGGCAGAGGCCGCCTTCACCCAGCCGGGCCTCATCAACCGGATCGACGTAGTGGTACGCCGTGACGCCGACGTGACAACAGTCGCCGAGCGCGTGGGCGCGGTACTCCCGTCCGGGCTTCGCATCGCGCCGCCGGCACAGCGCAAGGCCGATCTCCACAAGGTGATGCAATCCATGCAGGTCGTGCTGCGCGCCGTCGGATTGCTCGGTCTCGCCGCAGCCTTCTTGATCGCCTTCAATCGTCTCGCGACCGTCTTCGACGAGCGGGCGTGGCAGCTCGGCATCATGCGCGCCACCGGCGTCCGCGCCTGGAGCGTCTGGTGGGAGCTTCTGAAGGAGAGCCTCATACTCGGCGCGCTCGGCGTCGCGGTCGGCATTCCCCTCGGTATCGGGCTCGGGCGGCTCCTGCTGCCGATCATCGCGACGACGACGGCGCTCAGCTCGAAGTTGACGGTGCCCGACGCCACACTCGTCGTCCGTCCCTCGTCTTTGGTCGTCGCCGCGGCGCTCGGCTTCGCGACCGCCGTACTCGCCGCCGCCCGCCCGGCATGGCGGGCCGCTCGCGTCAACATTGCCGAGACGATTCGGGGGCGTGGTACGGAAGACGTGCGTATCGGTGGCACCACCATGTGGGTGGTACGAAGCCTCGCACTACTCTCAGCCATCGGTATGATGACCATGCAAGCCGCCGGAGGGTCACCCGCGTGGAGTCTTGCGGCTACGGGCGCCGTTCTCGTAACCGCAGCGTTGGCGGCACGTCCGCTGCTCCACGTCGTCGACATACCCATGCTTCACAGCGTCAGCCAACGGAACGCCTCGGGGTTGTTTGCCGTGACGGGGCTCGCACGCAAGCCACACCGTACTGCGCTCACGATCGCCACCTTGGGCGTCGGGTTCGGCACCGTGATCTGGATCTGGATCGTCGCGCAGAGCTTCGAGCAATCGGTCATCGATGCCTCGATCGGAAGTCTTCGAGGCGACATCGCTGTGAGCTCCGCGCGCGTCAATGACGGATTCGTCGAGGCACCTCTGGATGAAGCGATTCTGTCATCGCTCAGACACGTCGCGGGTGTACACACCGTCATCGGAGAGCAGATGATCGACTGGCACTACGCCGGAGGTCCCGTCGCTATTAGCTCGTTCGATCCCGAATACTTGAGTACGGGAGAGTTCGGTCGCTGGACGCTCATCGGGGAAAGTCTACCCGATGTGTGGGAAGGGTTCGCAGACGGCACGATGGCAATCATCTCGAGTAGTTTGGCATTCCATCTAGGAACTCGTGTCGGGGAGAACTTGACGTTGGACACGCCGAGCGGTCCGCTTACCGTTCGAGTTGGCGGAGTGTTAATGACGCTCATTTCCCCTCGCGGTGCGATCATAATGTCTCGAGCCTTATTTAAACGGTACTGGCACGACACACATGTCGTCCACTCGCTGATCCGTGTCGACAAGTCCGCAGACGTTGCATCGGTGCGTGCTTCCATTGCGCGCGATCTCGGAACACAACATCCTCTCAAAATCCTATCTCTCCCTGAGCTCGGTCAATGGTTCGGGGAGCAAGTGCAACGCGCGTTCTCCGGAATCTACGCGCTTGCGATTTTGATCCTCCTCGTCGTCCTCTTCGGGGCGGCCGACACACTTGGGGCTGGCGTGCTCGAACGACAGCGTGAGCTCGCGCAGCTGCGGGCTACGGGCGTGCGCGCGCGGCACGTACGACGCATGGTGCTCATCGAGGCGGGGCTGCTCGGCGTGCTCGGGCTCGCACTCGCGATGGCCATCGGTTTGACGTTGGGGGTATTTTGGGTGCGAGAAACGTTCCCCTACATGCTGGGATGGGTCCTCGACCTGCACATCCCCTACGGGCATCTCGCACTCATCAGTATCCTGAGCGTGATGACGTGCATCGTCGCCGCGTGGCTTCCGGCGGCGCGGGCGGCGCGATTGGAGCCCGCAACAGGCCTTCGTTACGAGTGACGATGATGACGAGCACGGCGGCAGTGTCGATCGAGCACGTGACGAAGCAATACGGCACTGGGGCGCAGGCGGTGGCGGCGCTCACGGACGTCACCATGGCGATCCCGATCGGTGAGTTCGTGTCGATCATGGGACCGAGCGGCTCCGGCAAGAGCACGCTGCTCAACATGATCGCCGGCCTCGATACGCCCACCGAAGGACACGTTCGCATTCGCGGCGAGGATCTCGCCGTTCTCTCCGACGACGCGCGCAGCGACCTCCGACTGCATCAGATCGGATTCATCTTCCAAAGCTTCAATCTCTTCCCGGGATTCACCATCGAGGAGAACGTCGCCTGGCCGCTCAAGTTCATCGGCATCGGCTGGCGTACTGCCCGCGACCGCGCCGCGGTGGTGTTGCGACAAGTGGGTCTCGCCGCCGCGATCCGCACCCGCCGCCCCTCCGAGCTCTCCGGTGGCGAGCAGCAACGGGTCGCGATCGCGCGCGCGCTCATCACCGAGCCGAGTCTTCTGCTCGCCGACGAGCCGACGGGCAACCTCGACACGCGGACCGGACAGGCGATCCTCGACTTGATCCTCCAGCTCAACACCGAGCGCAAGCTGAGCGTGATCCTCGTGACGCACAGCACGTTCGCGGCGACCTATGGCCACCGAACGGTGGAGCTGCAAGACGGACGCATCGTGCGCGACGTGCGCGCGCCGCGCCAAGCGGGACGCTTGATTCCGATCGGCGCCTGACTCAGGCGCCGGAAAGCCAGCCCCCGGCTCGAAGCAGCAGCATCTCGCAGCTCACGCCCGGCCCGAACGCCAGCATGAGTCCAAGCGCGCCCGGACGCGGCGGCGTCGTACGCGCGAGATGGCGGAGAATGAAGAATACCGTCGCGGACGAGAGATTGCCGGCGGCTTCCCAGGTCTCCCACGTTGCCGCGAGATCGCGGCCGGAGAGATGCAAGCCCGCGGCGACGGCGTCGAGGATCTTCGGACCGCCGGGGTGGACGACCCAAAACGCGATATCGTCCGGCGTGACGGAGTTGCGTCCGAGGAACTCCTCGACGAGCACGCGCAGGCGTGTCTCGATCAGTCGCGGGAGATGCGGCGACAGGACGAGGCGAAAGCCGCCGTCAGTGAGGCGCATGCCCAGTTGATCCGTGCTGTCCGGCCAGAGTGCGGTGTGTGTCGCGACGATCTCCGGACCGCGACCGCGCACCGTGCCGCTCACGACGGCCGCCGCCGCGCCGTCACTGAACAAGAGGTTGGCGAACATGTCGGTCGTCGACGGCTCGGCCAACTGCACGCCGAACGAGGAGAGCTCGACGCTCAGCACGAGCACGCGACTCGGCGCCGGCCGAGCGAGGAGCTCCGCCGCGAGGCCCATGGCGCCGACACCGGCGGAGCAGCCGAGCTCCGTGATGGGCACTCGACGCGTCGCGGGCGAGAGGCCCAGGCGCCCGAGGAGATGGGCATCGAGCGACGGCAACATGTAGCCCGTGCACGACACCGAGACGATCGTCGTCACCGCCTCGGGCGGCTCGTCACCGTCCGCGCCAAGCGCACGCTCCGCCACCTGCGCACCGAGCTCTCGCGCGCACGGGACGTACGCGTCGTTGCGTTCTTGGATCGTCCGCAGCCGCAGCAGATCCGAAACCGGCATCGCGGTGAACCGCTCGCGAATACGCGTGGCAGCGACGATACGGGCATAGCGCTCCGCCGCCGACGGCGGGAGGTACCCCGCGAGATGCTGCGTGGTCTCGGCCGCCGTCAGCCGATGCGGTGGCAGCGCCGTTTCGACGCGCACGATCTCTGGCACAGCCACACCTGATGCGCCTCACCACGATCCGCTGTCAAAGACGGCGCCGAATGGATCCGTTGCACGCATGCCCTTCGTGGAATCGACCGCGTCATTGACCGGTATTTTGTCGTGCGACATATGCAGAGCTCGTTTTTGACATACATAACGTCCGTTGCTCGTCGCGGCCGATCGCCGCCCGAAAGGAGCCCTCATGTTGCTTCGCTACGCCATCCTCGGCTTGCTCGATGGGCAGGAGCTGCACGGGTATCGCATCAAGACGGCGTTCGAGGAGCAGGTCGGCCCCTCGTGGTCGCTCAACTACGGGCAGATCTACCAGACGTTGAAAGACCTCCGCCGTGGCGGGCTCGTCGAGGGGCGATTCGATCGCGGCACCGGACACGTCGGACGGTGGATGTACACGACCACGGCCAAGGGGCGGCGCGCACTCGACACCTGGCTCAGCCGCTCGCCGCGCCGGCCGCAGTCGGCGCGCGACGAGATCTTGATTCGTCTCCTCGTGCTCGACCGTAAGGAGATCGAGACGCGTCTCGCGCAGATCGCGAGCCAGGAGCAAGTCTACAACGACTACGTCGGTCAGCTCACCGCCGCGCGCAAGCTCCACGACGCCGAGGTCCGCGAAGGCGGCTCGCTCCGCATGCTCGCCGGCGACGCGGCGATCTTTCAGGCCGAAGCGCACCTCCGCTGGCTCGCGCACTGCGCGAAGCTCTTGAAGCGCAAGCCGGGCGCGCACGCGCTCCCCACGAAGGCCGCCGCGAATGGCCGGAATGGCGGCGGCGAATGCGTCGTCGATTCGCCGAAGATGAAGGCGGCGCGCTGACCCTCTCGCTGATTGCCTTCCCCTTGAGCAGCGGGCGGGCCTTCCTGCCCAACAAAGAGGCGCGTTCCGGACCGCGCACCAAGCGTCGGCGGCGGCAACGGCGGCACCCACGATCGTGTTTCGACTCTGGAATATCGCGACTGTGCCGCGGTGTGCCGCCGCTCCCCTGTCACCCACCCCGGTGGCACTTCGCTTGCTGCTCTACATCTGCTACCCGAGCACCTAAGCGGGTCGCGCGCACGAGTCCACCGCGAGGAGGCAACATGAAAAAAATCGAAGCGATCATCAAGCCGCACAAGCTCGATGAAGTGAAAGAAGCCCTCGCGAAGGTTGGAGTCGAGGGCATGACGGTCTCCGAGGTGCGGGGCTTCGGGCGGCAGAAGGGGCACACCGAGCTCTACCGCGGCGCCGAATACGTCGTGGCCTTCCTGCCGAAGATGAAGATCGAGGTGCTGACGACGGACGCGAAGGCGCCGCAGGTGGCGGAAGCGATCAAGACGGCGGCGCGGACGGGACAGATCGGCGACGGGAAGATCTTCGTCCTGCCGGTCGAGGACGCGGTCCGCATCCGCACCGGCGAAACCGGCGACGCGGCGCTGTAGCGGCGCCTCCGGGGCGACGCCCCGCCGCCACCCCGAAGGTCCACGGTGAAGAGAAACTTCGTCGTCGCCGCCGGCCTGATGAGCGTCATCTTCATGATCGGGTTCGTGCACGCCCCGGTGCTGCCCGTCGCCGCCGGGGCGGCGCTCGCCTGCGTGTGGATGGTCTGGCGGGCGCGCCGAGGTCGTTGAGATTCCAAGGGTAATCGCGACAAAGGGCTATTCGCTTCCCTCCTCCTCATGCGACGGGCGCACAGCGGCTCTTGCGCACCCTGGTTGCACGTAGGCTGCCGCCACCAAGAGTTTTCCCGACGCTGCGCCGAAAGCTCAGCCACGCGCCTCCTGGGGTAGCCGGCCACGCCCTACGCGTGAATCGCCGGTGGGTGGAGCGAAGCGAATAGCCCTTTCGCGACATATTCGAGACACTGTGCCGCATCGGTGGCAGTAACCACTCGTTCGCAGGTCGGATTTGCTGGCGCGCACGCAGTGGCAGGCTCCGGCTCACCAGGCATGGACCTTGCTGCTTTTCGCAGCGCCCCATGCAGCATGGCACTTCGCAACCGGAGCCGCCGCGTTACGCGGACGAGCGACGCGTGGCGACGGCGCGCGGCGCCCGCGTCACCGCGGCTTGCGCGCTCGCGCTGATCCCGGTCTTCGCCTACTTCGATACCGTCCTCTTCGCCGCGCACGCGAGCCAACTCCTCGTCTGGCGACTCGCCTCGTTCTGCTTCGCTCTCGCTGTTTTCGTGCTCTTGCTGGCGCCGGTCGGACGGCGGTTCCCCCTGCTCCTCGGCGTCGTGGCACCGATCGCGATCGGCATGAACATCAACCTCGTCACGCTCGCCGTCGGGCGCGAGGCGAATCCCTACTCCGGGGGCTCATCATCGTGCTCTTCGGCGCCTCGGTCTTCCTTCCGTGGACGCCGGCGGCCGCGCTCGGCGTCTCCACGGTGTTCATCGGCAGCTACGCCGCGACGATGCTCGCGACGGGCCCGATCACCAACGTCATTTCACCAGTAACCTCGTTCTCGTCGGCAGCGCGGCGGTGTTGGTCGTGCTCGGCGCGGCGGTAGCGAACGGCTGCGTCGCCGCGAGTTCCAGAGCCGCATGGCGCTCGACGCGCACGCACGCCGCCACGAAGCGGTCGCGCGCCTCGGGCAGCTCGCCCTCGGCGGCACCGGACCGCACGACCTCATGGAACGTGCCGTCGCGCTCGTTCCCGAAATGCTCGGCTTCGAGCTCGCCGCCGTCCTCGAGCTGCACGCCGACGGCAAGACGCTCCTCCTGCGGAGCGGCGCGGGGTGGCAGTCGAGGCTCGTCGGGCAGGCGACGGTCCCTTTGGAGGCGCTCTCGCAGGCTCGCCACGTGCTGGAGCACGGCCCCGTGTTCACCGACGATCTCAGCGCCGAGACGCGCTTCTCGCCGATCCCGCTCCTTCTGCAGCACGGCGCGGTGAGTGGCATCTGTGTACCGATCGCCGGACGCGAGAGTCCCGTCGGGATCCTCGTCGCGTACACCGCGCGGCCGCGGCCGTGCATCCCCCCCGAGGTCGAGTGTCTCGAGTCGCTCGCCGGCGTGCTGACGACGGCGATCCTCCGCGAGGAGGCGGGACTCGCGCTCGCCAGCGACGCGCATCGCTCGGCGGCGTTGGCGGAGGTCGGCCGCGATCTCATCTCGTCGCTCGAGACGCCGGTGCTCCTCGAGCGCCTCTGCCAGCGTACCGCGGAGGTTCTCGGTACCGACCACAGCGTGACCTGGTTGCTCGATCCCGCGGAGCACGTCTACCGGCCGATTTCCGCGCACGGCCTCCCCGCGGACAAGTGGGAGGTGCTGCGCGCCCTCCGCCTGCCCGCCGACTCGATCGGCTTGATCCTCGAGCGTCTCGCACGGGACGAGCTCGTCGATCTGACACCGACGAGCCGCGAGCATCCGATCGCGGCGCAGATCGTCAAGCATCTCGGCATCACGCGCTCGCTCCTGCTCCCCTTGCGGCGCGGCGGGGAGATCATCGGCGTTCAGGCGAACGGCTACCGTGGACGTAGCGAGCCCTTCACCCTTCCACGCCGACGACCTCAAGGAGAACGCCCAAACCACCCTCCTCGGACGCGCCCGCACTGCGAGCCTCGAGCTTCTCGGGATGATCGACGCCACCCTGAACTTGAACCGCATCGCCGCCGGCCAGGATCCGCCCGTGCTCGCCGTCGCACGCGTCGACGAGCTGTGGGACGAGCTCGAGTCCGACTTCGCGGCCATCAAGCGCAAGACGGCGGCGGCACTGCGCTGGGAGCCGCCCGGCGACGTCATGCTCCGCACCGACCGACGCAAGCTCAAGATCATCGTAAAGAACCTCGTCGGCAACGCCCTCAAGTTCACGCCCGCGGGAGAGGTCGTCGCCTCCTGCAAAGTGGCCGGCAGCCATTGCATCCTCACCGTGAGGGACACCGGCGTCGGCATTTCGGCGGCACACCTGCCGCACATCTTCGACATGTTCCGCCAGGTCGACAGCTCGGACGCGCGCTCGTACGCGGGCGCCGGCCTCGGCCTCTACATCGTGAAGAGCCTTCTCACCCAGCTCGGCGGCGAGGTGAGCGTCGAAAGCACGCCCGCGAGATGCCCGACGCGGAGTGTTTCGAGGCATGCAACGGAGTCGAGGCGCTGGCGCTCGTCGAGAAGCACCAGCCCGACCTCGTCCTTCTCGATCTCCGCATGCCGGAGATGGACGGCTGGCAGGCGGCGCGGCGCATCCGCGAGCTCGAGAACGGCCGCGACGTACCGATCATCGCCCTCAGCGTGACCGCGAGTCCCGGCGCCGAAGCCTACGCCATTCACGCCGGCTGCAACGAATTCGTCACGAAGCCGGTCTCCGACTACTCCACGCTCATGACGCGTCTCACCCATTGGTTGCGGCCACTCGACGGCGACCAGCCCCGACCCGAAGCGGGCGACGCCGAGATCTGCGTCCTCTGCCGCCAGCCGCTGCCGCGCGTGTTCCGTCGCGGCGGCGACGCGCGCCGCCAGCAAACCGCGCGCTGATCGACGAGCGCGGCCGCTGATCTCACCGCGGCGGCGGGTACTCCGCGACCGTGCGCATCACCACGTCCCAGAGCGGCACGGTGACGTTCAGATTCCAGCGCTGCATCAACCGCGGGTCGTGGTGGATCGCGTGATGGCGGCGCAGCCGCCCGATCAGCCGCGACCGCCCGACCGGGTGATCGTGCGGCAGATGGTACGAGAGGTGGAGCCACTCGTAGCTGACGGTGTAGGCGATCGCGGTGGCGGCGTAGAGACAGGCGACGTTCCGGTAGCCGAGCCACCAGATGGCGGCGGTGATTGGCAACGTCGTCGTGAAGATCAAGAACAGGCCGTACGCGGGAATCAGCACCAGCCGGTACTCGCGCCGATCGCGCACGGCCATGTCGTCGGTGACGTAGAGCGCGTGGTGCTTTGGCGTGTGCTGATCGTAGAGGACGGGCGCGAGCGGGTGTCGCCGGTGTAGCGCCATGCGGTGGATCGTCCACTCATTCGCGTTCGCGAGGACGTAGACGACCGGCACCGTCAGCAGCTGCCAGGCGGTGAGATGTTCGATCAGCGACAGCGCGACGGCGATCATGACGAGGCCGACGGCCGACGGAGCGAGCATGTGGACCGACGGCACGTACCAGCGCGGCGTCTCGGCGAGGAGCTTCACACGCAGCGCCTCGCGACGCTCGGGCGGGAGCGCCGTCTCCAGCGGCCGCGGAACGCTGCGGCCACGCCGCTCTGGCGGATCCACGATCGTCGCGGTTTCGGGTGCCATGGCTCCTCGCATCGCTACTTAGCGGAATCGCGTCCTCACAGTCGAGCCCTGCGCACCGCGCGTCCATGACGCAGGTGGCTTCTCGCCGCGAGGTCGTGCTACGCACCACGCATTCACGAGAACCACGCCACCGCGCCGCTCCCGCGCCAGCTCGACATCCTGCAAGTCTACCGGGGCATCGCGGCGACGCTCGTCGTGCTCTTCCACGTCACGTGGTACGGCGGGCAGAATCCGCCGTTCCTCAGCCGTTTCATGCCGTGGTTGCCGATCCTGCCGGCCGACAAGCCGCGGCCGGGCGTCCTGCTCTTCGGGCACAGCGGCGTCGACTTCTTCTTCACGCTGAGCGGCTTCGTGATGGTCTGGGGCTACGGGGCCGCCGCCGGGAATCCGCGGCGGGCGTGGCCGTTCCTGAAGGCGCGCTTCCTGCGCATCTACCCGACGTACTGGGCGATCCTCTGCCTCACGCTCGTGTACTTGTTCTTCCGCAGCGGACCGAACGATCGCGCGTTCGAGCCCTGGGCGCTCGCAAGCGGCGTCGCCCTCTACGGGATCGGGCCGTTCCAGGTCCCCCCGGCAGAGACGTTGCCGTACGAGCTCCTCCTCTATCTCTTCTTCACGTCCTTGCTGTTGCTCGGATGGCCGTTCTTCTGCGTCGCGGCGCTGACCTGGAGCGTTCTCATCTTCGGTCAGAATTGGGATTGGATGCCCGTCGGCTACCATCGCATGTTGCTCTCGCTCTCGATGCTGGAATTCTTGCTCGGGTGTCTCGGGGCAGCCTTCGTCATGCGGTTCCGGCCGCGGCTGCTCCGCGCGACGTGGGTGTGGCTCGCCGCGGCGGTGTGTCTCGTCGTCGGCGTGATCGACTCGGCCGAGGTGTTGATCGGCGACCACCACAGCATCCGCAACTTCGCCCTGCCCTACCTGGCGCTGATCGTCGCCGGCGTCGCATACGAGCTCGGGGGCACGCGGCGCTATCCGCGGCTCCTCATGCTGCTCGGGAACGCGTCCTACTCGATCTATCTTTCGCACTACTATCTAGTCTTGGATCTGAACGGTCGGCTCGGACGCTATCCGCAAATCGAAAGCGTGCTCGGCCGGGACGGCGAGCGCCTTCTGGTGTGCATGATCATCCTCGCCCTCGGCGTCGCGTGCTGGGCGTTGATCGAGCGCCCGCTGCACGCGCTCGCGCGGCGGATGGCGGGGTCGTCGCCTCGCCGGAGCGTCACGGCGGCGGGTGCCTCGTGAGGGCGTCCTATGCGGTCGCTTCGCGGCGCATTTGGCACCCGGCTTGACACCCGCGCGCCGACCCGCCACTTTTTGGCGACCAAATCCCGACGAGGTGCTGAAACCGATGCGTATGCTCCGATCTGGATCAGGACTCTTGCTGGCGACCCTGCTGCTCTCGGCCGCGCCGGTCGCCGCCTTCGACATCGACTACACAATCACCAATCCCAATGACGTCTCCAAGTACATGACGATCGAGAAGCCGACGGCGGGACGCGACTTCGTCGAGAAAGTCGCCTCCTACGTTCGCTTCGTCCCGAAGGGAGACCGCCGCCTGTTCCCGGTCTTCATCAACACGCACAACTATCTGACCTGCCCGGACAGCGAGAAGAAGTGGCGGGTGAACGAGGTGAAGCAGGTGAGCTACGACCGGCGCCGGGGCGTCGTCATGCTCGTCTTCTTCTTCGACAAGCCGGCCTGCACCACGCCGACGTTCTACCTGGAGCCGATCGTCGGCGACGCGTGAAGGGGAGGTCGCGGGTCCGCGTTCACGCGACACGAATCGCCGTCCTCACGTGCGCGACGGCGGCCATGGCCGCCGTTGCCTCGACGGGAGTGGACTCGCGTGCCGCCGCGCCGCACGTCGAGCGCCTTCGTTATCGCGTGACCTGGAATAGCGTACCGGTCGCGAACGCGGAGTTGCTGATCCAGCCCCAACCCGGGAGCGGACGGGCGACGAGTGTCCTGCTCCGTGGACGGGCGGAGACGAACGAGGCGCTCGACCTCCTCTGGCAGATGCGTGACAGCTTCGAGGCGACGGTCGGCCTCGCCCCGATCGCGCCCGGACGCTTCGTCCTCCGTCAGAACGAGAACGATCGCCGCCGCGAAACGACGATCGTCGCGACCCCGTCGCGCCTCGTCGGCACCGTCGAACGCCGTCATCGCCGTACCCGTCGCGCCGACGTCGCGCGCACATCGCGTCTCTACGACCCCGCGAGTCTCGCCTACTTGATCCGCACGCTACCGCCCGAGCTCGAGCAGCGAGCGTCGTACGCGGTGCTCGTCGGCACGAAGATCTACGATCTCACCGTCGCGCCCGGCGGCACGGACAACGTCGACGCCGCCGGCCGCGTCTGGCCGGAACGCCGCTTTCACCTCATGCTGCATCTGCAGCCGAAGGACGTCGAGTCGACGGGCGCCGTCCTCACCGATTCGGCCGGCGGACGGCGCGACGATCAGCCGCAGCGCGAGCTCGAGGTCCAAGAGGCCGACCTCTGGATTTCCACCGGCCCGGAGCGACTCCCGCTGCGCCTGAGCTCGAGCACCTTCTGGGGCTGGGTGACCGTCGAGCTCGTGGGTCGCGGCGCAGCGTCGAACGCCTGACCGCCCGCGATCGGGATCGCGGTGGTCCGGAACGCTGTCAGGACAGCGTGCTCCAGGACGTGCCCTCGGCGCCGTCCTTGAGCGCGATGCCGCGGGCGAGGAGCTGGTCGCGGATCTCGTCGGCGCGGCGGAAGTCGCGCGCCTTTCGCGCTGCCGTGCGTTCGGCGATCAGCCGCTCGATCTCGGCGGGGTCGATGCCGCTCGCGCTCAAATGGCGGCCCTTCTCCTCCTCGACGTAGCGGCGCGCCGGCGAGCGCAGGACACCGAGAATGCCGGCGAGCTCGGTGAAGTTGCGACGGTGCGCCGCGAGCGCCTCGCGCTCGCCGGCGTCGAGGAGGCGGTTGATCTCGCGGATCTCGTCGAAGAGCGCGCCGAGCGCGCGCGGGCTGTTGAGGTCGTCGTCCATGGCGGCGGTGAACTCGTCGCGGTAGCGGCGCACGGCGACGGGCAGCTCACCCGCCGGGCGAGCGTCGGCACCCGAGCCGCCGGGACCGGCACCGAGCGCGGGGCCCGCGCCGAACGCGGGGCCCGCGCCGAGCGCTTCATCCAAACGCGCCATCGTCTCGTGGATGCGCGCGCACGCGCGCGCGGCGTCGGCGAGGCCCTGTTCGGCGAAGTCGAGCGGGCTCCGGTAGTGCGTGCCGACGAGGAAGAGGCGGAGCGCTTCGGACGGCAGGTTCTTGAGAATCTCCTCGATCGTGAAGAAGTTGCCGAGCGACTTCGACATCTTCTCGTCGTTGATGCGGACGAAGGCGTGGTGCAGCCAGTGGCGCACGAACGGCCGCCGCGCCGCGCCCTCGGACTGCGCGATCTCGTTCTCATGATGCGGGAAGATGAGGTCCTCGCCGCCGCCGTGCAGGTCGAAGGGCTGGCCGAGATACTTGACGCTCATCGCCGAGCACTCGAGGTGCCAGCCGGGCCGGCCCGGACCCCACGGGCTCTCCCAGAAAGGCTCGCCCGGCTTCGCCGCCTTCCACAGCGCAAAATCCAGGGCGTCGCGCTTGCGCTCGTCGACCTCGACACGCGCCCCTGCCTGCAGCTCGTCGAGCTTGCGCTTGGAGAGCTTGCCGTAGCCGGGAAACGCACCGACCGCGAAGTAGACATCGCCGTCCGCCGGATAGGCGAGCCCGTTCGCGACCAGCGCCCCGATCATCGCGATCATCTCCGGCAGATGCTCGGTCGCGCGCGGCTCGGCGTCCGGCGCGACGCATCCGAGCGCGGCGACGTCGCGCCGGAAGGTCTCGATGTAACGCTCCGCGAGCGCCTTCGCCGCGATGCCCTCGTCGCTCGCCCGGCGGATGATCTTGTCGTCGACGTCGGTGATGTTGCGCACGAAGCGCACGCGCCAGCCGGCGAGCCGCAGGTAGCGGACGAGCATGTCGAAGAACACGAACGAGCGCGCGTGCCCGACGTGACAGCGGTCGTACACGGTGGCACCGCACACGTAGAGCCCCACCTCGCCGTCGCGGGTCGTCGTCAGCGGCTCGATCACGCCCGACAGGGTATTGTGCATCTTCAACGTCATCGCGGGCGCTCCGGAGGAAGAAGCGGTAACCGAGACTGCCGCGGTGGTGCGACGAGGAGGGGGCGCGCGCGGTCGGAAGAGAAGTCTACGCCCGCGCGCGCCACCTCCTCGTCGCACCATCGTGACGCCACACGTACGCGCTGCTCCGCGAAGCGCGGCCGCGCCGATGTCGGGCGGCGATGCCAACTCACGATCGAGAGGGCGGTCTCGTGGATCGAAGCGGCCGTTCCAGACGCGACCGGCAGGTACGCCAGCGCGTACGCCGCCGACGTCCCCGAGCGCGAGCGAAGCGAAGCGCCGCCGAGGCCGGCGGTATGCGCGATGTGCGTGTATGCCGCGGCGGGGCGGGCGGAGGGGCGCCCGCCGGGGACGTAGACTTCTCTTCCGGCCCCG
>JACQEO010000081.1:0-44969 GCA_016200545.1 Deltaproteobacteria bacterium | reverse complement strand
CCCGCCGGGGACGTAGACTTCTCTTCCGGCCCCGGCGGGCGCCCCTCCGCCCGCCCCGCCACGACGGACGATCACTCTTCGTCCTCCCGCAGCCTGGCCATCACGGAGAGATCTTCGAGCGTGGTCGTGTCCCCGACACTCTCCTTCCCCGCCGCGAGGTCACGCAGCAACCGCCGCATGATCTTGCCGGAGCGCGTCTTCGGTAGCGCATCCGTGAACCGGATGTCGTCGGGCTTCGCGAAGGCCCCGATCTCGTGCGCGACGCGCTCGCGGAGCTCCTGCTTCAAGTCATCGTCGGGCTTACGTCCGGGCGCGAGCGTCACGAAGGCGGCGATCGCTTGGCCCTTCATCGCGTCGGGACGGCCGACGACGGCGGCCTCGGCGACTTGCGGGTGGCTGACGAGAGCGCTTTCGATCTCCATCGTGCCGAGGCGGTGGCCGGAGACGTTCACGACGTCGTCGATGCGGCCCATGACCCAGTAGTAGCCGTCCGCGTCGCGGCGGGCACCGTCGCCGGTGAAGTAGATGCCGGGGATCTGGCTCCAGTACTGCTCTTTGTAGCGCTCGTGATCGCGGTAGATGGTGCGCAGCATGCCGGGCCAGGGCTTGGTGATGACGAGGTAGCCGCCCTGATTGGCAGCGACGGGCGTGCCCTCGCGCGTGACGACGTCGGGGACGATGCCGAAGAACGGGCGTGTCGCCGAGCCCGGTTTGGTGGGCGTCGCGCCGGGGAGCGGCGTGATCAGGATGCCGCCGGTCTCCGTCTGCCACCAGGTGTCGACGATCGGGCAGCGGCCGCCACCGATCACCTGCTGGTACCAGATCCAGGCCTCGGGATTGATCGGTTCGCCGACGGTGCCGAGGAGGCGCAGGCTCGAGAGATCGTGCTTCTTCGGCCACTCGTCGCCCCACTTGGTGAAGGTCCGGATCGCGGTCGGCGCGGTGTAGAGGACGGTCACGCCGTAGCGCTCGACGATCTCCCAGAAGCGGTCGGGCTGCGGTTGGTTCGGCGCGCCCTCGTACATGAGCGTGGTCGCGCCGTTCGCGAGTGGCCCGTAGACGACGTAGCTGTGACCGGTCACCCAGCCGATGTCGGCGGTGCACCAGAAGGTGTCCGTGTCCTTCAAGTCGAAGACGAATTTGGTCGTGAGATACGCGTGCGTGAGATAGCCGCCGGTGGTGTGGACGACGCCCTTCGGCTTCCCGGTGGTGCCGCTCGTGTAGAGGATGAAGAGCGGATGCTCGGCGTCGAGCGGCTCCGCGGCGCAGGTCGTGGGAGCCTCGTGCATGACGTCGTCCCACCAGAGGTCGCAACCCTGATGCATGGTGACCTCACTCCCCGTCCGTCGCACCACCACCACCTTCTCGACCGACGGCGTTTCGGCGATCGCTTCATCGACGGCGGCCTTCAGCGGCACGACGGCGCCGCGGCGGAAGCCGCCGTCGGCGGTGACGACCACCTTGGCCTCGGCGTCGTTGATGCGGTCGCGGAGCGCCTCGGCGCTGAAGCCGCCGAATACGATCGAGTGCGTCGCGCCGATGCGGGTGCAGGCGAGCATCGCGATCGCGAGCTCAGGGATCATCGGCATGTAGAGGGCGACGCGGTCGCCGCTGCGGACGCCGAGCCCCTTCAGCATCGCGGCGCAGCGCGACACCTCGTGGTGCAGGGTCTGGTAGGTGAGGATGCGCCGATCGCCGGGCTCGCCCTCCCAGATGATCGCCGCCTTGTTGCGGCGCCAGGTGGTGAGGTGCCGGTCGAGACAATTGTAGGAGAGGTTGAGCTTGCCGCCGACGAACCACTTGGCGTCGGGCGGGTTCCATTCGAGGACGCGCGTCCACGGCGTGAACCAATGAAGCTCGCTCGCGACGTCGCCCCAGAAGCGCTCCGGGTCCTCCACCGACTGGCGGTAGCGGTGCTCGTAGTCGGCGAGACTCTTCACGTGCGCCGCCGACGCGAAATCCGGGTCCGGCGGGAAGACACGCCGCTCTTTCAGGACTGACTCGATGTCGGACGCTGCCATCTTGGGGTCCTCCGGCTCGGGCTCGCGCGATCGCGCGGCGACGGCATACCCCGCGCTGCGCTGACGAGCGTCGCCGCCGCTCGCAGTTCGCCGGAGCGAGGCACCGATGTCAACCCTCGATTGCGGCGGTGCGGACCGCTTGTTATGGCCGTCCCGTTGAGCTCCCGGAGCGAAAGGGTCGGCGCGCGCATGCGCCTCGTCCTCGCGACCGTCGTCTGCGCCCTCGTGCTCGGCGCGCGGCCGGGGCAGGCGCGCGAGCTCAAGCTCTGGCCGCTCTTCGACTACACGTCGGACGCTACGACCGGCGCGCAGAGTCTCAAGATCCTCGGCCCGCTGATCGAGTACGAGCGTGACGCGCAGTATCGCCGGATCGCGGTGCGGCCGTTCTTCTCGATCCGCCAGGCGCGCACCGGGCACGACGACGAGGTGCGCGTTCTCTACCCGCTCATGACCTCGCAGTGGGGGCCGGAGGAGCAGACGACGCGCGCCCTCGGCGGCCTCATCACCTACCGCACGAGCACGACCAGCGACGGCCGGACGCTCACCGGCCAGCACCTCCGCGCCCTGCCCTTTTACTTCTACGACTGGGACGGCGAGCGCGGCACACGCCTCTCGCTGGTGCCGCTCTACGCCGACGTCGAGAACCTCGCCGGCTACGAGCGCGTGCAGATGATTCTCTTCCCCGGGTACCTCCGCCTCGAGCGGCCGCGCTACGACCGCCGCTACTGGTTCTATCCATTCTACAGCCGGGTCGGTGGCCCCGGCGGCAGCGGCTACGACGTCTGGCCGCTGTACGGCCGAACGGCGATCGACGACACCTACCAGGGCGGATTCGTCCTGTGGCCGTTCTACGTCTGGGACGCCTACCAGCGCGGCGGCGAGACCGAGCGTCGCGTCGTCTCCTTCCCGTTCTACTCGACGGTCGACGGCCCGCATCGCACGAGCACCGCGTACGGGACGATCCTCTACGTGCACACGCTCGATCGCGCCGCGGAGGTGGAGAGCTTCGGCTTCCCGTGGCCGCTCTGGGAGTATCAGCGCCGGACGACGGGCGCGCCGCTCAGCGTGCGCCTGCTGCCCTTCTACGAAATGCACCAGAACGACACGCGCAGCTACCGACGCACCGACGGGCTTCTCGTCCTCTTCCACGACGAGCGCGAAACCGACCTCGCGACCGGCACGACGGCACACGTACGCGCGCTCTTCCCCGCCGTCGTCGACGAGGGCGACGCGACGTGGGACCGCGGCGGCGCGCCGGCGTTACTCGACGCCATGCTGCCGCACGAAACCGCCGTCCGCGAGATGTACGCGCCGCTCTGGCGCGTCTACGCGTGGGACGGCCCGGTCGACGCGCCTCGCATCAGCCTCGCCTGGGGCGCGGTGACGCGCGAGCACGGCACGACGACATACCCCTGGCGCTGGGACGCGGCGGACGATTCCGCCGGCGGCAGCGGCGACCAATCAATCGACGCTCAATAGAGGAGGCGGACATGCGAGCAACGCGAACGATGGTGACACTGGCGCTCGTGGTGGCGGTGGCGGGGTGCGCGCTCCGCGCCAAGCCGAAGGCGATGATCAGCCGCGAGGGCATTCTCACGCATGGCGAGACGCTGACGTACGTCGGCGTCGACTTCAGCCGCACGGTCTTCTACGACCAGTACTTCCAGTTCGCCGACGTCGCCCACGGCAAGATCCAGAGCTGGAACCAGCGCGCCCTCGAGGACATCCAGGGCCAGTTCCCGATGCCGGTCACCTCGGATCTCGCCGTCAGCGACAAGCTCAACAATAAGGTGAGCGAGCGCGCCTTCGTGACGACGCCGCCCGATCCCGCGAAGTGGGCGCTCACCGACTCCGTCGTCCACCAGGAGATCACCCCCTGGGTCGACAAGAAGCAGTCGGGTCACGCGCTGCTCATCGTCGCCGAGCAGCTCTCGAAGCCGAGCGGCGTCGTCGCGCACTACGTCGTCTTCGACCGTCGCAGCGGCGAGATCGTCCTTCTCGATCAACTGACGGGCAACGCCGGCGGTTTCGGCATCCACAACTACTACCTGAACGGACTGAAGGACGTCGCCAACCACGCCCGCAAGGCGATCGCCGCACTCGTCCGCTGACGCGCGCGCGCCTACTCCATCTCGGCGCGCGAAGTGGATTCGCGCGCCTGCGGAGCGAGTGCGCGATCTCGCAGCAGGCGGACGCCGTCGCGGTTGAAGATCTCCTCGTAGTCCTGCAGCACCTCGGACGGCAACCGCGGCATGACGTCGTAGAGCTTGCGCCCGTTGGACGTGGATTCGTGGAGAACGATGTACGGTGGGCGCTTCGCGAGCGCGGCATCGAGCTGGGCGATCGGATGCAGTCGACCGCCGGCAATGCTGCGGTCGAACTCGTAGTTCGCGAGGTAGCCGTCGTCGTTGATGCCGGTGTAGACGGAGAAGAGGACGTTGTCCTGGTAGAGGAGGATGTCGGGCGCGAGGTGCACGATGTGGGTCGCGAGCGTGATCCGCCCCGCGGCGATCTCGGCACGCAACACGTCGACGAGTTCGAGCTCGGCCGCGCTCTGCGCCCAACGGCGGTGGCCGGTCGCGCCCCAGTAGCCGCCTTTCGCGAGCTGCAGCTCGAACGCGTACGCCTCCGCGATCGAGTGCTGATGGTAGTTGGGATCGGGATGCTGGCTCACGTCCTTCCAGGGATAAAAGAGGAGCGCGACGAGTCCGAACACGGCGAGGCGCGGGGAGACGCTGCGATAGAGCCAGGCGAAGAGACACGCCGTCGGGAAGATCAGCACGTACGGGTTCCAGTAGTCGACCTTGTGGTAGAAGTCCTCGATCGCGGTCTGCACCTTCGGCTCCGTGAACGTCGTCCACCACTCGCGCGACACGTAGTCGAGCGCGACGCCGAAGAGGAACGCGAGGACGACAGGCGCGAGCTGCACGCGCGCGGAGCGCCGCACGTCGAGCCACAGCATGATCAGCAGCCCGCCGATGGCGCCGATCGAGAGCAAGGGGAAGCGGTTCCAGTGGTCGTTCAGCACCCCGAGCTTCGCCGGATGCTCGACGAGAACGTAGATCGCGACCAGCGCCAGCGCCCATCCCAGCCAGCGTGCCAGCCCGCGGTCGCGCAGCGGCCGCCCGTGCATGCTGCGCGCCGCGAGCACGATCACGCCGACGCCGAGGAGCTGCGCCGCGGGAAGCGCGGGATACGCGAGCGGCATGCGCAGGCCGATCGCGAGCGTCGGCACCGCTACCAGCGACGCGCCGGCCAAGAGCGCGACGCCGCCGAACGCCCCCGCGACGTCGCCGGCGAGGAGCCAGAAGAGCACGCTCAAGGCCGCGGTGACCATGCCGAAGGCGCCGATGATCGCGTGCGCGGCGATCGCGGTGCCGAGCGCGAGCGCGCCGAGCGCGAGCCGGATGCGATCGCGTCGCGGGTCGAGGAGGAAGGCGAGCCCGACGGCGACGAGCGGGAACGTGACCTCGCGGCCGTGCATGTACGGCAGCACGCGGAGGAAGACCGTCGCGAACAGGAGAAGCGCGCTCATGCCGCCCATGACGTCGCCGCCGATCGACCTGCCGAGCCGGTAGGTAGCGACAATGAAGAGCGCCGCCATCGGCAGGATCGCCGCCGACTCCGCCAAGACCGCCAGCGAGGTACCGCTGCCGAGGCCGAGGAAGGCATAGAGCAGCTCGGTCCCCGGGCACTGCGAGGCCGCGTCCCAATAGCCGTACGGGTCGTTGTCGAAAGGCAGGTAGCGACCGAAGGTGAGGATCCGCTGCGCCGATGCCGGCGTCGCGAGGATGTCCATGTAGGGCGGCACGATGGTGCCGAGCTGGAGGATGAGCAGCCCGGGCGCGAGGAGTGCGAACGCGAGCAGCGCGAGCTTGAGCCCGGGAGGCGGCGGGTGATCCGCGGCCAGCGGGACACGCCAGACCCACACTCCGAGCACCAAGAAGCCCCCGACCAACCATTCGCGAAAAAGCCCGATCGGACCGAGGAGGTTGGCGGCGAGATACGCGAAGATCCAGACGCCGATCATGCCGCCGATCATCGCATCGAGGAGACCGAGTGCCGGTTCCACGCGCAGCAGCAGGCGGGCGAGCACCAGGGTGGCAAATCCCCAGAACAGCCACACCCGCAATGCCGCCCACGCCGTCTGCGGCAGGATCTCCCGGTACTCGGGCGAGAACTGCAGCGCGAAGACGTAGTCGTGACGCTCGCACTTGAGAGCCGCGAACGACGCGACGGCGATCGCGAGGACGACACTCGCGTCTACGATCCAACGTCGCTTCCAACCACCGAGAGCTCCGCTCCGCGCAGGGCGCACCGCAGGAGCGCATAGCAGCCTCGGGGCGGCACCGGCAACGCGGCCCGGCACGCGGTTGACTCGGGCCGCCGGCGCCGCGTACAGGCACGATCGCCCGATGATTTCCACGCCGAGTCCGACGCTACACGCAGCGCCACCGCGGGCAGCCCGTGGCGGCCGCTGGACGGCGCTCTGGATCGCGATCCTCGCCGCCATCGTCTCGTGGCTCGCCGTCGATCGTCTGCAGAATCCGCGCTATCCGCTCGACGTCACCGCCGCATTGAAGGGCGTCCGGGAAGCCGCGGCGGCGACCGTGCCGGCGGCGCTCACCGTCGGGGCGGTCGTGCTCGTGGCGGTGAGCGCGGTCGCGATCTGGTTGCGGCGCCGGGACGACGATCTCTCGCTCGGTGAGGCCGCGGCCGGCGCCCTCGTGCTGCTCTGGGCGGGCACGTACCTCTGCCTCCTCACGCTCGGGCCGATCGGCCTCTATCGCCCGACGGTGCTGCGCGCGCTCCTCGTCATCGTCGTGGTGGCCGCCCTCGCCGGCGCGCGCCGTCGCCGCCCGCGGCGATCGCCAGCCGCGCCCCCCGACCGCGCCGCGACGCGCGGCACGCGCCGGCGGAGCCGCGCCGGTCTTTGGATCATGGCCCTCGCCGTCGCGTTGTCGCTCGGGCCGATGCTCCTCTTGCAGCTCGCCTCGCCGGTTTCGCCGTTCATGGACATCCTTCCCTACGTCGCCTCGGTGCAGAAGATCGTCACCTTCCACTTCTACGATCCGTTCGGGAACGATGCCGCCGGCCTGTGGGCGCCGTCGCGCCAGGTCGCGGGATGCGACGCGCTCTTCTCGTTCGTCGGTCTCGTCGCGGGGGTCTCGGGCAATCTCGCCATCACCGCGCTCATGGTGCCGCTCGCGCTGGCGCAAATCGCCGTGCTCTACCTCCTCGGGCGCGTGGTCGCCGGCCGCCTCGCGGGCGGCATGGCGACGCTCTTTTTCCTCGAGACGTTCATCTGGCGGCGTACACTCGACGGGCGCGGCACCGCGCTCGCGTTCGTGCTGGTCGCGATCGGGCTCGCGCTGCTCCTCGCCCGTCGCCGCTCCGGTGTCCGCACGACGCTCGCCGGCATCGCCTTCGGCGTCGCGGTCGCCGTGAACCCTTTGATCGGCGCCTGCGGCATGCAGGTCGCGGCGGCAGCGGTCGTCCTCGCGTGGTTCGATCTCGGCCTGCCGCTGCTCGCGCCCGCGGTCGCCCTCGCCGGCGCCTCGGTCCTGGCGCTGCCCCAGGTGCTGATCGGCCTCGGTGTGCGCGTCTCCCCCTTCCTCTTGCCGCTCGCGGTCGTCGGCGGCGCCGCGCTCGCCGTCGTCGCGGGGCGTCTCGCGGAATGGGCGCGTGCCCGGCGCGCCAGGCGCGCCCGTACGCGCGCGTGGCCGGTCGCGCGCGTCGTCGCGATCGCCGCGTTGCCGCTCTTCGTCCTGTTCGAGCACGCCGTACGTCGCGCCGAGTTCTTCGGCGACGAGTGGTTCGGCTATGGGATCCTGCTGCTGCTCGGCGGAGCGGGTCTGCTGGCGGGCGCGTACGACGTGTGGCGTCACCCGCGGAAGTTCGCCGCGGCGGCGGTGCCGGCGCTCGCAATCTGGGTCGCGCTCCTCGACCACGGATTCGCCGACCCGCGACGCTTCGCCGGACCACTCAGCATCCGCTCACTCGCCTCCGAGGTGACGACGAAGATGGTCTACTACTGGACACCGTACTGGGCGGCGCTCGCGGCGGGGGTCTGGTTCGCGATGCTGGCGCGTCGCTGGGGGCGCGGCCCGGCGCTGGCGCTCGCCCTCGTCCTCGTGATCTACCCGCTCCGCCACGTACCCGAGGAGCTCGACTTCGACACCGCGCAGCTCACGGTCGCCGAGACCTGGGCGTTCAACCTCACGAACGCAGCGCGCGGCTACTTCGCGGGCTATCCCGATCGCCGCTGGGTCGTCGACGACCATTGGCGCGCGGTCGGGCGCGTGCTCCTCGACGAGGTCGCGGCGGGCCGCGTTCGCTACGACACCCACGTCCTCACGATCTCGACCTCGATCGGGACCATCGAGCCGGCGCTCGGAACGGGTATCTCGATCGACCTCGTGACGCCGCAGTACGACCCGAACAGTATCTGGAACGTCGGCGGGCGGGTGCGCGGCCTCGACGTGCTCCCGGCGGCGTTCGCGGCGCGCCCGCCGTACGTCCTGCTGCACGACGAGCCGCCGGACCGCTTCCCCGCGCTCGCCGCCTACGAGCCGCTCTTCGTCTCCGACCGCACGCTCGTCTATCGGCTGCGGCCGGCGGGCGCCGCGGAACCGGCGACGCCCGACAACGCCGCCCCGGACGGTGCCGCGGCCGCGCCCGCGACGGCGGTATCGGACGCGATCACGTAGAGCGGCCGCCCCTTCACCTCCGCGAAGATGCGCCCGACGTAGGCGCCGAGGACGCCGATCGCGACCAGCTGGATGCCGGAGAGGAAGGCGACCGCGACGAACACCGACGTCCATCCTTCGGGCGTGCGTCCGATGATGAAGCGTCCGTAGAGCGCATATGCGACCAGCAGCACGCTGAGCGCCGAGACCGCGAAGCCGAGGTACGTGACCAGCGTGAGCGGCACCGTCGAGAACGAGGTGATGCCGTCGAGCGCGAGGCGCACGAGCTTGATGTACGGGTACTTCGTCGCGCCCGCGTAACGTCCGGCCCGCCGATACGGCACCTCGACGTGGCGGAAGCCGAGCCAGCGCACCAGCCCGCGCACGTAGCGGTTGCGCTCGGGGAGTCGGTTCAGCGCGTCGGCGACGCGTCGATCGAGGAGGCGGAAGTCGCCGACGTCGGGCGTGAGGTCAACCGTCGAGATGCGATGCAGGAGCCGGTAGAAGATCTTGATGAGCACGAGGCGCACCGCGCTCTCGCCCTCGCGCACCGCGCGCACCGCCGACACCACTTCGAATCCGGCGCGCCACTGCGCGATCAGCTCGGGAATCACCTCGGGGGGATCCTGGAGATCGGCATCGATCACGACGACGGCGTCGCCGCGCGCGTATTCGATGCCGGCGGTCACCGCCGCCTGGTGGCCGAAGTTGCGGCTGAAGCGCAGCACCCGGACGCGCGGATCGGCGGCGGCCGCGGCGAGCAGGATCGCCGGCGACGCGTCGCGCGAGCCGTCGTCGACGTAGATGAGCTCGTGCTCCGGCGCGCAGCTCGCGAGCACGGCCTGCGCGCGCCGGTGAAACTCGGGGAGGACCTCCTCCTCGTCGTAGACCGGCACGACGACCGAGAGCTCCGGCACCGTCCGCGGCGCGCTCATCGTTCGCCTATCCGCGACGCTCGGCGAGGCAGACGACCGAGACGCCGACCGGCAGCCGGAAGCGTGTGAGGAGCGCGCCCTCGGCGGCGAAGACGCCGGTGAGCGCGTCGTTCACCAGCCCCGGCTTCGTCATCGTGAAGTCCGATTTGATCGGCCCGCGCGGCGCGCCACGCAGCCGGCGCGCGACACGCACCGCGGCGACCACCGGAAAAAGGAGTGCGTTGAAGTAGCTGAGCGTCGCGACGCGGAACCCCGCCGCCTCGACGCGCCGGCCGAACTCGCGGCTGGTGTAGCGCCGGCGATGGTGACTGATGACGTCTTGGTTGCCCCAGAGAAATTGGAACGCCGGCACCGTGAGGAGCGTGTGGCCGCCGGGCCGGCAGACCCGCGCCAGCTCGGCGAGCGCCGCGCCGTCGTCGTCGACGTGTTCGAGGATGTCGAACGCGGTCACGAGATCGACCGCCCCCGTCCGCAGCGGCACGTCGACGATGTCACCGATGAACATCGGCCGATCACAGCGCGTGCGCGCGAAGCGGATCGCCTCGGCTGAGCGGTCCATGCCGACCACCTCGCCGTAGCCGCGGAGGAAGGTGAGCATCGCGCCGGTGCCGAAGCCGATGTCGAGAATGCGCCGCCGCGGCACCGCCGGCAGACGGGCGAGGATGCGCTCGAAGATGGCGCGGCGGCCGCGGAACCACCAGTGGGTGTCCTCGATCTCGGCGTATTCCGCGAAGAAATCCTGCTCCATGGTGGTTGCGAGCGATCTATCAACTCGTCCGCGGGCTTGCTACCCGCGATTCCGTAACTCACGATGCGCGCATGCACCGCGACCGACCCCTGCGAGCTCTCGCATGGACCGGCGTCCGCCAAAGCGGCCGCGTCCTTTTGGTATGCTGGCTGGCGTCGATGGTCGGTCTCGCGATCTGGGGCGGAGACACCGCCGTCGGCTTTCTCAGGGGAGCCTACGTCTCCTACCGCTCGCCGTGTTCACGCTGCCGCTCCTCGCCCTCGGGGCGGTGATCGGCGCCGTGGTCGGGATCGTCGGCGGCGACCCGCCGCCCTCTCTCCTCAGCGCCGTCGTCGGCGCCGTCATCGACGGCGCCCCGTCGTTGCTGCGCGTGCTGCCGTGGCTCGGGCTCGGAACGAGGGCGGACCGGGCTCGTCTCCTTTTGCGTCCCGTCGCCGCCGCGCTCTAAGGCGCCGCCGTCGGCGTGCTGGTGGCGCGCGCGCGCCGCGGCGCCGCCACCGCGGCGCCGCCGGTGCCGGGGGTGTCGCTCAGCCCGCCATCGTGAGTCCGCCGCTCACGCTCAGCACCTGACCGGTGACGTAGCACGCCGCCGGCGACGCGAAGAACGCCACCGCCTCGGCGATCTCCTCGGGTGTGCCGAGGCGGCGAAACGGAATCGCGCGCGCCATTCCCGCGACCACCTTCGCTCCGCCCTCGGTCGCGCCGACGGACTTGAGGAGCGCGGTGTCCACGGGTCCCGGGCAGACGACGTTCACCGTCACTTTGTCGCGCGCCAGCTCGCGCGCCAGCGCCTTCGAAAAACCGATGATCGCCGCCTTGCACCCCGAATACACGGCCTCGCCCGAGCTGCCGACGCGCCCCGCGTCCGAGGCGATGCTGATCACCCGCCCGCGCTCGCCGGCGGCGCACACATCCGCCAGCGCCGCGTGCGTGCACGCAAGCGTGCCGCGGAAATTGATCGCGATCACCCGCTCCCAGAGATCCGGCGTGCTATCGCGAAACGGCACGAACGCGTCCCACCCCGCGTTGTTGACGAGCACCGTCGCCGGCCCGAGCTTCTCACGCAACGTCGCGAACGCGCGTCGCACCTGCGCGTCGTCGGTGATGTCGGCGCGCGCCGCCGCCGCATCGACGCCGAGCTTCCGCACCACCACGCAGGCGGCCTCCGCACCGGCGAGATCCCGATCGAGGACACCGATCGCGAACCCGCTCGCGGCGAGCCGCCTCGCTATTCCGCCGCCGATCCCCCCCGCGCCCCCGGTCACGACCGCTACGCTTTGCGCGTCACTCACGCCGATTCGTCTCCCCTGCCCGTAGCGTCGCTGTCAAGGCGATACGAATGGCCGGTGCTGTCCCAACCGGGAAACTCGGCCGTCGAGATTAGGACACCTAGCTTGCGTCCCCTGGATCGACAGGTCGTGAGAATGGGGCAACTCTCCGCGTCGCACAATGTTCTCCCCAACTGTCTACGGGGGGCTTGATCGGATGGAGTCGTCCGGGACGGAGTTCGAATGCGAGCGTAACGTCTCCGGTCTCGCCGTCAGCTTCCCCTTCCCATCCGGAGATAACCGCGGGCAAATGGCGTCGCGCGTCTTCGACCAGAGCTTCTATAGCGTTGCACTTCTCCTTGTCGGTATCGCGCGACCATTGCCAGGGAGCGCCGCAGATGAGGACGAGAATCGTTCGCGCTTCACCTGGCGGCACGAAGCGCGCAGCCGCGAGTGTGAATACACCGTCACCCGGTGGGTTCCAACGTCCAAGGGCGCCCGCTACAAAGTCGAAATATTCAGCCTGTGTTGGAAGCCCCACGGATCATCTCTCCTGGGCGTGCCTAGTGTAGTGGAGCGGTATGCCCGCCGCCCGCGATTCCTGCCATGATGAACAGCACTCCCCACGCCCACGCCGGAATCCACGCCATTTGATGTAGGTGCCCCGCGTGGCGAGATACCCGTTCCACGCCGTCACGGCGACGCCCATCAGCAGCACTACGGTGTCCTGGTTCTGCTGTGCGGGCTGGCTGCCGCTCACGAACCCCGCCGCTAGGAGCGTCGGACCAAGGAATCCGATCGCAAGGATAACTATGCCTCCGAGAAGCGGAACGGCGCACCACTCCCGCAGGTGCTCGTTTCTGGTCGCGATTGAGACGGAGACGAACGTTGATCACCTCCTGCAATGGAAAGGGTAACGGACGGAGGCGCGGGAGGAATAGGCAGAAACTTCCACTTCTGCGGCCCGACAAAGCCGTGCGGGAGTGCAGCAAAAGTAGTACAGGAGGACGCATGAGCGACGAGCACGAACATGCCTTTCGGCTAGAGGAATACCGCCACATCTCGGCGGCCATCATCGATTTAGACGGCCGGATCATGACCGTCTTCGGCCTCAGTCTCGCGGCGGCGGGAACATTGCTGGGGGTGACGGCGCCAGCCGTCTTTGGTGAAGCGGGACCCGCAGGGCACACGGCGCCTCTCGCTTTGGCCTGCTGGTCGCTCGCGCCCGCGCTGTTGGTCGCGGCCGCGTTGAAGGTGCAGGTCAACCTGCGGCGTGACATCATTCGCCTCGGCCTGTACCGCAAGGTGTTCTTCGAGGAGGATGGCGTTCGCGGACTTCGCTGGGAATCCGCGCTGGAACGGTTCCGCCGCACGTTTCGCGGCGAGACAAACGATCCAATCCCCATGGCCTATTGGCTCATCGCTCTGGCGTCCGTTACGTTGTCCTGGAGCGCAACTCGACGTGCCGGCGTTGGTGCCCTGGCGTGGGCGATAGTGCTGAGCGTAACAGTCGCGGTCCCGGCTCTCCTGAAGCGCCTACACGCCGAGTGGCTCGACGTAATTCGCTCCGATCTTCCAGTCATTGCGGAAGAATGGAAGCCTGTGAAAGCGGATCTACAGCACTCGGTCTGACGTCGAACGAACGGGCACGACTGACATCACGCTGCCGCTCCGAGCTCTGACCATCCCTCAGATGTACCCCAGGCGGGCATCATGAACGTGGACCTCGCGATGGAGTTTGAAGAAGAACGCTCGCAGTCCTCTGACGAGGCCTATGCTGCTGTCGGCCGCGCGTTGACCTTCGCCACACGACTTGAGGCTCATTGTCGAGTCATGGCGATGATGCCCGCAGTCAAGGAGCGGTTTCAAAAATGTCGCCAGACAAGCGAAGACGAAGACCAGGCGATTGCGAGCGTCACCGCGGAGTACTGGTACGAGCGACGGTTCCGGCATCACACGCGGGATGTCTCCCAAAACTATCGGCTCCCAGAGAACGTCAAGGACATGGTGGGCCGAGGACTCAAGGCGCGCAACGAGCTGGTGCATGAACTTACAGTCGGTCTTCCCGAAGCTATACGGACCGATGCCGGGCGAAACGAGGTTCTTCACCATCTTGCGGTCCTTGTGGAGCAGCTCGCGGAAGCCGATCGAATAGTTGCGCTACTGATCCACCTCGAAAATGGCGATCCACTTCCGTCCAGCGAGCGCTACGAGAGTCACATCGCCCGCGCTGTCGCGTGGGTGTGCGAGGTCGAGGACTAGGGCGGGCGGATAGTGAGGGCTAAGACCGCCCCTCGGTGAGCGCGGATTTTCCCCAACGAGGACACTCGCGTCACCGGATTCGGACACTACGCGTCGAATCAAGACAGCACCCGAATGGCCGGTAGTAGCCAGGCTTTCCCCAGCCGGACACTCGCGTGGGGAACAGGACCCGGTATCGCTAAGATGTTCCCGGCCTGGGGGGTGGCGTAGGGGGCGGGGGGGGAGGCGGTGGCGGCGCTGGCGGTAGTGGCCTCGGTGCAGGAGGCCAGCCACGGGCATCGCCGGGTGGGCGTGACATCTACGATGCTAGGCAGCGGCGTGCTGACCGAGGGCGTTTCTCTGCTTCCATTCCGCTTCGACGTGCCTTTGCCACTTCTCCATCAAGCTCTTCCGATAGGGAAGTTGTAGGGAGACTTTGGATAGCTCCGCAACCGCGGTATCCGCTTTCTGCAAACGCTCGAACGCGTCGCTCGCTTCTACATTTTCCCATATCGCAGAGTATTCGCGGCCAACTTGGTTCCATCTGTAGTGCAAGTCAGATGCCTCGACGGCTCGCCGTTGAACCTGCATCGCGAGCGAATAGCCGCTCAACACGGCGGTAAAAAATGTCGCCGCGACGCGTATCCATCCGTACTCGGGTGGAACGTGGGCAATGATCGAAGCAAATGCCGCAGAGGAAGCGACGAGCGTCGTCCAAGTAGCATGGCGCTGCCGCGCATTGTACTGCGTCGCCAGGTCAGCGAAGTACAGCGCGCGCATCTCAGCAAGCAGCATCCCTTCCCAAACTCGCTGGATTTGTGCCTGACTCAGCATGCCGACGTTTACCTCACTGTTACCTTACCCCATCAGACGTCCCCTAGTCGACGTGGCTCAGTGCTCCTTCGGCGGCATAGTATAGTGAAGTCACGACGCGATGTTGCCACGTTGATGATCGCAGGTGATCCGTCCTCCTAAGCGGCCCGTGGGTCGACCACGGTGCGTCGACCGCAAGGCCCCGGACTATAGCTACAACTCCCGCCAGCCCCGCCGCAGCTCGCCGCGAAAGTCCGGGTGCGCAATCGCGACGAGCGCCGCCGCCCGCGCCCGATCGGTCCGGTCATCGAGATCGGCGATCCCCCACTCGGTGACGACGTACTGCACCTGATGGCGCGGTGTCGTCACGACGCTGCCCGCGGGAAGCTCGGCGACGATCGTCGAGCGCCGCTCGCCGCCGACCGTGACGGTCGAGCGCAGGCAGATGATCGACTTGCCGCCGGGCGCTTGCCGGCCGCCCATGGTGAAGGTCTCGTGGCCACCGATGCCGGAATACTGGCGCCCGCCGATGACGTCGGCGACGATCTGACCGTGGAGGTCGACGGCGAGCGCGGCGTTGATGCCGGTGAACTTGCGCATCTTCGCGAGCTCGGGCGGGTCGTTCACGGCGCTGACCGGCAGCATGCGCACGACCGGATTGCGGTCGAGCCAACGGTAGAGCGTCTCGCTGCCGCCGGCGAAGGTGGCGATCGAGTAGCCGTCGTGGAGACCCTTACGGTTCACCACCTTCCCGGCTTCGTGGAGTCGCATGATGCCGTCGACGAACATCTCCGTGTGGACGCCGAAGTCGCCCTTCGAGACCGCGCAGAGCAGCTCGGCGACCGCGTTCGGGATACCGCCGATGCCGAACTGCAAGGTGGCGCCGTCCTCGACGAGCTCGCCGACGAAGCCCGCGATGGCGCGCTCCTCCGCGACCGGTTCGACGTAGGGAATGGTGACGAGCGGCGTCTCGTCCTCGACGACGACGTCGATCTCGGACACGTGGACGCGATGGCCGCCGAACTCCGGCAGGCCCTCGACGCGCGGCACGTGCGGGTTCACCTCGGCGATCGCGAGCCGCGCCGGATCGCGCGCCGCCTCGAGGAACGGCCCGAAGATCGCGCCGCCGTGGAGACCGAAGGAGCAGAAACCGTCCGCGTCGGGCGACGAGACCGGCGCGGCGACCGCGCGCGGCCGGAACTCATAGGTGAGCCGCTCGAAGCCGTGAAAGTCCGACGGGAGGAATTCGACCGGAAACCCGGCCTGGCGCGCCATGCGCTCGATCGGTCCGAAGAAGCCGCTGACGACGCGAACGCCCGGATCGCGCAGACACGGATACGGCTCGACCAGCAGGCCCACGTAGAGCGTGAGCGGCCGCGCCGGATCGCGCCGGCCGATCGCGCGTAGGACGGCGCGCGCCTGCCCGGTGATGAGCCCGCTCACCAGCGACTCGACGCTATCGAGCCGCACCGCGAGCGCCGCGCCCGCGAGGCGCTTGGATTCGTAGAGCGCGCGATGGGCCGGAGTCATCGGCGACATCTCAGCGTATTGCCATGCAAAAGAAAACCGCGAAGCATACCGACACGGCGCGCACCGCATCCATCCCGCCGCGCTTTCCCCGTTCGCCCAGGTCCTTCTTTCGCGCAATAATGCGGGCTCGTGAACGACGCGCCGATACTGTGCCCGCTCCCGGAACGGATTGACGGCGACGCACTCGCGCAGATTCGGCGCGCGGCGTTGCACCACGCCGCGGGCACGACCGTCGTCCTCGACTGCGCGGCGCTCAGCACGCTCGACGCGCTCGCGGCGGCGCGGCTCCTGCGCTTGATCGCGGAGGGACGCGCCGCCGGCATCGCGGTGCGGCTGGCGCACCTCGGCGACGCCGTGCGCCGGGCGCTCACGGACGTGGACCCGGCCATTCTCGAGGAGGACCTGCCGCGTCCGCGACGCAACCCGATCGAGGTGATCGGTGCGCACGCGCTCGACGCAGCCGACGCGGCGGCGGCGGTCGGCACGCTACTCACCGACACCGCCGCCGAGCTCGCGGTGCCGTTCGGACGCCGCGGCGTCAAGTGGGACCGCACGGTGCAGCAGATGGCGCTCGTCGGGACCGAGGCGGTGCCGATCGTCGCCTTCATCTCGATCCTGATCGGGGTGGTGCTGGCGCTGAACGGCGCGCAGCAGCTCCGCCAGTTCGGCGCCGCGATCTTCATCGCCAACCTCGTGGCAATCTCGATGACGCGCGAGATGGGGCCGCTCATCACCGCCATCGTCGTCGCCGGACGGACGGGATCGGCGATCGCCGCCGAGATCGGCACCATGGTGATCTCCGAGGAGATCGACGCGATGCGGACGATGGCGCTCAGCCCGGTGCGCTTCTTGGTCGTCCCCAAAGTCCTGGCGCTGCTCTGCATGATGCCGCTCCTCACCGTCATCAGCAACGTCGCCGGCATCGGCGGCGGCTACGCGGTCGGCGTCTTCGGCCTCGACCTCGGCAGCAGCGCCTACCGCATGCAGACGGTGCAGGCGCTGTTGATCTCGGACGTGGCGACGGGCCTGGTGAAGAGCGTCGTTTTCGGCCTGCTGATCGGCCTGATCGGCGTCTACCGCGGCTTCGCGGTCCGTGGCGGCCCCGAGGCGGTCGGGCGCGCCACCACCTCGGCGGTGGTGACGTCGATCATCGCATGCATCGTCGCCAACGCCGGCTTCACGGCGTTCTTCTACGTCACCGGATGAGATCGCCGTCGATGACCCGAGCCGAGAGCACCCGCGTGCTGGTGATCGAGGATCTCGTCGCCGGCTACGGCGACACGATGATCCTCGACGGCATCTCGCTCGCGGTCGACCCGGGCGAGATCGTGGTCGTGCTCGGCGCGACCGGGTCGGGCAAGAGCACGCTCCTGCGCTGCATCGTCGGACTCGTCGAGGCGTGGCAGGGTCGCGTTCTGATCGGCGGGCGCGACATCAATGCCGCGAGCGGCGTCGGGCGCGAGGAGATCCTGCGCGGGGTCGGCCTCGCCTTCCAAGAAGCGGCGCTCCTCAACTCGATGACGACGGCGGAGAACGTCGCGCTGCCGATCATGGAGCACTGGGAGGTGGACGAGCCGACGGCGCTGATGCTGGCGCGCATGCGGCTCGCGCGCGTCGGCCTGGCCGGCGCCGGCGACAAGATGCCGGCCGAGCTCTCCGGCGGCATGCGCAAGCGCGCCGGCATCGCGCGCGCGATCGCTCTCGAGCCGCGCCTCTTGCTGCTCGACGAGCCCACCGCCGGCCTCGATCCGACGACGGCGCGGGCGATCGACGAGCTCGTCCTCGGCCTCAAGGCGCGCGGCGACATGGGGATCGTCGCCGTGACGCACGAGCTCGGCAGCATCAACACCATCGCCGATCGCGCCGTCATGCTCGCCACGGGCACGGTGATCGCGAGCGGCACGCTCGCCGAGGTGCGCGCCGATCCCGACCCGCGCGTGCAGGCGTTCTTCCGGCGCGAGCTCCTGCCGCAGGCGGCGCGGAAAAACCTCGTCGACGATCTGGAGTGGCGCGCGTGACCAGCGGCGCGGCACGCACACGGCGCGACACGTTCCGAGTCGGCGCCTTCGTCCTCGTCGCCGGGGCGCTGCTCGTCGGCGGGCTCTTGTGGATCGCCGGCGCCCGCATCTTCCGGCCGGTCGACACCTACACCGTCCTCTTCACCGACTCGGTGAGCGGTCTCAACCGCAGCGCCAACGTCGAGTACCAGGGCGTCGTGGTCGGCCGCGTACGTGACATCACGCTCACGCAAGACCTGCCGCCGAAAGTCGCCGTCATCATCGACATCGAGCCCGGAACGCCGGTGCGCACGGATACCATCGCCGCGCTCCTCGGCCCGCTCGTCACCGGCATCCAGTACATCCAATTC
Organism: Deltaproteobacteria bacterium; assembly: GCA_016200545.1. GTDB lineage: Bacteria > Desulfobacterota > Binatia > UTPRO1 > UTPRO1 > DP-19. The sequence goes on along the minus strand of JACQEO010000081.1, from coordinate 26,356 downwards.
CAGGGCGGCACCGGCGATCTCGTGAAGCCGGGCGGCACCATCCGCGGTGACGTGACATCGCTCGCGCAGTTTCGCAATCAACTCTCCGACATCGCCGACCGTGCCGGCAAGATCATGCGCAAGCTCGACGAGCAGGTATTCACCGAGGAGAACAGTACCAAGGTGACGGCGTTCGTGAGCGACCTCCAAGGCGTCGCGCAGAGCCTCAACACCACGATGGCAACCTTCCGCACCGAGGAAACCGGGAAGCAGCTCGCCGAGCTCGTGCGCCAGCTGTCGACGACGACCGACAATCTGAACCGCCTGATCACCGACGTGTACGGCCGTCGCGAAACGATCTTCGGCGGCGTCGAGGTGACGCTCCGCCATCTCGACGAGACCGTCACCGCGACCCGCGACCTCGTGCAGACCACGCAGTCGCAGATCTCGGGCACGGGCGGCTCCCTCGGCTCGCTCATGGGCGAGCTGAGCGCCACGACCAGCCGCTTGCAGGAGACGCTGGACGTCATCCGCAGCGATCCCTCGGTGCTGGTCTGGGGCCGCAACGTACCGGAGCGGGAGTTCGACAAATGACGCGCGCAACGATGCTCCTGCTCGCCGCGATGGCGCTCGCCGGCTGTTCGTTCGGCCGCAGCCTGCCGGGCATCCACTACTACACGCTCGCGATCACCGACGCGCCGGCGACGCGCCTCGACGCGCCGCTGCGCGTCGGCGTGATCACCAGCGACCAAGCGTACGCGACCGAGCGCATCGCGTATCGCAGCTCGCCCTACCAACTCGACTACTACAGCTACCATCGCTGGGCCGCCGATCCGCGCAACCTGGTCCGCACCGCCGCGCGCGACTACTTCGAGCGCGCCGGGGCCGCCAACGGCATCCCGTTCGAGGTCGAGGGCAACATCCGCCGTCTCGAGGAGGTCGACGATCCCACCGGCTGGCGCGGCACGCTCGCGCTCGACGTGCGCGTCGCGCGCGGCGGCACCATCATCCTCGAGCGCGCGTTCAGCGAGACCGAGCCCGCCGCGTCGCGTCGGCCCGAGGCGGTGGCGGCGGCGCTCAGTCGTGCGCTGCAACGCATCCTCGATCAACTCCTCACCGAAGCCGCGCGCGCGGGTCGCTAAATCTCGTCGCCGCGGTATAATCGCGGCCGCTCTCGGAGGATCCCATGACGGCAACGAACGACTCCGTGCGAACGGTCGCGACCGGCGACGACGCGCCTTCCAGCGGCAACCCACCCGAGCAGACGCATCCCGAGGCCGCAGCGCCCAACGCTCCGCATGTCGCCGCGGCACCCGCCGCCGGAGCCGCGGCGTCCGCGGGCGCCGCGCCGACCCCGAGCGGCGAGGACGACTTCGCGGCGCTCTTCGCAGCGAGCGAGGCGACGCAGCCTGCGCAAGCGCGGGTCAAGGCGGGCGACGTCGTCCGCGGTCGCATCGTCGCGCTCGGACCGGCGACCGCGTTCGTCACGATCGGCGCCAAAGCGGAAGCGATCATCGACCTCGCCGAGTTCCGCGATCCCACGACCGGCGAGCTCGGCCTCGCCGTCGGCGATCAGCTCACCGCCACCGTGACCGACGACGGCAGCCGTTCGGGCTCGATCGTCCTCAAACGCACCATCGGGCGCGGCGGTCACGTTCCCGGCGAACTCGAGCAGGCGCGCGAGCACGGCCTCGCGGTGGAGGGCCTGGTCACCGGCCAGAACAAGGGCGGCTTCGACGTGCAGGTCGTCGGCGTACGCGCGTTCTGCCCGGCCTCGCAGATCGACCTCCGCCGCGCCGATCCCGCCCAGTACGTCGGGCAGCGGCTGCGCTTCCGCGTCACGCAGATCAGCGCCGGCGGCCGCAACGTCGTCGTCTCGCGCCGCGGGCTCCTCGAAGAGGAAGCCGCCGCGCAGGCCGCGACGACGTGGCAGCGACTGCAGGTCGGCGCGGTGGTGCGCGGCACCGTGACCTCGCTGCGCGACTTCGGCGCGTTCGTGGATCTCGGCGGCGTCGAGGGATTGATCCACGTCACCGAGCTCGGCTACGCGCGCGTGCGCCATCCCTCGGAGGTGGTGCAGGTGGGTCAAGAGGTCGAGGCGCAGGTCATGAAGCTCGAGCGCGCGACCGACGGCGGCCGCAGCCGCATCAGCCTGTCGCTGCGCGCGCTCGCAACCGACCCGTGGACGACGGTCGCGGAGCGCTTTCCGGTCGGCGGCAGCGTGCGCGGCACCGTCCGCAAGCTCGAGCCCTTCGGCGCCTTCGTCGAGCTCGCACCCGGCCTCGACGGCCTCGTACACGTGTCGCGCATGTCGCTCGACACGCGCGTCGCGCATCCGAAGAACGTCGTCAAGGTGGGCGACGAGATCGAAGTGACGGTGGTGGGCCTCGAGCCCGACAAGCGGCGGATCGCGCTGTCGATGGTCGAGAGCGCGCGGCGCGAGCGCGAGCAGGCGGAGGCCTCCACGCGGCGCGAGGAGCGTGAGTCGATTGCCGCGAAGACGTCGGAAGTACGGGGGCTCGGCACGTTCGGCGAGCTCCTGGCGTCGACGATGAAAAAGCGGTGACGAGGCGCGCGCGCACCGCCGTCTGAGCGCGGGAACCCGCTCGTCGTGATCCCCGCCGCCGTCGCCGCGCTCTCCGCGCTCTCCACCCTGCTCCTGTCGCCGCGCGCGGTGCCACCGCGCGCGCTCGATCTCGGGGCCCGCACCACGCTCGCCGACGCGCCGGCCGGGCCCGAGCACGTGGCGACAGGCTCGCCCACCTGCGACTGCGCGCGCTTCGCCAGCGAGCTCGCCGACGCGCACGCGCTCTACGCGAGCCGCGGCGACGGCGCGACGCGTCCCGCGCCGGCGGCGGCGCGCGACCGTTTCCGCGAGCGGCTCCTGCTGACCTATGCGCGGGCGCGCTGCCTCGTCGACTGCGGCGGGGTCGACGAGCGCGCACACGACGACGCCCGCGCTCTCCTCGCCGCCGCCGCGTTCAAGAGCCGGCACTTCGGCCCGACCGACGCCACCGTCGAGGAGCGCCTGACCCGCGGCCTCGACGAGACGGCGCGCTGCCTCGCGCACGCGCCGGCGCCGCCGTCCTGTCACCTCTGGCACGGCAGCATCCGCGGCATCCGCGCGCGCGGCTCGTGGAATCCCACGCAGCTCGGGTTGCCGACGCAGCTCCTCGCCGAGTTCCGCGCCGCGCGCGCCGGCGCGCCCCCGGGACGCGACCTGCCCGACGGTGCCGCGACGCGCGCCGAGGCGTCGCTCCTGCTGCGCGCGCCCGGCTTCGCCGGCGGCGACCCGCAGGCCGCCCGCCGACTCATGGAGGACGCGACCACGTCGCCCCTTTATGCCTGCACGGTCGACAACCGGCTGCTCTTCGCCGAGACGCTCGCCGCGACCGGCGCGTCGGTACGCGCCGTCGCCGAGCTACGTGCGACCGTCGACGCGGGCTTGTCCACGTGCGGGGACAATCGCTACGAGAACGTCATCGACCTCGACCAGGCGGCGCGCTGCCTGGCGCGCCTCGAGGCGCGGCCCGACAAAGACCCGGGCTGGGACGACGACTGCCGCTGACACCGGCGCCCGCGCCGGCGAAAAGGACTCGACGATGGAGCTCGAGCTGAACGACACCGAGCGCATGCTGCGCGACACGTTCCGCGACTTCTTCACCCGCGAGATCGAGCCGCACGTTCCCGCAATGGAGCATGGCGAGCTGCTGCCCTACGACCTCATGCGCGACATGCATCGCACGCTCGGCCTCGACGCCATGCTGTCGTCGGCCGGCGGACGGCGGGAACGCGCGCGTGACGCGGATGCGTCGCCCGACGCCGACGCCGACGCCGGCACCGACGCCGGCGCCTTCGGCCTCGACGCCAACGCTGCGCGCTACGCGCGCACGACGTTCACCGTCGAGATGGCGCGCGTCAGCCCGTCGTTCACCCTCAGCTACGGCGCCAGCGTCGGCCTCTTCGCCGGCAACGTCCTTGGCAAGGGAACCGCCGAGCAGATCGAGCGCTTCGCGCGCCCGGTGCTGCGCATCGAGAAGATCGGCGCCTGGGGTCTGACCGAGCCGGGCGCGGGGAGCGACGCGCTCCGCGGCATGCGCACCACGGCACGCCGCGACGGCGACCAGTATCTATTGAACGGCAGCAAGACCTTCATCACCAACGCGCCCTACGCCGACGTCTTCCTGATCTACGCCCGCGTCAGCGACGGCAGCGAGCACGGCGCCATCCAGCCGTTCATCGTCGAGCGCGGCACCCCCGGCCTCTCGACCGGCCCGCCGATGAAGAAGATGGGCATGCGCGGCTCGCCGACCGGCGAGGTCTTCCTCGACGACGTGCGCGTCCCGGCGAACCAGCTCCTCGGCGGCGGCGTCGGCGAGCGCGATCACGTGAAGGCGAGCCTCGCCGTCGAGCGCGGCGGCCTCTCGGTGATGTCCTACGGCATCGCCGAGCGCTGCTTCGAGATCGCCCGCGACTACGCGCGCGAGCGCCGGCAGTTCGGGCAGCCGATCGCCAACTTCCAGCTCGTGCAAGGACGGCTCGCGCGCATGTACGTCGCGCTCTCCAACTGCCGCCGCATCGTCTACGCCGACTGGCTCGCGGGACGCCCGCTCAAGGAATCGCTCGCCGACGTCTGCGCCGGCAAGCTCTACTGCGCCGAGATGGGCACGTTCGTCGCCTTCGAGGCGATCCACGTCCTCGCCGGCAACGGCTACATGGAGGAGTACGTCGTCGAGCGCTTGGCACGCGACGCCAAGCTGATCGAGCTCGGCGGCGGCACCACCGAGATGCAAATCCTGACGATGGCGCGCGAGCTGCTGCTGGTATGAGGAAACATCATACTCGAACGGAGCATGCCGTGGGCGTTGCCAAAGTTGCGATCACGATCGAAGACGAGCTGCTCAAACGGATCGACAGGCTCGTGAATCAGGGGAGATTCCCGAACCGGAGCCGCGCGATTCAAGAGGCCGTGCGGGACAAGCTCGAGCGCCTCGATCGCGGACGCCTGGCGCGCGAATGCGCGAAGCTCAGCAAGAAATCCGAGCAAACGATGGCGGATGAAGGGCTGCGGGAGGACCTCAAAGGATGGCCCGAATTCTGAGGGGTGTTCAGGCACGGTGATCGCGATGGCCGTGACGAGTCAGGACCAACGGGCCGGCTTTCCTCTCACACACGAGTTGAAGTCGGTGAAGTTGAAGAAGCGGGCGTGGGTGAAGATCAGTCAGGTACGTACCCTGTCGACCCCCCGGTTGGGCAGCAAGATCGGACGGGTTGCCCCGGAGGATCTGGATCGGCTGATCGAAGGGCTCAACGAGATCATCGCCTGATAGTCGCTCATGTCGCCTCGAGCGTGCGCACTCCGTAGGAGCCGAACGCGTCATCGCCGGTGATGATCTGCAGATCCTCACAGAGCGCCTGCGCAATCAGAAGCCGGTCGAACGGATCAGCGTGATGATGGGGAAGCTCACGGACCGCCGCGGCATGACGCGCAGTAACAGGAAGCTCGGCAAACCCGCAGTCCGTGATCGTGGATGCCAGGTCCACTCCCGCGCGCGACCGCCATCGGAGCTTGCCGATCGAGAGCTTGATCGCGATCTCCCAGATCGAGGCGGCGCTCACGAAGACATCGGACGAGGGAGCCTCGATGGAGCGGCGGGCGGAGCGGGAAAGGCGCCGATCGTCCTGAAGCCACCACAAGAAGACATGCGAGTCGAGGATCAGCCTCACCGACGCGCCCGCCGCCGCGCGGGGCGCGGCTCGAGTTTGCCCCGATAGAAGGCCGCGAGGAGGTCCTTCGGCAGGGGCGCGTCGAAGTCCTCGGCCACAGCGATCTTGCCCTTCAAGAGTCCGGGCCGGCGAGCAGCCCGCTTTGCTGCGAGCGGCATGAGTCGCGCCTTGGGCTCTCCACCACGGGCGATGACGATCTCCTCGCCGCCGTGAGCGCGTTCGACGAGCCGTGACAGATGGGTCTTTGCTGCGTGGATGTTCACGACAGTCGGCATGGACTAAGTCTAGTCCGCTGCTGCAGAAGGCGTCAATCCACAGACGCGCCCTGTGCTGGAGTTGCGGACGCAGGCGGCGATGCGGCAAGCTGCGCCGACTCACGGTCATGCTCTCGACGCGCTCCTCGCAGGTTGCCCTGTGGCTCGCCGCGCTGACGCTCCTCTCGGCCTCGCTGGTGCGCATCGTCGGGGTCGCCTCGGATCAGTTGGTGGCGCCGTTCGACCTCGTCTCCGAAGGCCCGCACATGAGCGCCGTCAAGGCCATACGCGCGGGCGTCAACATCTACGATCCCGCATCCGTGTTCGATCTGCCACTTCACGTGACACCGTATACGCCGCTCTACCACGTCTTGGTGGCGCTCCTACCCGCGCAACCGGGAAACCCATTCTTCACCGGCAGGGTTGTCGCGCTCGTCTTCATGGTGGGATCGGCCGCCGGATTGTTCGCGGTCGTACGACGACGTGACTACGCACCCCTCGCCGTGCTCGGCGTCGCGCTCTTCTTTCTGATCCGAGCCGTCACGGCGAATACGGCGTTCCTTCGCTGCGACAGCATGGCGCTCTTCTTCTCGGTTTGGGCCGTGATTGCCGCCACACGCAATCGCGCCGGTCGGAACGGCGTCGTGCTGCCCGCGCTGTTGTGCGTCGCCGCGATCGCGGCCAAGCAGTCGTATCTTGCAGCCGGCGGCGCCTGTTTCCTGCACTTTCTGCAGCAGGGCTGGCGACGCGCCGGCGCGTTTCTCATCGCCGCTGCCGCCTTCGCTGCCGTGCTCGCCCTCGCCGCCTCGATCTATTGGGGCAACGGCTTTTGGACCTGCATCGCCCTACCGATCACCGACTACCCGCGAGACATGGAAGGTTTCGCCGTGCATTGGCGGCAGATGGTGCACGAGCCGGTCTTCCTCGTCATCCTGGTCGCCGCTGCTGGGCTGTTCGTGACCGCCCTCGATCTCGCGCCCGTAACTCTAGTGTGGGCATCGCCGTACTTCCACTATTTGACGCTGTCCCTGATCGCCCAGAGCTTCGCGCTCACCGGCGTCGGCGCTTGGACCCACAACTTGATCGAGCCAGTTCTCGCGATGCTGCTGTGGATCGCCGTGGCGAGCCAGGAGCTCGGCGGCGCCATGCGCTTGGACTGGAGGCGCGCGGCGGTGCTGGCGGTGATCGCGGGTTGCGTGGCTCTCGAGCTGCGCTCGGCGGATCGGATGGAGTACTCGTTCACGACCATGGACCAGAGCGCCCAGTACGTCTTCGAGCGCGCCCGTATTGCGCGTGCGATGGGTGCTCTAGGCCTTGAGCACGGGCGGATCCTCAATTTGAAGAGCTGCCAAGCGGCTCACGATTTCGATGGAGAGATCGTGCTGAACGATCCGTGGATGTACTACATGGTCCTCCTCCTGACGCGGCCCGCCACGGCCGCACGGCTCGTCAAGGCGATCGAGGAGCGCTCCTTCGACGCGATTCTCGTGCCCGCGAACCTCGTATCCGCGGAGCAGCAGCCGGGGGACAACCCTGTGCAGGTCGTCTTTCGTAAGGCTTTCACATACTACCGGATCGCGATTCGCGGGCAACGGCTGAACGTGCTCATCCCGATCGGCAGCAAGGGCACGTCGTGATCGGGCGGATCGGTTTCGCCGCCGTCTACCGCCCTCCCGACCCACGCGGCTGCTCGAGGAGCAGGTAGAGCAGGTTGTCGGTGAACGCCGGGTCACGGACGTCGACGCGTTGACGGCCGAGGCGCATGGGCGGTAACAACGACGATGCCTGCGAGCACACGAGGATGAAGCGCGTGACGATCTACACCGACGGCGCGTGCCAGGGGAATCCCGGTCCGGGCGGGTGGGCGGCGATCCTCGTCGAGGGAACCCACCGCCGGGAGATCAGCGGCTACGAGCCGCAGACGACGAACAACCGCATGGAGATGCGCGCCGCGATCGAGGCGCTGCGGGCGCTGCCTGAGCGCTGCGATATCGACCTGCACACCGACTCGCAGTACCTGCGCAACGGCATGGATCAGTGGCTTGCGAAGTGGAAGCGCAACCAGTGGCGCACCGCCGACCGCAAACCGGTGAAGAACGTCGACCTCTGGCAGCTCCTCGACGCCGCGGCGCAGGCGCACGTCGTCCGCTGGCACTGGGTGCGCGGCCACGACGGCCATCCCGAAAATGAGCGCTGCGATGTCCTCGCGAACGAGGCGATTCACGCCGGCCACGGCATCGGCGACGTCGGGCTCGGGAGCGAACCGACGTGAGCGAAGAGTGGCACCGCGGCGAGTACCTGATCAGCACCGATCCCGCCCGACTCGACCGCCGCTTGATCCATCATTTTCTCGCGCACTCATCCTACTGGGCGGTCGGCATCCCCGCCGCGGTCGTAGCGCGCGCGCTCGAGCACTCGCTCTGCTTCGGCCTCTACGCACCCGCCGGGCAGGTCGGTCTCGCCCGCGTGGTGACCGATCGCGCGACGGTCGCCTACCTCGCCGACGTGTTCGTCCTCCCGGAGCACCGCGGGCGCGGCCTTTCGAAGTGGCTGATGACGACGGTGGTCGCGCACCCCGAGCTCCAGGGCTTCCGCCGCTTCCTGCTCAATACGCGCGACGCGCACGGCCTCTATCGTGGGTTCGGATTCACCACACCCGCACACCCCGAGTGGGCGATGGAACGCTTCGATCCCGACGTGTACGAACGCTGAGCGCCGCCCGGACAGAAATGTGGCTCGTGTGTTGGCGTTGTCCAGGCGCCATGTTCTCGACGCACCGGCGCCGGCGTGTCAGCTGGCGCTCGGCAGCCGGGCGAAGAACGGCGCACTAGCGACGGTGGGCGATGTTCGCGGCGCTGGTACGCCCGTTGCAGCGGATCGTCCGCCGCGCTCCCGCGCGCGCACGAAGGAGGTCGGCACATGGTCACGATCGAAGCCCTCGTCCGCGAGGCGACCGAGAAAAACGCCTCGGATCTCCACCTCAGCGCCGGCGGTCCGCCGCGCCTCCGCGTCGACGGCGACCTCGTGGCGACCGACCATCCGGCGCTCGACGCCGACGCCGTGCAGGCGCTCGTCGAGACGATCATGACACAAGAGCAGTGCGCGTTCTTCGCGAGCGAGCACGAGCTCGACTTCTTGTGGGCGGTCCCCGACGTCGGCCGCTTCCGGGTGAACATTTTTCTCCAAGGCCGCGGCCCGGGCGCGGTGCTGCGCGCGATCCCGACCAAAATCCCATCGCTCGAGGCGCTCTCCATGCCGCCCATTCTCACCGAGCTCTGCAAGCGCGAGCGCGGCCTCGTTCTCGTCACCGGGCCGACCGGGTCCGGCAAGTCGACGACGCTTGCGGCGATGGTCGACCTCGTGAACGCCACCTGGGACGGCCACATCCTCACCATCGAGGACCCGGTGGAGTTCGTGCACGAGTCGAAGCGCTGCCTGGTGAACCAGCGCGAGGTCGGCGCCCACACCGGATCGTTCAGCGCCGCGCTCCGCAGCGCGCTGCGCGAGGATCCCGACGTGATCCTCGTCGGCGAGATGCGCGACCTCGAGACGATCTCACTCGCGCTCACCGCCGCCGAGACCGGCCACCTCGTCTTCGGCACCTTGCACACCTCGAGCGCGGCGAAGACCGTCGACCGCATCATCGACGTCTTTCCCGCCGGCCAGCAGAGTCAGATCCGCACCATGCTCGCCGAGTCGCTCGAGGCGGTCGTCGCGCAGCGCCTGCTCAAGAAGAAGGGCGGCGGGCGCGTCGCCGCGTGCGAGGTGTTGGTCGGCACACCCGCCGTCCGCAACCTCATCCGCGAGGGCAAGCTGCACCAGATCCCCTCGGCGATGCAAACCGGCCAGCAGCAGGGCATGGTGACGTTCGACATGGCGATCGCCGATCTCCAGAAGCGCGGCCTGATCGCGCGCGAGAGCCTGGCGCCGCCGCATCCACCCGCGAACGGCAGCGCGCTCGGCGCGAGCGGCGCGGCGCACTAGGCGTCGCGCACGGCGGCGCCACACGCGGCACGCGGGTGGCATGGTTGCGCGCCCGCATGCTAGTCGGTGACGCTTGCCGGCGCGTACGACGCTCACCCCCGCCTACGCGCGCTACGTCCTCGCGCTGCTCTTCGTCGCCTACGTCTTCAATTTCATCGACCGGCAGATCCTCGCCATTCTCCTCCAACCGATCAAGGAGGAGCTGCAGGTCTCCGACACCGCGATGGGGCTCCTCACCGGGATTGCGTTCGCGCTCTTCTACACCTGCGCCGGTATCCCGATCGCGCGCCTCGCCGACCGGCGGTCGCGGCGCACGATCATCGCCGTAGGGCTCGCGGCGTGGAGCGTGATGACGGCCGCGTCCGGCATGGTGCGAACGTTCGCGCAGCTCGCGGTGGCGCGCATCGGCGTCGGCGTCGGCGAGGCGGCGTTCGTACCGCCGGCCCACTCGCTGATCTCGGACTACTTTCCCGCCGAGCGCCGCGCGACGGCGATGGCGGTATTCTCGCTCGGCGTCCACGTCGGCCTCGCATTCGGCTTTGTTCTCGGTGGCTGGATCGCGCAGTTTTTCGGGTGGCGGGCGGCGTTCTTCGCCGTCGGGGTTCCCGGCTTGATCCTCGCCGTCGTCGTGCGGCTGACGGTGCGCGAGCCAGCGCGCGGCCACGCCGACGGCGCGCGTGACCTGTCGCACGGTGCGGCGGTGTCCGGCGCGCCCGCGTCCGAGCCACTCCGCGTCGTCTTCCACATTCTGCGCACACGGCGCGCCTTCCGGCATCTCGCGCTCGCCGCCGCGCTGCACTCCTTCGGCGGCTATGCGTTCGCAATTTGGGGACCGACGTTCTTCGTACGCGTCCACGGGATGATGAGCGGCCGCCTCGGAACCTGGCTCGGCGCCATCCTCGGCGTCGGCGGCGCCGCGGGCGCGATCCTCGGCGGTGTCCTCGCCGATCGACTCGGCGCGCGCGATGCGCGCTGGCAGCTCTATGTTCCGGCCATGGCGACGGTGCTCCAGATCCCGTGCGCGCTTGTCACCCTGCTCTGGCCGAGCCCGGTACCGGCGCTGCTCTTTCTCATCCCGTCCGCGATGGCGAGCGCGATCTGGTTCGGCCCCGTCTTCTCGCTCACGCAGGCGCTCGTTCCCCCGACGATGCGCGCGACCGCATCCGCCGTCCTCCTCTTCGTGATCAACCTGATCGGCCTCGGCATCGCGCCCCTCGCCGTCGGTATCCTGAACGACCGCCTCGCGGCTACGTACGGCGCCGAGGCGATTCGCTACTCGCTCATGATCGTCGGCTTCGCCGGCGTCCTCGCCGCCCTGCACTTCTCACTCGCGGCACGCACCATCCGCGCGGACCTCGCGGCCGCGCGTCGCGCGTAGGGTCGCGAGCCGCGCTCTCCTCCGAAGCGTCGGCGTTCGGCGCGGGGGCGTGGGTGAAGGGGTGCGCGAGGTCGGAAGAAAGTCTACGACCACGCGCACCCCTTCACCCACGCCCCCGCGCCGCGACGGTCGTCTCGGAGCGGAGCACGCCGCGCGACGGCGGCGCGCAGCGCGCCGCCATGGGGTACGCGCCCATGAGTTGCGACGCGCGAGGCGGACGGGCTGGATCGGCGGTGCGAGCGCGACGGGGTGAGTCAGGGGGGTGCGAGGTCGTAGACTTCTCTTCCGACCTCGCACCCCCCTGACTCACCCCGTCGCGCCCAGGCGGACGGAACTAGTCGATCAACCCCGCCCGCCGGCTCGCGACCAGCGCGTCGATCGCGTCGACGCGGCGGACGGCGGCGCGGATCTCGTCGGCGAAGGCACGGCGGCGGGCGCTGAGCGCGGCGCGCTCGGGCTCCGCGGGTGGCGCGGCAGGCACGATGCCGCGGTTGCGCGCCAGACGGAGCGCGGTCGCGAAGAGCACCTTCGAGACCGATTCGTGGCTGCGGACGCGGTGCTGCAGATCGTACTGCTTGCCGAGAGAGATGCAGCTCGCGAGGAACGTCGCCTCGTCGAAAGGCGCGCCCGGGTCGAGGCGCTCGAGCGCATCGCCGACGACGCGGTAGGCATCGACGAAAGGGCGCAGGACACGGTGCGCGGAGAAGGGCTTGAAGCGCCGGATGAGAGTGTGGATGGCGGCGCCGCCGGCAGGGAGACTCGCTTCCCACTCCGGATCCTGCCCGGCGATCTCGGCGCGCAGCTCGGCGCGGAACGCATCTTTCTCCGCGAAGAAGAACTCGAACTTGAGGAGATCGCGCAGCCGCATCGCCTCGTCCCAGAAAACGGCGACGGGATCGAGGGCGCCGTCCTCGGCGGCAGCGAGGAGCGCGAGCTCGGCGATCGCGCCGTTCACGAAGAAATGGATGATGGTGTTGCGATAGTAGGCCGCCGTGAGGTGCTGATCGGCGCCGATCGCGTACACCGCCTCGGGTCCTTCGGCGAAGCGCGAGACGACGCCGCTCTCGACGAGTACGTCGAGCGCGCGGGTCAGGCCCTCGGGGGTGTCGAGATCGCGGAGGCCGGTCGTCGTCGGTAGGCGTCGACGGCGCACGTAGTCGACGATGTTGCGGAGCGAGGTGGCGGTCTCCTCGAGCGTCAGCGCGCGGTCGCCAACGCCGAGAAGCGCGAGCGTCACGAGCGACGTCGGCGTGATCGGGGTCACGCGGTTGATGCGCACGGCCACCTCGAACGCGAGCTTCTGCACGGCGAGACTCTGCTCGTCGGGATTCGGCTCGGCGCCGGGGTCGGGCGGCCCGAGCACCTGGTGGAGCGAGATCGGTTCGCCGAAGCGGATGTGGATGTCGCCGTAGCGGCGGCGCAGCGAGCGGATGAGCCGCAGAAACCAGCCGAAGCTCTCGCGTTGCTTGGCGGCGCCGCGCTGCTCGGCGACGTAGTCGCCGACGTCTTGAATCTGGTCGTACGCGATCGAGGTCGGGATCAGGTACACGTCCTCGCTCTTCCCGCGGCGATACGCGTCGACGACGTACGCCAGCATCCCGAACATCGGCGGCAGGAGCTTTCCCGAGCGCGAGCGTCCGCCCTCGATGTACCACTCGAGCGAGAAGCGCTTCTCGACCAGGTAGTCGATGTACTGGCGCAGCACGTGTTTGTAGACGGCGTTGTCCTTGAAGCTGCGGCGGATGAAGAAGACGCCGCTCCGGCGCACCAGCGGACCGACCGGGAAGAAGTTCATGTTGATGCCGCCGGCGGTGTGGTTCGGCGGGTGGCCGTTCTCGTGCAGCGCGTATTGCAGCACGAGATGGTCGAGGTTCGACTTGTGCGACGGCAGGAACACCACCGGGTGGCGCTGCGTCAGCACCGCCAGCGCCTCGAGCTGCGCCTGGTCGTAGTGCAGCGCCTCGCCGTAGCCGCGCGTGTAGAGGAGCCGGATGAGGTGCGCCGTGAGGTCGATCACGTAGGGGCTGTGGCGCGCGGCGATCTCGCGCAAGCCCTTGGAGGCGTCGCGCGCGACATCGGATTCCGGCCGGCCGAGATCGCGCGCCAGACGCGCCACGCCGCCGCGGAACGCGGGGCGCGCGAGGATGGTCTCGTACACGAAGCGCGGCACCTTGTAGCGCGCGCCGCGCAGGCGCCGCTCGGCGCGCTCGCAGGCGAGCGCCGCCTGGCGGACGACGAACTCGGCGAGCCCGGTCGTTTGCGCGGCGTCGGCGCCGCCGGCGCGCCGCCAGCGCTCGCGGAGATCGGAGATCGGCGCCGGCTCACCGACGACGATCCGGCAGCGCTCGGGATAGCGGCGCAGGACCCAGCGCTGGCGGAGGCGCCCGGGATCGCGCGGATCGCCGAGCGTCAGGAGATCGGAGAGACGGGCCTCGCGCTTCCCGTCGACGTCGCCCGGGTGCCAGGAGACGCGCACGGGGGCGAGCACGGGGTCGTCGCCGGTCGCGAGCCGGGCTTCGAGTCGCGGATCGAGCCGACGCCGCCCGCGGCGGGACGGCGGGATCGGGATCGCCTCGACCTCGGTCGGCGGGACGTGGGCCGGGCGGGTACGGGCGATCCAGTCTTCGAGAAGCCGGCGCTCGAAACCGCTTGCAGCGTCGAGGAGAAATACGACGCGGCTGCCGTTGACGGCCGGCCAGGGCGGGTCGTCAGCCAACATGTTCGCGGCATGGGAAAGGGCAACGTTCACGCTCGGATCAGCGGCCTCGACCCCCCCTCTCGCAGATGTCCCGCGTCCCGATCAAGCCGCGGGGCGGCACCTGGCGGCATCTATAGGGACGTCTCGGGAACCCCCCGAAGCCCTTCGGATGGCGCCTCCCAGGGGGTGCAGATTGTCGTGGCCGTCCGCTAGGTTTTGTGCCAAGGTCCCGCCCGAGAGCTGGTCTCGTCCCATAAGTACGAAGGCAACGGGGTAGGACTCCAGCCGGGGTGCCGTGATCGTCTTTGGATCGCCCGGTCGACCGTTGCTCGTTCCATCCATCTGAGGAGGATGGCCATGAAATGCACCGGTTTCATCCAGGGCACCATTTCGGTGGTGGCGCTGGTCTTCACGACTGCGCCCGGTGCAAGCGCCAAGATCCCGATCGAGGTTCAGCCTTGCCGCAAAGGTATCGCCTCGTCCTCCAGAAGCTTCGTGCAACGAAGTCTGAGTGCGATTCAAAAATGTAACAACGCAGCCCGCCTATCGCCGAATGGCTGTCCATCTCCCGGAGCCGCGCCGATCGTCACCATGCTCGAGCAGAGGTTGCGGGACGGCCTCAGCAGGAGTTGCGGCTCGATTCCCGCGATCTTGCTCGGGCCAGGCTACCTCAACTATCCCGGACCATGCTCCGACGCGACCCCGAGTGACGGCTTCACCCTCGCCGATCTCCAGGAGTGCTTCGTCACGAGCCACGACGCCTCCGTCAATCACCTGATCGACGTCGAATACAGTACGAGCAACCAAATGGATAATCCGACGTATGCCTGTCAGAAAGCGATCAGCCAGATTGGCGGCAAATTCGTGGTGGCGGAGCTGAAGGCCCTCCAGAAGTGTCGCAACGCCGTCGATCGAGGCACCCTCACGATCCTTCCCGAGGCATGCGCGACGGACGATGCGAAGACGGTAGCGAAGATCACGGCTGCGAGAAGCAGCGTACGTGTCGGCATCGGGGCAAAATGTACGCCGACTGCGGTCGCGACGCTCGGCGTGTGCTCGAATCCCGCCTGCGCCTCTTTTTGCGGGACGTGCGACCCGTCCTGCGTTGCCGAATGTATCCTTGCCACACACGGCGACGCAGCGAACACCCTCGCCACGGACGTGAACGACTTGATCGACTTCGAGTACCCGCCTCCACCACCCCCGCCGACCTGCGGCGACGGGTCGCGGAATCAGACCGCGGAGGAGTGCGACGGCGCCGACGACGGGAATTGTCCCGGTCAATGCGGGACACAAGCCTCGGCCTTCCCGTGCCTCTGTCTCAACACGCCTCGCGAGCGCGTGATCGAGCATGCGAATACGGACCTCGATACCGGATGGACGGGCCTCGCCCACGATTTCAACATCGTCGAGGGCGGCGGGTACTTCCTCGATCTCTTCGACTGCGACGGTCCGCAAGGCCCCGATACGCTTTGCACGGTCGGCCCGAGCTGCAGCGGCGCGCCGCACCCACCGTGCTCGAACAACGCCCAGTGCTCGACGCTGAGTCTCGGCACCTGTCGTAAGACCGCGATCGCGGTCGGTCCGCATTGCAACCTCGACATCCAGCAGACGTGTACCTGCGACTTGAACTCGACCACGGCTCAGCCGGCGTGCATCGATCAGACGAATTGCCCGGGAACGGGGAATTTCTGCATGCAGCAATTCCATACTCCGCCGTTACCGCTCTCCGCCGGCGGCGTTCCGGTCTGCGTCGTCAACGTCTTCACCGAGGACGTCGTCGGAACCAGAGACCTGGCGACGGGGGCAACCGCCCTGCGGTTGCGGCAGAAATCGATCGTGCAGATGACCGGTACCCCCGCACAGCCGTGTCCGGTGTGCGGCGGGTTCTGCAAAGCGGCGCCCGGAGATTTGGGCAACAGACACAACTGCACCACGAACGCCGACTGCGCCGATACCCCGATGCAGGCCTGCGAAACCAGCCACGTGTGCAGCTTCGGACCCAATCAGGGCCTAGCCTGTCGTCCAGATCCTCCCTTCGGGGGTCCGACACCGCTCTTCGGAAATCCGAGCATCGACTGCCCGCCTACACTTTCGTCAGCAGGCATCTTGGACATCGTGTTCAATCCCCAGACCACCGAAACCGTGTCCCTCCAGCCGAGCATCGCCTGTAGCGAGGCGGCGTTCAGCGGCAAGACCTGCGTCGGCGGCGGCAACCAGGGCGCGAATTGTACGACCGGTTCGCAATGCCCCGGCGGCACGTGCAGCTTTCAGTGCTTCTGCCCGGTCGGCGTAGGGGTACGCGAGCAACCGAACGGGTGCGACGCGGCGTGCGTGGGCGGCCTCCACGATGCGGAGTCGTGCACCTTCGACAGCGAGTGCATCGGGGGCTTTTGCCACCTCGCCGATTGCCGCGCCGACCCGTCCGCGCCACCCGCGTCCCAGCCGAACGAAGGCGGATGCACGGCGACCGTCGAAGGACGTTGCTCGTTCAGCTCCTACCAAGGGTGCTTGAGCGACGCGGACTGCTCGCCCGCCAATTGCGCGCTCTGCAAGGCCGGCGAGACCTGCAGCGTCGTCGCGAAGGATTGCTACATCAACTCGGGGATCACGCGTAGCGGCGTCGCGTCGCAGACCGATCCGGTGCTCTCCGCGATCTTCTGTATCGCCGGGACGGGTCAGAGCGCGGTCGACAGTACGGCAGGCCTTCCCGGACCGGGAGCGATTCGTCAGACGAGCACCGTCGTCGACACCGGCTTCTAGTTCGAGCCCGGACACATCGCGCGGCGAAAGGCCGGCAACCTCACCTGGGGTTGCCGGCCGATTGCCACGCTTACTTCGCGGGGTGCGGATCGGGAACGACGGTGCCGCCCTTCTCCTTGCACTCCTTGGCGTTCGACTTCACGACGCCTTTGCCCTTGCAACCGTTCTGGCCGGCGCACGCGTTGCCTGCGCCCGCGCACGCGCCCTTGCCCTTGCAGGAGTTGATGCCCGAGCAGAAGACGTCGCTGCCCATCTTCTCGTCGGCACGCGCACTGACGGCCCCCGACAAGATCAAGCCCGCCGCGGCGCCCGCGATCAGAATGCCCACCTTCTTGTTCATGCGTTTCTCCTTTCGTCGTGCGAGATCGACCCGCACCGTGTATGTAGCCGATAACGACGCTTCGATGCCATGCGGGGCGTTGCGTTTCAGGGTCGAGAAACCTCGACATCGCGCTCGCTTTCGGGCAATTCTGGAATCCGCAATGGGCGATCAACCGGACGGTCTCAATGACGGTCTCAATCAGGAAGGCGGCTGCGCCGTCGACTGGAGCTGGCTCACGGGCGAGGAGATCGTGAGCGTCACCAGCAGTCTCGACACCCTCACCGTGCGCTTCCAGAGCGGTGAAACACTCGAGGTAAGGCGCTCCTCTGGAAGGACCGGCCGTTCCTTTCCTTCAAGCCACACGAGCGGCCGCGGCGGCTGAGCAACCGTTTTTCATTGACAGATCTACAAACGCGGTTCTAAGCTCCATTCGCCGTCTGCGCGTCCGCGCGCAGGAATCACCACCCCAGGAGGAACCGCAATGAACCCGCGCTCACAGGCATGGTTTGGCGTTCGCCAACTCGTGGTCGGGCTGGTCGTCGCCGCCGCGGCGGTTCCGGTCTGGGTCGCGAGCGCGGCCGCCCAACCGGTCGTCGTCACCGACAAAGGATCCGTCGTCGGTTTCGACACGCTCACGATGCACAAGTTCCTCGGTATCCCCTACGCCGCGCCCCCGGTGGGAGATCTGCGATGGCAACCGCCCGAGGCGCACGCCGACTGGCTCACGCCGATCGACGCCAGCGCGTTCGCCAACCACTGCCCGCAGCCGTTCACGCCCTTCGGACGCGAGACCGACACCGAGGACTGCCTCTACCTGAACGTCTACACTCCCAACCACAAGGGATTCGTGCGGGACGTCCGGCACCGCAAGCCGGTCATGGTGTGGATTCACGGCGGCGCCTTGTTGACGGGTGAAAGCGACGACTACGATCCCACGGTGCTGGTCGAGAAGGGCGACGTCGTCGTCGTCACGATCAACTATCGCCTCGGCGCCTTAGGGTTTCTCGCCCATCCCGCGTTGACGGCGGAATCCCCCGACCTCGCGTCCGGCAACTACGGTCTGATGGATCAGCAATTCGCGCTGCGCTGGGTGCAAAACAACATCCGCGCGTTCGGGGGCAACCCGCGCCGGGTGACGATCTTCGGAGAATCCGCCGGCGGGCTCAGCGTCCATTCGCAGCTCGGGTCGCCCTTGGCCGCGGGGCTCTTCCAGCGCGCGATCGTGCAAAGCGGCGCCTACCTGCTCACCCAGCCGACGCTCGCCA
Organism: Deltaproteobacteria bacterium; assembly: GCA_016200545.1. Taxonomy (GTDB): domain Bacteria; phylum Desulfobacterota; class Binatia; order UTPRO1; family UTPRO1; genus DP-19. The sequence goes on along the minus strand of JACQEO010000081.1, from coordinate 7,986 downwards.
GCGGCGAGACGCAGGGTAGCGCGTTCGCGACGCTGGTCGGATGCGTGGATCAGAGCGCCGCGTGTCTGCGAGCGGTCCCCGTCGATCAGATCATCGCCAATCAGGGAAACACGGAGACCTCCACGACCCCGGTCATCGACGGCAAGGTGTTCACGGAACCGCTGAAGACCGCCTTCTCCTCGGGGCGTTTCAACCGTGTGCCGGTCATGGAGGGCTCGAATCACGACGAGTATCGTCTCTTCGTCGGGCTGCAGGAGGTGATCAACGGGGGGCCGCTGACGGATGCTCAATACCCGGACGCGATCGCGGCATTGCTCCAGATACCGCCGACGCTCGTCCCACTGTTCGTCGGCGAGTACCCCATCACCGGGCCGGGCGCCTACCCGAGCCCCAGCATCGCGCTCGGCGCCCTCGCGACCGACGCCGCGTTCGCGTGCAACGCGCGCACCGTCTCGCGATCGTTGTCGTTTTTCGTGCAGACGTATGCCTACGAGTTCAACGACGAGGCCGCCCCCGAGCTCTTCTTGCCGCCGGTGAGCTTCCCCTACGGCGCCGCCCACGCCTCCGAGATTCAGTATCTCTTCAACCCGGATGGGGCGCCGTTTCCGAGCCCGTTGAACGCCGACCAGCAGGTACTCGCGGATATGATGGTCCACTACTGGACGCGGTTCGCGCGCTCCGGCAAACCGAAAATGCCCCGCGCGCCCGTCTGGCCCCGGTATTCTCTCCTCAAGGGCGAGGCGGTTTTCTCCTTGGTGCCGCCGCCACAGACGCCGGGCCCCGAATCCGGATTCGGGCTCGATCACAAATGCGCGTTTTGGGCTTCGCTCGGCGTGTAACGCACTGACGGCAAGGCCGCCGCCGACGGAACGTCTCCGTTCCGTGTCATCCTCCGAAGACCTTCAACGGCGTCCCGCTCGACGAGACGTCGGTGCGGTCGTCTCGCAGATACCCCGTCACGAGTCTGGTGATCGTTTCGGCGTACTCGCTCGGCAGCGCTCCGGGGCGCGGGTGAATGACGATGTTGTGCGTCAGACTCTCGATGACCTGCACGACTATGCGCGCGGCGACCGCCACGTCGGGGACCCGCACCTCCGGGTGCAGACGCAAGATGGCCTCGGTCGCCGTGGTCATGTCGTCCTCGAGCGCGATCATCGCTTGCCGTAGTCGCGGGTGGAGGCGCGTCTCCTCGAAGAGCACGCGATGCAGGGCCGGGGAGGCAGCGTGGAGGGCGATCATCGCGTCCACGAAACGGCGCGTCAGGATCGCGAGCGGCGGCAGCGCTCCGCCGTCGTCTGTCCCGGTGGCGAGGGTACCGAGCAGCGTCCGCCCCTGCTCGAGGTGCTGATCCACTAGAGCCGCGAGCAGTGACTCCTTGCTCGGAAAATACTCGTACAGCGACCCCACCGAAACGCCGGCGCATTCGGCGATGCGATTGGTGCTGGCGGCGTGGTATCCGTGCGTCTCGAAAAGCCGAGCGGCAGCTTCGAGAATGACGGCGACAGTTTCCTGCGACCGCCGTTGGCGGGGCCGTTTTCGCGGGCTTAGTCGATCCTCCCGTCGTCGCGCCATGCGCTTCCCCGGATCCGAGTAGTAGGTTCTCGGAGCGCTTGCGACAATGCGCTCGGCCGGCCCTGCTTGCAACCGGTCACTCCCCGACCAAGGGCAAGTCGCTCGCGTGCAAATGAGCGCGGGATAGTCGCCGATCTCCTGGTGGTTGCATTTTGCAACCATGCCCGCTACGCTCATCGGTGACTCCGTTCAGGAGGCGCATCATGTCGAGCGCAATCAAGCTGTCCGCCGAGTTCGTCGATCTCGCCCGCGGCGAGGGTCGCGTCATGGGGCGCTCCATCGCCGGCCAGGTCGAGCACTGGGCGCGTCTCGGCCGCGCCGTCGAACGCGCCCCGGGTTTCGCGTACGAGCGTATCCACGCGGCGCTCTCCGCCCAGACCCCCATCGACGACCTGACGGCGGACGAGCAGGCGGTCGCCCTCGCCAAGCTCGAGGACTATCTCGAGCACCTGCCGCGCAACCGCGACGCGCGTTTCTTCGCCAAGCTCCGCGTCGCGGGCGCGCCCGTCCACGGCGTCATCGAGGGCGACCGCGGCCGACGCCGCGAGGCGACCACACGGCGTTCCGCCCACAAAGCGGCGCGCCGGCGTGGCTGACCCGCCGGCCCGTCGCCTGGCTGATCGTCGGCATCAACGGCGCCGGCAAGACGACCTTCTACGATGAGTTCCTCCGCGAGAAGCTCGCCGCCGAGTTCGTCAACGCGGACGCCATCGGTCGCGCGCGCTGGGGCGATCAAGCCGCCGAGCACGCGTACGACGCCGCCGAGCTCGCCGCGAAGCGACGGCGCGCGCTCATCAAGGAACGCCAGTCCTTCATCGCCGAGAGCGTGTTCTCGCATCCGTCGAAGCTCGATCTCGTCCGTGACCTCCGCGCCGCCGGCTACCGCGTCCGTCTCGTCTACGTCCACGTGCCGCTGCCGCTGGCGCGGCGGCGCGTCGCGACCCGCGTCGCTCTCGGCGGCCACGACGTTCCCGCGGAGAAGATCCGCGCGCGCTACCCGCGGCTGATCGCCAATCTCCTGGCGGCGATCCCGCTCGTCGAGCGTGCCTACCTCTATGACAACAGCAGCGCGGAGCGTCTGCACCGGCACGTCATAACCTTCGCCGACGGGCGGCTCGTCCGGCTCGCTCCGGATCCACCCCGGTGGGTCGTGCAAGTTTTTCCCGCGCTTTGCAGGCTGGTGCCTGCGCTACCGAAGCGGCGGCGCTGAGAGGAGCTCGAGCCCAATGGCGACTCGAAAATATCCGAGCGGTGCCCTCGAGGACGCCGCCGTTGGTCCCGTGGGTCGGCGTCGGCACTATCGTTTCCCTCCTCGCGTCGCGCATGCCGTGGCGCGACAGATCCGAGTAGTCGGCACGATCATCGTTTGCGACAATACACGGTCTGATTGTAGCCAAAGGTGTCCATATGCGGCATCGCGTGAGCCCTCTGTCTCTCGCGGCGTTGGTGATTGCGGCGCTCGTTCTGTCACGGCCGATCCCCAGCCACGGCGCCGACTTCGTCGTCGACCGCACCGACGACGAACCGACAGCCACAGCCTGTACCGCAGCGACGAACGATTGCAGCCTGCGCGGCGCGATCCTCGCAGCAAACGCGCTCGCCGCGAGCGCGACGCCCGAGGCGAGCGACATCGCGGTGCCTACGGGAACGTACGTGCTCTCGCAATCGAGCTCCTGCACCTTCGTCGCCCCGAATTGTCCGCTCGGCTCCTGCACGTTCACCAGTTCGCAGCTGCCACTCTGCGTCCACGCCGACGTGACCATTCACGGCGACGGCGCGAGCTCGACGATCGTCGACGCCAACAAGCTCGACACCGTGCTCCTCGTCTCGGCCGATTCGACGGTCGAGGTTCGCGGAATCACGCTGACGAATGGCGTGCTCACGCACGATCGATACGGGCTCGGCGACTCGGGTGGCGGCATCTTCAACGAGGGTGCGCTCACCCTCACCGACGCCTCGGTGACCGAGAGCTTCAGCGACGCCGTCGCCGGTGGAATCTACAACGCCGGTCAGCTGACGCTGGTTCGGAGCGCGATTCGTTTCAACCAAGCGGTCGCGGGCGGCGGCATCTTCAACGAGCGTCCCGCGCTGCTGACCGTCATGGACAGCACAATCGACGGCAACAGCGCCGAGCTCGACGGTGCCGGCATCGTCATCCACGGCACCGTCGTCATTCACGACAGCACGATCAGCGGCAACACCACGACCGGCAACTTCTTTTCCAACGGCACCGGAGGTGGGATTTCGGTGTCCGGGATCCCGGCCGCGAAGGCGACGCTCACGATCACGAACTCGACGCTCAGCGACAACCACGCGAACGCGACCGGCGGCGCTCTGCAGCTCTCGAACAACGGCGACGTGCACCTCGCAAGCGTCACGATCGCCGGGAACTCCGCGGGAAACCCGTCCTTGAGCGGCGAGACCGGTGGCGGGATCCGGCTCGAGGGCGGCGCGTCGGCAACGGTCACCATGCGGAATACGCTGATCGCCGGCAACTCGGGTGCCAGCGGCCCGTCGGATTGCTCCACCCGCTTCGGCGGTCCCCTCGACTCGGAAGGCTACAACCTCGTGCAGACGACCGACGGCTGCACCGTCGCCGGTGATGCGACGGGCAACCTCCTCGGCGTCGATCCCAACCTCGCCGTCCTCGCCGACAACGGCGGCCACACGCTGACGCGTGCGCTGCTCGACGGCAGCCCGGCGATCGACGCCGGCAACCCGACCGGATGCACCGACGAGAACGACGCGCCCCTCGCGAAGGATCAGCGCGGCAGCGTCCGCACCGCCGACGGCGACGACGACGGCATCGCACGCTGCGACATCGGCGCCTTCGAGGTCGGCAGCGGTTTCTCGATCGCGCGCATTCAGCCGAGCGAAGGCGGCAATGCCGGGTCGGTGATCGCGATCGTGCGCGGCAGTGGATTCCAGCCCGGGGCGTCGGTCAAGCTCGTCCGCTCGGGCGAGGCCGACATCGTCGGCTCGAGCACGACGATCGGCCCCGGCGGCGGGCTCGCGATGACGAGCCTCGATCTGACGGGCAAGACGCTCGGCGCGTGGGACGTCGTCGTCACCAACCCCGACGACACCTCCGCCGCGAGCCCGGGAGGGTTCACCGTCGCCGCCGCGCGCCCACCCGATGTCTGGATCGACATCGCCGGGCCGTCGCTCGTCCGCGTCGGTCGGCTGTCCAAGGCTCTCGTCGGCACCGCGCGGTACGTGCTGCTGTACGGGAACCGCGGCAACACGGATGCGTACGCCGTGCCGCTCCTCTTCGGCGCCGCCGACGTCCTCGAGGTGACGCCGCTCTTCAAGATCGCACCGCCGCCGCAGCAGTTCGGCAAGATCACGATCCAGGAGTTCGGGCGGTTCTATCGGAACATCGTCGCCGGCAACGACGGACCGCCGCTGCAAGAAACCCTGCTGCTGCTCCCCGTCGTGCCGGCGGGCTTCACCGGTGCGCTCGAGGTGACGATCGTCGTGCCAGGGGCCGGAGTGGACGCGCTACCCCTGCGGTTCGAGCACGGCGACCCGCTGTTCGACGGCGGACCAAAGCCCGATGCGGTCGCAACGCTCGTCGACGGCGCCCGCGACAAGGCCGCACGGCTCTTCGGCTACACAATCTCGCCGTCGATCGTCCCCGCGATGAGCGACTACATCTCGACGCAGCTCGAGACGATCGTGAGCGACGGGCTGGCGTCGCTGGTCACGAGTTTCGGCACGGCCCCCAAGGTGTACAGCCTTACGCAGCTCGGGTACGACCTCGCCGCGTTCGGGATGGTCTGGGGCGAGAATCACGCGCCGGTGCTCGCGTCCGTCGATCCCGCGTCACACCGACTCCCGCTCGATCGGCTCCTCGCGCGCGTGACGGCGGGGATCGCCGACTTCTGTACGGCGCCCGCGCTCGCAGACATCACCTGTGCGTGCGGCGTGATCCCGAAGAACGTGTCGGCCGTCTGCTGCGAAGGCTGTAGTTGCACATCGGAAGCGCTCAAGGATCCCGAGCCGCCGGAAAACTGCAAGCTCGAAGATATCAACAAGGGCAAGTGCCCGCTGCCGAACACGCCGGAGGAGTGCCGTGAAATCGGCTTCCAGGTGGTGAGCGGACACGACGCCAGCGGGAATCCGGCCTCCATCTGTACGAACAATCGCAAGTGCGCGTTCCCGAACTCGTTCGCGCCGGGGCTCTGCATTCGCTTCCCGATCAAGCCGGTGCGCGCCTTCGATCCGAACGACAAGAGCGGCCCGCTCGGCGCCGGCGACGCGCACTTCATCAGCACCGACGTCCCGCTGCGCTACACGATCGAGTTCGAGAACAAGCCCGACGCGACCGCGCCCGCCGACGAGGTCGTGATCACCGACCAGCTCGACGCGGCGTTGGTCGACCTCACGACCCTGAGCCTCGGCCCGATCGACTTCGGCAGCAATCAGGTGATCCCGCCGCCCGGTCTGACGGCGTTCAAGCAGGACGTCGATCTGCGGCCCGCGACGAACCTGATCGTTCGCATCGACGCCGCGCTCGACGCTCAGGCGGCGTTGCTCACCTGGCACTTCACGTCGCTCGACCCGGCGACCATGCTGCCGCCGACGGATCCGCTCGCGGGATTCCTCCCGCCCGACAAGATTCCGCCCGAGGGCAGCGGCCACGTGCTGTTCACCGTAGCCGTCAAGGCGAGCGTCACGACCGGCACCGTGATCGCGAACCAGGCGGAGATCGTGTTCGACACCAACGACCCGATCGACACCCCTGTCTGGTCGAACACGATCGACGTGACGCCGCCGACCAGTCAGATCACGGCGGTGTCGCCGCCAGCCGCGTGCGCGAAAGATCTCCTGGTCGGCTGGTCGGGCACGGACGCCGGATCGGGGATCGGAACGTTCGACGTCTCCGTCTCCGAGGACGGCGGACCGCTCACGCCCTGGATCACGAGCGCCTCGAGCAGCGACACGTTCCACGGAAAATGGGGCAAGAGCTACGCCTTCCAGAGCGTCGCGCGGGATCAGGCCGGGAACATCGAGACGAACCCTTCGCCCCCAAGCGCGCCCGTCATGGTGAGCGACTGCGGACCACACGACCTCGCCGTCCTGAAGATCACCGCCCCGAAGGTGGTGAAGCTCACGCATGCGCGACCGGCGCTGACCGTGCCGCTCGTCGTCGCCATCCAGAACCGTGGGCCCCACGCCGAGACGATCGTCGACGCGATGGCGCTCGCCAGCGCCGCCACGCTCTCGGTCGACTCGCTCGCAGCGGGGTGCCCGGCGGCGAGCGTGAAGCTGCATGCCGGCAAGCCGCAGAAGCCGCTGCCGCTGGTGCTCGCGTCGAAGCAGAAGCTGAACGTCGTCTTCGATGCGCTCTTCGACTGCGCCATCGACAAGGCGAAGGGCACCGGACACGAAGACTTCACGGTGAGCGCCACCGTGAGCCAGGCGGCGCTCGGCGGCACCGACGCACACGCACTCGACGACGTCTGCCCGCGAACGGTTTCGCCGCCCATCAAAGATCCGTTCCCGAACGGCAAGATCGTCGAGAAGGGCTGCGGCGCGAAACAGGCCGGCGGCCTCGGCAGCCCGGTGCTGGTCGACGTCGTCGTGCCCTGAACGGCACGCTCTCTAGGCTGCGCCGCGAGGGTTCCTTCTAAGCGCTACTCGGCGCTCTCGCGCCGCCAGTCACGCGCCGTGCTATGGTTCGATCGTGAGCGCGCCGCGCCGCAGGGCCACTTACGACGACGTGCGGAACGCCCCGGAGCACATGGTCGCCGAGATCCTCGACGGCGAGCTGTTCCTGAGTCCGCGTCCCGCGTCGCCGCACGTAAACGCCGGCTCCGTCCTCGGCGCTGATCTGAACGGGGCCTTCCACCGCCCACCCGGTGACCCCAAGGGGCCCGGCGGTTGGTGGATCCTCTTCGAGCCCGAGCTACACTTCGGCACCGACGTGGTGGTTCCCGACTTCGCGGGTTGGCGGCGGGAGCGCATGCCCCTTCTTCCCAACGCCCCCGCGCTCACGATGGCTCCAGATTGGGCGTGCGAGGTCGTGTCGCCCACGACCGGCTACATCGACCGCGGCCGCAAGATGCGCATCTACGCACACGCCGGCGTCCCACACCTGTGGATCGTCGACCCGATCATCCGTACGCTCGAGGTCTACGGGCTCGAGGGAGGGCGCTGGATCGTCGCCAGCACACACGGAGGAACCGATCCGGTGCGGGCGGTCCCGTTCGACGCGATCGAGCTCGAGATGGCGCGCTGGTGGCTGCCGCAGGCGCCAGCGCCGAGTAGCTAGTTTCTGTCGCGAAACGCCTCTAGCCCGCGTGGGACAAGGGTTTCCAGCGTCCTAGCAGGCGTCATTTGCGAGTCGCGCGGCGTCGATTGTTCAAGGAAGGGCGCTTTTCGTCGCGACTTTTGGCTGTGGATTTCGGT
>JACQEO010000078.1 GCA_016200545.1 Deltaproteobacteria bacterium | reverse complement strand
TGCACCCCGTTGCACACCGCAGAATGATCCGTGCCCGCAACGCCAGAGCCTGCGCCGTCTTTCGCCGCCTCGTCCACCGCTCGAGCGTCTCGCGCTCGCTCGGTGCCACCACCAGCTTCGCTTTCGGCCGTCCCAGTCCCGCCATGTGCCCGCACCCCTCTAGCAAAGATGCCGGGGGGCCGAATACTATTAGCACGAACTTCGGGAACAGGACACTAGGAGATCGCAGGAGAGACACATGAACATCGACGAGCTGAACGCGGAGGAGCGTATCGTGTTGGTGGCACTGCTCGAGCGGGTCATCGCCGCCGACGCCCGGGTCTCGGAAGAGGAGCACGTCGTGATCGGGCGTGTGGTCACCGCACTCGGCAGCGAAGCGTACCGCGCGGCGGCGGTGGAGGCCGACCGGCGCTTCCACGACGACGAGGAGCTCTGGATCTTTGCGCCCGTCTTCCAGCGCCCCGCCGCACGCGAGCTGATCTACGAAACCCTACTCGAGGCTGCGCTGGCGGGTGGCGTCGACGGGCGTGAATCCGACCTTCTGGCGCGGCTCGCACGCGTCTGGCACCTGCAGGTGCGCTTCGCCGCTCCGCGCGGAACGCGCTGACACCGGGACGCGCGAGGCCGTTCGGTGCATCGCGTCTGAAAGGAGGCATACGAGATGGAGCCCAGGTTCGCAGGCAAGGTCATGCTCATCACCGGGGCGGCGTCCGGCATCGGCGCCGCGACAGCGCGTCGCTTTGCGCGCGAGGGCGCGCGACTCGTGCTCGGCGACCTCAACGAGAGCGGGCTCGCGACGGTCGCCGACGAGCTGCGCAGCAGCGGTGCGGAGGTCGCGTTCCAGGCGACCGATGTGAGCGAGCGCACGCAGGTCGAGGCGCTTACGCAATCGGCCATCGACCGTTTCGGGCGGCTCGACGTGCTCTTCAACAACGCCGGCACCGGCGTCTACGGGAAGACCCCGGACCTCGAGCCCGAGGCGTGGCACACGATCATCGCCGTCGACCTGCACTCGATCTTCTACGGTTGTCGGGCCGCGATCCCCCACCTTCGCCGCGGCGGCGGCGGCGTGATCGTCAACACCGCCTCGATCTCCGGCATCCGCGGCGACTACGGCCTCGCCGCCTACAATGCGGCCAAAGGTGGGGTCGTGAACTACACGCGCACCCTGGCGATCGACCACGCGCGCGAGCGCATCCGCGTGAACTGCGTGTGTCCCGGGCCGATCGAGACCGCGCTCACCTCGCCGATCTTCCAGGCCAGTCCGGCGATCGTCGAGGAATACGCCAAGCTGATCCCGATGGGCCGCATCGGTCGCCCCGAGGAGATCGCGGGCGTGGTCGCGTTCCTCGCGTCCGACGACACGTCGTACGTGACCGGGGCCGCGATCGTGATCGACGGCGGCGTGACCGCCGCGACCGGCCAGCCGAACTTCACGCGTTTCCTCGAGGGTTGACGGTATCGCCTATCGTTCTACGCCACGGTCCCGCTCTCTCGTAGCGCCGCGATTTCCTCTCGGCTGTAGCCAATCTCGCCCAGCACTTGATCCGTGTGTTCGCCGTTGGTGGGCGCTGGTCGATCGGGCTGGGTAGGCGTGGCGTCGAACCGGGCGGCGGGAAGCGCCTGCCGCATCGGACCCGCCGTCGGGTGCTCGGTTTCCACCAACGTGCCGTTCGCCCGCACCTGCGGGTGCTCGGGCACGTCGTCCAAGGACAGGATGGGGGCGTGAGGAACGTCGTGCTTCTCGAGAGCGCGCACCACTCGGCCGTAGTCCGGGTCGCGATGATGTCGGTCACGATCTCGCGGAGCTCCTGCATGTGGGTCAGCCGGTCGAAAATGGATCGAAACCGTGGATCCTCGATCAGGTCCTCTCGATCGGTGGCGCGGCAGGTCCTGGCCCACTGGTCGTCCGTCAGCGCCGCGACCGTGATCGAGCCGTCGGCCGTCGGATAAATTCTATAGATCGTGGCGATCGGAGGCACGCGGAAGACGTCGTCGCCCAGGAACGTGTGGTTCATCATGCCGTCGGGCCACAGGAAGGCGATGGCCGCGTCGAGCATCGCGACGCGCACGTACTGTCCGCCCCGGCCACGTGCCCGCGCCAGCAGCGCGGCCGTCACGGCCTGCGCCACGGTGTAGGCCGTCGCCTTGTCGAGCGTCAGGTTTCGGACCAGTTCGGGTTTTCCCGTGTCGGGATCGGCCTGGACCGCGGTGACGCCGCTCAAGGCCTGGACCACGTTGTCGTACACCGGTCGGTGGGAGAAGGGTCCCGTATCGCCGAAGCCGGAGATCGAGGCGTACACGACGTCCGCCGCCAGCGCCCGCACGGCGTCGTGGCCAAAGCCCAGACGCTCCACCACGCCGGGGCGGAAATTCTGCACGAAGACGTCGGCTTTGCGAATCAGTCGGCGCAGGATCTCCTTGCCGGTCTCGCCACGGAGATCGATGACGATGGAGCGCTTGCTGCGATTCAGGTTCACGAAGGTCGAGGACATGCCCCCGCGCATCGCCCCGAACATCCGCATGGGGTCGCCCATGCCGGGCGCCTCGACCTTGATCACGTCCGCCCCTTGGTCTCCCAGGATCATCGTCGCCAGCGGGCCGCTGATCATGTTGCTGAGATCGATGATGCGGATGCCCGCCAGCGGGCGTGAGCCGCCGTTCGTCGGCATGGTTCGCTTCCTCCCGGGCCGTACGGTATCGGACTCCGACGCGGGTAGGGAACTGATGCCCTCATCCGAGCGGGAGATCCATTGGCCGGCGCGGAGAGCGCGTGCTAGGCAGATCGCGATCGTGGAGCAATCGGCCCGCGAGGTCGTGGTCGGGGCGGTCGGCGATCTGCCGCCCGGCGCGACGCGGAAGTTCCTCCTACCGGCCGCGGGCGAGCCGGTCGAGGCCTTCGTCGTGAACGTCGACGGGACGCTGCGCGCGTGGGTGAACCGCTGCCGCCACGTGCCGCTCACAATGGACTGGGTGGAGAATCGCTTCCTCGACGATCGCGGTTTCATCGTGTGCGCGACCCACGGCGCACGCTATCGCCCCGATACCGGCGAGTGCGTCGGGGGTCCGCCGATCGGACGCCGTCTCATCGGCGTGCCCCTGCGCGTCGAGGACGGCCGCGTTCTTGCCACGGTCCCCGACGAGCTCTGAGCGGCGTCTCGCGGGAGAAGTGCGGTCGGCTTAGGCCTACTCCGGCTCGTCGCCGAAGTGGGCGCGGATGATGCGCTGCTTCAGGTACTCGAGGGTGCCGAGATCCTCGACGATGTCGCCGCCGGTATCGTAGAAGAAGATCTCGCCGCTCTTGTTGCGTCCGACGGCCACCAGCCACTCGAGCTCGTCGCGGTCTTCCAAGAGATAGTTGATGGTTTGCGAGACACCCTTGCCGGAGATGATGGTGACCTTGGCTTTGGCGGTCTTTTCCTCTTTGGGCATCGCATTCCACCTCTCCGGCGAGCTCGCTCGAAAAAAACGAGCGAAGTCGAAGCTATAAGGGGCTCCACGGGTCAGTCAATAGCAGCAACGGCCTCGAGCACGGTCTCGACGTGGGGCGTTTGCGGAAAGAGATCGAGCGTTTGGACACGCTCCACACTATATCCCTCGGCGGCCAAGACCGCGACGTCGCGGGCGAGGGTGGCGGGGTCGCACGAAACGTAGAGGATGCGGGGAGCGCGCAAGCGGGCGAGCTGCGCGACCTCGTCGACGGCGCCGGTGCGGGGCGGGTCGAGGATGACGAGCTCGGCGCCGGCGAGTCCCTGCTGGCGGAGGAATCGCAAGGCGGGGACTGCTTCGAAGCGCGTAGTGGAGATCCCGCAGGCGGTGGCGCTGGCACGGGCGTCGGCGACCGCCGCGACGCTGGCGTCGACCCCGAGCACCTCGGTGCCGCCGCGTGCCAGCGGTAGGCTCAAGTTTCCCGCCCCGCAGAAGAGGTCGAGCACGCGGTGCGCCGGCGTCGCCATCGAGCGAACGGTCTCGACCAAGAGACGATTCGCCGCGGGGTTCACCTGGCTGAAGGTCCCCGGCCGCTGGACGATCGCCGTACCGGCGTCGTCCGGGCGCACGAAGAGGCGCAGGTCGCCAAAGCCGCGCTGCCAGCCGGTGGTCGCGAGTTGGATGCCTGCGATCAGGGTGTGTTCGGCGAGGAGCGCGGCGACGCGCGGTTCGTCCGCGGTCGCGAACGCGCCGCTCGCCACGGCGCTCGCGACGACGCGACCGTCGCCGTTCGCGAGCAGCTCGATCGTGCGCAGGCGCGTCGTGAGCCGCGGCACGAGCCGACGCACGATCGGCAACGCCGCCGCGAGCGTGGCGTCGGCGATCACGCAGTCGCCGATCTCGACCAGTCGGTGCGAGCGGGCGCGACGATAGCCGAGCGTACCGTGCGCGTCGACGTGCAGCCGAATGCGGTGACGGTAGCGCCACTCGTCCGGAGCGGAGCGGATCGGAAGCTCGCGAACGACGGCGACGCCGCCGATGCGCGCGAGCGCCTCCCGGACGTTCGCCGCCTTGGCGGCGAGCTGCGCGGGGTACGCGACCTGCTGCCAGGGGCATCCGCCGCAGGTCTCGACCCAGGGGCAGGGCGGAGCGCGATACGCCGCGCCGGGTGCGCAGCGATGCACGACCTGCGCGCGCGCGAACGTGCGTCGCTTCTCGACCAGTCGCGCTCGCACGCGGTCGCCCGGCGCCACGCCGGGCACGAACACGACGCGCCCCTGGTGACGAGCGACGCCGTCGGGGCCATGGCTGAGCGCGGTGATCTCGAGCGCAACCGTGCCGCGATCGGGCGGGCACACGTGCTCTTCGGTGCTCACGAATGTAGGTGACGATTCACCCCGGGCGCGGGCGCGCCCGGGGTGCAACCGGTCAGGACTTCTTTTCAGCTGGCGCCGGCGTCGGCTTCTTCTTCGCCGTCGCCGTCGTGCATGCCTTCACGCGCGCCGCCGTGACGTGCAGTTCCTTCTGCACATCCTCGGACGACTTGCCGCCGTCGATCGCGTCTTTGATCTGCTTGCAGCCGACGCGATGATGCGTGTGCTTGGCGGTTGTCGCGAATGCGGGCGCCCCCGCGACCGCGAGAAGCGTCAGCGCCGCGATGCCCATCGTAATGACCCTCTTCATCTGTCCTCACCCCCTTTCGGTTCAGCCCTCCAAGTATAGCATGAGTCCACGACGAGGTTGAGCGTCGGCTCAGGGAGCAGCGGGCGCCGGCCGATCGGTGCCGCCGACGGGTCGTTGCATCGTTTCGAACCGCCGTTGCAGCTCCTCGAAGTGTTGCCCCATCTGTTCCATCCGGTCGGTCACCTTGTCGAGCTGCCGGCTCACCGAGGTGCGTTGCTCCTCGGCGGCGCGGACCTTGCTCTCGAGTTCTTGGACCCTGGGGTTGGCGGCGATCACGGGCGCGATCAGGTAGTTGCCCGCGGGCGACGTCACGAGAAACCCGGCGCCGAGCGCCCCGAGAACGAATCCGAGCAGGAATGCGAACAAAATCTTCAGGATCATGCGTCCTCCTTCGCTGCGCCGATCATCCAGGAGACCGCGGATGCAGTCGAGCGGAACGCGCGGGCTGCGGCGGCCGTCATGCGGAGAGCCGCCGGATCAGCGTCCGCGGTCCGGCACTCCAGCCGTCGGCGGCGAGCGCGTCCGCGAGCGCGGTCGCGCCGGACGGGGCGCCGACCTGGCCGCCGGCCTCGAGTTGCACCTCGAGCTGGGCGCAGCCGCGTGCGGCGGCGCGGGCGCGGGCGCAGTCGAGGAGCGCGCGCGCCGCGGCGTCCGAGACGCTGTGCAGCTGCCGCACGATCGCCGCCGGCGGTCCGAGTCCACGGACGTACACGATCACCGCGAGCCCGACGAGCGTATCGTCGTCCTCGCGCTCGGCGAGGTAGAGGTCCTCGCGCAAAGTCGACACCAACCGGCGCCAGCGCTTGCGCTCGCGCGGTGCCGGGGTCTCGACGACGCCGAGGAGTGCGCGCACGCGGTCGAGATCGTCACGGCGCGCGCGCCGCACCTGCAGACGGACGTCCATCGAGCGATCTTTACCAACTGCCGCCGACGCGGGCCAGCACGATCGCGGCAGCGTCGGGCCGGTACGACGGCGCGCCGCGGAGAGCGGCCGCGAGCTGCCGACGGCGACGCGCCTACCGCGGCAGCTGGCAGCTGACGCGCGTGCGGCGGCGATTCGTCGAGCAGCGTCCCAGGCCGGCGTAGCTCGTCGCGTCGAGATCGAATGCGACCCGGAGCATCGGTACGTCGCTGCCCGTGAGATCGAGGTGCTTCGCCGCCAGCGAGAGAGCGTAGTGGACGCCGTCGCGTGAGCGCAGCGTCACCCGGGTGAGGCCGCCGAGCCGCTCGCCGGCGGCGTCGAGGAACGCGAGCTGCGTGCCACTACGGTTGGTGATCCAGCTGCCGCTCGGCACCGTGACCTCGAGGATCGGTACCCCGGCGGAGTCGTCGAGCGCCAACGTCACGGGCTGTCCCGCGATGTCGGTCATCGAGCGCGCGCTCGCGACGGTGAAGCGGCCGCGCAGCCGGAGGCGGTCGTCGTCGACCAGCGGATCGCGCCCGAAGGCGATGTTCATGCGCACGATCGTGAAGGCGGCGCACGCCGTCGCTGGGTCCTGCGACGGGTTGGCGATCGCGACGCAATTGTCGCAGGCGTCGCCGATGCCGTCGCCGTCGGTGTCCGTCTGCGCGGGGTTTGCGACGTCGGGGCAATTGTCCGCGGCATCCGTCACGCCGTCGCCGTCGGCGTCGGGACCCGCGGGCGTGGGAGCCGGGCTCGGCGTCGCGGTTGCGACGGGAACGCCGGTGTCCGGATAGATGAACGTCACGCCGGCAGCGTCGTCGGGCATGAGGGACGCGCCGCGGCCGTCGAAGTGCGCGAACGCGTACATCGTCGCGGTCGAATCGGTGGAGTGCGCGAGGCCGATCGTATGGCCGAGCTCGTGCGTCAACACCTCGGCGAGATTCGTCGCGTTCCAGAAGCTGCAGGCGCTCCAGCCGTTGTTCACGGTGATGTCGCCCTCGACGATCTTGCTGAAGACGACGCCGTTCACCGTCGTGGTGGCGCTGCTCGCGCAATAGCCGCCGACCGCGAGGATACCCGAACAGCCCGAGGGATCGCCGACCGAGCCCGACGGATCATTGAAGACGATGGTGTTCTTGCCGTCGCAGCCGCCGCTCGAGGCGCCGCTGACGGCGCCGCCATCCTGGAGGACGATTGCGGCGGTTGGGACGTTCGTCCACGCCGCGAGCGCGGCGTCGGCGGCGTCACGGGACGCGGTCGCGCCGATCTTCGGGTCGCCGGCGGCGTCGATCTTGTAGACGACCGGCTGGCCCTCGTCCGGCTCGAACCAACGCACGTCGTTGAAGAGCTTGAACTCGCCCGTCGGCATCGTCAGGCGCTCGTCGGCGGAGAAGACGGGCGCGGTTGCGAGCGGTCGGCGCATCGCCGGCACCGGTTGGCTGCGCACGATCGTGCGCAGGCGACTGCGAAATGCCTTCGCGGGACGGCGGTCGTCGGGCAGTCGGCTCTGCAGCGTGCGGCCGGGTACGACGACGTCGGCGTCGTCGATGGGCCGCACGGCGACGTCCGCCTGCGTCGCCGGGTCGCGCGCGACGCTGAACTTGCCGAGCGCCATTTGCGTCGTGCGCAGCATGCCCTCGCCGTCGACGGTGAAAAAGGCGATCACGGACTCGCCGACCGTGTAGGTCGGATTGCCGAAAAGCCACTGCTCCACGTCGCCGATCCGTCCACCGCGCTCGCGGATCGTCACGTCACCGAGCGGTAGGTAGCCTTTGAGTATCTCGTCCGGATGCAGCGTGATGTAGGTCTCGATGCCCCCGTCCGTGACACGCGCCGCGCGAATGTCCGTGACCGTGCCGGCGACGATGGCGTCTGACGTGAGCGTGAGGCTCTCGTCGCTCATCATGACCATCGTGGTGGCGAAGGCGGGCCGCGAAAGGAGCGCCAGCAGCGCGAGGAGCGCGGCGAGAATCCGCAGCGACGACATGAGATCTTCCGAAGGGCGGGGCACGAGAGCGACGGATCAGCAAAGCAAGTGCCACGGGAAGTCCCGAAAAAGCGGGCGTTCCTCGCAGGTCGACGCCGGCGGTCGGTACACGGCGCGTACCGCCTGTCATCGCAATGACGCCGCCGGGCAAGTCGCTGACGATCCCGCCATGCGACGTCCCATGCGCTCCGCGGGCCGCGGCGCTGCGCGTGCAGCGCCCGGACGCGTGGGGGCGAAGGCCGAATGAGGTAATTGCCACGCGCGGGGCGATGACGCTAAACACCGACTATGGCGTCCGATCGTGGCGACGACCCCGCGAAGCTCGACGTCACCGTGCTCGGCTCCGCCGACGCGTTCTGCAGCGGCGCCCACCTGAACGCCGCGTATCTCTTCGAGACCGCGCGCTCCACGTTCCTCGTCGACTGCGGTCCCACCGTGCTCTTCGCCATGAAGCGGCACGGCATCGAGACGGATCGTCTCGATTTTGTGATCATCAGTCATCTACACGGTGACCACTTCGCGGGTCTGCCGTTTCTTCTGCTCGAGTACATGTACGAGCGGCCGCGCCAGCGCCCGTTCCTGATCGTCGGCCCGCCGGGCATCGAGCAGCGGGTGTGGACGCTCTTTCGCACGCTCTACCGCGACGTCGGGTCGCATACTCTGCCGTTCGAGCTCCGCTTCCACGAACTGGTTCCGGAGCAACCGGCGACGATCGCCGAGGTCGAGATCCTCCCGATTCGTGTGCCGCATCAGGACGAGGACACCGCGTTGGCCATGCGGCTCGACGTTCAGGGCAGACGCGTGCTCTACAGCGGCGACACGCCCTGGATCGACCGCTTCCTCGATCTCGCCCGCGGGGTCGATCTCTTCCTCTGCGAATGCACGGCGTACGAGTGCTCGATGGGACGTCACATCGAGTTCACGACTTTGCAGCCGCTGCTGCCCCGGCTCGAATGCCGCCGCCTCGTGCTCATCCATCTCGGCCGCGAGATGCGCGAACACGCCGCGGCGCTCGGCGTCGAGTGCGCGACCGAGGGCATGGTCATCCACCTGTAGCGCGGCGTCGGCGCTCTGCGGCGGCGGTCAGCGCGGGGCGCGGATGCGGGGCGTGCCGGCCGGCGCGGCGCCTGGACGCACGAGCACCGATCCCTTCGCCTCGTCACGCGCACGCGCGGCGTCTTCCTCGAGAAGGACCGCGAAGCTCCGGCGCGTGAGCTCCTCGAAGAACGGGATCCCTGCGCTGGCCGCCGTGCTCGCCGCAAGCGCGCACGCCGTCCGCCAGGCGACGAGCGCGTGCGCGCGGCGGCCGGTCGCCTGCAGGTAGTAGGCCATCTCCTCCAGACGGCGCCGGTACGCGACGCCGCTCTCGCCACCGAAGAGCTCACGCATGGCGCGCGCCACGACGTCGCGTACGCGCTCCTCCTGCTGCGGGCGGCTCAGCACGAGCGGGCTCTCACGCGCGGCGGCGACGTCGGCGAGATGGGCGGCGAGGGCAGGGCGCTCGAGACGCCAGGTCGTGAACTCCGGCTCGTCGAGGAGCGCGACGCCGCCAGCGAGCGCCGCAGACTCGACTTCGGTCGCGTCGAGGACGCGCGCGGCGAGCGGCGGATCGCGCGGCGCGGGCTCCGCCGTCGTGAGCCGTGCGCGGTACGTCGGATACTCGCCGACCCCGGCGGCACCGGTGGCACGCGCGCGCGTGAACCCCTCCGCGAGGAGCGCATCGCAGTACGCGCCGTCGGCCGGGACCAGGCGCAGGTGGTGCCGCGCCTGCAGGTCGCGCTCCATGCGGCGCAGCGTCTTCCGCGGCAGCTCGGCGATGGAGACGTCGCGCAGGCCCGTGGGCTCGTTCAATATCGCCGTCAGCACCAGGAGCCCGCCCTCGCGCCGCGGCCGCACGAGCCACACCAGGCGATCGCCGCGTCCGTCGATCGCGGAGAGGTAGCCCTCGAGGGACGAGGACGCCGGTCGCCGCGGCGTCTCGACGCGCGCCGCCTCCGGCACGGCGACGCCGCGTTGCCCGAAGCGATAGAGGGCGCGTCGCGCCTCCTTCACGACCGCCTTCCAGCCGGCGCGCTCCGCGGCTCCCTCGAGTGTGCGCAGCGCCGCCGCATGCTCAGGGTCGGGCGCGCGGGCCAGACGCTCGACGATCGCCAGGTCGAGCTCGACGGAGCGACCGGCGAACGGCATTACACGCGCGGGCGCGGTCGCGTCGTCCGCCACTCCGGCGGCGCGCAGTGCCTCCTGCCCTGCCGTGCGGAGCGCCTCGACGCGCGCCGCCATTCAACCGTCTCGCCGCGCCGTGACGGTCGTATGCGGGTAGGCGTCGATCTTGGCGGTCACGTGGTCGTGGATCCACTTGCCGTCCCACCACTCGATCGGGTCGATGTGCGTGCCCCAGAGCATCACGCTGAAGTGCAGGTGGTCGCCGCCCGCGAGTCCGGTCTCGCCGGTACGGCCGATGACGTCGCCGCGCACGACGGACGCGCCGACCTGCGTCGTGATCGCGCTCAGATGGCCGTAGAGCGAGAAGATGCCGAGCCCGTGATCGAGGATCACGGCGTCGCCGTAGATCCCGAGCGCGCCGGCGAACACGACGGTCCCCGTACTGGCGGCGGTCACCGGACTCTGGCGTAGCGATGCGAGGTCGAAGCCGAGGTGCGTCTGCGCGTCGATGATCCTTCCCTGGTAGACGTACGAGCGCCGGTCGGCGAAGCCCGAGAGCGGCGCGCTGTTCGGCTGGCGGAGGAAGGCGCCGTCCCAGAGCGGCGTCTTCGCCGACGTGCCCGTGACCTGGTGGATGCGCTCCTCGCTCTGCTTGCGCAGCGTGCGATTGATGAAGAGGTAGCCCTGCACCAGGTCCGGTTGCGGCGGCGAGCCGGTCGCGGCGAGGATCTCCGGGACCTTGCGCTCGAGGAAAGCGTCGTCGAGGACGAGCGTCTTGTCGGCGAAGTGACGCGGCTTCACGACCGTGTGGAAGTTCACCTCGCGGCGGTTGCCGGCGGCGTCGACGGCGATTGCCCTGGGGACGGTCTTGACGTCGAGGTCCTGCGGCACCGAGAAGAACGCGGCGGCGATGCCGGGATCGTCGAACATCCCGCTCGTGCCCGGAAAGAAGTACGAGTCGACTTGGACGCCGCTCTGGATCGCGTCGCTCGAGACTTTGTAGAGCAGGAACTCGGCGCCGCCGATGGTCACGTAGTGCTCGGTCGAGAGGACCTCGAGCGTCGGCGGCGTGAGATCGATGGTGGCCTGCGCCTCGAGGATCGGGCGCTCGGCGCGAAACCAGCGCAGCCACGAGTAGTCGTCCGCGTAGACGCGGATCGTCGCCGCACCCTCCGGGATCTTGCGCTCGATCGCCTGCAGCGGCACCGAGATCGTCGTCTCCGGCACCGTGCTCACCCGCCAGGACGCCGCCGCGTACTCCGCGCTCGCGAGCACGGTGCGCGTGCCGCCGCTCTCGATCTCGATGCGGCTCCGACTGAGGCCCGTCTGCGCGTCCGCGAGATGGACGTCGATCGTGCTGGTACGGCCGAGCGCGTCGACCGCGTGGAGCAGCTCGCCCGTCGGGCGATGCCATTCGAGCTTGGTCGCGCCGAGGAACACCAACCCCGCGACCAGCAACAACGCCGCGCTCACGCGGAGACGGCGGCGCCAAATCCCGTCGCGCTGTTCACGATATCGCGCCGGCCGCATCCGCATCTCCCATCGGTACCTTACGAGCGCCCCTTTGGGCTGTCAATTCGTTTCGCGCGGGCGTATGCGCTCGCCGCGTGCCGCCCGACTCACGCGTCGGCGCGCAGCGTTCGCAGGAGGTCGAGGAGCGTCGTCGTGATCCGATGTGTCGCCCCCCAGATGACGTGCGCGCCGTGGCGGTAGGTCGCGACCGGCACCGTGCGCCCTTGGAGCGTCCACGCTTCCTCCACCCCCGTCGATGGGTGGAGGAGGACGTCGACCGGCACCGAGAAGATCTCGCTCACTTCGTGGGGATTCGGGTGAAACGCATACGGGTGCGGGATCACGCCGACGAAGGGATTGATGAGGAAGTTCGAGCTGGAGGTGTGAATGGGGGCGAGGGCTCCGAGCACGTCGACGTGCGCCGGGGCGACGCCGATCTCCTCCTCGGTCTCGCGGAGCGCGGTCGCGAGCAAGGTCGGATCGGCGTCGGCGACATGGCGCCCGCCGGGAAACGAGACCTGTCCGCGATGGTGCGGCAGCGACTCGCTGCGCTTCGTGTAGAGGAGATGCAGGACGCCGTCGCGCTCGAAGAGCGGTACCAGCACGGCCGACGCGATGCCGGGCGGCGTCTCGGAGAGCGGCGGCGGCGCCGCGAGCGCCGCGCGCAGGCGCGGCAGCACGGCGGCCGAGAAGCGTGACGATCGTGCGCGCGCGCTCATGATTCAGAGCGCCGCGGCCGCGTCGACCAAGGTGACGGTGCGGGCGAGCGCGTCGACGCCGGCGCGCGTCGGAATCAGCACGGCATCGACGACGCCGTGCAGGTACGCGAGATCGGCGGGCGCCTCGATCGGCTCCTGCGCGAGGACGGGATAGCGCAGCGGGATTGACGCCGCGAGCGCGAGCGCGCCGGCGGCGAGCGCGATCACCGCTACGCCCGCGGCGAGCGCAGCCTCGCACTCGGCGCGCGTCGCGACCTCGGCGACGCAGGCGACGTGGACGGCGCGCGCCAGTGCCACCAGACGCGGCAGCTCGCCGGCGGCGAGCGCGACCGGGACGAGGACGGCGTCCGCACCCGCCAAACGTGACTCGTAGAGGCGGTTCTCGCCCGCGACGCAGTCGTAACGCAGGAGCGGCGCCGACGCGACGGCCGCGACCGCGGTGAGATCCACGAGCCGTCCCGCAAGCGTGCCGGGCGCGGTCGTAACCGCGAGCGCGGGGATCTCGAGTGCGTCGAGGGAGACCGCGAGTGCGGCGAGGTCGTCTGCGGCGACGGCCGCGCCGGCCGCCGGACCGCGCCGCGCGAGCAACGGGATCACCCCGAGCGTCTGCCGGCCGGCGCCGAGGTACTGAATGAAGTCGCGGATGCTCGGACGGACCTCGGAGAGGGCGACCCGGGGCGCGGCCTCGCGTGTTGCTTCGAGGAGGCGCCAATCCATGCGCTCCGCTCTAGCAGGCGGTTCGCGCCGCCGGAAGCGCGGTGGTATCATCGCCCGATGGCGTGCGTCGTCGTCCGCTATCACGAGATCGCGCTCAAGGGCGGCAATCGCCCTCGCTTCGTGGCGCGTCTCGTCTCCAATCTCCGCGCGGCGACGGCGGGCCTCGGCGTCACGCGCGCGCAGAGTTTGCCCGGGCGCATCGTGCTGTGGCTCGCCGACGGCGCCGCGGTCGACGAGATTCGCGCCCGCGTCGCGACCACCTTCGGCGTTGCGAACTTCTCGTGCGGCGTTCCGACGTCGCTCGACGTCGAGGCGATGTGCGCCGCCGCCGTGAGCGCCGCGCGCGGCGCCGCGATGCGCTCGTTCGCGATCGCCACGCGCCGCGCCGACAAGGCGTTTCCGCTGACGTCGCCGCAGGTGAACGCGCGCGTCGGCGAGGCCGTGCGCGAGGCGACCGGCGCGCGCGTCGACCTCGACCACCCGGAGCTCACGATCGCGATCGAGATCCTGCCGCGCGCGGCGTTCGTCTCGGCCGGCAAGATTCCCGGACCGGGCGGCCTGCCCGTCAGCATCAGCGGCAAGGTCACCTGCCTGCTCTCGGGTGGTATCGACTCGCCGGTGGCCGCGCATCGCTTGATGCAGCGCGGGTGCCGCGTCGGCTTCGTGCACTTTCACGGCGGGCCCTACACCGATCGCGCCAGCCGCGACAAGGCGCGCGAGCTGGTCGCGCACCTCACCCGCTGGCAGCTGCGCTCGGAGCTCTGGGTCGTCCCCTTCGGCGACATCCAGGCGGAGATCGTCGCGCGCGTGCCGCGCTCGCACCGCGTCGTCCTCTACCGCCGCATGATGCTGCGCATCGCCGCGGAGCTCGGCATGCGCGGCGGTGCGCGCGCCCTGGTCACCGGTGAGAGCCTCGGGCAGGTCGCGTCGCAGACCTTGGAGAACATGGAGGTGATCGCCGCTGCGACGCCGATGCTGGTGCTGCGGCCGCTGATCGGCATGGACAAGGCGGAGATCATCGCCCAGGCCGAGCGGATCGGGACCTTCGCCACCTCGATCCTGCCCGACCAGGACTGCTGCTCGCTCTTCGTCCCGCCGCACCCGACGACGCACGCGACCGCCGCCGAGGTGGCGGCGGCCGAGGCGCTGCTCGACGTCGCGACAGTCGTGCGGCGTGGGGTCGATGCCGCGGAGCGCGAGACGTTCGTCTATCCGCCGCTGGCGGCGGCGCGGCCGGTACGCGAGTCGGCATGACGTCGGAACGCGTCCAGGATCTGCTCGAGCTCCTCGAGGACGAGCCCGACGACGCGCTGCTGCGGTTCACCCTCGGCAAGGAGTACCTCGACGCCGACGACGCCGCGGCGGCGCTGCCGCATCTCGAGCGCGCGATCGCCGCCGATCCGCGCTACACGGTCGCCTATCGCTACCTCGGTGCGGCGCTCGAGCGCGCGGGACGCGCTGCCGACGCGGCGGCCGCGTGGGAGAGCGGCATCGCCGTCGCCGAGGAGACCGGCGATCTCCAAGCGGGCAAGGAGATGCGCGTCTTCCTCGAGCGCCTGCGCGCCCGCGGTTGAGCGGTCGATCACGGCGCGCCTGCGAGGAACGCGCGTGCAACCTCGTTCGGGCTGCGGCCTTCCTGATCGACGGCGGCGTTCATCCGCCGCATCGTCGCCGCGTCGATCGTGCTGTTGAGGCCGGCGAGCGCGTCGAGGACGCGCGGCTCGTCGCGTACGAGTCGGGCGCTTGCGAGCACAATGGCGTCGTAGGGCGGGATCGCGCCGCGGTCGTCCTCGAGCGCGCGCAGCGCGAACGCGGCGATCCTGCCGTCGGTCGAGAACGCGCTCGCGACATCGACGTCGCCGGCGGCGACCGCCTCGTACATGAGCGACGGATCCATGCTGCGTTGCGCGCCGAAGCGCAGCGCGTAGGCACGGGTGAGGGCGCTCCACTCCGGACGGCTGAAGAACTCGTAGTCGCCGGCGATCGTGAGATCCGGGGCGCGCGCCGCGAGGTCGCTGATGCGGCGGATCCCGTCGGTACCCGCGCGGTCGTCGCGCATCACCAGCGCGTAGGCGTTCTCGAACCCGAGGGCGCCGACGACCGTGATCGCGTCGTGCTCGCGAAGGTAGCGGGTGACCTCGGCGAGGACGGCGCCGCGGTCGGCGGGGACGTCGGTGCGTCGCATGATCGTCGCCCAGATGGTACCAGAGTAGTCGACGTAGCAGTCGAGTGTGCCGTCGCGGAGGGCGTCGAACGCGACCGTCGAGCCGAGCGAGGGGACGACCCGTGCCGGCGTCCCGGTGGCGGTCGCGATGCGGCCGGCGAGGATGGCGCTCAGGATGTACTGCTCGGTGAACGTCTTCGAGCCGATCGCGATCGGGCGGCGCGCGTGCCCGAGCGCGCCGGCGGCGAGCGTCACCGCGGTGTGGAGATAGAGCGCCGCGAGCGCGAGCGACGCCCCGACGACGAGCCCGCGGCGGTGGACGCGGACACCGCGCTCGAGCGCGTGCACGAGCGCGTCGAGCACCAGCGCGAGGGCGGCGGCGGCGACGCAGCCGACGAGGACCGCCGCGAGGTTGCGCGTCTGCAGGCCGCTGAAGATGTAGTTGCCGAGACTCGGGGCGCCGACCGGCGTCGACAGCGTCGCCAGGCCGACGACCCAGACGGTCGCGGTGCGCACGCCGGCGACGATCACCGGGAGGGCGAGTGGCAGTTCGACGCGGCGCAACCGCTGGCGGTCGGTCATGCCGACGGCGCGCGCCGCCTCGACGACGGCGGGATCGACGCCGGCGATGCCGGTCACGGTATTCCGGAGAATCGGCAGGACGCTGTAGAGCGTGAGGCCGATGAGCGCGGGCAGGAAGCCGATGCTCGGCACCGCGAACCCGAAACTCGTCTGGGTCGCGCGGCCGAGGGCAGCGAGCGCCGGCACCATGATGGCGAGCAGCGCGAGGCTCGGGATCGTCTGCAGCACGCTCGCGATCCCGAGGGCGATGCGTTCGGCGGTGGGACGGCGGCTCACCCACAAGCCCGCCGGCACGCTCACGGCCGCGCCGAGCAGGAGCGCCACCAGCGACAGCTGGAGGTGCGCCGTGAGATAGGCGGGGAGGAGCGCGAGCTGATCGCGGAGAGCGTCGCTCATGCCGCGCTCATCGGCCGCGCTCCGGATCGTCGCGGGCGAGCGCCTCGACCGTCCGGCCGTGGCGCAGCGGGGTGTCCATGAGCTGCGCGACGTAGTCGTCGGCGGGACGGCGCAGCAACTCCGCGGGCGTGCCGAGCTGCAGCAGATGCCCGTCGCGCAGCACTGCGATGCGGTCGCCGACGAGGAGGGCCTCGACCATGTCGTGCGTGACGAAGACGATCGTCACCGCGAGCCGGGCGCGGATGACGGCGAGCGACTGCTGGAGGCGATCGCGCGTCAGCGGATCGAGGGCGCCGAAGGGCTCGTCGAGGAGCAGCACCGCGGGCTCGGCAGCGAGGGCGCGCGCGACCCCGACGCGTTGCTGCTGTCCGCCCGAGAGCTCCGAGGGGCGGCGCTCGCGGTAAGTTGCGGGATCGAGCTCGACGAGCTCGAGGAGCGCGTCGACGCGCGCGACGATGCGCGCGGGATCCCAGCCGAGCAAGGTCGGCGTGATGCCGACGTTCTCCGCGATGCTCAAGTGCGGGAACAGGCCGACCTGCTGGAAGGCGTAGCCGATGCGGCGGCGGAGCGCGGCGGCGGGTACGGCGGCGACGTCCGCGCCGTCGATCAGCACCCGCCCCGCGCTCGGCTCGACGAGGCGGTTGATCATCTTGAGGGTCGTCGTCTTGCCGCTACCCGAGCCGCCGAGGAGGACGAGGAGTTCGCCGCGCGCGACGGTGAGCGACAGGCGGTCGACGACGACGCTCGCGCCGTACTGCTTCGTCAGCTGTTGGAGCTCGATCACCCGCGCCGCGGCATTGCGGGGCGCGTGACGCCGCGCAGCGTCGCGAGGAAGGGCTCGATGGCCGCGAGGAAGCCGCTCGGGTTGTCGCCCATCACGGAATGCCCCGCGCCCGCCACCGTCCGCACCTCGGCGTGCACCAGGCCGCCGAGGCGCGCCGCGGTTTCGGGTGCCAGCACGTCGCTCTCGCCGCCGCGGATGATCAGAACGGGGCAGTGGATCGCGCGCACGCGGTCCCAGAGGCTGGTGACGTCGCCGGCGGCACGGGCGGGGTCGCGCAGCGCCGGGTCGTACTTCCACGTCCAGCGTCCGTTCGGCAGCTGGCGGAGGTTGTGGCGCAGGCGATCGCGGATGTTCGCGAGCGAGCGACGCGGGTTGAAGGCGTGGGCGCGCGCGACGAAGTCCTCGAACGTGTCGAGCTCGTCGTTGGCGGTGACGAACTGGCGGATGTGCTCGACGCCCTTGCGCTCGACCTGGGGCGCGATGTCGACGACGACGAGGGCGCGCACCAGCGCCGGCGCGCGCGCGGCGAGCGTCATCGCGTTCAGACCGCCCATCGAGAGCGCGACCAGCACCGCGGGCCCGCCGACGACCGTTTTGAGAAATGCCTCGACATCGCGACTCTGGGTCTCGATGCGGTAATCACCGTCGGCGGCCCAGCTCGAGTCGCCGTGGCCGCGCTGATCGAGGGCGCGCACGTGGTGCGTGCGCGCGAGCGCGGGGGCGACCTCGTCCCAGCTGTGCGCGGTCTGCGTGATGCCATGCAGGCAGAGGAGCGGCGGCAGGCCGGCGGTTCCCCAATCGAGATAGTGTAGGCGCAGCGTGTCGACGTCCGCGACCGCGTCGCGCGCCGCCGTCACGAGTGCGCCCGCCGCTGCCAGGCGCGCGCGATCCCGTCGAAGCAGGCGCGCAGCGGTTCGGGAAGGGCTGCGAGGTCGCCGGTCGCGGGTGGCGGCGGGCAGGTGCGTGGCGGAGGGCGCACGGGAGCGGGTGCGTCGCCCGCGACATCCGGCGTCGCCCCCAAGACGAAAAACAGATCGGCGATCATCGGCGTCGCGAGGCGAGTGTTCAGCTCGGTCAGGATGGTGCGTTTCAAGAGCTGAAGCTCCTGCATCCACGGTGCGCTCGAGACCGCGACGACGAGCGTCCGCCTACGCAGCCGGATCGGCTGGGCGCGGCGCGCGATCTGCGGGCCGACGGCGCCCTCCCACACGCGCCAGATCGCAGTCGCGCCGGGCTCCCCGGCGACACGATCGAGGCAGTGCTCGAGGAGGCTGCGGACGGCGGTCGGCGCGCGTCTCGACTCCATGGGTGCCGTCTCTAGCACAGCCGCGGGGTTACGGCGTCGTTCACGCGGTGTTCACCATCTCGTCATTTTCTTCTTGACAACGTTCCTACAAGTTGTGTACGTACCGCCGGTCTCCTACAACATCTTGTAGATGATCGATCGAAAACACAGCAAACGGGGCGGGGCGCGCCGGAAGGCGAGCCATGACGGGGAGGGGCCGGCGATGGAAAACGGGGCGGTGGTAGGGAAACGGACGATGGAGGTGGCGGTGGCGGAGGGAGTGGCCCTGACTGCGACGGCTGGTGTGGCGGCGGAGTCGCGGCGCGGCCTCACGATGCGCCGCTACTTCACGGAGGCCGGTCTCGATCCGTACGCGACGATCGAATGGGAGCGGCGCAGTGCGGTGATCTACGGGGAGAAGGGCGAGGTCGTGTTCGAGCAGCACGACGTCGAGACGCCCAAGCCGTGGACGCAGCTCGCGACCAACGTCGTCGTCTCGAAGTACTTCCGCGGTCCCCTTGGTACGCCGCAGCGCGAGCGCAGCGTCCGGCAGCTGATCGGACGCGTCGTCGACGCCATCCGCTCGTGGGGCGTGGCGCAAGGCTACTTCGCCACCCAGGCCGACGCCGCGACCTTCGCCGACGAGCTCACCCACCTGCTGCTCCATCAGAAGGCGGCGTTCAACAGCCCGGTGTGGTTCAACGTCGGGGTCGAGCCGAAGCCGCAGTGCAGCGCCTGCTTCATCCTGTCGGTGCACGACACCATGGACTCGATCCTCGACTGGTATCGACGCGAAGGCGTGATCTTCAAGGGCGGCTCGGGATCGGGCGTCAACCTTTCCCGTATCCGCTCCTCGCGCGAGCGCCTCGGTGGCGGCGGCACCGCGTCGGGCCCGGTCTCCTTCATGAAGGCGGCGGACGCGTCGGCTGGCGTCATCAAGTCGGGCGGCAAGACCCGGCGCGCGGCGAAGATGGTCGTCTTGAACGTCGACCATCCGGATCTGCTCGAGTTCATCAAGTGCAAGACCGAAGAGGAGCGCAAGGCGCGCGCGCTCATCGCCGCCGGGTATGACAGCTCGCTCGACGGCGCCGCGTACGGCTCGGTCGCCTTCCAGAATGCCAACAACTCGGTGCGCGTCACCGACGACTTCATGCGGGCGGTTCTCGCCGACGGCGACTGGCAGACGCGCTTCGTCACCAGCGGCGAGGTCGCTGACACCTTTCGCGCTCGCGACATCATGCAGACGATCGGCGAAGCGGCGCACGCCAGCGGCGATCCCGGCATGCAGTTCGACACCACGATCAACGACTGGCACACCTGCCCGGCGAGCGGCCGCATCAACGCCTCGAACCCGTGCAGCGAGTACATGCACCTCGACGACTCGGCCTGTAACCTGGCGTCGCTGAACCTCATGAAGTTCGTGAACACCGCGGGCGACTTCGACGTCGAGGCGTTCCGCCACGCCGTCGACGTCCTCATTACCGCGCAGGACATCGTCGTCGACAACTCGAGCTATCCGACGCCGGAGATCGAGCACAACGCGCACGCCTTCCGCGAGCTCGGGCTCGGTTATGCGAACCTCGGCGCGCTCCTCATGTCGCTCGGCCTGCCCTACGACTCCGAGGGCGGCCGCCAATACGCCGCCGCCGTCACCGCCCTCATGTGCGGCGAGGCCTACCTCCAGTCGACGCGCATCGCCGCCGAGCTCGGGCCGTTCTCCGGCTACGCGCCGAATCGCGAGGCGATGCTGCGCGTGGTCGGCAAGCATCGGGCGGCCGCGCACAAGATCGACCCCGCCCTCGTGCCGCTCGAGCTGCTGAGCGAGGCGCGCCGAGTGTGGGACGAGGCGCACGTGTGTGGTGAACGCGACGGCTTCCGCAACTCGCAAGCGACGGTGTTGGCGCCGACCGGCACGATCGCCTTCATGATGGATTGCGACACCACCGGCGTCGAGCCCGACATCGCGCTCGTCAAATACAAGAAGCTCGTCGGCGGCGGGCTCTTGAAGATCATCAACAACACGGTGCCGCGTGCGCTCCGCCGGCTCGGCTACGAGAGCCGCCAGGTGCAGGAGATCGTCGAGTACATCGATGAGCAGGAGACGATCGAGGGTGCGCCGCACCTCCGCGACGACGACGTCGCGGTCTTCGACTGCGCGTTCAAGCCGCAGCGCGGCGCACGCTCCATCCACTACCTCGGGCACATCCGAATGATGGGCGCGACGCAGCCCTTCATCTCCGGCGCCATCTCGAAGACGGTGAACCTGCCCGCAGACGCGACCGTCGGCGACATCGTCGAGGCGTACCTCGAGGCGTGGCGCCAGGGTCTGAAGGCGATCGCGATCTATCGCGACGGTTGCAAGCAGACGCAGCCGCTCAACACCGGCAAGGCCGCCGAGGTCGTGACGACCGCGGTCGCCGCCGAGGCGCACCCGGTCCGTCGCCGGCTCGCGAACGACTGCGAATCGATCCGCCACAAGTTCGAGATCGCCGGTCACGAGGGCTACATCCACGTCGGTTTCTACGAGGACGGATCGCCGGGCGAGATCTTCATCAAGATGGCGAAGGAGGGCAGCACCATCTCCGGTCTGATGGATACGATCGCCACGCTCACGTCGATGGCGCTCCAGTACGGCGTGCCGCTCGAGGTGCTGGTGAAC
Source organism: Deltaproteobacteria bacterium (assembly GCA_016200545.1). Classification (GTDB taxonomy): domain Bacteria; phylum Desulfobacterota; class Binatia; order UTPRO1; family UTPRO1; genus DP-19. Next base: position 38,913 of record JACQEO010000078.1, on the reverse strand, counting down.
AAGTTCGGCCACGTGCGCTTCGAACCCTCCGGGTTCACGAAGAATCCGGAGATCCCGATGGCGAAGTCGCTCACCGACTACATCTTCCGCTTCCTCGGCGTGCGCTTCCTCTCCGCCGATCAGCGGCGCGAGGTCGGATTGACGGAATCCACGAGCGACGCGAGCGCGGCGGCGACGTCGCCGGGCGCGACGAGCGCGGAGTTGAGCGTAAGCACGACCGCGATCAGCTTCAGTCCGCAGGCCGACGCGCCGAGCTGCTCCGACTGCGGGGCGATCATGATTCGCAACGGCAGTTGCTACAAATGTCTCAACTGCGGCGCGACGAGTGGCTGCTCGTGAGCGGCTCGTCGCACCGGCGATAGGTCCACCGTCGTTCGCCGCCACGTGCGGTGACGGCGCGGAGAGGCGAGGGATCGGGGGGCGTGCGGTAGTGGTCGTAGGATCCTGCTGTCTCGGTGTGGTTGGGGGGCGGGGGAGAGAAGAGCCGGCTGGCGCACCCGCGTGAGCCGGCTCTTCTCGTCTTGCACGCGACGGAAGTTCGCTTGACAGCGAAAAGACGAGACCTATAAGGAACAGCGGTCGCGTCCCGGCGACGTGCAGATGAGGTACCGCAGATGGCGGATACGTTGAAGTTCACGCAGGATCATCTCTGGCTTCGCGTGGAGGGATCGCGCGCGCATCTCGGTATCTCCGAGCATGCGCAGGACGAGCTCGGCGAGATCATCGCCGTTGAGCTTCCCGACGTCGGCGATGAAGTCGAAAAGGGACAATCGTTCGGTGAGCTCGAGTCGGTGAAGACGGTCAACGAGCTGATCGCGCCGATCACCGGTCAGGTGGTCGCGATCAACACCGAGCTCGACGATCATCCCAACATCGTGAACGAGGATCCGTACCACGAGGGGTGGCTCATCGAGATCGAGCTCAACGACGACACGGAGCTCGACACGCTCTTGGACGCGGACGAGTACGATGCGCTGATCTCCGGCGAGGAGGAGGCGTGAGCGGCGGGCGAGGTCCCGCGCTTCTCGCCCTTCTCGCGCTCCTCACGTTCCTTCCGGCGTCGTCCGGCGCCGGACCCTCCGCCGAGCAGCTCGTCCACCAGCTCCAGATGCGCGGCATCCGCAATGAGCGTGTGCTCGAGTCGATGCGCCGCGTGTCGCGGGACGAGTTCGCGCCGGCCGCCGCGCGCGCGCGCGCGTACGACGACGTGCCGCTCGACATCGGCCACGGGCAGACGATGCCGCCGCCGTACCTCGTCGCCCTCATGACCGAGGAGCTCGGCCTGCAAGGCAACGAGCGCGTGCTCGAGATCGGCACCGGCTCGGGCTACCAGGCGGCGATCCTGGCGGCGTTGGCGCGCGAGGTCTACTCGGTGGAACTCGTGCCCGAGCTCGCGCGCGGCGCTCGCCTCCAGCTGACACGTGTCGGCTATCGCAACGTGCACGTGAAGCAGGGCGACGGCACCCTCGGCTGGCGCGAGTATGGACCGTACGACGCGGTCGTGGTGACGGCAGCGGCGCCGAGTGTCCCGCGCGCCCTCGTCGATCAGCTGCGCGAGGGCGGCGTGCTGGTGATGCCGCTCGGTGAGCCCGGCGGCCGTCAAGTGCTCATCCGCGGCGTGAAGCGCGGCGTCAAGCTGCGCGCCAAAGAGGTCGCTGAGGTGCGGGTCGTGCCGCTGCCGAACGGTGGGAGCACCGGCGCCGCGCCGGCCGCGGACCCCGCGCGCCACGCACCGGCGCGCGGCCTCAGTGAGGAGGAGCTTCCGGCGCAGGACGGCTCGAGCCCGGAAAGCGATAGACGACCTCCCCGGGCCGCACGAATCCGAGCTGCTCGCGCGCCAAGCGCTCGAGATAGCGATCGTCGGTGCGAAGCGCGTGCAACTGCGTCCGCAGCCGTTGGTTCTCCAGCAACAGGCAACCGATCCGCTGCTTGATCGCCGCCTCCTCGCTCGTGAGCGCGCGCAGGTGCAGGAGGCCGCGGCTACCGAACAAGATGGCCGCGACGAGGGTGACGGACACACCCGCCGCCGCGACGATCGCGAGCCGTTGCCGCAGCATTCGACGACGCGAGGGCGGCTGACGCACGGACGCGGACGCTACACGACGCGCCGGGCGGAAGACAAGCGTTCCACCACCACTGCGCGCAGCATCCCGATGGCGCGCGTCGGAAGCGGCGCGCGAGGAAGGAGTCGAGTCGTGAAGATTCGGAAAATCCATGCCCGGGAGATCCTCGATTCCCGCGGCAACCCCACGGTCGAGGTCGACGTCGTGCTCGAGCACGGCGTCTGCGGACGCGCCGCGGTGCCGTCGGGCGCGTCGACGGGCGAGCACGAGGCGGTCGAGCTGCGCGATGCGAAGGCCAAGCGCTACGACGGCAAGGGCGTCGAGCAGGCGGTCGCGAACGTCAACCGCGTGCTGGCGCGGCGACTCGTCGGTCGCGATCCGCGCCGCCAGGCCGAGATCGACCGGCTGATGATCGAGCTCGACGGCACGCCCAACAAGAGCCGGCTGGGGGCGAACGCCATTCTCGGCGTCTCGCTCGCGGTCGCGCACGCGGCTGCCGCCGCGATGAAGCTTCCCCTCTACGCGTACCTCGGCGGAAAGAAGGCGCAGGTGCTGCCGGTCCCGATGTTCAACATCCTGAACGGCGGGGCGCACGCCGACAACACCGTCGATGTCCAGGAGTTCATGGTGATGCCGGTCGGCGCACGGTGCTTCGCGGACGCGCTGCGGATGGGCGCCGAGATTTTCCACGCGCTGCGCGCCGTGCTGCGCGGCCGCGGCCTTTCGACCGCCGTCGGCGACGAGGGTGGCTTCGCGCCCAATCTCGCCTCCGACGAGCAGGCGTTGCAGGCGATCATGGAGGCGATCACAACCGCGGGCTACCGGCCTGGAAGCCAGGTGCGCATCGCGATCGATGCGGCGGCGAGCGAGCTCTGGGAGAAGGGCCGCTACGTGTTCCGCAAGTCGGGGGCGCCGCCGCGTACCAGCGCTGAGATGGCGGAGCTCTACGCGTCCTGGCTCGAGCGCTATCCGATCGCGTCCATCGAGGACGGCCTCGCCGAGAATGACTGGGAGGGATGGACGGGGCTGACGCGTCGCCTCGGGCGGCGGGTGCAGCTCGTCGGCGACGACCTCTTCGTCACCAATCGCGAGCGGCTGCGGCATGGCATCGAGCTCGGCGCCGGCAACTCGATTCTCATCAAGGTGAATCAGATCGGGACGCTCACGGAAACTCTCGACGCGATCGCGACCGCGCGCGCCGCCGGCTACACCACGGTCATCTCGCACCGCTCCGGCGAGACCGAGGACGCGACGATCGCCGATCTCGCGGTTGCGGTGAACGCCGGGCAAATCAAGACGGGCAGTCCCTGCCGCGGCGAACGCACCGCAAAATACAATCAGCTCCTGCGCATCGAGGAACATCTCGGACGACGTGCGCGCTACCTTGGAACGGCGGTTTTTCCGCGCCCACGCGCGACGGCGAAGAGCGCGCAAAACCGCGCCAGTCGCGGTTTAGAACGGCCTGCTACTCTTTCGGGACGGTCGCAGTGAACGGCATTTTAGAACCTCGAACCAGGTAGGCATCACCCTGATTCTTCTCGCGAAAACAGAAGCAAAATGTGATTTTTCTCTTGACAGCTCTAACGGGTATTCCCTATGATGCGCGGCGTTGAGGGGTGGTGGAGGAAGAGTGGGTTGGGGGAGCGCTCGCCTGAGCGAAACCAAAACCAGAACGCAGTGAACGTAGCCGTTGAGGGAGGTGCCTATGGCAGCCAAGAAGAAAGCATCGAAGAGCAAGGCCAAGAAGAAAGCTCCCGCCAAGAAGGGCGGAGCCAAGAAGAAGAAGTAGTTTCGTTCCGATCACGACTCAGCGAAAGAGTTTCTAACTTGTAGCTCCGCAACTCAGGCGAGATGTAGAGCCCCCGGGCTCTAACGAAAAAGGCCCTTTGACGTTCTCGTTGAAGGGCTTTTTTCATTTCATACGCTCATGCGCACTCACGTCGGCGGGCTCCGCGTCGAGATCACCCGGCCGGAGTCGGCGAAGTTCCACCATCCGTTGCTGCTGCTCCACGGGTTGTGGACGGACAGCTGGATTTGGGAACCGTTCGCTGCCTACCTCGCCCACCGCGGCTGGGAGTCGTGGGCGCCGTCCCTGACGACGGTGCCCGCCACCGCGGCAGCGTGTGCCCTCGACGACGTCATGCGCGCGCTGCCGGCGGCGCCCGTGATCGTCGCCCACGACGTCGGCGTCCTCGCCGCAGCGTCCTGCGCACAGCGCGGGACAGTTCCGGCGATCGTGGCGATCGCGCCGGTTGCTCCGCCGTCGCAGGCCGCCTCGGGGCGGGGGATCTTCGCCTGGCCGCAGTTCTGGCGCGCCCGCCTCGCGGGAGCGCGCGTGTCCCCACCGCGCGGCGCCGGTGCGCGCGCGTTTCTTGGCGGTGCGCTGGCGGTGCGGGATCGGCTCCGCGCCGATTCGGGCGCGACGTTTCGTGCGATCGCGTCGGGGCGCACGCGCTTGCCGGCACGGCTCGACGTGCCCGGGCTCGTTCTCGGCGGCGAGCGCGACGCGATCGCGCCTGACGCGGCGCTGGCGGCGCTGGCGGCGCGCTTCGGCTGGACGCGCCGCGCCTATCCCGGGCGTGGCCACTTCGCAATCCTCGAGCCCGGATGGGAGGCGCTCGCCGACGACGTGCATCGCTGGGTCGTGCAGACGGTTGGTGCCGAGCTCCTCGCCCTCCTCGATGACGACGACGACCCGGACCCCCTTTGACTCTATGGAACGCGTTAGATATGGACCCGCGAGGAAAATCCACCACCACATCCCCAAAGGGAGGGAGCCCCAATGGCAGACCGTCCGCAGGCCACGAACGTTCCAGATGTGTTCAAAGAGATGCCCAACCGCTTCAACGCGGGCGCCGCAAAGGGCATGAAGGCCGTCTACCAGTTCGATCTCACTGGTGACGGCGGCGGCAAGTACAATCTCGCGATCGACGATGGCAAGTTGGCCGTCGCCGACGGCGCGCACGCGTCGCCGAACATCACCATTACCATGGCTGCCGCCGATTACCTCGACATGGCGAACGGCAAGCTGAACCCGCAGATGGCGTTCATGAGCGGCAAGCTCAAGATCGCCGGCGACATGGGGTTGGCGATGAAGATGGCGCAGCTCTTCCCGATGAGCTGAGCGCGCGGACGACGATCCACCGCGGGGAGCCACGTTCGACGAACGGGCTCCCCTTTCTTTTGCCCGGCGCCGCGCGCGGAAGGGTCAGCGCGTGACGGGAACGCCCACGAGCGCGGCGTGGATGCCGCACTCGGACCTTGTCGCGTCCGCCCAGCGACCGGCGCGCTCGTCCTCACCCGGGAGCGGCAACGTTGCCGGCTGCGGCGACGAGCAGGAGCAGGAGTGCGGACGCGTCTCCGAGTGATCGGGTTGATGTCGGGTACGTCGTGCGACGGCGTCGACGCGGCGGTGGTGAGCGTGCGTCGGCATGGGATCGCGCTGCGCGCGACGCTCGAGACGTTCGCGACCACGCCGTACCCGCCGGCGATGCGCCGCCGACTGCTGCGCGTCGCCGGCGGCGCGGCGGTGCCCGCGGCGGAGATCGCCGCCCTCGGCGGCGCGCTCGGCGAGCGCTTCGCCGCAGCGGTCTCGGCTCTCCGCCGGCGCGCACGCGCGCGATCCATCGACCTCGTCGGGTGTCACGGACACACCGTGCACCACGATCCGGCGGGTGCGCGCGTCACGTTGCAGCTCGGCGAGGCGGCGATCGTTGCCGTCCGCACCGGTCTCACCACCGTCGCCGACTTCCGTCCGGCCGACGTCGCGGCCGGCGGCCAAGGCGCGCCGCTGGTGCCGTTCGTGCACGCTGCGCTCTTCCGCGACACCCGGCGCGCCCGCGCGGTGCAGAATCTCGGCGGCATCGGCAACGTCACGTACCTTCCGCCCGGTCGCGGGGTCGCGGACGTCCGGGCCTTCGACACCGGTCCCGGTAACATCGTGATCGACGGTCTCGTGCGCCGCCTCTCGCACGGCCGGCATTGGCTCGATCGTGGCGGCGCGCGCGCGGCGCGCGGCCGCGTCGACGACGCCCTGGTCGCGCGCCTGCTCCGCCACGAGGTGTTCCGCCGCGAGCCGCCGAAATCAACCGGCCGCGAGCTCTTCGGCGAGGCGTATGTCGACGCGCTCGTCACCGCCGGTCGGCGCCGTCGACTCTCCGACGACGACCTCGTCGCGACCGCCACCGCGCTCACCGCGGCGAGTTGCGCCGACGCCTATCGCCGCTTTCTCCTGCCGCAGGGGCCGATCGACGAGGTGGTGCTCTGCGGCGGCGGCGCCGACAATCCGACGCTCGTCGGCATGCTGCGCGCCGCGCTGCCGTTCGCGTCGGTGCGCACGACCGCCGCGCTCGGCGTCCCGGCGCAGGCGGTCGAGGCGGTGGCGTTCGCGGTCCTCGCCGCCGCGGCCGTCTGGGGCGTGGCTAGCAACGTCCCGGCCGCGACCGGCGCCGCCCGCGCGCTCGTCCTCGGGAAAATCGTGCCGGGCACGAACTACGCGAGCGTGACCGTGAGCGGCCCTGTCGGCGTGGGTACGCCGCGCACAGACGCGCCCACGCCGGCGCGCGGGCGCCGCCTTGCCGCATCGCAGGGCCGTGGTTAAGACGAGCGTATGCGCATCACTATGGTGAAGAAGAAGCTCCGCGACGGCAGCGACTGCCGGAAGTGCGAGGAGGTGACCGAATACCTCCGCGGTCGCGGGCTCTGGGAGCGCATCGACGAGGTGATCTGGGCCGAGGAGGGAAATCCCGACAGCCCCGGCGTGATCTTGGGCGAGCGCCTCGGCGTCGAGCGCGCGCCCTTCTTCGTCGTGCGCGACGACGCCGGCGAGGTCGTCTACACGAGCGTCCTGCAGCTCGCGCAACGTCTCGGCCAGAGCGTCAGCACCGCGGACCGCGCCCGCGACGTCGATCCCGACGACGTCGGCGGGATCTAGCTACTTCTGCACGTTACCCGCGTGTAGGCCGCACTCTTTCATCGTCTCCTCCTCCCACCACCAGCGGCCCTCGCGCTCGTGCTGGCCGGGATTGACGGGACGCGTGCAGGGCTCGCAGCCGATGGAGACGAAGCCACGATCGTGGAGCGCGTTGTACGGAACGTCGTGCTCCCGGATGTAGGCCCACACCTGCTTCGAGGTCCAGTTGGCGATCGGATTGAACTTGACGAGTGGACGCTCGGAGGTGCCGAAGGTCAGATCGAGCTGCACGACCGGCACCTCGGCACGCGTGCCGGGGCTCTGATCCCGGCGCTGACCGGTCACCCACGCGGCGAGCGGCCGCAGTGCGCGTACCAGCGGCTCGACCTTGCGGACGCCGCAGCACTCCTTGTGGCCGTCCTGGTAGAAGGAAAAGAGGCCCTTCTCGCGCACCAGCTTCTGCACCGCCTCGGGCTGCGGGAAGAACGTCTCGATCTCGATGCCGTAGTGGCCGCGGACGCGCTCGAGGAACTGGTAGGTCTCCGGATGCAGGCGTCCGGTGTCGAGCGAGAAGACTTTGAAGCGGCCGCCGATCTTGGACGCCATGTCCACGAGGACGACGTCCTCCGCGCCGCTGAACGAAATCGCGAGGTCCGGCGCGTATTCGCGCAGAGCGACGGCGATGATCTCACGTGAATCACGGCCGGCGTACTCGGCGGCGAGCGCCGGGATTGCCTTTGCTTCAAGCGCCATTGGTGGTCTCCAGGGGTAGGAGCGAACGTGCGCCCCCTATGTACCGCCATGGCGCCCCTGTCGCAAGAAGATTCCGAACTTGCGCCAGCGCCGGGCGCGCGCTCGTCTCAGGCCTTGGCGACGGAGAGGTCGCGCTTCGGGATTTCACGCATGAGAAAGTCCGAGGCCTCCTCGGGCGTTCCCGCGCTCTGCATGCGCTGCATGCCCTCGGTGACGGTCTTCCGCGTCATCAAGATGCCGTAGCTCTCGAGGATGCGGCGCACCATCTCGTAGTGGGTATCGATCGACTGCGTGACCGACGCGTAGCCGTGCTGCGCCGCGCGCCGGCGCTCCCAGAACGCGAGCGGCGTCATCTGGAAGAAATCGATGTCGGTCTCGGTGGGCTCGATGAGGATGATGTCGCCCTTGAAGTTCGGATCGTCCTGATACTGGCGGAGACCGAGCTGCAACCGCGAGTGCAGCAGGGTGCGCAGCACCTGGTTGAGGATCACCAGCATGCCGCGGTCGGCGAGCTGCGTGCTCTCGGCGACGTAGTCGTCGGTCCGTGGATCGTACTTGCGGACGACGCGGTTCGAGAACGGGCGGAAGGGATTGTAGCAGATGATGAGGTCGGCGCCGTGCTCGATCGCGACGTCGATGTTGGCGGTGCGGCGAACGCCGCCGTCGACGTAGTCGATGCCGCGGATGCGCGCCGGACGGTAGAAGCCGGGCAGCGCCGTCGACGCCTGCACCGACTCCGAGATGGTGAGCGAGCTGTCCTCGTCGTGCCCGAAGACGACACGCTCGGCGGAGTCGAGGTTCATCGCGACGATGTAGAGCTCGCGCTTGCGCGCCTGGTAGAGCGCTTTGAAGCTGTTCGGCATGCGCCCGAGCTCGAGGTTGTGGCGCAGATAGCGTTCGATCGACGAGTTGTCGAAAAGCCCCGAGGGCAGATAGTCGAGGGGAAACGGAAAGGGACGCGTGGTGAGGAGCGCGTCGCCGATCGGCAGCAAGATCTCGCGCAGGTTGGCGAACGAGGGGTCGCGGAGAAACGCCTGCACCGGCTCCGTGATGCGCTCGGCGAGCGCCGGACTCTTCGCTACCAGGTCGAGCAGCGACCCCGGCATGAACGCGGCGATATCGAGCACGTAGCGCAGCGGCTTCTCGACGAACTCCTGATAGTTGGGCTGATAGAAGTCGAACAGACTGAACTGAGTGAACTCCCCGGAGCTGCCCTCGAGGCTGCGCATCATCACCGGCGGTGTGACGCCGCTCGCGAGCGGCGCCGCGAGGAACGCGCCCGCGGAGAGACCGACGTACATGTCGAAGTCGGTCGTCTTGCGGTTGACGAGGAAATCGTCGAGGGCCTTCAAGCCGCCGAGCTTGAAGCCGCCGCCGCTGATCGCGCCTCCCGCGAGGACGAGGGCGGTACGCGGGTTGCGCTTGCGGACGGTGAGATCGCTCTTCTGGACGATCGTGATCCCCATGTTAGCCTTCCATACGGTGCGCTGGCGCGTCGTCTCGCGCATCGACGGCGATGCGCGGGCGTCCCGCAGCCGCCGCTCCTGTTGCGCCAGTCCGATCAGCCGTTGAACGTCGGTTGCGAGGTCGGGGTAGCGTTGCGTCAGCCGCAGGAGATGTCCGACGTCGGAATCGTTCTGGTGCCATGCTCCTCCGAGCCGCGGTATGGCCCCCAAAAATCGACGACCGCCCTCCGGATCGTCCAACCCCGCTCCACGAGCCATGCGTCACACCACCCCGCAGCAGCAAGCGTCGTGCCACTGTCGCCATCCGCCACATTCCCGTGCTCACATGGAAACCGGTCAGACTCACGTCATAACCGGGAACTCACTGCCCCCTAACGTACAAAAAGCGGGAGCGTCAAGAGCACGCGATCGTCCGCGATCGTCCGTCGTCTTTTGCAGAGCCGCCCGACCCCCTCGCGAGCGGGCGCGGTTGCGCGATTCGGCTGTCAGAGAAAGTGCAGCGGCGGATGCCTCTCGAGGGCCGCGTTCGCGCGCTCGAGGTCGGTGGCGGTATCGATGACACGCCAAAATCCCGCAAACGGGAACCCATAGAGCGGCTCGGCGGCGGCGAGCATCGCCGGGTAGGTCTCGCGCGTGATGCTGAACGCGCGCGCCGCCGGCATGTAGTCGAAGACGCGTGGCGAGAGGATGTGCACGCCGGCGAACATGTACGCGGTGAGTGCCGTCGATTTCTCGGCGGGCCGACCCAGGAAGCGCCGAATGCGTTGATCGGCGTCGATCTCGGCGAGCCCGTAGCGTTCCTGCTCGGGGTCGCGACGGAGGACGAGCGTCGCCGTCGCGCCGTGGGCGCGATGCGCGGCGAGGAGCGTGTCGAGCGGCAGATCGATGATGGTGTCGCCGTTCAGCACCAAGAAATCGTCGCCTTCGAGGAGCGCCACGGCGTTCTTGATGGCGCCGCCGGTGTCCAGCAGCGGATCCTCGGGCGAGTACACGATGCGGAGGCCGAACGCGGCGCCGTCACCGAGCGCGGCGCGCAGCGCCGCGCCGTGATGGTGCAGGTTGATGATGACCTCGGTGACGCCGTAGCGGCGGAGCAGGAGGAGGTTGTAAGCGATCAACGGACGACCGCGGACCTCGACGAGCGGTTTCGGTCGGTCGAGCGTGAGCGGTCGGAGCCGGGTGCCGAGCCCCGCCGCGAGCACCATCGCCTTCACGGCGTCGCGGCTCCCGACGCGGCCGGCCACGGGAGTGCCGCGAACTGCTCGGCGAGACCGCCTCGGAGCGGCGTCTCGGCGATGAAACGGCGGGCGGTCGCGACGACCTCGGGAAGGAACGCCAACGGTGCCGGCTTCTCCTTCGCGAGCGCGACGTAGTGGATACGGCCGATGACCTTGAGGGCGCGCTGCAGCGCGACGAGGCCGTACCGGCGGCGCGATCTACCGTCCTCGACGCCGCCACGCAAGCTCCAATAGTAGGCGCGCAGGCGGGCCTCCATCGCCGGTGACACCACGCGCGGCGTGATGCGGTCGGTGAGGAGCGAGGCCACGTCGTATTCGGGGGGTGCGAGGAGCGCGTCCTGGAAGTCGATGAGGAGCGGCGCGTCACCACGCATCAGGATGTTCCAACTGTGGTAGTCGCGGTGGCTGAGCACGAGCTCGGCGTCGGCGAGCTCGTCGGCGAGCGCGGCGAAGCTCGTCTCGAAGCCGGCGCGGGCGCTCGGTGCGAGCGGCGCGCCGAGGCGGCGCTCGACGCCCCACTCGAGAAAATGCTCGAGCTCCCAGCGATAGAGTCGCGCGTCGAAACGTTGCGTGAAGGCGATGCTGCGACGATCGCGGCTCGCGCTGCCGGGCCCGTGAAGGACGACGAGCGCCGCGAGCGCGCGCCGGTAGAGCGATTCCGCGGCCTCCGACTCGGCGACGACGCGGTCCCACAAGACCACGTCGCCGCCGTCCTCGAGGAGGAGGATGCCGGCCTCGAGGTCGTCGGCGTAGACTTGCGGCACTGCCGCGCCGATCGACGTCAGCAGGCGATGGACGTCGAGAAACGGCAGCTCGCGCGGCGGCTCGGGGAAGATGCAGAGCTCCTCGGAGCTGAGCGGCAGTCCGCTGCCGGCGAGGACCATGACGACCAGGGTCGGCGGTGCGCCGCCGCCCGCGCTGCGCGCGCGCAGGTAGCGGCGCGCCGAGAAGTCACCGGCGAGGTGCACGAGCGCCGTCACCGCGGCGCCCGGCCAGCGGCGCGCGACGAGCGCCGCGACGGCCGGCAGGACGGGATCGTTCATCGCTCCACCGGCGCTATCAGAGCCCGCAAATCCTTGTCAAAACAGCGCGCCACGCACATCGCCGGACGCGGCGTTCACCTTGACTTGCGGTGATCGCTGGCATAATCGACACGCGTTTCTCGGCGGTAACTGTCGCATTCCTCCACAATGCTAGACCAATATCTCGGCGTCGTCCTCACCTTCGGCTTCGCCGCCATCATCGTCGGCGTGATGTGTTCCGCCAGCATGCTGCTCGGCCCGCATCACATGGACGCCGTGAAGGAGCAGGTCTTCGAGTGCGGCAATCCGCCGACCGGCCCGGCGCGCGGGCGGTTCTCGGTGCGCTTCTATCTCGTCGCCATTCTCTTCATCGTTTTCGACGTCGAGGTCGTCTTCATGTATCCCTGGGCGATCGTCTTCCGGCGGCTCGGCGTGCCGGGCCTGATCGAGATGACGCTCTTCATCGCCGTGCTTGCCGGGGGCCTCGGGTACGTATGGAAGAAGGGCGCGCTCGCCTGGGACTGAGCGGAGCGCGATCGCGCGCAGAGGTATCGGACGGGTGTGGGCTGACGCGGGGATAGCGGCCGTCAAGTCGCTGGTGATGCTGCTCTTGGCGCTCAACTTGAGCGTCGTGCTGCTGTGGGTGGAGCGCAAGGGCAGCGCCCTCATCCAAGACCGCGTCGGCGCCAATCGCGCCAACATCTTCGGCGGCTTGCTGCCGTTCAATCTCGGGATCGTGAACACCCTGATCGCCGATCCGATCAAGATGTTCACCAAAGAGGACGTGATCCCGGTGGGGGCCGACAAGCTCCTGCACTTCCTCGGACCCTTCCTCGCGGTGTTTCCGGTGCTGGTGACGTTCGCGGCCGTGCCCTTCGGTGACGTGCTGGTGGTCGGCGACCGCACGATCAATCTCCAGGTCGCCGATCTGAACGTCGGCATCCTCTACGTGCTGGCGATGTCGGGCCTCTCCGTGTACGGCATCGTCCTCGGCGGCTGGGCGTCGAACAGCCGCTGGTCGCTGCTCGGCGCCATCCGCGGCTCGGCGCAGATGATCTCGTACGAGATCGCGATGGGGCTCGGGCTGATCGGTGCGATCCTGACCTACGGCACGCTCGATCTGCAGGCGATCGCACGCGCCCAGGGCGCCAACGTCTGGGGCGTCTTGCCGGCGTGGGGCATCTTCTATCAGCCGCTCGGGTTCCTGATTTTCCTCGTCGCCGGCATCGCCGAGACCAAACGTGTGCCGTTCGATCTGCCGGAGGGCGAATCGGAGCTCACCAGCGGTTACTTCACCGAGTACTCGGGCAGCAAGCAGGCGACCTTCATGCTGAGCGACTTCGCGGAGATCGTCGTCGTGTCGGCACTCGCGACGACGCTCTTCTTCGGGGCGTGGCAGGTGCCGTACCTCGGGCGTGACGGCTTCCACTTTCCCGGCGGCTTCGCGCTCGCGCTGCCGCAACTCGTCGTCGTCGTGGCGCAGATCGTGAGCTTTCTCCTCAAAGTCCTCGTCCTCTGCTGCTTGCAGATCCTGGTGCGTTGGAGTCTGCCGCGCTACCGCTACGATCAGCTCATGGACCTCGGCTGGAAGCGGCTCTTGCCGCTGGCGCTGCTGAACGTGTTGGTCACCGCGGCGGTCATCGTGCTCGTGGGCTGATCGATGGGCCCGATCACCTTCGCCGTCCTCGCGCTCGCGCTCGTCGCCTCGGCGCTGACGGTCGTCGTCCATCCGAGCCCGGTGAAGAGCGCCATGGCGCTCGTGACCACGCTCTTCCTGCTCGCGGTCGTCTTCGTGTTCCTCGGCGCGCACATGATCGCCGCCCTCCAGATCATCGTCTACGCCGGCGCGATCATGGTGCTCTTTCTCTTCGTCATCATGCTGCTCAACCTCTCGGACGACGGCGACGAAACGCGCTCCGGCGGGCGGGTGCTCTTCCGGCTCGGCGCCTGGCTCGGGGGCGGCGTGCTCGCCGGCGAGCTCGCGATGCTCTTCCTCCGCGTGCCCTTCCCGGCCGCGGCCGCGGCACCCGCGGGTTACGGCGGCGCCGAGGCCGTTGCCATGTCGCTCTTCACCGACTTCCTGCTGCCTTTCGAGCTCACCTCGATCCTGCTCCTGGTCGCGGTCGTCGGCGCCGTCGTCCTCGCGCAGCGGCGGGCGGCCTGATGGTCCCGACGAGCTGGTATCTCGCGCTCTCGGCGGTCCTGTTCGCGATCGGCGCGATCGGCGTCCTGGTGCGTCGCAACGTCATCATCGTCTTCATGGCGATCGAGCTCATGCTGAACGCCGTGAATCTCACCTTCGTCGCCTTCGCCCGCCAGTTCGGCACGGTCGACGGGCAGGTGATCGTGTTCTTCGTGATGACCGTCGCCGCGGCCGAGGCCGCCGTCGGTCTCGCCATCATCATCGCCGCCTTCCGCAACCATCCGACGGTGAACGCGGACGAGCTCGCGGTTCTGCGCTGGTAGGCCGATGCCCGGCGCATCCATCCCGACCTCGAGTGTGTGGCTGATCCCGGCGCTGCCACTCGCCGGCTTCGGGCTCGCCGTCGTCTGTGGGCGCGCCCGCCGCCTGGTTGGGATCGCCACGCCGCTCGCCGTCGGCGCCGCCTTTGCCCTGGCGCTCGCCGCCGTCCTCGCGTTGGCGCGCGCGCCCGCGGGCGCGCGGCTCGTCGATCGCGTCTATCCGTGGATCACCGCCGGCGCCTTCCACGCCGACGTCGCGTTTCGCGTCGACGCGCTCTCCGCGGTGATGGTGCTGATCGTCACCGGCGTCGGATTTCTCATCCACGTCTACTCCGTCGGCTACATGGCGCACGACGAGAGTCTGCCGCGCTTCTTCGCCTATCTGAACCTCTTCATGTTCGCGATGCTCCTCCTCGTCCTCGCCGATAATCTCCTCGTGCTCTTCGTCGGCTGGGAGGGCGTCGGCCTGTGCTCCTACCTGCTCATCGGCTTCTGGTACGAGAAGGACGAGAACGCCGCCGCCGGCAAGAAGGCGTTCATCGTCAACCGTATCGGCGACATGGGGTTCGTGCTCGGCCTGCTGCTCTTGGCGTGGAGCACGGCGGCGAACGGCGCGCTCAGCCTCGACATCGCCCACATCGAGGAGCACGCCCAGACGCTCGCTCCCGGCGTCGCGACCGCGATCGCGCTGCTTCTCCTCGTCGGCGCCGCCGGCAAGTCGGCGCAGCTGCCGCTCTACGTCTGGCTCCCCGACGCGATGGCCGGCCCGACGCCGGTCTCGGCGCTCATCCATGCGGCGACGATGGTGACCGCCGGCATCTACATGATCGCCCGCCTGCACGTCGTGTTCCTCGCGAGCCCGATCGCGCTCGAGGTGGTGGCGATCCTCGGCGCCGCGACGGCGCTCTTCGCGGCGACGATCGCGCTCGTGCAGACCGACATCAAGAAGGTGCTGGCGTACTCGACGGTGAGCCAGCTCGGCTTCATGGTGCTGGCGCTCGGCGTCGGCGCCTTCGCGACCGCGATCTTCCACCTGATGACGCACGCCTTCTTCAAGGCGCTGCTCTTCCTCGCCGCCGGCAGCGTCATCCACGGGATGAGCGGCGAGCAGGACGTCCGCGAGATGGGTGGGCTGCGCCACAAGATGCCGGTCACGTGGTGGACGTTTCTCGTCGGCACCTTGGCGATCGCCGGGGCGCCGGGCTTCGCCGGCTTCTTCAGCAAGGACGAGATCCTCGCCCACACCTGGGGGACGGGGCACCACGTGCTCTGGGCGGTCGGTGCGCTCACCGCGGCGCTCACCGCCTTCTACATGTTTCGCCTCCTCTTCCTCACGTTCACGGGCGCGCTGCGCGCCCGCCCCGAGGTCGCGCACCACGTGCACGAGTCGCCGGCGCTGATGACCGGGCCGCTCGTCGTCCTCGCCCTGCTGTCGATCGTCGGCGGTTGGGTGGGTTTGCCAGAGGGCTGGCTCTGGGGACCGGCGTTC
This sequence comes from Deltaproteobacteria bacterium, assembly GCA_016200545.1. Classification (GTDB taxonomy): domain Bacteria; phylum Desulfobacterota; class Binatia; order UTPRO1; family UTPRO1; genus DP-19. Next base: position 23,507 of record JACQEO010000078.1, on the reverse strand, counting down.
GGCCGCTTCCTCGCCCCCATCACCGGTCACCCGCACCTCGGCGAGCACGGCGCCGGCGTCGAGACGACGCTCATGGTGGTGACGACGCTCCTCGCGGCCGGCGGCGCCACCCTCGCCTACGTCTTCTACGTGCGGCGCCCCGAGTTGCCGCAGACCATCGCGTCGCGTTTCGCGCCCGTCTACGAGCTTCTCGTCGGCAAGTACTGGGTGGACGAGCTCTACGACGCGGTCGTCGTGCGGCCGTACGTCGCGCTGTCGACCGTCCTCTGGCGCGTCGTCGATCAGACGGTGATCGACGGCGTCGTGAACGGCGTCGCGACCACGGTGGCCGCGAACGGCCAGCTGTGGCGCTACGCGCAGGACGGCAACGTCCAGCACTACGCGCTCGTCTTCCTCGGCGGTGCGATCGCGCTCCTCTCCTACTACCTGGTGCGGTGAACGGCGGCCGATGGACAATATTCTCTTGAGCGTGATCGTGTGGACGCCGCTCGTCGGCGCCCTCCTCGTCTTGCTGGTGCCGCGCGACCAGCCCGAGGGCGCGCGCCGCGCCGCGCTCGCCTTCTCGCTCGTCACCCTGCTGCTCTCGCTGGCGTTGTGGGCGGGGTTTCGCACCGACACCGCGGACTTCCAGTGGGTCGAGCAGAGCGCGTGGGTGCCGAGCTTCGGCATCCAGTACATTCTCGGGGTCGACGGCATCAGTCTCTTTCTCGTGCTCCTCACCACCTTTCTCACGCCGATCGTCGTGCTGTTCTCCTTCGGCGACATCACCACGCGCGTGAAGGAGTACTTCTTCTTCCTCTTGATGCTCGAGACCGGGATGCTCGGCGCCTTCCTCGCGCTCGACCTCTTCCTCTTCTACGTCTTCTGGGAGCTGATGCTGGTGCCGATGTACTTCATCATCGGCGTCTGGGGCGGCGCGCGCCGCATCTACGCCTCGCTCAAGTTCCTCATCTACACGCTGACGGCGAGCCTGCTGATGCTGGTCGCGATCCTCTATCTCGTCGGCGTGCACGCGCGGACGGGGGCGGTCACCTTCGACGTCCGTCAACTCTACGGCACCGCGCTCGGACCGACCGAACAGCTCTGGCTGTTCGCCGCGTTCGCGCTCGCGTTCGCGGTGAAGGTGCCGATGTTCCCGTTGCACACCTGGCTCCCCGACGCCCACGTCGAGGCGCCGACGGGCGGCTCGGTGATTCTCGCCGGCGTGATGCTGAAGATGGGAACCTACGGGTTCCTGCGCTTCGCGATGCCGCTCTTTCCCGACGCCATGCGGACGGCGACGCCGCTCATCCTGGCGCTCGCCGTGATCGGGATTCTCTACGGCGCGGCGGTCGCCATGGTGCAGCCGGATCTGAAGAAGCTCGTCGCCTACTCGTCGGTGTCGCACCTCGGCTTCGTGATGCTCGGCCTCTTCGCGGTGAACAGCGTCGGAATCGAGGGCGCGATCTACCAGATGCTGAACCACGGCCTCTCGACGGGCGCGCTCTTCCTCCTCGTCGGCGTCATCTACGGGCGCCGTCACACGCGCGCGATCGCCGACTTCGGCGGTCTGTGGCGGCCGCTACCGCGCTTCGCCGCGGTCTTCCTGGTGGTGATGCTCTCGTCGATCGGCCTCCCCGGCCTGAACGGCTTCGTCGGCGAGTTCCTCATTCTGCTCGGCTCCTTCGGCGTCAACCGCGCCGCCACCGCGTGCGCCAGCGCCGGCCTCGTCATCGGCGCCGTCTACATGCTGTGGATGTTTCAGCGCGTAGTCTTCGGCCCGATCCGTCACGAAGAAAACGCCCACCTCCACGACCTCACCCGGCGCGAGATCGCCGTCCTGACGCCAATGGTGGTGATGATGGTCGTCATGGGCGTGTACCCGGGCCCGTTCCTGCGCACGATGGAGCCCTCGGTGAAGGCGCTCGTCGCCCGCATGGAAGGGCACCACGCCGCCGTCGCCGAGTCGGCGACGCCGACGCGCGTCGCCGCGCGTACGGGCGTCGGCCGATGACCCTGCCGGCGATCGACTGGATCGCGCTCTTGCCGCTCCTCTTGGTGAGCGGCCTCGGCTCTGTCTGCCTCGGTGCCGGGCTCTTCGTCGACGACGACGAGGTGCTCGGCTGGGGCGCCCTCGTCGGGCTCGCGATCACGCTCGTCGCGACCGCGCTCACGATCGGCCGGCGCGCCAGCGCCTTCAACGGCACCTTCGTGCTCGACGGCTACGCGTGCTTCTTCGATCTCTTGATCCTCGCCGTCGGCATCCTCGTCGTGCTGATGTCGATGAGCTACGTCCAGGAAACCGGCGTCGGCGCCGGCGAGTACTATGCGCTCGTGCTGTTCGCGATCGCCGGCATGATCGTCATGGCCTCGTCGATGGATCTCATCCTGATCTTCCTCGGCCTCGAGGTGATGTCGATCAGCGTCTACATCCTCGCCGGCGCGTGGCGGACGCAAGCGCGGTCGAACGAGGCGGCGATGAAGTACTTCATTCTCGGCGCCTTCGCGACCGGCTTCCTCCTCTACGGCATCGCGCTGGTGTACGGCGCCACCGGCGCGACGCGCCTCGACCTCGTCGCCGACAAGATCGACGGCGTCCTCGATCGCCGCCTGCTCCTCGCCGGGGTCGCCATGCTCCTCGTCGGCTTCGGGTTCAAGGTGGCGGCGGTGCCGTTCCACATGTGGACGCCCGACGTCTACGAGGGCGCGCCGACGTCCGTCACCGCGCTCATGGCCGTCGCCGTGAAGAGCGCCGGCTTCGCCGCCTTCATCCGCGTCTTCCTGCGCGGCTTCATGGGCCTGCACGCCGACTGGTCGATGCTCCTCTGGGCGCTTGCGGTCGCGACGATGACCGTCGGCAACGTCCTCGCGCTCGCGCAGCGCAACATCAAGCGCATGCTCGCCTACTCGAGCATCGCGCACGCCGGTTACATCCTGGTTGCGCTCACCGCCGGCGGTGCGGTCGGCGGCGCGGCGGCGCTCTTCTACCTGCTCACCTACGCCGGCATGAACCTCGGCGCCTTCGGCGTCGTCCTCGCGCTCGGCCGACACGGCGAGGCGCACGAGGAGATCGACGACTACGCCGGCCTCGGCTTCCGCTCGCCGCTCCTCGGCACGGCGATGGCGATCTTCATGCTGTCCCTGACCGGCATCCCGCCGCTCGCGGGCTTCGCCGGCAAGGTCTACGTCTTCACCGCCGCCGTGCGCGAGGGCTACGTCGCGCTCGCCGTCATCGGCGTACTCAACAGCGTCGTCTCCGCCGGCTACTACATCCGCGTCCTGGTGGTGATGTTCATGACGCCGGGTACGGTAGAGGTCGTACGCGCCGGCCGCCGCCCCTACCTCTACACCTCGATCGTCTTCTCGGCGGTGGTGACGGTGCTGATCGGCGTCTTCCCCGCGCTCTGGCTCGAGCTCGCGCACCTGAGTTTCATCTCTCAGCCATAGGATCGCATCGCATGAGAATCCTGAGACCGATCACGCTTGCAGCGGCGCTGGTGATGCTGGGCGGTGCGGGATGCGCGCTTCCCGGAGCGGCGTCGCACGGACGCCGCGCGGCGACGGACGCCGCTCCGTCGGCCGAGCTGCGGGCGATCGTCGACGCGCCCGATCGCAGTGCCGACGATCGCGCGCTCGACGGCGGACGTCATCCCGCCGAGCTCCTCGCCTTCATCGGCGCCGGCCCGGGCATGCGGATTGCCGAGCTCGGCGCCGGCGGCGGCTACACGACCGAGCTGCTCGCGCGCGCGGTCGGTCCGACCGGCACCGTCTACGGCCAGAACAGCCGCTTCATTCTCGAGCGCTTCGCCGAGAAGCCATGGAGCGCACGGCTCGCGAAGCCGGTGACGCGGAACGTCGTGCGCGTCGACCGGCCGTTCGACGATCCGCTGCCCCCCGAGGTGCATGACCTGGACGCCGTCGTGATGGTGCTCTTCTACCACGACACCGTCTGGATGGGCGTCGACCGCGACGCCATGAGCCGCGCCGTCTTCCGCGCTCTCAAGCCCGGCGGCACGTTCGTGATCGTCGACCACAGCGGCACACCCGGGAGCGATGCGCGCGAGACGCAGACGCTGCACCGCATCGAGGAGCACGTCGTGCGCGACGAGGTCTCCCGCGCCGGGTTTCGGCTCGCCAGAGAGGCGGCGTTTCTCCGCAACCCCGAGGACACACGCGATTGGAGCGCCTCCCCGTCGGCGGCCGGCGCGCGCCGCGGCACGACCGACCGCTTCGTCCTGGCATTCGTAAAGCCCTGAGCGTTTGTGGGAGCTCTCTTTGGCGATCACCCGCCGCAGACTGGCCGGAGCAAAACAATGTTACACCGATGTCGGAAGGGCGCCGAGGTTGCGATCAACGGCGAGACTCTCGACAGGGTAGGGCTCGCCGGCATGGTAGGGCTTGTCGACGGCGCAGAGCTCGCCGATTGCCGTTGACCTAATCGTCGGATCGGCGGAGCATTCTCGACCAATCGAACGACCCGGCGCACGCTCCTCTCGAGCGCACTCACCAGGAGGGAACCTGTGAAACCCCTCGTTGCCCTGACCATTTGTGCCGTCCTCGCCGGCGCCTGCCCGGCGCAAGCGAAAATCTTCACCGTCGACACCACCGTCGACGACGCCGGGCTCACCGCATGCGACGACGCCACCCCGAACGACTGCAGCTTGCGCGGCGCGATCAGCGCCGCCAACGCGCTCCCCGGTGCCGACACCGTCACCGTACCCGCCGGCACCTACACGCTCACGATTCCCTCCACGGACTTCGAGGGCTCGAACGCCAACGGCGACCTCGACGTCACCGACGACCTGACGCTCTCGGGCGCGGGCGCCGCGACCACGATCATTCAGGCCTGCGCCCCGGTGTCGCCGGCGACGACGTGCACGGGCATCAACCGCGTGCTCGACGTCGATCCGTCGGAGCGCTTTCCGTCGAAGGGGATCACCGCGGCGATCAGCGGGGTGACGATCCGAAACGGCCACATGGACGCGTACGCCGACCACAGCGGCGCCGGCATCCGCAACCACGCCACCTTCCTCACGATCTCCGACAGCATCGTGACCGGCAACAGCGCCACGGCGCACGGCGGCGGCATCAGCCAAGAGGGCGGAACGTTGACCGTCCTCAATAGCACCGTCAGCGGCAACACGGCCGCCCAGTTCGGCGGCGGGATCGTCGTGGGGGATGGCGCCGTGCTGACCGTCAGCGACAGCACGATCAGCGGCAATGTCGCGCACGACGGCGGCGGGATGTGGACCGGCTTCTTCGACATCAGCGGCAAACCGACGATCGTCGTCACCAGGAGCAGCATCGAGGACAACGTCGCCACTGCGGGCAACGGCGGCGGCATCGAGCGCAACCGTGGCACGTTGACGATCACCGACAGTACGCTCAGCGGCAACTTCGCGCTCGGCAGCGAAGGCGGGGGGATTTACAGCTCCGGTGACGGCTACGGCGGCAGCGGGATTACGATCCGCAACTCCACGTTCACCGGTAACCAGGCGGCGTCGGGTGGCGGCATCGAGGATGCGGGCGCATCGCTCAGTCTGCTCAACTGCACGATCGCCGGCAACACGGCGCACGGGATCGTGAACGCTCACAACGCGACGGGCGGCGGCATCGAGGGCGGGGCCGTCGGGGGTTTCGCCGGGACCGTCGCCAACACCATCATCGCCGGCAACGTCTCCGACTTCTCACAGAACCCGGACTGCTCGGGAACCGTGACCTCGGCCGGTTACAATCTGATTCAGAGCACCCAGGGCTGCGGCATCACCGGCGACCTCACCGGCAACGTGACCGGCAAGGACGCGAAGCTCGGCGCGCTCGGCGACAACGGCGGGCCGACCGAGACGCGCGCGCTGCTCGCGAGCAGCCCGGCGATCGACGCCGGCAATCCGGCGGCGCCCGGGAGCGGCACGAATGCGTGCCGGCCCGCCGACCAGCGCGGCGTCCTCCGGCCGAAGGGCAGCGCATGCGACATCGGTGCCTTCGAGTTCGAGGGCGGGTTCACGATCTCCGGCTCCGCACCGAGTCACGGCGGTACAGGCGCGCCGCTCGTCACGTTCGTCTACGGCAGCGGCTTCGCAGATGACGCGACGGTGAAGCTCACCCGTTCGGGCGAGTCCGACATCGTCGGCAGCCCGGTCGCGGTCGGCGAGGAGGGCTCGGTGATCGCGACGACGTTCGATCTCACCGGTGCGACCACGGGAGCCTGGGATCTTGTGGTGACGAACCCCGACCAGTCCTCGGCGAGCCGCCCCTTCACGATCGAGGAGCCGCGACCGCAGGTGTGGGTGGACGTTCTCGGCAACGCCACGCTCCGGCTCGGGCAGCCGGGGCGGTACACGATTCTCTTCGGCAATCGCGGCAACGCCGACGCGTTGGCGGTGCCGCTCGCGCTCGCGGTGCCTTCCGACTTCATTCTGAGTCTTCTCTTTCCCGTGACCGCGCCGCCCGCGGAGCTGGGCCAGGTGCCGACCGACTGGACGCAGGTGCCGGTCGACGTGCAGCCGGGCGGCGCCGGCGATTTCGCGACCGTGCCGCTCGTGCTGCCGCTCGTGCCCACCGGATTCGCGGGCGCGCTCCAGCTGACTTTGACGGCGCCGGTCGGAACGCACGGCCAGAGCTTCGAGATCCGCGTGCCGGTCGACCCACCGTATTTTCAGCCGCAGCTCGATTCCCAGGTCGTCGCCGACCTGGTCGCGGGGGCGCGCGGCTATGCGCAGCGCGTGCTCCTCGTCGACGTCTCCGATACCCTCGTGCCGGCTCTCACCCAGTACGCGACGAAGCAGCTCGAGGACGTGGTCGCGCTCGGCCGCACCGCGTTGGTGACCGATCTGGCGACACGCCCGCAGGTGTACAGCCTAGCGCAGCTCGTCATCGATCTGGCGGAGTTCGGTGCCGTCCAGCAGGGCGCCGCCGCGACGCCGCTCGCGCCACGGCTCACCGCGATCGCGCGTGCGATCGTGTCGTCGCTGCTCTATCCCGACGCCGCCCAGGCGCTCGGCGGCGGCGGCTCGCGCGCCGAGTGCAGCGACATGGGCTGGAAGGTCGTTTCCACGAAGGGCGGCGCGATCTGCGTGCCGCCGAAGTGCGCGGCGCAGAAGGACCCGACCAAGTGCGGCAACGGCTTCCCCATCCTCGGTGGTGGCAGCGTCGATCCGAACGACAAGTTCGGCGCCGTCGGCGCCGGCGCGGCGCACTTTGTCTCGGGCGAGGAGCCGCTCCGCTATCAGGTGGTGTTCGAGAATCTCGCGTCCGCGACCGCGGCGGCGCGCGAGGTCGTCGTCACCGATCCGCTCGACACGACGAACCTCGATCTCTCGACGTTCAGCCTCGGACCGATCGCGTTCGGCGATCATCAGATTTTCCCGCCGCCCGGACTGAGCGCGTTCGTCACCGACGTCGATCTCCGTCCGGCGCAGAACCTCCTGGTGCGTATCCAGGCCGGCCTCGACGCCGACACCGGCGTCGTCACCTGGCATTTCCTCACCCTCGACCCGGACACGCAGAGTCCTCCGGCGGACCCGCTCGTGGGCTTTCTCCCGCCGAACGCGAGCCCTCCCGAGGGCGAGGGCAGCGTCGTCTACACCGTCAAGGCGAAGGCGGGGCTCGCGACCGGTACCGAGATCCAGAACCAGGCGACGGTGGTGTTCGACACCAACGCGCCGATCGACACCCCGCAGTGGCTGAACACCCTCGACGACGCGGCGCCCGAGAGCCAGGTCGCGGCGCTCGATCCGGTGCAGTGCCTGCAGATCCTCGTGGAATGGGCGGGGAGCGACGTGGGTTCGGGGATCGCGCGCTACACGATCTTCGTGTCCGAAGACGGCGGTGCCTTCAGCCCGTGGCTCGTCGACACCGAGGACACGTCCGCGACGTTCGCCGGGCAATTGGGCAAAACCTACGCGTTCTACAGCGTCGCGACCGACGCGACGGGCAACGTCGAGGACGCGCCGGCGACTCCCGACACCGTGACGACGGCGACGGACTGCGGCTCGAACGACCTCGCGGTGACGAAGATCACGGCGCCGAAGGTGATCGGCCTGAGCGGCAAGAAGCCGGTGCAAACGAAGCAGGTCAAGGTGGAGATTCAAAACCGCAGCCCGCACGCGGAAACGATTCCGGACGCGGCGGTGCTCGGAAACTTGGTGAGCCTGGCGCTCGACTCGGTGGGAGCGTGCGCGGCGCCGGTGCCCGTCTTCGTCGCCGGGAAGCCGCAGAAGATACCGCCGATCACGCTCAAGACGAAGCAGAAGCTCGCCGTGCTTTTCGACGTTACGTTCTCCTGTGCCAACGATCCGCTGAAGAGTACGACGAAGAGCCCCGGCCACGCCGACTACTCGCTGCACGCGAGAGTGAAGCACGGCGCGCTCGGTAGCGGCGACGCCGACCCCGCGGACGACATCTGCCCGCGCCAGGTGACTCCGCCGGGTGTCGTCGACCCTTTCCCTAACGGCAAGCTCCTCGACAAGGGATGCGGCGCGAAAAAGGCCGACAAAACCTTCGGGGCCCCGATTGTCGTCGACGTGACGGTGAAGCCTTGAGGTCAATTTTGCCGTATCGGTTCGAGGTCTCCTATTCGATCACCACGACGTCGCCGCCTGGGTGCGTGCGCGCGAGGTCGAGCGCGGAGAGCAACGCGACAAGCGTCGCGTTCAGCGGCGTCGGCACGCCGACCGCCTCGCCGATGCGCACCACCGCGCCGTTGATGGCGTCGTGCTCGAGACGCCCGCCGCGCTCGACGTCCTGGAGCATCGACGTGCGAAGCTCCCCCAGGTGCTCGCCAGCGTAGGCGACGACGCCGTCGACGCGCGCCGGGTCGAGCAGAATGCCTTGCGCGCGCGCCACGGCGATGACCTCGAGCATCGCCGCGCGCAGCAGCCGCGCCGTCGCCGGTAGGCGCGCGGCCGCGCCGCTCGTCGTGCGCGTGAGCGCGGTCACGGCGTTGAAGGCGGCGTTCCACGAGAGCTTGTCCCACAGCATGAGGAGGATCTGCCGCGAGCAGCGGTGACGGATGGCCGCCGCCGTGAAGAGCTCGACGAGGGTGCGCGTGCGTGGGCTCTCGTGGCCGGTCAGCTCGCCGAAGTAGATCGTCCCCTGGGCGACGTGGCGGACGACACCGGGGGCGGTGAGCTCGGCGCCGATCTGCGTCATCGCGCCGAGGAGCGGCGGCAGCCCGAGCGCGGAGGCGAGGAGGCTCTCGTTCTCGATGCCGTTTTGCAGCGAGAGGACGATCGTCTCGGGTGTCACCACGGGTGCGATCGCGGCGGCGGTCGCCGCGGTGTCGTAGGACTTGACGGTGACGAGCGCGAGCTCGACGGGTGCTGTACCGGCGAGCGCGTCGGTCGCGGCGACGCGCGGCAGGCGGAGGTCGCCGTCGACGCTCCCCACCGTGAGCCCGCCCTCGCGGAGCGCCGCGAGGTTGCGGCCGCGGGCGAAGAAGACGACGTCGTGCCCGGCGTCCGCGAGGCGGGCGCCGAAGTAGCCGCCGACCGCACCCGTGCCCGCGATCAGGATGCGCATGTGGTCGCGTGGATCACTCGAACTTCACCGCCGGCACCTGCTGCGCCGCCTCGGGCGCCTCGAAGTATTTCTGCGGCGTGAAGCCAGTCGCGCGCGCGATCAGCATCGTCGGGAAGCTCCGCACGAGCGTATTGTACTCGCGGACGGTGTCGTTGTAGCGCCGGCGTTCGGTCGCGATGCGATTCTCGGTGCCGGCGAGCTCGTCGGAGAGACGCGCGAACTGCTGGTCGGCTTTCAAGTCGGGGTAGCGCTCCGAGAGCGCGAGCAGGCGCGACAGCGCCGACGACATGTCCTGCGCCGCCGCGATCGTCTGGTCGCGCGAGCCGCCGGCGGCGAGCATGCGGGCGCGCGCGTTCGCGACCGCCTCGAAGATCTCGCGCTCGTGCTTGGCGTAGCCTTTCGTCACCTCGACGAGGTTGGGGACGAGATCGTTCCGCCGTTGCAGCTGCACCTCGACCTGCGCCCAGGCGCCGTCGATCGCCTCGTGCAGGCTCACCAGGCGGTTGTAGCCGCAGCCCGCGAGCGCCGTGGACAGCAGCGCCAATCCGATCGTCAGCCGTCGCGAAGCTCTCATGATCGCCTCCTCGGCGTTGCCGTCACCATTTACCGCCGGCGCCGCCGCCGCCGAAACCGCCGCCGCCGAAGCCTCCGAAGCCGCCGCCCGGACCACCGAAGCCGCCCCCTCCGAAACCGCCGCCCCACATCGGCAGCATCCACAAGCCGCCGCGTCGCCGCCCGCCGATTCCCGACGTCAGCATGGGTAGGACGATGAAGAACAGGAGAAGCAAGAGCAGCAACAGCCCGGGGCTGATCGATATTCCCGTCGGCTCGCGCCGCCCGTCGGGGGCGGGCGGTGCGCCCGAGAGCGTGACGCCGTACTCGCGCGCGATGATCGCGGCCATGCGCTCGACGCCGGCACGGATACCGCCGGCGACGTCACCGGCACGAAAGCGCGGCACGATCTCGCGATCGCGGATCTCGCCGACGAGGCCGTCGGGCAGCACGCCCCCGATGCCATAGCCCGTGAGGATGAAGAGGTCGTGGTCGGCGACCGCGGTGAGAAAGACGACGCCGTTGTCCTTGCCGGCGGCGCCGGGCTTCCACGCCTCGGCGAGCCGCATGGCGTAGTCGAAGGTGGCCTCCGGCTTCGTCGTCGTAACGGTGACGACGGCGATCTCCGCGCCGGTCTTGCGTTTCAGCTCCTCGATGCGTCCGGTGAGCGCCGCCGCGGTCGCGGCATCGATCACGTGCGCATAGTCCGAGACGAAGCCGAGCGGCGTCGGCACCGGCACCGGCGCGGCGAACGCAGAGCTCGCGATCAGCAGCGCCGCCGCCGTGAGTTGCAGGAGCTCCCCCGACGCCGCCGTGAGTCGCAGCAGCCGCGCGACTGCGATGCGCCGCAAGCTCATGCCGGCGCCGACGCCTCGCGGTCGGCGACCGTCGCCAGCAGCTCGATCTCGTCGAGGTAGGCGGCGAAGCGTGCCGTGACCGGGCCCGCGGGCTCGTGCTCTTCGAGCGCCGCCAAGACGGGCAGGGCGCAGGCGAAGTGTCGCTCGAAGGCGCGGACGACCTCCGCCCCGTGGCCGCTCCACGGCTCGCCGCGCAGGTGGAGCAGCCCGCGCATGACGTGCAAGAAGGTCTTCCGCGAGTCGAGCATGAGCGCGTGCAGCTCGCGCGTCGAGCCGGCGAGCTCGAGATAGAGCGCGCGCAACCGCAGCAGCTTGCCCTTCGCCTCGCGCTCGCACTCGGCGCGCACCGCCTCGGGGTCGACGACGAGGTCGGCGAAGAGCTCGGCGCCGGCGAGCGTGCGGTGCCGGGCTTGGATGTCGAGTAGCTCGAGCGGGAAGATGTCGCGCGAGCGCGCGAGCTCGGTCAGCGAGAGCACGAGCGGCGCAGCGACGCGATGGCGCCGCCAGCGTGTCCACCACTGCGCAATGCGCTGCAGGTGGGCGAACTCGAGCGGCTCGAGGACGACGGCGAGGTTCACATCGGAGTGTTCGGGACGAAAGCCGGCGCCGGCGGCGCTGCCGTAGACGACGAGCGTGTTGACCGCGTCGCCGCCGAGGGCGGCGAGCTCGGCCGCCGCCTCGGCCAGGATTTCACGCGGATCCGCCCGCCACCGCATCGCGCGACGGATGATAGGGACGCGCTCGCGGGGGCGCAATCCGCCCCATTAGGGGGTAGAAGGGGGAACGTCGATCACGAAGGAGGAACTCCGGATGTTGTGCTCGACCCTCGCCCTCGCTGCCGCGTTCGCGCTCGTGCTCACCTTCGTCCCGCCCACCGTCGCGTCGAGTCCGCAGACGAAGTGCAAGGTCACCAAGCTCAATGCCGCGACGAAGAAGCTCGCTAGCAAGCTGAAATGCTACACGAACGCCATGAAAAAAAGCGTCCAGATCGATTCGACCTGTCTCGCCAAGGCCGAGCGAAATTCGCCGACGCGTTTGCGAAGGTGGAGGCGAGGACGAAGAACGGATGCGCCGTGACCGGCGAAGCGGCGACCGTCGAAATCCACGTCGACACGCTCTTCTCCAACCTCGTGGGCGACGAGCCCGACCCCGCGGTGTGCCTTTCGAGCGGAGACTTCTGTCTTGGCTCCCCGATCGCGTGCTGTCCCGGTCTAACTTGTCGGGTGAGCCAGTTTCTGATGTTCCTCGAGTGTTTGCCATAGTCGACTGCGCGGTGGCCGCTCGGCTCGCGAGCTGCTAAAGGATCGCGCCTGCCGTGCCGACGCCCACGCGGAACCTCGACGCCACACTCGCCGCGATCGCGCCGCTCGATGAGCGGCGCCGCGCCGCGGCCTGGACGCGACTCGACGCGCTGACGAAACCGCGCCGCAGCCTCGGACGTCTCGAGGAGCTCGCCGCGACCGCCGCCACCGTGCTCGGCGACCGCCGCGGCACGAAGAGCGTCCTCGTCTTCGCCGGTGATCACGGCGTCGCCGCCGAGGGGGTGAGCGCGTATCCGCCGGAGGTGACGGCGCAGATGGTCGCCAACTTCGCTGCCGGCGGCGCCGCGGTGAACGTCATCGCGCGCCAGCACGGGATCGACGTCGTCGTCGTCGACGTCGGCGTCGCGACGGCGGCGCCGCCGCCGGCGGGTGTCGTCGCGGCGCGCGTCGCCCGCGGCACACGCAACATGCTGCGCGAGCCGGCGATGACGGCGGCGGAAGCGCGACGCGCGCTCGAGGTCGGGATCGCGATCGCCGAGCGCGAGGCGGCGCGCGGTGTCGTCATGATCGCGCTCGGTGAGATGGGGATCGGCAACACGACGGCGGCGGCGGCGATCACGGCGGCGCTCTTGCGCGTGCCGGTCGCGAGCGTCGTCGGGCCGGGCACCGGTCTCGATGCCGCCGGTGTCGCGCGCAAGCAGGAGGTGGTGACGGCGGTGCTGGCGCGCCACGACCTCGACGCGACGCGCCCGCTCGACGTCCTCGCCGCGGTCGGCGGCCTCGAGATCGCGGCGATCGCCGGTGCGTGCCTCGGCGCCGCCGCCGCCGGCTGCCTCGTCGTCGTCGACGGCTTCATCGCCGGCGCCGGCGCGCTCGTCGCGCTCCGCCTCGCGCCTGCGGCGCGGCCGTACTGTATCTTCGCGCACCGCTCGCCCGAGCCCGGGCACGCGGCGATCCTCGCCGCCCTCGACGCGCGCCCGCTCCTCGATCTCGAGATGCGGCTCGGCGAGGGCACCGGCGCGTGCCTCGGCATCGCGCTCGTCGAGACCAGCCTACGCGTCCTCGACGAGATGGCGACCTTCGAGTCGGCCGGCGTCGCCGGGCGCCGCGACGCCGGAGCGGATGGACCCGTCGAGCGCTGAGGCCGTTGTGGTCGATCCGACGAACGCCAGGGACATGGACCCCGACGCGGCGGCGCGAGCGCGACGCCGTGCCGCGAACAAGCCGGCGGCGCTGCTGGCGCAGCTCGCGACCGCGACGCGCTTTCTCACCATCGTCCCCGTCCGCGGCAGGACGGTTGCGGTCGGCGAGAGCGCGCTCTTCTTTCCGCTCGTCGGCCTCGCGCTCGGCGGCGCGCTCGTGCTCGTCGATCGCGTGACGGCGCCGATCGTGCCGCTCGCGATCCGCGACGTGCTCCTCGTCGCGGTGCTGGCGGTGCTGACCGGCGGCCTCCACCTCGACGGCCTCGCCGACGCCACCGACGGCCTCTTCGTCGGCGACCGCGGCCGCGCGCTCGCGATCATGCGCGAGGGCGCGATCGGTGCCTTCGGCGCCGCCGCCGTCGTGCTCGTGCTGGCCTTGAAGCTGCGCAGCCTCGACGCGTTGCCGGCGGCGACGACGCGCACGGCGGCGCTACTCTACGCGCCGATGCTGGCGCGCTGGTCGATGGTCGTGCTCGGGTTCGGATCGCGGCCGGCGCGCCCCGACGGCCTCGGACACGCGATGGTGCGCTCGACCACGTTCCGCGAGTTCGGCGTCGCGACCGTGGGGGCGCTGTGGATCATGCTGGCGAACAGCGGCGCGCGCGGCCTGGTGGCGATCCTCGTCGTCGCGTTCACGACGATCGGCTGCCGCATCCTCGCGCACGCGCGACTCGGCGGCATCACCGGCGACCTGCTCGGAGGGATCGGCGAGGTGAACGAGGCGCTGGTGCTCGCGATCTTCGCGCTCACGCCGCGTTGACGGAGGAGACCGATGGCGACCAAACGCTCGCACGTGATGGCGATCGATCAGGGCACGACCGGCTCGACCGTGCTCGTCTTCGACCGCCGCGGTCGGATCGTCGGCCGCGGCTACTCGGAGTTCCATCAGCACTACCCGAAACCCGGCTGGGTGGAGCACGACGCCGACGAGATCTGGCGCGTCACCTTGCGCGTCGCGCGCCAAGCGCTGCGGCGCGCCGGCATCGGCGGCGCCGCGGTCGCGGCGCTCGGCATCACCAACCAGCGCGAGACGACGATCGTATGGGATCGGCGGACGGGCGCGCCGGTCGGCCGTGCCATCGTCTGGCAGGATCGGCGCACCGCCGACCGCTGTGCCGAGCTCAAGGCCGCCGGCCACGAGTCCGCCGTGCGCGCCAAGACCGGCCTCGTCCTCGATCCGTACTTCTCCGGCACGAAGGTGGCGTGGATCCTCGATCACGTGCGGAACGCGCGCGCGCGCGCCGAGCACGACGATCTCGTCTTCGGCACCATCGACGCGTGGCTCATCTGGAAGCTCACCGGCGGACGCGTGCACGCCACCGATCCGACGAACGCGTCGCGGACATTGCTCTACGACATCCACGCTCACGCCTGGGACGGCGAGCTGCTGCGCCTCCTCGGTGTGCCGGCGGGTATGCTGCCGGAGGTGCGGCCGTCGAGCGGCGTGATCGCCGAGAGCGAGCCGGCGCTCTTCGGCGCCGCGGTGCCGATCGCCGGCGTCGCCGGCGATCAGCAGGCTGCCCTCTTCGGACAAGCGTGCTTCGAGCCCGGGACGGTGAAGAATACCTACGGGACGGGCTGCTTCGTCCTCATGCAGACCGGCGCCGAGCCGGTGGCGAGCACGCGCGGTCTGCTCACCACCATCGCCTGCGGCGCCGGCGGTACGCCGACCTACGCGCTCGAGGGCTCGGTCTTCATCGCCGGCGCCGCCATCCAGTGGCTGCGCGACGGTCTCGAGATCCTGCGCAAAGCCGCCGAGAGCGAGCGTCTCGCGCGCAGCGTCGACTCGACGCTCGGCGTCTACCTCGTCCCCGCCTTCGTCGGTCTCGGTGCGCCGTACTGGGACCCGGAGGCCCGCGGCGCCATCCTCGGCCTCACGCGCGGCGTGACGCGCGCCCACGTCACGCGCGCCGCGCTCGAGGCGCTCGCCTACCAAACGCGCGACGTCGTCGACACCATGGCGTCGGAGGCGGGACGGCCGATCCGCGTCCTGCGCGTCGACGGCGGCGCCGCCGCCAACGATTTCCTGATGCAGTTCCAGGCGGACATCTTGGCGACGACGGTCGACCGCCCCAAGGTCGTCGAGACCACCGCCCTCGGCGCCGCGATGCTCGCCGGCCTCGGCGTCGGCCTGTGGACGCAATCCGAGCTCGAGCGCGTGCGTGCCGTCGATCGCGTCTTCACGCCGAAGATGCCCGCTGAGCGCCGCGCCGCGCTCTACGACGGCTGGAAGGCCGCGGTCGCGCGCGTCCGCAGCGGCGGCTGAGTCCGACGCGGCGCCGGTGAGCTCGGTCCGCGGCCGTCGAGTCGGATGCGGTGCAGTTTCGTGCCCTCTTGATGCCAACGCGGCGATGTGACATTAGATCACATACGCGATGAGGTCAGTCTCTCGCTTTACTGGCCGCCCGCTTTCGGCGCGGAACGCAATCGCACGTATTCGGCAGCTTTGGATGGACGGCGCCGTGATCTTCTCGGACCACATGATGGAGCGCGCAGTTGAGCGCGGCATTGACATGACCGACGTGGCAAACGTGATCCGGCGCGGGCGCATCACCGCGACGCGCAAGGCGCGCCGCCGGTGGCGCTACGCGGTCGACGGGCCAGATGTCGAAGAGCGGCCGATCCGGCTCATCGTCCAGATCACGGGGAAACTGATTCTGATCACGATCATGCGGCGCCATCGAGGAACGCAGCGCCGATGAAAGGAGGAGGCAGCATGGAATGTCCCCATTGCGAGGGTACGATGAGGGCGCAGGTGACGACACCGGGGCGGCCGTATCGGTACGTGACGTCGGGATTGCCGCACGTCCTCTTGAGTGGGATCACGCTCTGGACGTGCACCGACTGCGGAAAGACGATGACGGAGATCCCGCGTCTTGGCGAACTCCACCGCGTGATCGCGGCTGCGCTCGTCGCGAAGCCGACGCTCCTCACGGGACGTGAGGTGCTGTTTCTGCGGAAGCATTCGGGCTTTCCGGCTGGGGAGTTCGCAGCGCTCCTCGGCGTCGACCGAACGCATCTTTCACGCGTCGAGAACGGACGCCTGGAGAGCTTCGGCGAGACGAGCGATCGTCTCGTCCGCGCGGTCACGAGCATCGCCGCCGGAAACGTGGCGACGCGCGACGCACTGCTCGCTCTCAGTGGACGACTGCGGAAGGCCAAAGCGCGTCGCCAGCTCTTCGCGCTCTCAGCGAATCACTGGAAGCAGGCCGTGTAGCGGTCACCAAACCCGGCCGCTACCGTTGGGTCAGCTAAATTGGGCCACTACTCCCGGGCCACGCGACGCTTGGTTCGTCCCGTGGCCGCCTGCTATGCGTGCGGTCGATGCCTCTCCGTGCCCGCGACATCATGCAGACGGACGTCCTCGCCGTCGCGCCGACGCTCTCGCTCATCGACCTCGCCGACTTCCTCATCCGCGAGCGCATCAGCGGAGTGCCGGTCATCGCCGCGGGTGAGCTCGTCGGCCACGTGTCGCGCTCCGACCTCGTCCGCGCCGGCAGCCTCGAGCGCTCGCTCGCCGGCCTCGCCGCCGAGGCCGTCGACCCGCCGGAGTTCGCTCCGGCGAGCGAGCCGGCGCTCGTCGCCTCGCTCGCGAGCCTCGCGCCCGCGCTCGCGGCGCGCACCGTCCACGACATCATGGTGACCGAGGTTGTGACCGTCACGCCCGATGCGCCGATCACCGAGGTCGCCCGCCTCCTCCTCGCCCGCCACCTGCACCGCGTGCTGGTGACCGAGGGGCACCGCGTCCGCGGCGTGATCAGCGCCCTCGACCTCGTACGCTTGATCGCCGACGAGCGTCTGCGGACGCCGTGACGCCGGCGGCGGTAGTTGAAGCCGCGGGACGGCGTTGATATACGTTCCTCCTTCCACCACGAAGGAGCGGCAGTCATGAAGGAAGGCATTCACCCGGCCTACAAGCCGGAGAAGATCACCTGTGCGTGCGGCAACATTATCGAGACGCGCTCGACGGTCGCGGGTCTCCACGTCGAGATCTGCTCCGCCTGCCATCCCTTCTATACGGGCAAGCAAAAGCTCGTGGACACCGCCGGGCGCGTCGAGCGCTTCCGTCGCAAGTACGGCAGCACTCCCACCACCGCGACCAAGCAGTAACGCCACGCCCGTCGCTCGTGATCGGCCGACCGGGGGGCGCGCGAATTCACTTCGCGCGCCGACGCCCATCGGAGGACGCGCGCGTAGCGCGCGCCGCACGGGGGCGACGTCCTAATGTACGACAAGCTTGATGCGGTCGAGCGGCGCTACGTCGAGCTGGAAGATCTGCTCGTCGCCCCGGACGTGATCGCGAACCGCAAGGAGTTCACGAAGCTCGCCAAGGAGCGCTCCGGCATCGAGGTGATCGTGCGCACCTTCCGGGAGTGGAAGGACGTGCAGGGGCAGATCGAGGGCAGCAAGTCGCTCCTCCAAGACGCCGACGAGGCGATGCGCGCGCTTGCGCAAGAAGAACTGCCGGGGCTCCGCGCCCGCAACGAGACACTCGAGGAGCGTCTGAGGCAGCTCCTCCTGCCGCGCGATCCGAACGACGAGCGCAACGTGCTGCTCGAGATCCGCGCCGGCACCGGCGGTGACGAGGCGAGCCTCTTCGCGGCGGAACTTTTTCGCATGTACTGCCGCTACGCCGAGATGCGACGCTGGCGCGTCGACATCTTGACCTCGAGCGCGACGGGCCTCGGCGGCTTCAAGGAGGTCATCGCCTCGATCGAAGGGCAGGGCGCGTTCAGCCGGCTCAAGTTCGAGGGCGGCGTGCACCGCGTGCAGCGCGTCCCCGAGACCGAGGGCTCGGGACGGATCCACACCTCGGCGGTGACGGTGGCGGTCCTGCCGGAAGCTGACGAGGTCGACGTCGCGATCGACGACAAGGATCTGAAGATCGACGTCTTCCGCTCGTCGGGGCCGGGCGGGCAGAGCGTCAACACCACCGACTCCGCGGTGCGCGTAACGCACCTGCCGACGAACCTCGTCGTCACCTGCCAGGACGAGAAGTCGCAGCACAAGAACAAGGCGAAGGCGCTGAAGATCCTGCGCGCGCGGCTCCTCGAACGCGCCGTCGAGGCGCAGCAGAGCGAGATCGCGGCGAATCGCCGCAGCATGGTCGGCACCGGCGACCGCTCCGAGCGCATTCGGACCTACAACTTTCCACAGAGCCGGCTGACCGACCACCGCATCAACCTCACCCTGCACTCGCTCGACCGCGTCCTCGAGGGCGAGCTCGACGCGGTGATCGACGCCCTCGTCACCCACTACCAGGCCGAGCTCCTGAAGGCGGCGCATTGAGATGAGCAGCGCAACGGAGCCGCGGACGACGCTCGCGTACCTGCAGCGCGCCGCCGACTTTCTCGCCGCGCGCGGCGTCGCGAACGCGCGCCTCGACGCCGAGGTGTTGCTGGCGTCGGTGCTCGCGATCGATCGCGTCGGTGTGTATCTCCGTTTCGACCAGCCGCTCGCGCCGCGCGAGATCGACGCCTACCGCGAGCTCGTGCGCCGGCGCGCTGGCGGCGAGCCGGTCGCGTACCTCACCGGCAGGCGCGAGTTCTGGTCGATTGCGCTCGCGGTGACTCCCGACGTCTTGATTCCGCGGCCGGAGACCGAGCTCCTGGTGGAGCGTGTGCTCGCGCTCGTCGCCGTCGCCGACGTGAGCGACGCCGACGGCGGCGCGCGGCCGCCGCTCCGTATCCTCGACCTCGGCACCGGCAGTGGCGCGCTCGCGATCGCGCTCGCGCGTGCGCTGCCGCAGGCGATCGTGACGGCGGTCGACGTCTCACCCGCCGCCGTCACCGTTGCCGCCGCCAACGCGCGCGAGGCCGGCGTCGCCGACCGTGTGACAGTCGTCGTCGGCTCGTGGACGTCGGCGCTCGATCCGGCGGCGCGCTTCGACGTCATCGTCAGCAACCCGCCGTACGTGCCGACGGCCGAGCTCGCGACGCTCGCCGCCGAAGTGCGCGCCGAGCCGGCGCTCGCACTCGACGGCGGCGCCGACGGACTCGTGGCCTATCGCGCTTTCGTTCCCGGTGCCGTCGCGCAGCTGACGCCGGGCGGGCGGCTCCTCGTCGAGGTGGGCGCGGGGCAAGCGGAGGCCGTGGCGGCGATCCTCGTCGCCGCCGGGCTCGAGAATGTCGCGTGGCACGCGGATCTCGCGGGCGTGGCGCGCGTCGTCGTCGCGACCGCCGCCGCGCCGGCGCTCGCGGAGGTGGCGGTATGAGGTGGGGACGATGCAGAAGATCGTGATTCGCGGCGGCCGGGCGCTCCGCGGCACCGTGACGGTGAGCGGCTCGAAGAACGCGGGGTTGCCGCTCCTCTTCGCCTCGCTCCTCACCCGCGAGCGGTGCACGATCCACGGCCTGCCGCGCGTCGCCGACATCACCACCACGCTCCGGCTGCTCGAAGGCCTCGGCGTGCTCGTCGGCGACGGCGAGTTCGCGACGATCGTCGTCGAGGCGCGGACGCTCACCTCGAGCGAGGCGCCCTACGAGCTCGTGCGCACCATGCGCGCGTCGTTTCTCGCGCTCGGGCCGCTGGTCGCACGCACCGGCCACGCGCGCGTCTCGACGCCCGGCGGCTGCGCGATCGGCAGCCGTCCCGTCGACATCCACCTCGCCGGGTTCGAACGCCTGGGCGCACGCATCCGCCAGACGCACGGCTACGTCGAGGCCGAGGCGTCGCGTCTGCGCGGCGCGCGCATCGCGCTCGACTTCCCGTCGGTCGGCGCCACCGAAAACCTCATGATGGCGGCGACGCTCGCCGATGGCACGACGCTCATCGAGAACGCCGCGCGCGAGCCCGAGATCGACGACCTCGCCGCGGCGCTTTGCAAGATGGGCGCGAAGATCAGCGGCGCCGGCACCTCGGTGATCCGCATCGACGGCGTCCGCGAGCTCGGCGGCTTCGACCACGAGGTCATTCCCGATCGCATCGAAGCCGGCACCCTGCTGCTCGCGGGTGCGATCACCGGCGGCGAGGTGCACGTCGCGCGCGCGCGCGCCGACCACCTCGACGCGCTCGTCGCCAAGCTCGAGGAGGCGGGCGTCGCCGTCGAGGCGCGCGCCGATGGCATCACCGTGCGCGGCGCCGCCCTGCTCGCCGCCGCCGACATCCGTACCTCGCCGTATCCCGGCTTCCCGACCGATCTCCAAGCGCAGTTCATGGCGCTCATGGCACTCGGCAAGGGCCAGAGCGTCATCACCGAGACCATCTTCGAGAACCGCTTCATGCACGTGCAGGAGCTGGTGCGCATGGGCGCCGACATCCGCGTCGACGGCAAGACCGCCGCGGTGCGCGGCGTCGCCGCGCTCTCCGGCGCGCCGGTGATGGCGACCGATCTCCGCGCCAGCGTTTGCCTCGTACTCGCGGGGCTGGCTGCGCAGAACACTACCGAGGTGCTGCGCGTCTATCATCTCGATCGCGGCTACGAGCGGCTCGAAGAGAAGCTCTCGACGCTCGGGGCGGACATCGAGCGGGTGCGAGCGTGAGCACCAAACGCGCGCGGCGTGTGCCGGCCGCGGCGGGACTCCTCACCGTCGTGGCGGGGCGCGGCGCCGCGTTCGCGCGTCGCCTCGCGCTCCTCGAGACACGCGGCGAGCGCGTGAGCGGCGCTGTCGAGCGCACGGTACGCGCTATCCTCGACGACGTCCGCCGTCGCGGCGACGCCGCGCTCTTTGCCTATACCCGTCGCTTCGACGGCGTCGCGCTCACGGCGCGCACGATCGAGGTGCCGCAGGCGGCGATGGCGCACGCCGCTGCCGCGCTGCCGCGAACGGTACGTCGCGACCTCGAGCTCGCCGCGCGTCGCATCCGCGACTTCCACCGTCGCCAGCGCCAAGCGTCGTGGAGCTATCGTGACGCGACCGGCGTGCGGCTCGGACAACAGGTGCGCGCGCTCGATCGCGTCGGCGTGTACATTCCCGGCGGCACCGCGGCGTACCCGTCGTCAGTGCTGATGAACGTCATTCCGGCGAAGGTCGCCGGCGTCGGCGAGGTGATCGGTGTGACTCCTGCCGGCCGTGGCGGCGTGCCGCCGGCCGTTCTCGCCGCCGCGCACATCGCCGGCATCGATCGCCTTTTTCGCGTCGGCGGTGCGCAGGCGATCGCCGCGCTCGCTTACGGCACGCGCTCCGTGCGGCGCGTCGACAAGATCTGCGGGCCGGGCAACGTCTACGTCGCGACTGCCAAGCGGTTGGTATTCGGTACCGTCGACATCGACATGATCGCGGGCCCGAGCGAGGTGCTGATCGTCGCCGACGGCCGCGCGAAGCCGGCATGGGTCGCCGCCGATCTGCTCTCGCAGGCCGAGCATGATCCGCTGGCGGCGGCGATCCTCGTGACACCTTCGGCGGCGCTGGTACGGGCCGTGCAAGCGGAGCTCGCGATGCAGCTTGCGACGCTCCCGCGGCGGGCGATTGCGCGGCGGGCGCTTCGTCGTCACGGGACGGCGATCGTCACCGCGAGCGTCGCCGAGGCGATCGCGGTTGCGAACCGGATCGCGCCCGAGCACCTCGAGCTCGCGGTCGCGCGTCCGGAGCGCTGGCTGCCGTCCGTGCGCCACGCCGGCGCTATCTTTCTCGGGGAGCACACGCCGGAGCCGTTCGGCGACTATCTCGCGGGGCCGAATCACGTGCTTCCGACGGGTGGGAGCGCGCGCTTCTCGTCGCCGCTTGGGGTCTATGATTTCGTCAAGCGTTCGAGCGTGATCGACGCGAGTCTGCAGGCGCTGCGAAGGCTCGGGCCCGCGGTCGTTCGCCTCGCCCAGCTCGAGGGGCTCGATGCACACGCGCACGCGATGGCGCTGCGGCTCGGGGCGCCTGATCCGAAATGAGACAATAAACTAGTAACCGTCACCTTGTAGCGCCGAGAAATCGCCCTCTATACTTCGGCCGCCATGCGGGTGGCCTCTCCACACCGTCAGTATCCTGCAATTCCTCGCAGCCTAACAGCGTGCGGAGTTGCGGTGACTGACGCGGCAAGCCAGCGGAGCTGCGGCGCGTTTCCGTACTTGCCGTGTGCGGCGGCCCGTCGTGATACGTTGCAAGCGCTCGCAATGTCCGCGGGATTATACGGAACTGTCTAATTGTAGTTAGACCGCTCGCAATGGAGCCAGGAGGCAACGGATGAAAGTCTTCATCAGCTGGTCCGGCGATCGGAGTCGAGCCGTAGCGGATGTTCTGCGCCGCTGGTTTCCAAGCGTCCTTCAGGCCGTGCGCCCCTACTTCAGCCCGGATGACGTGGCGAAAGGATCGCGCTGGTCCTCGGAGATCGCGAAGGAGCTCGAAGGGAGTCGGGTTGGTCTCCTTGTCATTACGCCCGAGAATCAGGAGGCTCCATGGCTTCTCTTTGAAGCAGGGGCGCTCGCGAAGAACTTGGACCGCTCGAAGGTCTGCCCACTCTTGTTCGGCGGGATGGAGCCTACCGATGTGAAGGGTCCCCTGGTCCAGTTTCAGGCCGCCCAGTTCTCAAAGGATGAGATGAAGCGGGTCATCAAGATGATGAACGGCGACTTGGCAGAGTCGGCTCTCCTACCCGATGTCTTGGATAGCGTCTTCGAAATGTGGTGGCCGAAACTCGAAGAGCAAGTCGCAAGGGAACTTGAAGGGAGCGACGAAAGCGACGATGAAGCCCGCCGCTCCGAACGAGACCTGCTCGAGGAGGTCTTGGCGCTCACACGTCGGCTCGCGAGTGACCGTGAACGACGGCACGAATTCGATCACCCAGCGTGGGACGAGTTGCTAATGAGCGTCGTGGAGTTGGCCCGTGTCACACGTGCGCGCACGCCGGATGACGAAACGATCGCGGCGATCAGGCGCCTAATGCGTCCCTTGGAATACATCGCACACCGCGAGATGCGGCGTGGTCCAGGGCGCATCGGTCGTCACGCCAGGCACCTCATGATGGAACTTGAGGAGCTCCTTACCTCTGACCTGAAGGTAAAGCCCGCACCTGAGCCGGAAGCGGATGAATCCAGTAGTTGACAAATGGTTCTGGGCGTCTCGGTCTAACACTTATAAGGCCCCCTCCGGTCAAGGGCGAAAGCGATCCCGTACGCGGTAGCGGAGCTGCCGCATCGGGGTGGGGCGGTCGGTGGGTCGAGATGGCGCGCTCTGACTTCATTTCCGACTTCAGGGTTGCAGACC
>JACQEO010000077.1 GCA_016200545.1 Deltaproteobacteria bacterium | reverse complement strand
CGCGAACTGGAAGGCGCGATCCGAGACTATCTGCGTCTCAACAACCAACATCCCAAACCCTTCGTCTGGACCAAAACGGCCGACGAGATCCTCAATTCCTTGGCACGCTTTTGTCAACGAACTTCCGGAACAGGACACTAGAGGTCGTGATCGGAACTCCGGCGCATGGGAATCCCGTCGCGTCGCGTTTCGAGGTGGCGCCGGCGAGCGGCGTGTTGACCGCAACCTTCAATTTCCCGACGGGCTTCGTAGTGAAGTCCACCAGCACTGTCTGCTTTCAGTTCGCCGACTTTACGCACCCGAACTTCTTCGTGGGATTCGAGGCGATCGCCCACGGCTTCATCGCGCCCGACCATTAGACGAAGCCTCCTCCGCCCGCGCGACCCGTAACGCGTCAGAAGGCCTCCTTGAACGGCCGCACATCGAGCTCGTGCGTCCACGCGCTGCGATCTTGATGTGCAAGATGCCAGTAGCTCTCGGCGATCGCCGCGGGATTCAGCATGTCGTCCTTCGTGAGGTTCGGCCGCAGCTTCCAGATGAACGGCATGTCGATCGCGCCGTCGATGTTCACGTAGGCGACGTGAATGCCCTGCGGGCCGAGGTCGCGGGCCATTACCTGCGCGAGGCCGCGCATCGCGAACTTCGCGGGGCCGAACGCGGCGGAGGTCGCGAACGGCTTCGTGCCTGCGGTGGCGCCGGTGAAGAGGATGACGCCGTCGCCTTTGGCCAGCATCGCGGGCACGACCGCTTGCGCGCTCAAGAACGCGCCGAACGCGTTCACGCGCCAGGTGTTCTCGAACGTGCTCGGCTTGGTGTCCATGAGCCGTCCGAACGGACGCATCGCCGCGTTGTAGAGCAATACGTCGACGTCGCCGAGCTCGCGCTGAATCCGCGTGAACGCGTCGCGAATCTCGTCGGCCTTGGAAACGTCCGCCGGAACCACGAGCGCGCGCCCGCCGGTCTCCGCGATCTCCTTCGCGAGTGCATCGAGCTTCTCTTTCTCGCGCGCGATCAGCGCCACCGCGTAGCCGGCGGCGAACCGGCGTGCGAGCGCCGCGCCCAATCCGGCTCCGACGCCGACGACCGCTGTGACTCGAGCCTCGGGCATGGGCATCTCCTTCGCGCTCACGCGCGTCGCTGGCGAATCAGTCCTTCCTGCGCGACCGAGACGACGAGCGTGCCGTCGCGCGTGAAGAGCGAGCCGGTGGTAAACCCTCGGCTCCCGGACGCGTTCGGGCTCTCCTGCGCATAGAGGAGCCATTCGTCGGCGCGGAACGTGCGGTGGAACCACATCGCGTGGTCGAGGCTCGCCATCTGAAAGCGGCTGTCGACCCACGAGATCGCGTGCGGCAGTGTCGCGGTGTCCATGAGCGTCATGTCGGACGCGTAGGCGACGACGCACTGATGGAGGAGCGGCGAGTCGGGGAGCGTGCCGTCGGCGCGGATCCAGATGAGCTGGCGCGGCGGCCGCTTCTTCGGCTTCAGATAGTCGACGGGATCGACGTGGCGGGCGTCGATCGGACGGTCGCGCATCAGCCAGCGACGCAATTCCGCCGGCGCCAACGTGAGGAGATGCTCGGTGCGCTCCTTGAAGCTCGGCAACGACTCGGGGTCGGGGGCGTCCGGCATCGGAATCTGGTGCTCGAGGCCGCTCTCCGCGATCTGAAACGACGCCGAGAGATTGAAGATCGCGTGCCCGTGCTGAATGGCGACGACGCGGCGAGTGGCGAAGCTTCGGCCGTCACGAATGCGATCCACCTGATAGAGAATCGGAATCGACGGATCGCCCGGCCGCAGGAAGTACGCGTGCAACGAGTGCACTGCCCCCTCCGCGACCGTCCGCCCGGCGGCGACGAGCGCCTGTCCCGCGACCTGCCCCCCGAAAACCCGCAGGCGATCCTCCTTCGGCGTGCGGCCGCGAAAGAGGTTGAGCTCCAGCTCCTCGAGGTCGAGCACCGAGACCAGGAGATCGAGCGCATCCTGCTGCGGCGAGTTCGCCATGCGCCAGCGGTCGCATAGCCGCGGAGCATGGTCAAATCATGTCCTGACGCGTGACCGTGCCGCACCGGCTCTGCTAGGGTCGGGCGGGTGTCGATCTTCATCGTCCGCCACGGCGAGACCGATCTGAACGCAACGCGCGTCGTGCAGTTGCCGGAGACGGGGCTGAGCGTCCGTGGGCGCGCGCAAGCCGCGTGCGTCGCCGACCGCTTCGCCGCGCTCGGCATCGCCCGCGTCCTGTCGAGCGATCTGGCACGCGCCGTCGAGACCACCGCAGTGATCGCGGCGCGCACCGGTGCGCCGGTGACGTACGAGCCGACGCTCCGTGAGCGCGACTTCGGCGACCTCCGCGGCACGCCGTACGCCGACCTCGACGTCGACATCTTCGCGCCCGACTACATCCCACCCGCCGGCGAGAGCTGGGAGACGTTTCGAGAGCGGGTCGCGATCGCGTGGGAGCACATCCTCACAGCCGCGCGCGCGACGCCAGGCCATCTGGTCGTCGTGACGCACGGCCTCGTCTGCCATGTGCTCCTCGACCGCCACGCGCGGTGCACCGGCGCAGTGCCGCTGCGCTGGCACAACACGTCGGTGACGGAGCTCGAGCACGTCCCGCCGTGGACGGCACGTGTCGTGAACTGCACGGCGCACCTCGGCGAGTCGGGCGGCGACGGCGGCGCGACGCTCGCGCCGGCGTCCCGTGTCTAGTAGCGGTAGTGATCCGACTTGTACGGCCCGCCCGGGGGCACGCCGATGTAGTCGGCCTGCTCCTTGGTGAGGGTGGTGAGCTTCACACCGAGGTGGTCGAGGTGGAGTCGCGCGACCTCCTCGTCGAGGTGCTTCGGCAGCATGTGGACCTTCTTCTCGTACTTGGCGTTGTTGGTGTGGAGCTCGAGCTGCGCGATCACCTGGTTCGAGAAGGACGCCGACATGACGAAGCTCGGGTGGCCGGTGGCGCAGCCGAGGTTCAGAAGGCGGCCCTCGGCGAGGATCATGACGCTGTGGCCGTCGGGGAAGCGCCACTCGTCGTACTGCGGCTTGATGTTGATGCGCTCGATGCCGGGCACCTTCTTCAAGCCCGCCATGTCGATCTCGTTGTCGAAGTGGCCGATGTTGCCGACGATCGCCTTGTCCTTCATCCGCTTCATGTGCTCGACGGTGATGATGTCGAGATTGCCGGTCGCGGTGACGAAGAGATCGGCGCGCTCGACGACGTCCGTGAGCGGCTTCACCTCGTAGCCCTCCATCGCCGCTTGCAGGGCGCAGATGGGATCGATCTCGGTGATGATGACGCGGCAGCCCTGGCCGCGCAGCGCCTGCGCGCAGCCCTTGCCGACCTCGCCGAAGCCGCAGACGACGGCGACCTTGCCCCCGAGCATGACGTCGGAAGCGCGGCAGATGCCGTCGACGACCGAGTGGCGGCAGCCGTAGATGTTGTCGAACTTGCTTTTGGTGACCGAGTCGTTGACGTTGATCGCCGGGAAGAGGAGCGTCCCCGCCTCCATCATCTGATAGAGTCGGTGGACACCGGTGGTCGTTTCTTCGCTGACGCCGCGGAGATCGGCGGCGACGCGCGTCCAGCGCTTCGCGTCCCGTTTCTGCTCGCTGCGCAGCAGATCGAGGATGACGCCCCATTCCTCGGGGTCGCTCGCCGCGTCGAACGCGGGAACCTTGCCCGCCTTCTCGAACTCGACGCCCTTGTGGACGAGCAGGGTGGCGTCGCCGCCGTCGTCGACGATGAGGTTCGGGCCGGTGCCGTCGGGCCACATGAGCGCCTCGCCGGTGCACCACCAGTACTCCTCGAGCGATTCGCCCTTCCACGCGAAGACCGGCGTACCCTTGGGATTCGCCGCCGTACCGCCCGACTCCGGACGGCCGACGACGACCGCCGCGGCGGCGTGGTCCTGCGTCGAGAAGATGTTGCACGACACCCAGCGCACGTCGGCGCCGAGATCGACGAGGGTCTCGATCAGGACGGCGGTCTGGATCGTCATGTGGAGGCTGCCCATGACCTTCGCGCCGGCGAGCGGGCGCTTGCCCGCGTAGCGGCGGCGGAGCGCCATCAGACCGGGCATCTCCTGCTCGGCGAGGCGGATCTCCTTCCGACCGAACTCCGCGAGGGAGAGATCGGCAACCTTGAAGGACACGCGGCCCTCCATGCGATGCGACTTTTGCGTGGCTGCGCTGACGGTCATGCTCCATCTCCTTTCGCGCGGAGGCGCGAGCGTGCGCTCCGCGGGTGACTTCCATTGGTCGAAGCGGCGTGGCGCGCGCTCACGGCGAAGAGCGCCGGCCCCTGCGTCCTCGGCTCCGGCGGGAGCGCGCGCAGGCGCGCCGCCTCGAAGCCGGCGGCAGCGAGGTACGCCGTGATCTGTAACTCGGCGAAGCCGAGCCAGACGTGTCCCATCTGCTGGCGGTAGTGCTCGCGCTCGTGCGGCTGCATGTCGACGACGAGGAGTCGCCCGCCGGGACGGAGGACGCGCGCCGCTTCCGCGAGCGCGTCGGCGGGATTGGGGACGTGGTGCAGGACGAGGACGCAGGTTGCGGCGTCGAGCGCGCCATCGTCGATCGGCAGCGCCTCGAGACGGCCGCGGCGGAGCTCGACGTTCGGATGCGCGCGCAGGCGGCGGCGCGCCGCCTGCAGCATCGCCGCCGAGTCGTCGACGGCGATCACGCGGCGGACGCAGGGCGCGAGCGCTTCGGCGACCTGGCCGCCACCGCAGCCGAGATCGCCGACGACGGCGTCGTCGTCGAGAAGACCGAGCAACGCCTGGAAATGGAAGTTCCGTCCGAAGAGCTCCTCGCGCACCCGATCCCATTGACCGGCGGACGAGGTGAAGAACTCCTGCGACTTCGTGCGCCGCTCGGCGAGGACGCGCTCGAGTCGCCGCCCGTCCAGCACCGACGCCGGCGCTTCGGCCACCTGCTCGCGGACGAGCTGCCACAGACGGCGCGCCGGCGGCTCCATGGCGTCGCGTCCGGTGCGATAGAGCCGGCTCGTCCCCTCGGCGCGCGCCGTCACCCACCCGCAGTCGAGCAGCGCCTTCAGGTGCCGGCTGACCGTCGACTGCGGCGCCTGCAGCACGGCGCAGAGCTCGGCGACCGTGAGCTCATGGCGCTCGAGCGCGAGCAGGATGCGGCTGCGGGTCACCTCCCCGAGGACGGAGAGGTGATCGAGGATGGCAGTGGCAGACATCTATCCGTTGATCCGGATTGAGAGATACACGACCACACCCTTCGGCGTCAACCCCCCGAGTTCCAGGCGCACGCCCGTAGCCAGCGGCGGTCCCTCTCGGCGCACCGCGCTGCCTGCCTCGAGCGCGAGATCGCCAAGGAGCCGAGCGTGCGAGGCGCGCACGGGAAGCTTCTCGGTCTCTACGCGGGGACGCGCGTGCCCTCCGACGCCGACTTCGCACTCATCCGCCGCCGTCTCTGGGGGTCGCTCGATCGCGGTCGATCACGCCGTCGCTCGTAAATGCGTCCTCGATAGATGCACGGCGATGAAACTCTCGTCGTCATGACTCGACCAACACGATCTCGATTTCCGCCCGCTTCATCTGCGCAAAGTCGGCGTCGATCGCTCATCGCGCTCCGCTACCCGATTTGCTGCACGCGCTGGTGCGAGAGACCGAGGAGCGCCCCCGCATCCCGGACGCTCACCTTGAGCCGTCGGCGGAGCGTCCGCACGGCGGCCTTGGCTGCCGCCCGCGCCCGCTCCTGCTCGCGCTCCGCACGGCTCCGCGCCGTCTGGAATTGTGCCAGGGTCCGTCGGACGTCGACCGGGAGTCGCACTTCATCGACCAGGTCCGCCGCCTTGGCGTCGCGCATGACCAGGACCAACGCCTCCCGGATGCGTCGCCGCGCCTCGTCGAGGGTCCGTCCTTGCGTATGGCAGCCGCGTACCCCTTTGACCGTGGCAACCCACCAGCCAGCCTCATCCCGCTCGTATCGCACTGTGTAGTGTCTCATCGTCGCCTCTCGCGCCCGAGCCATCCCTTGCCGAGACAGAGCTCGAGGTCGCGTTCGATTGCCCGCACGAGTCCCGGACCGAGATCCTCGCCGGCATGCACCGGCACCGTCGTCACGCACCGACCGCAACGGACGCGAACGTGCGAGCCCTGCTGGCGGACCACCTCGCAGCCCAGCCGTCGCAACATCGCCAGGAGCCGCCGCCCCGTCACACGATGCAGCGTAGCAGAAGCGTAGCGCATCTGTCTAGTGCACTAGACAGATGGTGCTGTCCCACAACGGTCGGCGACGAGACGGGCCGCGCCGTCGGGCAGCTCGCGATCGACTTCGACGATGCGCACGCAGCAGATGCGCAGGGTCTGCGTCACGGCGTGACACCGCGCTCATCAACGTCAACGCGTCGCCTTCCACTCGACGTCGAGAGGGCTCACGACGTCGCCGAGGATCTCGATTGTCCCCGCCATGGAGCCGAACAGGTGGCGCGGTTCCTCATCGGCACCGGAACGAGCTTCGCAACGGCGCGCCCGTCGCGCACCGCGCCCAGGACGGCGCGGAGTGACGCGGTGACGATGTCGGCGTGTCGTCCGACACCGAGCCCGCGGACACCCTCTGCGAACGCCACCTCGACGTAGGCGATCGCCGCCGCATCGGCTCCCGCGTCGAGCGCGTGCTGGGAGTAGTCGAGCACGTGGATCTCGGTTCCGATCGCGTGTCCGAGAGCGTCGACGAGCGCCGCGATCGGACCGTTCCCAGACCCGGCAACGTCACGTACGGCGCCACCGAGACGGACGACGGCCTCGATCTTCCAGACACCTTCCTCTTCCATGTCCGTCCGGCTCGCTGAGCGAGCGGCCGGCACCACCCGATACTCGATCAGGCTCTCCGCCCCCGGAGCTATGTACTCGGCCTCGAACGCGCGGAGGATCTCGTTCGAGGACAGCTCGGCGCCGCTCTCCTCCGCGAGCCGCTGCACGACCGCCGCGAACTCGACCTGATGCGCGCGCGGCAGGCGGATGCCGTGATCGGTCTCGAGGAGATAGGCGACGCCGCCCTTCCCCGACTGGCTGTTCACGCGGATGACCGCCTCGTAGCTGCGCCCGACGTCGGCGGGATCGATCGGCAGGTACGGCACCGCCCAGCACGCGTCGTCGTTCGCGCGGCGCGCCGCGAGACCCTTCTTGATCGCGTCCTGATGCGATCCCGAGAACGCCGTGTACACCAGCGTCCCCGCATACGGGTGGCGCGGATGCACCGGCAGGCGGTTGCAGTGCTCGGCGACGCCGACGAGGGCGTCGACATCGCGCACGTCGAGCTCGGGATCGACGCCTTGCGAGAAGAGATTCAACGCCAGGGTGACGACATCGACGTTGCCGGTGCGCTCGCCGTTCCCGAAGAGCGTTCCCTCGACGCGCTCCGCCCCCGCCATGAGCGCGAGCTCGGCGGCGGCGACGGCGGTGCCGCGGTCGTTGTGCGGATGCACGCTGAGCACGAGCGCGTCGCGGCGCGCGACGTGGCGGCCGAACCACTCGATCTGGTCGGCGTAGACGTTCGGCGTCGCCATCTCGACCGTCGCCGGCAGATTCAGGATGATCGGGCGCGCCCGTGTCGGGCCCCAGACGTCCATCACCGCCTCGCAGATCTCGACCGCGAACGGCAGCTCGGTACCGGTAAAGCTCTCGGGTGAGTACTCGAAGCGCACGTCGGTCGCCGGCATGGCGTCGGCGAGCTCGCGCACGAGACGCGCGCCGGCAACCGCGATCTCGACGATCCCCGCCTTGTCGAGGCCGAAGACGACGCGCCGCTGCAGGGTCGAGGTCGAGTTGTAGAGGTGGACGATCGCGCGGCGCGCGCCGCGGATCGACTCGAAGGTGCGGCGGACGAGCGGCGCGCGCGCCTGCGTCAGCACCTGGATCGTCACGTCGTCGGGAACCAGGTCCTCCTCGATCAGCAGCCGCACGAAGTCGAAGTCCGGCTGTGAGGCGCTCGGAAACCCCACCTCGATCTCCTTGAAGCCCATGGCGACGAGCGCATCGAACATGCGGCGCTTGCGCGCGACGCTCATGGGCTCGACGAGCGCCTGGTTACCGTCGCGCAGGTCGACGCTGCACCAGCGCGGCGCGTGCGTGATCGTTCGGCTCGGCCAGCGCCGATCCGGCAGGTCGATCGCCGGAAAGGGCCGGTACTTGTGGGTGGGCATCGTCGTCATCGTCGTCTCCTCGGTTCGTAGTCTCGTCGCCGAGGCAGGCGGAAGGTGGGTCAGGCGGGACGTACAAGCAAAAAACCCCCTCCGGCCGGCTCGGCGGGAGAGGGTTGGTGTGTGCTGCGCTTGAGCTAAGGTGCGCGGCGCGCTACGCCTCTTCCGCCCTGGTGAGGGCTAGGCGTAGAGCAAGTCCGACGGTGCGGATCGTCGTGCGCGGCCGGATGTTCATGAGCGCGGTTCTATGCGATCGCGCGTGCAAGCGTCAAGCGGGAAACGCCGTGCGCGGCGCTGTCCTGGTTCGGACAGTCGCACGAAGAGACTAGGACACTGACGGTAGGTGCTAGCCGACGGGCGTGCCTTCGAATGGTTGGGCTTTTTCTTTCCGCTCTCGCTCTTGGCGATAGCGACCCCACATGAAGACGCCTACCAGGGTGCCTAGGCTTCCTACGATTGCGCCGAAACCGTACGCGTCCTTCCCCTGCGACATGAGCCACGCTCCGATGCCAACAACCGAGAGAATGATAATCAGGCCGTCGCGTTGCGCACGGGATTGGGCCTTGATGTTGCCCTCGATAACGGCGCGCTCGATCGTCTGGCGATGCATCGCCTGACTCTCGGCCATCGTAAGAATACGCTCTGCTCCGTTTGGAACAGCATCGTTGTATCGAACGAGGACGTCTGGGGCGGGAAGCGGACCTTGGAAGATTTCCAGCCGTTGAGCGATCAGCTGCTGATGCTGACGTTGGATCGCCAGTCGCTCTCGGCCTTTTCTGCTCATCTACCCAGCGGTCGCTGGGAAGAGTTCGCCTTGGCCGGCGTCGCGCAGATCCTGACGCTTCTTCGCCTCAAGAACGGCGATGGCATTCCGGATGTCCTGACCCGTCATGACCCAATCTGCGTACATAGCACGCGCATCGGCGATCGGACGAGTTCGACTGACATTGTAGTCGTCGAACGTCCCAAAGAGGTCGAGTAGGCGAGCCAATCCAGCGAGCCGAGAGGGGTGGGCAAAAAGGAAGTCTGAGTGCATCTCGCCTCCTACAGACGACTATGCCCGTCGCCCAAAGTCCGTGCAACTACAGGGAGTTGATTGCTCAGCAAACTATATAGCGCTTAGCATAATGCTTGCTGGCGTCAAGGACTCTCGTCCGTCTCTTCTACATCAACGACGCGCGGTTCCTGGCCAGCAGACTTACCACCCCGCTCGACACGCCGACTGCGACGATGATGTAGACGAGCCCGAAGATCGGACGCGCGAACGCCTCCGCGGGCATGCGGATGGTGAAGAGCATGAGGTTCAGGATCACATACCCGGCGTAGAACCTCCCCATCGACAGGGCGTACGCCCGCATTTGCAGTACACCGATCCCGTAGATCAGGAGATAGAGGCCGAAGAGCCAGCCGTAGACGAGGTTCGGCGTACCGTGTTGCCGCATCCCGAAGAGCATGAACCCCTGATGCGCATCGAACTCGAGAAACTTCGCGAAGTTCGAGACCGCGAGGGCGCAGAAGAGGACACCGCAAACCCGCAGCAGCGTTCGATCGTTCATGAGCGGGAGGATGGCGTGCTCGCGGACGTGGATCAAGCCTCGAAGAACACCACGTACAAGGCGAACATCTCGACCGCGAAGATCGCGAGCTGAGAGCGCACTCCCGGCGGCAGGAGGGCGACCATGCCGACATGCAACGCCACGCCCGCGACCACCGCCGCACGGCGCCAGCGCCGGCTCCAGAGCGCGACGGCCAGCACCAGCTCGACGGCGATCGCGCCCCATGAGCACGCCAGCACGAAGGGAAGCCGGCTCGATTCGGGAAGCGACGCCAGCAGGTCACGCGACATGTAAGCGGCCATCGTCGCCCCGGAGAGATAGATCGCGTTGATCTTTGTGAGGCCGCCGAAGGCGTAGGTCGCGCTCACCTGGGTGCGCAGGAGCCAGACCGCCCAGGCGTCGGCGACCGCGCGTGTCCGGCGCCGGCGCGCGTCGATGCCGTACGCGGCCCCGGCGTTCGCGAGAACGAGGAGGAGAACCACGAGCGCGAGGAGGTAGAGGTGGTTGCTGTAGGTCTGCTCGTCGAGAAGCAGGATGTAGAGCATCGTCGCCGCGAGCGTGACGCCCACCGTCCGCGTCCAGCACCCGAGCGCGAAGAGCAGCGCGGCGACGCCCCAGAGCGCGAGCAGCCACGGCACTCCCGCCGCCGGCAGCACGGGAAGCCACCGCACGTACGGCAGCCGGATCGTCGTCGGCAGGAAGAGGCGCGTGAGGATGCCGTGCGCCACGACGGCGCGCGCGAGCGCCGCGAGGCCGATGACGATGCGCGTGAGCGCGACGGGTCGTGCGTCGACGGTCTCGGCGGTCAGGAGTCGCGCAATCGCCGTCGTCACGCCCGGGCGCGGACGTGCCGCCGTCACCGACACGGATGCGCCTCGATCGTCGTCTCCGCAGGGCGCCGCTCGTAGACGGTGACGACCGTTGGATCGATGCGGCAGAGGTGCACCGGCAGCCGATCGAAGACGACGGGATCGAGGTCGCCGCGACGAAACGCGAAGTAGTCGTCGACGTCCACGAGCGCGCGGCTGCCGTCGGCGTGCTCGACGGCGAACGCGGGCGCGGTGGTGTGCGCCGAGAACATCTGCCAGCCGAAGCGCGCCGGACGGGGGCCGAAGAGCAGCACCGTCGGCACCGCGACTTGCAAGGTCAGGAATGCGAGGGAGAGAACCGCGCGCATCCCCGTCCGGGACGTGCTCACCGCGGTAGGTGGTCGGCCCAGAGGCGGTCCCACGTCGCTACGCGCTCGTCTTCCTCGCCGGCCATGGCGACGATCTGGGTTCGGACGTACGAATGGTCGATCGCCGAACCCTGCACGGCGATCAACCGCTCGAGATCCACGACGTCCTTGCCGCGGAAGAAGAGGAGCTTGAACACGCACAGGGCCTCGACCGAAAGGAACCACACGCCGACGCCCTCGATCGTCCTCCGCACTCGGGTTCGTTCCGCCTCCCACGAGAAATCGATGCTCGGCAAGAAGACATCGAGGCGGAAGTCGGCGAAGCGCGTGATGAACATGCCTTCGCTCTCGACCTGGCGCTTTGCCGCGACGGTGTCGATCTCGATCCCCAATGTGCGAAGCGCAGCAAAGACGCCGTCGATGGCATCAGCCGCGAGAAACACGTTCACGTCGACATCATTCGTCGCGCGAGGGATGCCGTATTGGCCGTAGGCGAGTGCGCCGCCCAGCGCGTACGAGATACCGTGACGCTCGAGCGTCCGCGCGACGCGCACCCCCGCCTCGAACGCGTCGCCGGGATCGGTCACGGACGACGGCAAGCCGCGCGCAGGCGCGCGAGCAGCTCGATGCTTTCCCGCGGCAAGGGATCACGGTAGGCGAGCAGGCGCACTCGGTCCGTACGCGTCGCGAGCTGCCGAGCGGCGCTTCGACATGCGGCGGCGGTTGCACGCGATCGTTCGACATCGGTAAGACGCCGGTACGGCTCGGCCTCGCGCGCAATTGACGTGCGGTTGTCGACGACCCATTTCGGCATGGTCCGCATATCAACAATTGTACGCCGATATGGCTTACGTTGGGAGACCCGCGAACCGTTGACCGCGACGGCGCGCCGCTGGTAGCCCTCGCCGGTGAGCGCGACCTACGATCTGATCACCGTCGGCGGCGGCCTCGGCGGCGCGGCGCTCGCGAAGGCGATGGCGGAGCGCGGCGCGCACGTGCTCGTGGTCGAGCGCGAGCGGCGGTTCGGCGATCGCGTGCGCGGCGAGGTGATGGCACCGTGGGGCGTCGGCGAGGCGCGCGCGCTCGGGCTCGAAACGCTCCTGCTCGCCACCTGCGGCCACGAGCTCCGCTGGGCGGATCTCGCGCTCGGCGGCATGCCGGTCGCGCACCGTGACCTGCCGGCGACGACGCCGCAGGCGGCGGCGTGGCTGAGCTTCTTCCACCCCGCGATGCAGGAAACGGTGCTCGACGCGGCGGCGGGCGCGGGCGCCGAGGTGCGTCGCGGCGCCCGCGTGCGCGGCATCGAGCCGGGCGCGACGCCGGCGGTGCTCGTCGAGTCCGATGGACGGACGACGACGGAACGCGCGCGCCTCGTCGTCGCCGCCGACGGCCGCACCTCACTGGCGCGGAAGTGGGGCGGCTTCCCCGTCAGTCGCGACCCGCAGCGGCTGCTCTTCTCGGGCGTCCTATTCGACGGGCACGAAGCACCGGACGACACCGGGCACGCCTTCTTCAATCCCGGGATCGGACGCATGTCGCTGTTCTTCCCGCAGGGCAGCGGCCGCGTACGCGCCTACGTCGGCTACCACAAGGACGCCGCGCCGCCGGCGGCGGCGGGCCGCGACGTGCGCTGCTTCATCGAGGAATCGGTGCGCGCCGGCGTCGACCCGAGCTGGTACGCGCGCGCGACCGACGTCGGACCGCTCGCGCTCTTCGAGGGCGCCGACGTCTGGGTCGAGCATCCGTACCGCGACGGCGTCGCGCTCGTCGGCGACGCCGCGGCGACGAGCGATCCGACGTGGGGGCAAGGCATGTCGCTCACGCTCCGCGACGTGCGCGTGCTGCGCGATGCGCTCGTCGCCGACGATAATTGGACGCGCGGCGCGCACGCCTACGCCGACGCCCACGACCGTCACTACGGCGTCGTCCACCGCGTCGACGGCTGGTACGCGGACTTCTTCATGGAGATCGGCCCGGACGCCGACGCGCGCCGCGCCCAGGCGTTGCCGTTCATCGCCGCCGACGAAACGCGCCTGCCGGACGTCATCTTCAGCGGACCCGATCAGCCTGCCGACGATGAGGTTCGCCGGCGATTCTTCGGCGAGTGATGCCAGCGGCCGGTCTATTTCTCCGGCCACGCAACGACGGTCGGTCTCGTGGGGGTCGCGCTGCCGGAACCCGGCTCGCTCGTGATCGCGACCGCCTCGGGTAGCGTCGCAAGCTCCGCTCGCTCGACGATCCGGCGCGCGCTACCGTCCGGATCGGGGGCAAGCGTCCCGAGAGAGGTCCAGACGTCATGCTGCCGGACCCAGATCTGGTAGGTGTGGCCTGCCGGCGCCGGTGGGAAGTGCGACAGGGTCACGACGGCGATCCCGGCGCCGGGGCGGCTGCGATACCGGGCGTGTGTTTCGCGCGGCACCTCGACCCCGCCCGCGACCGGCGTGAGCTTCCAGTCGCTCGTATCGCTCATCGTCAAGAGAGAGAGCGCGCGCTCGTCGAGCTCGAGCGCGGACCGTTGCCACCGATAGCGGACCCCGAGCACCGCGATCAGGGCGACCAGACCGACCACCGCGAGCTCGCGCGGGAGCCTGCCGCGGAGCCTCTTCAGACCCGCTCGGATGCGAGTCTTGGTCGTCCCGAGCGGTAGGTTCAGGACCTCAGCCACCTGCTCGTGCGTTAGTTCCTCGAAAAACGCCAGACCGAGAGCCTGTCGCTGTGGCGAAGGGAGTTCTTCGAACGCCTTCTGTACGACCGAGCGGCGGTGGTCGCGCCACATCGTCTCGACGGGCTGCGGGCCGTCGTCCGGCGCCTCGTCGAACGGCGGGCCGGCGGCGTCCGACTCGAGGACGGGCCGCCGGCTTCGGCGGCGGAGCTCGTTCGCGATGCGAAAGCGCGCGATCTGCATGGCCCAGGGGCGGAACGCGCCGCGCGCGGGATCGAAGGCGACCGCCTCGTGCCAGATGGCGAAAAACACGTCCTGGACGATCTCCTGCGCCGCGGCGCGATCGAGCGATCGCCGCGCGACGCTGAAGATCCGCGGTGCGTGGCGGCGGTACAGCGCCGCGAGCGCTTCCTGATTGCCCGCGGCGAGCGAACGCATGAGCTCTTCGTCACTCGATCCGTTGGCCGCCCCCATCGAACCGCTTCCCTTCGCTAGTACACTTACCGAGCCCACGAAGGAGAATACACTGGAGGGGTCCGCTTGGATTGCAGCAATCCAACCTTGCCGGCGCGGTGTAGTCGCCTCCAGGAGGATTTGAAATCGTGAAACATATCCTGAAGTCGCTTGCGAGCCCCATCGATGCACCGTCCTCGACGGTGGTGCTGCGGATCATGGCGGGAGGGGTGTTCTTCTGGGAAGGCATCCTGAAATTCGTCTATGCGAACCAGGGCGTTGGTCGCTTCGCCAAGCTCGGTATGCCGTTCCCGGCGTTCACCGCGGACTTTGTCGGTGTCCTGGAAATCGTCGGCGGGGCGATGCTGCTTTCTGGATTCATGACTCGACTCATCGCGGTCCCCTTCGTGGTCGAAATGCTGGTGGCGATGCTCTCGACGAAGATCTCGCTGTATCTCGGGACGTCGCCGTTACCCCTTCCTCCTGCTCCGCCGACGGTAGGAATCTGGGCGGTCTTGCACGAAGTTCGCTCCGAGTACGCGCAACTCCTCACGGTCCTCTTCCTGGCTATCAACGGTCCCGGCAAGTGCTCGATCGATGCGGTGATGAGAAGCTAGCCGTCGTGGCTCCTTGCAAGGAGTCACGTTCTTCGCGCATCTTAAGGAGGACACATGAAACTCTACTCCGGCCCGTTGAGCATGTTCGGCGCCAAGACCGAGATCGCCGTCCGCGAGAAAGGTGTGGCCGTCGACGTCGAGCACGTGCCCTTCGCGCTCACCACCCTCTACGAGCCCAAGCACCCCGACGTCGCGCGCATCAATCCGAAGCAGCAGGTCCCGGTGCTGATCGACGGCGACCTCGAGCTCTTCGATTCGACGCAGATCTTCGAGTACCTCGAGGACCTGAAGCCTGACCCCCCGCTCTGGCCGCGCGATCGGCGCGCGCGTGCGCGGGCACGGCTCCTCGAGCTCAAATCCGACGAGGTGTTCTTTCCGAACGTGGTCCTGCTGATGCCGCGCCAGCGCGCACTCGCCAGCGAGGCGCAGGCGGCCGAGGCGGTCGGCGCCATCCACGCTTTCTACGAGGAGATGGAACGTGTCCTCGATGGCAAGGAGTATCTGGCGGGAGCGTTCTCGTACGCCGACATCGCCTTCTTCATGGCGCAGTTCTTCGCCGGGTTCCTGGGAGCGTCGATGCCATCGACGCACGCGCGTTTGGGCGCGTGGCGCGCTCGCGTGGGCGGCCGGGAGAGCGTGCGTCAGGTCACGGGTGCGATGGTGCAATTCCTCAAGAAGCACGGACTGTCGGTAGCGGCGCGGTGATCGCGAACGCGGCGAGCCGGTCGCGGAAGATCGCGCGATCGCCTTTCGCCGCCTGCCGGAACCTCCGCGGCGAGATTCCCGCCGCACGATGAAACGTACGCACGAAGTTGGAAAGATCGCCGAACCCGACGTCGAAGGCGACGTCGGTGATCGACCGGGCATCGCCGGCCAGCAGGCGCGCCGCGTGACGTAGCCGGGAGCGGACCACGTACTGATGCGGGGTCACACCGAGCACGCGTGCGAAGAGCCGCAGGAAGTGAAACGCGCCGAGGCCGACCTCGCGCGCCGCGTGCTCGAGGTCGATGGGCTCGTGCGAGTGCGCGTCCATCCAGAGCGCCGCTTCCACCGCGCGGCGGCGATCCCGCGCCCGCGCTTCCGGCGGGTTTCGCTTGCGTCCGGAGACGACCTCGACGAAACGCGATGCGAACAGCATTCCCACCTCGTCGAGACCGACGTCGCTCCTGCCTTCGACCGCCGCCTGCGCGAGCTCGCCGAGCACCATCAGCTCGGGCAGCGGCGGCACGCGACCGGTCCGCCAGATCTCGCGCCGGTCGCCGATCGTCTCCACCAGCTCCGGCGAGAGCTGAAAGGACAGGCACTCATCGCCACAGCCGTGGTCGTGCGTGCATACGTACTCGTCACCGGGATGACCGACGAGGATCGATCCGGCCACCAGCTCGAACGATTCACCCCGGGCGCAATAACCGAAGCTGCCTTTGCGCACGTAGGCGACGTCGAACCCGCTGTGCAGCTCGACGAACGGCTCGGCGTCCACACCGACGTCGCATCGGTAGTCGATCACCGAGATCGCCCCGCGCCGCATGACCGTCGTAGCCGCCATCTCCCAGCGAGTTTGCCTGCGGCGACGGGGCGGAGCAACCGAACGCGGTACGCCGTTAGCGTTCCAGCGTTTGCTTGATGACCGCCATCCCCTGATCCTGGACCTCGCCGATGGGCCCCGCGAGGTCGTGTGGCAATAGATCAGTGATCCAGACGAGCCGGCTGCGGCTCTCGCCGTCGGCGAAGACCTGCATCGATCCGTTGTGATGTGTCGCTCGCCCCCCGACCGCGGCCCAGACGACCCGGCGGGCCGCGTCGTCGATATCGACGATCAGCTCGCGCGATCTTGGAAGATCTTGCGATCTCCCTTCAAACCGCGTCGTGACGTCGCGCCACCGGTGCTCGCTACCGCTTCGCCAGCTCCACCGCACGCCACAAATACCAGCTCGCCACCGTGCGATACGGCTTCCAGCGCGCGCCGCGCTTTTCGAGGTCGTTGCGCTCCGGCAGCTCGCGCTTCTTGAAGGCGATCGCGAAGCCTTTGCGGATGCCGTAGTCGTCCACGGGTAGGACGTCGGGGCGGCCGAGGCGGAACATGAGGAACATCTCCGCGGTCCAGCGGCCGATGCCGCGCACCGCCGTGAGGTGCTCGACGATCGCCTCGTCGTCCAGGCCCTGGAGCGCGGCGAGCGTGGGAATTTCGCCGCTTTTGGCCAGGCGCGCGAGATCGCGGAGCGCGAGGAGCTTGGCGCGCGAGAGGCCGGCGCCGCGGAGCTTGCCGTCGGAGACGCGCAGGATCTGCTCGGCCGTGAGGCCCGCGCGAGCGCGCGGGAAGAGCGCGCACACGCGCCCGAAGATCGTCGCCGCGGCCTTGCCGGAGAGCTGCTGGTAGACGATCGCCTCCGCGAGCGCGACGAAGAGGCTCGACGTTTTTTTGAGCTCCATGCGAAAGGGGCCGACGGTGTCGATGACGCGCGCGAGCGCGGCGTCGGACGCACGCAGGTGCGCGACCGCGACGCTCGGATCGAAGCCGAACGCGCCGTCACCGTCAAAGAGTCCGGGTTGCTCGTTCGTCTGTGCGCCTTCGATCGCGAGCAGGCGGCGCTTGGTCGTGACGCCGCCGTTCGCGGAGAAGCCGCCGATCTTGCCGCCGGCCGCGAGCACGCGATGGCAAGGCACGACGAGCGCGAACGGATTCCGTCCGAGCGCCTGCCCGACGGCACGCGCCGAGCCGGAAGCGCCGAGCCGCGTCGCGATGTCGCCGTACGAGAGCGTCGCGCCCGGTGGAATGGTGCGCGCGACCTCGTAGACGCGGCGGTGAAACGGCGGCAGGCGCTCCATGTCGAGTGTGATCGCGGAGAGGTCGCGCGTCTCGCCGCGGAGGAGCGCCGCGATGCCACCCTGCGCGCGCCGCACGGCGGGCGGCGGCTGCGCCTCGCGCGCGTCCGGAAATCGCCGCAGCAGGCGCGCGTGTGTCTCGAGCTCGCGCGCCTCAGGGAGCTGCACGCCGACGACGCCATGGCCGCCCCACACGATGCCGCAGCGGCCGATCGCCGTCTCGAAGAGTGTAAAGCCGTGTCCCGTCATGATGGATCGCGATCGTAGCACCCGCCGCGATCGCCGAACTTGGAGAATCTTGCCGAGTCCTCCGGGCAGATGGCGCTCAGGGTTGCCGCGCGCTCACGATCCACGTCGCCGCCGCCATCCGCACGCCCGCCCCCGGCACGTAGTAGGGCCGCAGGGCTTCGCCGACCGCCGCCGCGACCTCGGCGGTCTTCGCGGGCCCCGCCTCGCGCAGCGCCGCCGCCGTCGGACCGAGCTGCAGGATGAATTCGACCGCCTTGTCGACGCCGGCGCCGCCTCCGAGCACGATCTCCTCGTCACTTGTGTCGCACGCGACGGCGGTGAAGCCCGCGTGCGTGAGCACACCGCGAACGCGCTCGGGATCGGCGAACGCGAACGGCCCGGGATCGTTCGGCCCGGGAATCGGCGGCGGTGGAATGTGCTGAAACGCCGCCATCAGGGGTACCGCCATCCAGGGATTCTCCGGCAACGTCCGCCAGCAGACGAAAGCGAGACGCCCGCCCGGACGCAGCGCGGCGCGGAGGTTGGTGAACGCCGCACGCGGGTCGGCGAAGAACATCACCCCGAAGCGCGAGAAGAGAACGTCGAACGCGCTCGGAGGAAAGGCGTGCGTCTGCGCGTCCGCCTCCTCGAAGCGGACGTTGCCGACGCCGGCGGCGCGCGCCAGCTCACGCGCCCGCGTCAGCATCACCGAGGAGATGTCGGCGCCGAGGGCGGTGCCGCTCGGCCCGACCCGTTGTGCGAGCTCGAGGGTCGTCTGACCGCAGCCGCACCCGACGTCGAGCATGCGCTCGCCGAGCGCGATCGCCGCGTGATCCATGGCGCGCCGGCCGAGCGGCGCGAGCTGCGCGTCGATGAGATCCTGCTGCGCGACCCAGCTGCGGCCGCGCTGCTCGTTCCAGTATTGGATCTGCTCGGCGTTCGGCCCGGCGTACTCGAGCGCGCTCATGCGGCGGACCGCAACGCCTCGAGCACCTTCGCCGGATGCTCCTCGGCATTGGCGACGCGCGCCCAGTGCCGCTTCACCTTGCCGTCGGGACCGATCCACACCGTCGAGCGGATCACCCCGGTCGTCTTTTTGCCGTACATCATCTTCTCGCCGTAGGCGCCGTACTTCGTCATGACGCTGCGGTCGGGATCAGAGAGCAGCGGGAAGGGCAGTTTGTACTTGCCGATGAACTTCTGGTGCGAAGCGGCGTCGTCGGACGAGACGCCGAGGACGACGGCATTTTGCTTGCCGAGATCTTTCCAATCGTCGCGGAACCCGCATGCTTCCTTCGTACACCCGGGGGTGTCGTCCTTGGGGTAGAAATAGAGGATCACGTTTTTCCCCGCGAAGTCCTTGAGCGAGACCTTCTTCCCGGTGGCGTCCGTCAACGTGAATGCCGGAGCCGCCTTGCCCTCTTCGATCGCCATTCGTCGCTCCTTTTCAACCGCGGTTCGGGACGAGCACGACCTTGCCCATAACGCGGCGCTCGGCCATGTCGTTCAGCGCCTTGGCGGCGCGCTCCAGGGGATAGGTCGCCGAGACGTGCGGCTTCAGCTTCCCGGCGCGGTACCACGCCATCAGCTCGGCGACGTTGGCGCGATGCTGTGCCGGCTCGCGCGCGGTGAACGCGCCCCAGAAGACGCCGACGATCTGACAGCCCTTGAGCAGCGCCAGGTTGAGCGGAATCTTCGGGATCTCGCCGGCGGCGAAGCCGATCACGAGGAAGCGGCCGTTCCACGCCGTCGCGCGCAACGCCATCTCGGCGTAGGCGCCGCCGACGGGATCGTAGATGACGTCGGCGCCCTCACCGGCGGTGAGCTGCTTGACGCGCTCCTTCAGATCCTCGCTCGTGTAGTTGATCACCTCGTCGGCGCCGTGCTCGCGGCAGACGGCGAGCTTCTCCGCCGTCGACGCCGCGGCGATCACACGCGCGCCCATCACTTTACCGAGCTCGACCGCCGCCAGGCCGACGCCGCCGGCGGCGCCGAGGACGAGCAGCGTCTCGCCCTCTTCGAGGTGCGCGCGGTCTTTGAGCGCGTGGTGCGAGGTACCGTAGGTGAGCAGGAACGCCGCGGCGGTGACGAAATCCATCTCGTCGGGAATCGGGATCACGCGCCCTGCGTCGAGCGCGAGCTCCTCGGCAAAGCCGCCCCACCCGGTCGAGCCGATGACGCGGTCGCCGACCGCGATGCCGCTGACCCCCTCGCCGACCGCCG
Source organism: Deltaproteobacteria bacterium (assembly GCA_016200545.1). Classification (GTDB taxonomy): domain Bacteria; phylum Desulfobacterota; class Binatia; order UTPRO1; family UTPRO1; genus DP-19. The sequence continues at coordinate 7,312 of JACQEO010000077.1, read as the reverse complement.
TCACGACACCCGCGACCTCGCCGCCGGGCGCGAACGGCAGCGGCGGTCGGAACTGGTACTTGTTCTGGATGATCAGGACGTCGGGAAAATTGACGCCGCAGGCACGCACCGCGAGCACGACCTCGCCGCGCGCCGCCGTCGGCGACGGCAGCTCCTCGACGACGAGCGAGTCCGGCGGCCCGTACGCCTTGCACAACACGGCCTTCATCTCAGTGACAGGTGCGGCCGCGTTTCAGGAAGTACTGCTGGTGATAGTCCTCAGCCGGATAGAATACCGCCGCGGGCACGATCTCGGTGACGATCGGGCCGCGGAATCGGCCGCTCCGTTCGAGGCGCTCCTTCGACGCGATCGCCGCCGCCTGTTGCGCGGCATCGTGGAAGAAGATCGCCGAGCGGTACTGCGTGCCGACGTCCGGCCCTTGGCGGTTGAGGGTGGTCGGATCGTGTTCGTTCCAGAAGACCTCGAGCAGCTGCTCGTACGTCACCTGTTCCGGGTCGTACTCGACGAGAACGCTCTCCGCGTGCCCCGTCCGTCCCGAGCACACGCGCTCGTACGTCGGGCTCTCGAGATCGCCGCCCGCGTAGCCGACGATCGTCTTCCGCACGCCCGGCAATCTCCGAAACGCTTCCTCGACGCCCCAGAAGCAGCCGGCCGCAAACGTCGCCTTCTCCATGATCGTACTCCTCGCCGACAGATTCTCACGCACGCGACGAAGCGGCAACCCGGTCGAGGTCGCGCCAGCGCTGTTCGATCGGCCACAGCGCCTGTTCGAGCTGATGGGCGACGTTGAGCGCCAGCGCTTCGCGGCCCGCGGCGGTCGTGAGCTGCACGCTCGTCGGCAGGCCGCCGTCACCGAGCCCGGCGGGAACGGCGATCGTCGGCAGACGAACGAGATTGTGGAGGAGCGTGTACGCCGCGAGCACGAGCGTGACCGGCATCGCCTGGCCGCGCAACTCGACGAACTCGGCCCCGATCGCCGGCGCCTCGACCGGTACCGTCGGCTGGAGGAGGGCGTCGGCGCGATCGGTCACCACGAGCTCGACCGCTTGCGCCACCCGTTCACGCGCGTACTGCGCTTGAACGAGCGTCGTGGCGTCGAACCCCTTCGCGAACTCGAGCTGCACGCGCACATCGGCGCCGTAGGCGTCGGGGTGCGCCGCGAATTGCTGCGCGTGTTGCGTGTACGTCTCCACCAAAACGAGCGTCGCCGCGAACAGCACCTCGTCCGACGACGGCAGCGTCACGGGGACGATCTCCGCGCCGAGCGCGCGCAGGGTCTCGCACGCGCGTGCGAGCGCGGCGTCGACGCCGGCGGCGAGCGGGCATGGACGGAACTCGGGCGCAACCGCGATCCGCCGCCCGCGCAGTGGCCGCTCGAGATCACGCGTAAAGTCCTCCTGCGGAAAACGGCGCGACCATGGGTCGGCCGGATCGAAGCCCGCCAGCGCGTTCAACGCCAGCGCGCAGTCGCGCGCGCTGCGCGCGATCGGCCCGATGTGGTCGCAGCTCGCGGCCATCGGGTACGTGCCGCGCAGGCTGACGCGCCCGTGCGTCGGTTTGAGGCCGACGGCGCCGCAGAGCGCGCTCGGAATGCGAATCGAACCGCCGGTATCGGAACCGGTCGCGAGCGGCACCAGACCCCCGCCGACCGCGGCGCCGGAACCCCCACTCGAGCCGCCAGGCACGTACCCGTGCCGCCACGGATTGTGCGTGGCACCGTAGTGCGGGTTGGTCGTCGTGACGCCGCAGGCGAACTCGTGGGTGTTCGTCTTGCCGAGGACGATCGCGCCGGCGGCGCGCAGCCGCGCCACCGGATCAGCATCGACCGTCGGGACGTGGTCGCGGAAGAGGCTCGAGCCGTAGGTGGTACGCACCCCAGCGGTGTCGGTCAGGTCTTTCACAGCGATCGGGATGCCGTGCAACGGCCCGCGCCTCCGACCACGCGTGAGCTCTTCGGTGAGGCGATCGGCGGCGCGGCGGGCCTCGTCCGCGCACACGGTCACGAACGCGTTCGAGGTGTTCGCGGCGGTGACGCGGGCGAGCAGCGCGTCCGTCAGCTCGCGTGGCGAGAGCGTACTCGCCGCGATCGCCGCGGAGAGCTCCCAGACGGTCTTTCGGTGCAGCTCGGCGTGCATGATCATCGCGGTACGGCACCTTTGTAACAGCAATCGCGCGCGTCATGGGAGAGGTGCCCGCAGTTGTCGACATTGCGTGCGAGCGGCGGGTATTCTCGAGAGAATGGGTGGATCCTGGGGGGAGAGGTTGGTTTCCTTCGCGGTCGGCGTCGCGCTCGCTTTCGTGGTCGTTCGCGTCACCGCGCTCGACCGTCCGCAACTCGCGTGCAACGTGATGGGATGCGCCTCCATCGCGGGAGCGCCGTCGACGACGGACGACGTGGCGGCGCGGCGCGAGCTCGATCGCCGCGTCTACGTCTTGCGTGCCGAGGCCCCGGCGTCCGCGTCACCGACGCCCTCGGCTGACGCGCTCGCCATCGAGGAGCCGACGGCAGGGCCGGCGGCGCAACCCATACCGGGACGCTAGCGGAGGACGCCGTGCAGCAAGCGCATCACGCCTCCGACACCCAGCGATGAGAGCGGCCACTCACCGGCGTTGATCGCCAGCATGCGGTCGAACAGCTCGGGACGGCGCGCGAACGCCGCCACCACGCGGCGACGGAGCGCTGCATGCGCGGCGACCCACAGCATCAGGCCTGTCAACAAGTAGTAGGTGCGGCTCAGCCGGCGATACGCCGTCTCGTACTCCGTGAGCGGTCGCTGCCGCGCGACGACGTCCACGAGCGCGCGCGCACTCTCGAACGCGAGCGTCAGGCCCTCGCCGGTGAGCGCGTCGAGATACCCGGCGGCATCACCGACGAGCGCGACGCGGTCGGCGTACCGCGCCTTGGCGTCGCGCCGCAGCGGGCCGGCGCCGCAGATCTCCGACTCCGGCGTCGCGCCGTCCATGCGCGCGGCGAGCGGAGGGAAGCGGGCCAGCAGCTCGTCGAAGCTGGTGCCGTCACCGTCCCAGAGAAACGCGAGACCGACACGCCCGGGGCCGGCGGGCGTGACGTACGCCTCCGCACCGGCGCTCCAATGCACCTCGACGAAGGGCGACCAGGGCGCGATCGCATAGTGACGCCGCATTCCGAAGCGGCGCCGACCGCGCCGTGGACGGTCGAGTCCGGCGTCGCGCCGGATCGCGCTCCGTAGCCCGTCGGCGCCGACGAGAAGGCGCGCCTGGATGCCGCCGTCGTCCGTGGCGAGCTCGACGCCGTCGCCGGCGCGGCGCCATTCACGCGGGGCACATCCGTAGCGAAGCGTCACGCCGAGTGCTCGCGCGCGCGCCACCATTCCGTCGACGAGTGCCGTGCGCCGAACGCCCCATCCCGGACCGCCGGGAAAGCGGCCCTCGGCGACGACGTCACCGTCGACGTAGCGCACGCCGATGAACGGCGTTCGTCCCCACGCCGGCACCGCGACGCCCATCGTCGCGAGGGAGCGCACCGCGCCGGGCATGAGACCTTCGCCGCAGGGCTTGTCGAGCGGCAAGGTCCGGCGCTCGACGACGACCGCCTCGAGACCCTGCTCCGCGGCGGCGATCGCGGTCGCGAGTCCCGCCGGGCCGCCGCCGACGATGGCCAAGTCGGTCGTCATACCGTGGCGCGCCGCCCGGGGATGAGCCGGCGGCGATCACCGAGCCTGCGTCCGTAGTCGCAGTGCGCGGCGAGGGCACGCTCCTCGCAGCGAATGCGAACGCGCAGGAGCGCGGCGTTGGCGAGCGTGAAGCCGAGCGCGGTGAGCCACGCCGTGTGGACGAGCGGCACGGCGACGCCCTCGACGATCACTGCGAGATAGTTCGGATGGCGGAGGTATCGGTAGGGGCCGGCGACGATCGCCTGGTCGCCCGGTATCACGAGCACGCGCACGTTCCAGCGACGTCCGAGCGTCAGCACCGCCCAGTAGCGCAGCGCCTGGGCGAGCACGGCGAGGACGAGCATCGGGACACCGAGCGCGGGGATGAACGGCCGGCGCAGCAGCACGACCTCGGCGGCGCACGCGACGAGGAAGAGCGTGTGCAGGACCTTCATCACCTGGAAGTGCCGCTGCCCGACCTCGATCGCGCCGCGTGCCACGGCGTCCGCGGCGTTGCGACGGCTGATCACGAGCTCGCCGAGACGCTCGACACCGAGGAGGGCGAGCAGGACGAGATACCAGCTCACCATCGCAGCAGAACCAGCTCGGCGCAGAACCCCGGTCCGAGCGCCAGCAAAAGACCCCACGCGCCCGGCGCCGGGCGATGCGCGTCGATCGTGTCGCGTAACACCATCAACACCGAAGCGCTGGAGAGATTGCCGATCCGTCGGAGACTTTCCCAGGTGACGGCGAGCGCATCGTCGGCGAGATCGAGGCCGCGCTGCACGGCCTGTAGCACGTGCGGGCCGCCGGGATGGCACACGTAGCTGGTCACGTCGTCGCGTGTCAGGCCGTGCGCGGCGAGGAACGCGTCGACGTCCTCGGCGAGACGCGCCTCGATGATCTTCGGCACGTCCGCCGAGAGCACGACGCGAAACCCCTCGGCCGTCACATCCCACCCCATGACGTCCTCGCTGTCGCGGTAGAAGACCGAGCGCGTAGCGACGATCGCCGGCCCGGCGTGGCGGGTCGCGGGGGCGGTGCCAGCGTCGCCGACGAGGATCGCCGCCGCGGCGCCGTCACCGAAGAGCCCGCTCGCGATCAGGTTCGTGAACGAGAGATCGCCGCGCTGCAACGTCAAGCTGCAGAGCTCGACCGACACCAACGCGACGACCTCACGCGGATAGGCTCGGAGGTAATCGGCGCCGCGCGCCAAACCGGCGGCGCCCGCGACGCATCCGAGACCGAAGATCGGCGTACGCTTCACATCGCGACGCAGGCCGAGGCGGTTCACGAGGCGCGCGTCGATCGAGGGCGTCGCCAGGCCGGTGATCGAGACGAAAATCACGTGGTCGATGTCGTTGGGCGCGAGGCCGGCGCCGTCGAGCGCATCGCGCAACGCTTCCGCACCGAGGTCGACCGCACAGCGGATGAACGCGTCGTTGGCGTCGGTGAACGACGTCAGCTCGGCATAGCCCTCGAGCGGCAGCGCGAGGTGGCGTCCGCCCACCAGGGTGTTGCGGTGGATCGACGCCAGACGGTGGACGTTGTGGTGCTGCGCCGCCCACACGCCTTCGAGCGCGGCGATGAGCGTCTCCTGATCGTAGTAGTGTGGCGGGAACGCTCGACCGACGGACGCAATATACATCGCGGGGCTCGCGGGACCGAGTCGTTTCTAGCAGGATTTACCGCCGAAGCGAGTCCTGTCACGCCGAGCGTCATCCCGCGACGCAGCGATTGCGCATCGTCCCGAGCGACTCGATCGTGCTCACGATCTCTTCGCCGGGTTTCAGGTACCGGCGCGGGGTACGCGTCGAACCGACGCCGCTCGGCGTGCCGGTGAAGATCAGGTCGCCGGCCTCGAGCGTACACATCGAGGCGAGGAACGCGATCAGCGCCGGGACGCCGAAAATCAGGTCGCTCGTGCGCGCGTCCTGCATGCGCTCGCCGGCGACGTCGCAGGAGAGCGCGAGATCGTTCGCATCGGGCACCTCGTCGAGCGAGACGACGGCGGGACCGATCGGACCGAAGGTGTCGAGCGATTTCCCCATCGAAAACTGCGGCGGCTTGTCGGCGAACTGGAGGCGCCGGTCGGAGACGTCTTGCCCGACGCAGTAGCCGGCGACGTGCGCGAGCGCTGCGCCTTCGAGAATGCCGCGACCGCGCCGGCCGACCACCACCACGAGCTCGACCTCCCAATCGACGTACGCGGACGAGAGCACGACGTCGGCGCGCGGCCCGACGAGACAGCTCGGGAACTTCGTGAACACCACCGGCGTGTGCGGAATCTCGAGCCCCGCCTCCTGCGCGTGCGCGCGGTAATTCATCCCGATCGCGAAGACCTTCGCGGGACGCGGCACCGGCGGGCCGAGCGCGGCGTCGTCGAGTGCCGTCTCCGCGTCCCCGCGCCGAAGGCCCGCCGCCCATTCCGCAAGGGCATCCCACGTCGCGAGCGCCGCCATCGGATCCACGGGGAACCGTCCGTCGGAGCGGCGGGCGACGTCGACGACGCCGTCGCCGACGGCGATCCCCGCCCTCCCTTGTACGTTCACGAGCCGCATGTCGGATCCTTTCGCGACGCGATCATTTCGCATCGGACGGTATGCGTCGACATCTCAACGATTTCGCCGAGTCGACCTCAGATATTGATCGACTTCGCATTCAATGTGCGTTCTGCATTCCGACCTGACGCCCATTATTTGACGGTATTGTCATGCGGAACGCAAGTGCACACGCAGAACATAATCTAATACCTTGCCGGTCATACACGAGCTAATCACTATAAATGGCGGGGAGGGACGCCAGGCGACGTACATTCACCATTCATCATTCGCTGCTCGCCATCATGTTGCTCATCGCCAGCGCTCAGCACGTGAACGCCGAGCCGGGAAGGTGCCGCGCCGCGATCATCAAGGCGGCGGCGAAGCACGCGCAGAACACCCTGCAGGCGCTCCGCGAGTGCGAGGACAAAGTCGTCGCCGGGACGTTGCCGCAGGGAACGGATTGCACCGCGGGGGCCGTGACGAGCGCGCGAATGAGCCGGGTCTCGTCCGCGTTTTACCGCGCGATCGAGGGCGCCTGCGGCGGCGGGAACCACTCGTGCGCCGTCTTCGACGTCGGCGACGACGCGGACGACTCCCCCGCCGCGATCGGCTTCCCCTCGGTCTGCCCCGGCTTCGAAGGGCAGGCCTGTACCAACGCCATCGATCACTGCGACGATGTCGCGCTGTGCGTCGCGTGCATCACCGCGGAAGCAACCGCGCAGGGCATCGATCTCTACTACGGCCAACTCGTCCCCACGGATCGGGGGACCCAGCCATCGCTCAAGTGCCAGCGGGCGATCGGGAAGGAAGCGGTGAAGTTCGCGGCGGCGAAGTCGAAGGCCCTCGCGCGCTGCTGGGCATCGGTCAACCGCGGCAACGCGACGGCGCCCTGCCCGGTGCCGGGAGACGGCATAGCGTTCGCGGCCATCCGGAAGCGGCGGCAGCGACGACCTCGACACCAGCGCCATCGGGTTCGCGACGACCTGTGATTCCGTGACGTTGGGGTATCCATCTAAGCGGAGTAAGATGAGGCGGTGACCTCGGCCCCGCTGGCGAGCGTGCGCTACCCAAGATCCACCGGCGAGTTCTTGGCCTGGTTCTCGACCGATGCGGACTGCCTGGACTACCTCGAGTGG
>JACQEO010000005.1 GCA_016200545.1 Deltaproteobacteria bacterium | reverse complement strand
GCCACTCGAGGTAGTCCAGGCAGTCCGCATCGGTCGAGAACCAGGCCAAGAACTCGCCGGTGGATCTTGGGTAGCGCACGCTCGCCAGCGGGGCCGAGGTCACCGCCTCATCTTACTCCGCTTAGATGGATACCCCAAACCTGCCTGATGCCGTCTGACAGCCCACCTCGGCGACGAGCGTCCCGAGCGGTTCGCACCCGCGCAATGTCCATGCTACTCGCTCGCCCGTGACGACCGCGCGCCATCGTATCGCCGCCGGCACGCCCGCGGGCCACTTTCACCGCGCGCTCGGCCTCCTCGACGCAACGGCGCTCGTGGCTGGCTCGATGATCGGCTCCGGCATCTTCATCGTGTCGGCGCAGATGACACGCGAGCTCGGATCGGCGGGATGGTTGCTGGCGGTCTGGGCTCTGGCCGGAACGATGACCGTCGTCGCCGCCGCGCTCTACGGCAATCTCGTGGCGCGCTTCCCCCGCGCCGGCGGCCAGTACGTCTACCTGCGCGAGGCGTTCGGCCCGTTCGTCGGCTTTCTCTACGGCTGGACCCTCTTTCTCGTCATCCAGACGGGGACGATCGCGGCGGTCGCCGTGGCGTTCGCGCGCTTCACCGCGGTGCTGATCCCCGGCATGGATGGCACCGACCTCGTCCCCGGATTGTCGTTGGAGCGCGCGCTCGCGATCGCACTCATCGCCGTGCTCACGGCCGCGAATTGTCGCGGCGTCGAGGTCGGCAAGACGATCCAGAACGTCTTCACGATCGCGAAGATCGCGGCGCTCGTCGCGGTGATCGCGCTGTGCGCCGTGGCCGGCTCGGGAGGCATGCTCGCGCGCAATCTCGGCGCGCCGTTCGCGCGCGCGCCGCTCGCCGAGCTGTCGCTCGCGGGTGCGATCGGCAGCGCCATGGTCGGCGCGCTCTTCTCGGCCGACGCCTGGAACAACGTCACGTTCGCCGCCGAGGAGGTTCGCGATCCCGAGCGCACCATCCCACGGGCGCTGGTCGCCGGAACGGCGCTCGTGATCCTGATCTACCTGGCGGCCAACGTCGCCTACCTGCTCGTCCTGCCGGCGCTCGGCTCAGCCGACGCCGCCGACCCGCTGGCGCGCGGCATCGCGTACGCGGCGCGCGATCGCGTTGCGACCGCCGTCATGCAGACCCTGTTCGGGCCGGTGGGCGTCGTCGCGATGGCGGTCGCGATCATGATCTCGACCTTCGGATGCGTGAACGGCCTCATCCTCTCGGGCGCGCGCGTCTCGTATGCCATGGCGCGCGACGATCTGTTCTTCGCCGCCGCCGGGCGTCTGTCGCGTGCCGGAGCGCCGGCGTTCGCGCTGGTGGTGCAGGGACTGTGGGCCGCCGTGCTCGCGCTCTCGGGTACCTACGGCGACCTCCTCGACTACGTGATCTTCGCCGCCCTGCTCTTCTACGCGCTCACCGTCGCGGCGACGCTGCGCTACGGTGACCGCGACCGTGTGCTGCCGCGTGTCCTCGCCGTCGGCTACGTCATCGCGGCCGCAGCCGTGATGCTCGATCTACTCGTGGTAAAGCCGCGCTTCACGTGGCCGGGACTGCTGATCGTGCTGTCCGGCGCACCCGTGTATGCGTGGTGGACCCGGACGCGCGACGCGCGTCGCGCGGGGAGGTGAATTCCACGTAGGGAATTCGGCCCACCCGGTCTCAGCCCTGGCAGTGCGTACGCAGGATCTCTTGGATTTTCTTTGGGGTATCGTTGTTGGCGTTGCTGAGCATCCCGGGGGGAACCTCCTTCAGGATCGTGCAGGCGCGCTGCGGGTCGCCGGTTGCGACCGACAGGCGGGCCGACTGGTAGTGAGCCTCGAGCCACCCCGGTTTGCCGACGGGTGACGCGAGGATCTCGTCCCAGAGAGCGCGTGCGTCACTCGGCTTTCCTTCCGCCTCGAGGATACGGGCGGCGCCGGCACGCGCGGAGACCACGTCGGGCTCGGTCGCCAGCACCTCCCGATAGAGCGCGAGTGCCCGGTCGCGCTGACCGCTCTCCTCGTAGAGCGCGGCGAGCGTCGATCGCAGCCGGCGACGGACGACGGGGCCGAGCGTGCCGGCATCCTTCGACGCCAGCGCTCGCTCGCTCACGCGCTGCGCCGCGAGCTTGCCGGCCACCGACTCGTCGTGCTTGCCGCTCGCCTCTGCGCGCGCCGCGGTGGTGAGCAGGCGCGTCGCGAGATCGTCGAGGAATTCCGGGTCGAGCACGGCGACCGCGGGACGATCGGCCTCGGCGGCGGCTTCGGGCAGGCGTCCGAGGCGGGCGAGCGCCGCCAAGCGCAGCTTCACCACCTGGGGGGCCTGGTCGACGAGCTTCGGATAGCGCTCCTCGAATCCACCGAGCCACGCGAGCGCCTGCGCATAGTCCGGCGGCGTGGCGACTGCGGCGAGATAGGCGCGCATCAGCGCCGCCTGGCCCATGAAATCGTTCACCGGTGCGTCGCCGAACGCCTTGAAATCCTCGCTGCCGATCTGCGCCCAGAAGCGATCGAGGGCGGCGTCGGCCTGGCGCCTCAGGGCGGGGTCCGGCGTCGCGCCTTGCGGCGTCTGCTCGAGAAGCTTCACGCTCGATTGCGCGCTGGCGAAGGCGGCGCGAAGCTCGAACGCGGGGTCGCCCTTCACCTGCGCGTATTGCGCGACCGCGTCCGCATAGCGCTCCTGGCGCTGGCGGATCTCGCCGAGGCGAAAGCGCGCTTCGGGCGCCGCCTTGTGCTTCGGGTACTCGTCGAGGAAGGTGCTGATCGCGCGCTCGTACGCGGGCAAGCGCTCCGCCGTCGGATTCGCCGCGTAGAGCGACTCGTTCGCCTTGAAGTTCAGATAGGCGGCGTCGTCGCGATAGGCGGCACGATCCTTCCCCGCCAGGACCTGCACGAACGCCTCGCTCGCCGCGGCGGGGTCACCGCTGCGCAAGCGCGCAATCCCGAGGAGGTAACGCGCCTCGGGCTGCTGCATCCGATCCTCCTCGTCGGAGGAGGCGAGCAGGTGCTCGAGCCGTGGAATCGCCTCCTTGAACTTCCCGGACGCAACGAGCTGCTTCGTCACGTCCCATTCCGACGGCGGCGGCGGCACGGCCTTCGCTTTCGGACCCGCCCATATGTTCGGGTTGTCGAGACCGGCTTTGACGATTGCCGTCGCACGGCTTCCCCAGGGACCGCCTGCGGCCTGAAGCTGCGCCAGCAGCGCGCTCGCCTCGCCACGATAGCTCGCACGATTCTCCGCCGACGTCGCCGCCGCCATGAGCAGCGCGCGCGCACGCGTGAGCTTCGCCCGTGGCTCGTCGGCGGGAGTGGCGCCGTCGAGCGCGGCCTTGGAGGCTTTCAACGCCTCGGCGCTGCGTCCGGCCTTGACGTACGCTTCGGCGAGGGCGAGGCGAGCCTTCCGCACCCGCTCGGGCGTCGCGCTCTTCGATTCGATGACCGCCTGAAAGTCAGTGATCGCCCACTCGCCTTTGTCGAGCTCGAGGTAGCAGAGTCCGCGGCCGAGATGGCTCTCGGCGACGACCGGAGTATCGCGCCCCGCGGTCGCGAACTCACCGAAGCCGTTGGCCGCTTCCTCGAGCAGCGACGTTCGCTTCTGCCCCCCGTAGAAGAGAGCGCCGCGATAGTGGAGCCAATTGAGGTAGTAGAGTGCCTGGGCGGCGAGCTGCTGGTGTTCCCTCCAGGCGGCGCTCTCGTAGAGCGCGTCGAGATCGCCGTCGGCGTCGATGACGCTCTTGCTCATGCGATCGAGCGCGTCGCGATGCGCACGGTAGGTCCGCTCGAGCGGCTCCGCGATCGCCTCGTACGTCGCGACCGCCCCCGCCTCCCCCGTGTCCGCCGCGTCGAGGAACTCGAGCGCCACTCTCCCGAGCCTTTCGAGTCCCGCCTGCTCCCCCGCCCCCCCGCTTCCCGCCACCAGCCCCACACCCTTCGCCTGCCCGCGCAAATCCGCCAGAGAAGCCGCGCGCGCGACCGAGCCGGCGTCATGGAGACCGCACGCCGCAGTAAAGACCAGGACGCAAGTGATGCGACGCCACACCGGCACGCGACGGGCACGGCGCCGTGCAGCGCACATTGGGCGCGCAGCGCCCGTGTGCGCGGAACGGCGCCGTGCCCGTCGCGTGCCGACGACGTCGGAACCCCACTGCGATCCGGTCACTGCAAGCGATCCATGTAGCGGGCCATCTCGACGCGCCAGCGCGTCCCGAACGTCAGCGCAATGACTTCGCGTAGCAAGGCCTTCTTCTCGCCGAGGCGTGAGAGCTCGCCGCCGCCTTGGCGGGCGATGTCGGCGTAGGAGTCGGTGACCTCGCGGTAGAAGTCGGGGGTCGCCGTCGCCTTGAACTCGCCCTTGGCGCCGTGGGCGGCCCAATCGGCGCGCTCATATTCGACGTGCAAGCGATCGGTGACGTCGATCGCGCCGACGGCACCGTTGTTGTCGCGGAAGGTCCGGACCACTTGCAGGAGTTCCGGCACATCCTCCTTGTGCGGCGGTGAGCCGCCGATGATGACGAGGATCCGGCGCGCCGTCTTCCGCCACGACAGTTCGCGCACCGCCGCCTGGACGCCGGCCTTCACCGCCTCGGGATAGTCGCCACCACCGTCGGCGCGCAGGGCGCCGACGAAGTTCTGCACCTTGTCGGTGTGGAAGCTGAAATCGACCCATTTGGTGACGTACTCGTCGCCCTTGTCGCGGTAGGCGACGACGGCGACGCGGCTCGCCGGCACCATCTGCTGCAGGTCGCCGATGAATGCGCGCACCTCACGCTTCACGTCCTCGAGCACCGACTGCATGCTGTCTGTGGTGTCGATCACCAAGACGAGATCGATGCCGACCTTGCGGAGCCCGCCGAGCATGTCGCCGAAGCCCCCGCCGCCGAGCCCGCCACCGGCGAGCCCCCCGCCCCCGATCGACAGCGGCACGTCGAGCGTTCCGGGTGACTGGCCGATCGACGGACCGATCCCGGCGATGCGCGGCATCTCCGGCGCGCGCACCGACGCCACCGCGGACGTCGCGCTCGGTCCCGCGACCGATCCCGCCGCCCGCGGCGCGGTCGTGACCGGGTGGAGGCTCCCCGCGAGGTCGTGCAGCGACGGTGCCCCCTCGGGCTCGTTGAGCTCCGCGCCCGGGTCGAGCACCTTGACGTTGATCCTCTCGTCGCGGCGGACGACGGCGAAGCTGATCGTCGCGAGGAGGACGAGCACCGCGCCGTGGAAGATCGCCGAGAAGAGCAGCGCCGGAAGGCCGCGCCGCATCGGAAAAGCTTCCGCGAGCGGATCATCCTCGAGCACAGCCGGCGCCGGACGAGGGCTCCGTCCGCCGAGCAACGTGCGCAGCGAACGGCGCGGCGGCCGTTCGGTCGGGCTCATGGCGCTACTCCGCGGCTGCCGGCCGCCCACGCTCGGCGGCGATCGCCACCTGCGTGGCGCCCGCGCGCTGCGCGGCGGAGAGGATGCGAACCGCGTCGCCGAGGATCACCTCGCGATCGCCTTGCAGGACGACCGACGTGTCGGGACGCGTCGCCAGGAGCGCGCGCAGCGCGGCCTCGAGATCTTCGAGCGGCACCGGGTCGGCATTGACGTAGATCTCGTGCATCTGCGTCACGGTGACCGTGATCTCGCGTGGGGTTGCCTGGGTTTCATCGACCTCGGGCAGCATGACCTTGGCACCCGAGTCGACCATCGCGACGCTCGTCACCATGAAGATGATGAGCAGGACGAGGAAGATGTCGGTGAGCGGCGTGATGTTGATGTCCGCCATGATACGGAAGCGGCCCCGCCCGGCGAACCTATTACCGACGGCCATCGACCACCCGTTCCATCGCCGGCTCGGCGCCCCGTTCGACACGCAACGCCTCGAGAAGGCGCGCCGAGCCGATCGTCAGCGCCGCGTCGATACGATCGAGGCGTGTTTGGAAGTAATTGTAAAATATGAGGGCGACGATGGCGACGATGAGACCGAGCGCGGTCGCGATCAAGGCTTCGGAGATCCCGCCCGCGACCACCGCGAACCCGCCGCTACCCAGGACCGACATGTTGTGAAACGCCTTCACGATCCCGACGACGGTGCCGAAGAGGCCGATGAAGGGCGCGCTCGCGGCGACGGTCCCGAGAATCCACAATGAGCCCTTGAGGCGCTCGATCTCCTCGAAGCGACGCTCGGCGCTCATCTGATCGAGCTGATCGACCGGGAGCGAGGTGCCTTGCCGTAGGAGGTCGACGAACGTGCGTCCGGCGGGCGTGAGACGCTCGGCTTCGGCGCGCTCGATCGCGGCGCCGACGTCCGACCGGCTGACGTCCGCGTAGACCGAGCGCGTGAGGCGGGCAGTCTGACCGATCATGCCGCGATACACCCACAAGCGTTCGGCGATGACGGTCAGACTGATGATGGACATGACGAGCAACGGATACGTCGCCATCCAGCCCTGCTGGATCATTTGCAGCATGTTCATGCTTTCCACGGGAGGCGCTCCTTCTCTCAGGCATCAGACGGCCGACCGCCGCCTGCTCTTCGACGCTACATGATCACGGAACGTGGGACAAAAATACCATGCCGGCCGCGAACGCAACCCGGCGCCACGGCGCGTCGGCCGCCGCGCCGCCTAGATCCGCAGCGAAACGGCCGGTTTTGCGGTGTGCGGGTTGTGTGGTATCGCGACGCGCTTGCGCCGGCACCTCTTCGCTACGAAGTCGATCGAGCTCCTCCATCACGAGCTCGAGTCGGCGGATCGGCTGCATCGGGTCCTCGGCCCGGTCGCTCTGACGGCGCTCGGCGTCGGCGCCATCATTGGCGCCGGCATCTTCGTCTTGACCGGCCTCGCGGCGCGCGACTTCGCCGGCCCCTCGCTCATGCTGTCCTTCGTCTTCGCCGGCCTCGGTTGCGCCTTCGCCGGACTCTGCTACGCCGAGTTCGCGGCGATGATTCCGGTCGCCGGCAGCGCCTACACCTACGCCTACGCGACGCTCGGCGAGCTGCTTGCATGGATCATCGGCTGGGACCTGGTGCTGGAGTACGCCATCGCCTCGTGCGCGGTCGCGCACGGCTGGTCGCACTACTTCCAAGCGTTTCTCGCTCTCTTCGGCCTGGCGATTCCGCCGGCGTTCGCGACCGATCCCTTGAGCGCTACCGCGACGACGATCGCGGGCGCATGGTACGTCGGCCCGCTGCCGATCGTCTTCGACATGCCCGCGGCCGTGATCGTGCTGCTGATCACCATCGTGCTCGTCGTCGGCATCCGCGAGAGCGCCGGGTTGAACGCGGGGATCGTGCTGCTGAAGCTCGTCGTCGTCCTCTTCGTGATTTTCGCCGGCATCCCGCACGTCGATCCCGCGAACTGGCACCCCTTCTTCCCGAAGGGGGTCGGCGGCACGCTCTCGGGCGCCGCCTACGTGTTCTTCGCATACATCGGCTTCGACTCCATCAGCACCCATGCCGAGGAGGCGCGCAACCCCGCCCGCGACGTGCCGATCGGCATCCTCGCGTCGCTCGCGCTGTGCACCTTGCTCTACATCGCGGTCGCGGCGGTCCTGACGGGCATGGTGCCATGGGAGCAGATCGACATCGACGCACCGATCGCGAACGCGTTCGCGCGTTTCGGGCTCGGCTCCGCGACCATCCTGATCTCGCTCGGCGCCGTCGCGGGCATCACCAGCGTCCTCCTGGTCATGCTGCTCAGCCAGGCGCGCGTGCTGCTCGCGATGTCGCGCGACGGCCTCCTGCCGCCGGCGCTCTTCGCCGCCGTCCATCCGCGCTTCCGCACGCCCTACCGATCGACGATCCTGATCGGCTTCGTGGTCGCGACCGTGGCGGCCCTCCTTCCCCTCAAGGTCCTCGCCGATCTCGTCAACATCGGGACGCTCTTCGCATTCGTGATCGTGTGCGCGGCGGTGCTCATCCTCCGCCGCACGCGCCCGGAGGTGCGCCGGCCGTTCCGCACGCCGTTCGTGCCCGTCGTGCCGATCCTCGGGATCCTCGCCAACCTGACGTTGATGATCTATCTCGGGTGGGAGAACTGGGCGCGTCTCATCATCTGGCTCGCGGTCGGTCTCGTGATCTACGGCTTCTACGGCTCGCGCCACAGCCGCCTGCGCCTGGCGGCGGATCGCTGAGATCAGAGCGGCGGCTCGATCTCCCTGCCGCGCGCGCGCACGAATTCGATGATCCCCGGCAGGATCGACAGGAAGATCACCAGCAGGACGACTTTCTCGACGTTCTGGCGCACCCACGGGATGTCGCCGATCGAGTAGCCGAGGAACAGCATGCCCCAGATCCAGAGCATGCCGCCGACGACGTTGTAGAAGGTGAAGGCGCCGAACTCCATCTCCGCCATTCCGGCCACCACCGGCACGAAGGTGCGAATGATCGGCATGAATCGCGCCAGGACGAGCGTCTTGCCGCCGTGCCGCTCGTAGAACGCGTGTGCCCGGTAGAGATGCTTCTTGTTGAAGAGGAGCGAGTCCTCGCGCCTGAATAGCCGCGGTCCGGTGGCTCGGCCGATGTAGTAGCCGAGCGAGTTGCCGGCGATGGCGGCGACGGGGAGGATCACCGCCATGGCACCGATGCTCATCAATTTCTGTCCGGGTGAGGCGAGCAGTCCGGCGGTGACGAGCAGCGAGTCGCCGGGCAGGAAGAAACCGATCAGGAGGCCGGTTTCGGCGAATACGATCACGGTCAGCATCACCAGGCCGCCCCAGCGGACGACGCTTTCGACATCGTAGAGCTGGTAGAGGAGACTCTGGAACGTCGCGGTCACGGTCCGGTCGCTCGTAGCGGAAACCACTGTCGACGACAAGGCACGAGCCGGTAGGAACGCGCTTGCGCATCCTCAACACCGTCTCTCCGGCCGCGCTCGCGCTCGCTAGCGGCGCTGCTCGCGCAGCGCTGCCAGCCCTTGCACCGCCTGCCCGTACTCGGGATGGCGCGCGACCAGCCGCTCGAGGCGCTCGATCGCGCCGGCGACGTTGCCGCGTCGCTCGTCGAGCACCGCCAGATCGTAGACGACGAACGGATCGTCGGGCGCGAGCTCGGCGGCACGCGTGAGGAGCCGCGCCGCGGCATCCAAGTCGTCGGTATCGAGCGCCATGCTTCCGAGCGCGACGAGCGCCATCGGGTGCTCGGGATAGAGCTCGAGGGTGCGCTCGTAGAATCGCTTCGCCGCATCGCGCTTGCCGCGGTCTTGGTACCAGAGCGCGAGCTCGTACGCGGCCTCCGGCGATGCGGGCGCGAGCTCGACGGCGCGCGTGAACGCGTGCTCGGCCTCCGGGAGGCGCCCGGCGCGCTCGTAGAGACCGCCCAAGCGGCCGAGCGTGCTGGCATCGTCCGGCCGCCGCCGGGCGTCGGCCTCGAGCAGCGTGATGTCGCTTCGGAAATCGAAGTTCCGGCGGACCACCAGCGCGGCCCACGTGACCAGCATCGTCGTGACCAGAGCGAGCGCGACGCGGCGTCGCGATCGGTGCCACCGCGACGCCGGCTCGACGAGCCAGCCGATCGCGAGAGCAAGGCTCCCTAGCATGCCATACGCCAGGCGGACGTCGCGGTAGGTGCCGAGCGGCAGGACGAGTTGCCCGACGATGAGAAAGCTCGCGAGCCACGAGGCGAGCGCCAGCCCGAGCACGTGTCGTCGTACGAGGAGCGCCGCTGCCGCCGCCGCGAGCAGCGCCAGGGCAGCGAGGCCGAGCACCGCGCGTGGGTCCGACCACTCCGGGAGCCGGGTCGGCAGGTCGAACGCGAACAGCGGCCACGGCGCGACCAGCAGCCGAAGATAGCCGAGCACCAGGGTTCCCACCGCCGGGAGTCGCGCCGAGAGCGTGGTTCCGGCGAGCGGGTTGCCGATCAGATCCCACGGCCCGTAGTCGTAGCCGATGCGGCTCACCGCCGCAGCTCGCCCTCCGAGGTAGAGAACGAGGATGAGACCGAGCGCGAGCGCGGCGCGCCGGGAATGGCGCGCCACCCGCGCCGCATCGGGTTGCCGGCCGAGCCATGCCTGGACGGCGGCGAGGGGAAGCACGACGGCCCCTGATTCCTTCGCGCCGAGCGCAACGACGGCGCACGCGGCGGCCGCGAGCACTCTCGGCCACGTCCACAGAGCGCGCTGCGCCGTGCGTTGCACGAGAAGGAAGCCCGCGACCGCGAGCAGCGCCAGTATGTCCGCTCGGCCGACGATGCGGTTCACCACGTCGGTCGCGGTCGGATGGAGCAGCACCACCGCGCTCGCCGTCACGCCGGCGGTGACTCCGAGCCACGCGGCGCACCACAGACCTGCCACCCATGCCGCGGCGGCGTGCAGCAGAACATTGACCAGGCGAAAGCCACGCGGCGTGACGCCGCAGCACCGCGCCTCGAGCCAGTAGGATGCGATCGTCACAGGTCGGTAGAGACCCCGGTCGCCGCCGACCTCCTGCACGTGGCCTTGCGGGTCGACGCCCTGCCAGTAATCCACCGTCCACAGCCGGGCGAGCGCCGCGGTGCTCGGCTGCGTCACGGTGGGATTGCCGGTGATGATCAAGACGTCGTCGCTCACGAACGGGTTGTCGAGCGCGTTCGCGTAGAGGCCGAGCGCGACCGCGGCGCAGACGACCGGCCAGGCGCACTGGCCGAGCCGTGAGCCCGTCATTCCGCCCATCGCTCGACCCAGTAGACGTAGATCGAGCCGGCGAGGATCGTCACCGGTCGCTTGCGGCGGAGGAAGGCGTAGAAGTCGCGCTCGTGCGGGAGGAGATACGTGCCTTGGAGATTGGTGGCGCTCATGACGACGTACCCGGGAAGGACGGGTGCGCGCGGGGTCCATCCGGCTCGGCCCGCGCCGGGCACGTCGAGGACGTAGGAGCCGGTGAGCGGCACGAAGCGAATCCCGTACGCGGCGGGGTCGGCGGTGCCGAAGTAGCAGAGATCCACCTCCGGAACGTGCTGCTCCGCCATCCAGCGGCGCAGGGCCGGCAGCCCCTGTCCCCAATCGAGGTTCGAGTCCGAGAGCAGTCGAAGCCCTCCGGGGGCGCCGCCGGCGACGACGTTGAAAAACGGCAGGAAGTACGGCCGCGCCGCGAGCGTCTCCGCGGCGACGAGGAGCATCGTCACCGCGAGCGCCGCCGCCGACGCGCGCCGCCCGATCCGTCGCGTCAGCGCCGCCGGGATCGCGCCCGTGAGCGCGTAGAGGAACGGCAGCATCGGCAGGACATGGCGGTAGCCGATGTTGAGATGCGACGCCGTCGCGCTCGCGAGGACGACCGCGGGCGGCGCGGAGAGATAGATCGCCTCCCGCCACGAGAGCGCGTGTGTCACGGTCACCGCGTCCGGTGCGGCCGGCGCGCGGCGCGGGATGAAGAGCATGGCACGCGCTGCGAGTACCAGCGCCAACGTCAGCGTCAGCAGCGCTGCGACGGGCGTCTTCACGACGAACGCGAGCGGAAAATAGCCGAGGTGTCCTGCTCCGGAGATCTCACCGAGAAAATAGCCCCAGCGAAACTGCGCCTTCGCCGTCGCGAACGCCAGTCCAAAGAGATACGCCTCGGGCAGGAGCCGTCGGCTCTCCGCAACGAGAATCGTCCGCTCGGCGAGACCGGGCGGCTTCGCGGCGACGAGCCGCGCGACCGTGGCGTCGTCGAGAGGCGATGCGCCGGTGGGCTGCTCGGCGTAGATCTCGTTCTCGCGGATCGCGTGCGCCCAGTCGGCGATCGGCAGCGTCGGCGGACCGTCGGCGCGGGCCGTGTACCGGAATCCGTAGGCAGCCCAGAGACTGCCCCAGGCAAGCAGGCTCCAACACCCAAGGACGAGAAAGACGACGGCGCCACGCCCGACCACGCGGCGTGCGCCCTCCGCCTTCCACGGCAGCGGCCACGGCGTGCGATCCGCCAGGCGGAGGAGGCCGAAGATGGCGAGCGTCGGCGCCAGCAACAATGCCGAGTGCTTGCTCGCGACCGCCGCGCCGATGACGGCGCCCGTTCCGATCAGGTTGGCGGGGGTGAGCGCGAGGAACGCGCGACGCGCGAGGTAGAGCGCGGCAAAGAACAGCAGGGCGAATCCCGCGTCGGTGGTCGCGAGGCTGCCGTGCGCGAGCAGGTTGGGATCGAGGGCGACGAGCGTCGCGGCGAAGAACGCCCCCGTGGGTCCGCAGACGTCGCGCGTCCAACGAAAGACCAGGAGGACGAGCACGGCGGCGAGCGCCAGCACGACCATGCGCGCCCGCAAGAGCAGCGGTTCCGGCTGGTTGTCGCGATACAGAAAGCGGTCGCCGAAGATCCAGTGCGCGTCGATGGTGCGGGTCGCCGCCTCGAAGGCGCGCTCCGCCTCCACGGAGATTCGCGGCGCGAGCGGCAGGAGCGGCAGGGTGAACAGCGCCTTCAGAAGCGGCGGATGCTCGGGGCCCAGTCGGTAATCGTGACGGGTCAAGTAGGTGTACCCGGCAGGAACGTGCTCGGTCTCGTCGTAGGTCGCGGAGTTCTCGCGCAGCGCCGGCCACGCCAGGGCTACGAAGAGCGCCGCCGGAGTCAGCGCGATGATCAGTCGCCGCACGACGCGCGGGGCGGCAATGCGCTCAGCGCTCGCCGCGACCCCAGGCGAGGACGGCGTCGGCGTACGGCTGCGGACGCTCGAGCCCGATCAGATGGCCGGCGTCGGGAATCATCCGGACGCAGGCGCCGCCGACCTTCTCGCCGAAGATCTCGGCATAGCAGGGCGCGACGAAGCGATCGCCTTCACCCCAGAGAACGAGCGTCGGCGCGGTGATGCGCCAGAGGCGATGCTCGAGGCCGTGCTCGGGAACGGGAAAGAGAAACTTCGCCGCCGTCCGAAAGCCGCGCGCGAGCGCGATCAAGGTCTCGATCTGCTCCTCGCTGCGGTCGTCCTTGTCGCTGTAGAGCTGGGTGAGCGCGAGCATGCGCTGCGCCGCCGGCCCCGTCGGATCGTGGAAGAGGAGCGGCACCATTTCGTGCACCATGTGGCCGAAGAGATCCTCGACCGGCGACTCGTCCCGCCAGAGTCCGATCGGCGCCGCGAGCGCGAGCCGCCCGACGTCGCGCGGGCGGAGCGCCGCCATCTCGGCGGCGATCCATCCGCCCAAAGACTCGCCGACGAGGTACGGGCGCTCGATCCCCAGGGCCTCTATGACGTCGAAGCCGTGCAGGAAAAGATCGAACTGATCCTGGAGATAGTCGAGGCCGGTGGATTGACCGAATCCCGGCAGGAGCGGCGCGTAGACGTGGTACTGGCCGGCGAGGAGCGGCAGCACGCCCTCCCACGCCGGCACGCCACCGGCGCCGTGGAGGAACACGAGCGGAGCGCCCTCGCCCGCCTCCAGCACCTCCACCGCCGGCCGTTCGACACCGAGTTGCAGGACGCGCGACCGCGGCGTGCCGTTCTCCACGCCGCTGCCGGTCACGGTCGCACCTCCTCGGGGCGGTCGCCCCCGTCGCGGCCGTTCGGCGCCGCGCCCGTCGAAACCGGCCGCTCGGTCGCGGCGCGCGTCGCCGTGTTGTAGCTGCCGGCGACGACGCGCTCGGCCGCGGGCAGCGCCCTCGGCCACCAGTGGTCCTCGTACTCGCCCCACAGCGGCCGCAGGTGCGGCAGAACCTGGGTAGCGGCGAGATACGTCGAGCGGTTGGTGAGCTCGATCGGCGCCGAGCCGATGTGCAAGCCGAGCAGCAGGTGGCCACAGCGCAGCGAACGCGCCAGCTCCTCGAGCTGTTGGCGCACCGTCGCCGGTGAGCCGGCGACGATGTAGCGCTCGTCGACGAGATCCTTCCAGGTCTTGTTGCGGCCCATGTTCTGATTGGTGTTGCCCGCCTGCGCGACGACGCCGGCCCGCAACGAGGCTTCGCTCCGATAACCCGGCGCCTCGGAGGTACCCGGGTAGAGATGGAGGCACTTGTTGAAAAAGTAGTCGACGTGCGGCCACCACTCCCGCTCGCACGCGGCGTCGGTGTCGCTGACACAGACCTGTTGGAAGAATGCGCAGCTGTGGGGGTTGACCTCGGCGCCGCGCTGCGTGAGACGCTCCCAGTAGCCGTCGAGCATCTTCTGCGCCCGTTTGTACCCGCTGAACGAGAGGTAGCTGTAGTTGTAGGCGTGATCGACGCACCAGTCCCAAGTCTCGATGGAGCCGAGGCCGGGTATCCAGACCGGAGGGTGCGGCTTCTGGATCGGCTGCGGCCAGACATTCACGTAGCGGAGCTTGGTGTACGTACCGTTCCACGCGAACGGCTCCGGGGTCGACCACGCCTTCATGATCAGGTCGTGGCCCTCACGGTACTTGTCGCGCACGGTCGCGGGGTTCTGGCCGTAGCAGTAGTTGATGTCCATCGAGGTGCCGACCGGGAAGCCGGCGATCAGGCGACCGCCCGACATCACGTCGAGCATCGCCATCTCCTCGGCGACGCGAATCGGCGGATTGTAGAGGGCGATCGAGTTGCCGAGGACGAGCAGCATCGCGTTCGTCGTGCGCCGCGCCAGCGCCGCGGCCATGAGGTTCGGCGACGGCATCATGCCGTAGGCGTTCTGGTGGTGCTCGTTCACGCCCACGGCGTCGAAGCCCATCTCGTCCGCGTACTCGAGCATGTCGAGATACTCGTTGTAGAGGCCGTGGCCGCGCACCGGGTCGTAGAGCGCGTTCGGCACGTCCACCCACACGCTGTGGTAGCGCTCGCGGAAGTCGTGCGGGAGCCAGCGGTACGGCATCAGATGGAACCAGCTGAACTTCATGGGCGGGCCTCCTTCGCGCACCGCGCGTGAACACGACGCGAGTGAGGGCGTATCTCCGAGCGCCGCCGGAGGCAAGGTGCGCACGAGCACGGCGAGCACTCACCGCGACGACGCGCGCAAAGAAAAAGCCCCGGACGTGCGCTGCACGTCTGGGGCTCATGAGACGGGTTTAGGGAAGGCCCTTCGAGTGGCCGGGGAGCTCGAGTCGAGCGGGCCCCGGCAAACCGGCGGCGGTGTTCACGGCCGACGTAGCCGTCGGACCGACGCAGAAGACCGCCGAGAGCGTCGGATTCGATTGGTCGTTCGCCGGAACGTCGGCGAAGCCGGTCGCGACGATGCTGTTGCCGCTCACGCCGTTGTCCGTGAAGCAGTCGCGGAACTTGCCGAGGTTGCACTGCTCGAACGTACCCCCCACCTTCGAATTGCACGAGCCGCCGGGACACATCGAGGCGGCCGAACAAGTCAACCCGTTGCTGCTGCCGCCGACGCACACATTGTCGAGCGCGCAATCGGCGTCCGAGGTACACCCTTGGAACGTCGCGTTCGGACCGCAGAAGCGTTCGAACGGCCCGGCCGCGCACACCCCTTCGTTGCCCGCGACACACGCACCACCGGGACACTCGGAGGCCGCGCTGCAGTTGGTGTTCAAATTGCTGCCGCCGACGCACGTGCTCGTCGGCGAGCACACAGAGCCGGCGCCGGAGCATTGATTCGGTCTCGTCGTCGACCCCGGCACGCTGCACGACGCTTGGCAAGCGCCGCCTGGGCATTGCGAGTTCACCCCGCACGTTGCCCCGGCATTGGTCCCCCCGGAACACGTTGATGGGCATTGCGCGCTGCTGGTGCAACTGCTGCCGGGACATTCGGAGGTGACGGTACACGGGGCGCCGGCGTTCGTGCCGGCAAGACACAACAGACTGCACGGATTCCCCGCGTTCGGGCCGTTGAGACACCGGCGGCCCCCGCAGACCGTCGCCCCGACGGCGACGCAGTCGGCGTTCGAGGCGCATATGGTCGACGCGAGGTTGTCGCAGGTATCGCAGAAGCACTTGAGCGTGGTGAAGCCGTTGGCGCGACAATTCGGGCTCGCCGCCGATAGCGACTTCGTCCGGGTCCCGGTCGAGTTCGTGAGGTCGATCGCCAGCGCCGCGATCAAGGCCCCCGACGTCGGCGGACAATCGAGACTCGTGCTCGCCCAGAAGAGATTGGGGGAGGTGCCGTTAATATCGCACTTCAGGCCGACATTGTTACCGGCGTCGCACGTGCCGCCGCGAATGCCGTCGTTCGCCGCCCCGTCACCGACGCAGTGCGGGCACGGTGCGTCGCTCGTGGGGCCGGTGTACACGGTGGAAATCAGGCTCGCCACCGTTGCGGCGCTGCCGGTCTCGATGTTGGCGGTCCCGGTAATGAACCCGTTGATCTGGTTTCCGACGCAGGTCGAGACGCTGCCGGCGACCAGCGGGAGATAGGTGCCGAAGTAATACTCGCAGGTGCCGCCCGCGGCGACGCACGTCCCACCCGGGCACTGCGACGCCACGCTACAGGTCGCCCCGTCGTTCGTGCCCGAGAGACAGCGCGTCGCCGTGCAATTCGCCGTGGTGGTGCACTGGGCATGGGTGTTGCCGGTGCAGCGGTGGTTGTCGATGTCGCCCGCGTCCGCCGCGAGGTTGTCGACGGGACCGAGCAGGTTACAGACGCCACAGGGCCGGCTGCTTCCGGCGCAGCTCGTGACCCCGACGGTCACCTTGCCGTCGTTCACCACGGTGGAGTCGTGTCCTTGACCCGTCCATCCGGTGTCGAGGACGCCGGCGCTCCCCGGAGTCCCGACGAACTCGACGAACGACGGGCAGGCGCACTGACACGCCGTGCACGCGTACCCGGCGCCGGTATTGGAGCCGATCTGGCAGGTAACGCCGGCAGACGTATCGCAGTCCTCGCCGACATTCCACACTCCGTCGCCGCATGAGCCACCGGGAACCGGCGTAATCGTTACCGTCGGCGTCGGCGTCTTCGTCGGCGTCGGCGTCGCGCTCAGAGTCGGCGTCGCGGTGCGCGTCGGGGTCGGCGTCGGCCCGGTCGACGTCGCGGTGCGCGTCGGCGTCGGTGTCGCCGCGGTCGACGTCGCGGTGCGCGTCGCCGTCGGCGTGGGCGTCAACGTCGGCGTCGCGGTGCGCGTCGACGTCGCCGTCAATGTCGGTGTCGCGGTCAGCGTCGGCGTTGCCGTCAATGTCGGCGTCGCGGTGCGCGTCGCCGTCGGTGTCGCCGTCAACGTGGGCGTGGGCGTCACCGTCGGCGTCGCGGTGCGTGTCGGTGTCGCCGTCAATGTCGGTGTCGCCGTCAACGTCGGCGTCGCGGTCAGCGTGGGAGTCGCGGTCAACGTCGGGGTCGCGGTCAGCGTCGGGGTCGCCGTCACGGTCGGCGTCGCGGTGCGCGTCGGGGTGGCGGTGAGCGTGGGAGTCGCCGTCACCGTCGGGGTGGCGGTCACCGTCGGGGTGGCGGTCAGCGCCGGCGTCGCGGTCGGCGTCGGCGTGGCCGTCCGCGTCGGCGTCGCGGTCAGTGTCGGCGTGGCCGTCCGCGTCGGCGTCGCGGTGACAGTCGGGGTCGGGGTGGTCGTCCGCGTCGGCGTCGCGGTTCTCGTGGGGGTCGGCGTCGCCACCACACCCTGACACTGCGGTGGATACGGAATCTGGTCGGGCCGCGAGAGCGCATCGGCGCAGTCGACTTTGAATTCCGCGACACAATCGACGCACTTCACGAGGTCGTTCAGACTGCTGATCGGGCCGCCGCAGGAGGGACCGCCGCCCGGCACGACGACGGCGGGGCACACGCTCGCGAACCCGATCTGCGCCGGACCGTAGGTCTGGCCCGTACACGTGATGCCGTCGAGCGACGAGGTGTCGCAGGCCTTGCAGATCTTGCTCACCTTCTTCGACTCGGCCTGCGTGATCTTGGGTCCGGCCTTACCGTCGCCGGGCACCGGACACGGGAGCGTTCCCTCGCCCTTGTCGACCTTCGTCCGGCAGTTGCTCAGCGCCTTCGCCTTTGAGAGGAAAAACTTCGAGGTCTCGCTACCGATCGCCGCCTGGCACTTGATCAGGTTGCCGTCGCCGGAGGGATCGGTGAGGTCCACGTAGTAGAGGTCCATGGCTTGGGCGATCGCCGCCTTCGCGATGCAATCGAGGCACGTCGCGACGTCGCTACCGCTGGTGATCGCGTTGGTGCACGTCCCCTCGAAATTGGGACAGGTACCGGACCAGCCGACCATGGCGGGCGAGATCCCCGGGGCGTCGCATTTGGCGGTGATCTTGCTCGACAGCTTTTGGAACGCCGCGGGAATCTTGCCCGCGACATCACAGCCCGCGATGTCGCCGCCGCCGGGGGCGCTCTGGCCGCTGCCCGCCTTGACGTCCGTGTTGTTGCACTTCAGGAGGATCTTGGTGATCGTCTTCAGGTAACCCGTGAACCCTCTGTTGATCGTCTCCCGGCACCCGAAGTTTGCGTCCTGCGCGTGAGCCACGGATCCGAGGACCATCAGGGCAACGAGCAACGCGGCGCCGACGAAGGCGCCTCTCACGGTGGCTCTCATGACCTCTCCTCCTTGACTGGTCTCCGCTGACACGAGGGCGTGGCAGCGGACACCCTGAGGGCATCCGCAGCGCCGGCGATGAATTGTGTAAATGCTGT
Organism: Deltaproteobacteria bacterium; assembly: GCA_016200545.1. Classification (GTDB taxonomy): domain Bacteria; phylum Desulfobacterota; class Binatia; order UTPRO1; family UTPRO1; genus DP-19. Next base: position 8,315 of record JACQEO010000005.1, on the reverse strand, counting down.
CGGCACGTCCGTCGGCACGTGGACCACTCCGTTGGTTCGCACGCGGTATCGCAAGATGCGCCGTCTGCGCACTCGATGTCAACGAAAAAATTCAGTCGCCGCTACCGACTGTGGGATAGCACAGAGCGTCGTGACGGACGCCGCGATGAGCCGCTCCCGCACCCATGAGAGAACGCCAAAACAAAGAGGCCCCGGACGTCAGTGACGTTCGGGGCCCCTTTGTGGCACGCGCGGCGGCAAGCCGCCGCGCGTGAACTCCCTAACTACAGGATTACGAAGTACCGTTGTCGGTTGCGTGACCACCCAGCTCGAGACGTCCGAGACCAGGCAGACCAGCCGCCGCGTTCACCGCGCCCGCAGTTGTCGGGCCGATACAGAAGAGCGCAGCGAGCGTCGGATCCGAAACATGGCCCGAAGGCGGATCCGCCACACCGCTCGCCGTGACGACTTCGGTGTCCAAGCCATTGTCGAAGCAATCACGAAAGCGCGTCACGCTGCAGGTGTCGCCAGGAGCGCCGCCAACCCCAACGCCGCACTGCGCGTTGGTTGTGCAACCGCGGAACGTCTCCACCGGGCCGCAGAACGACTCGCTCGGGCCGGTTCCGCACGTGCGCTTGTTCGGATCTCCCAGCTGTGGGTTGTCGAAACAGTCGGTGGAGCCGCCGTCACACTGATTCCCCGCGGTCGCCGCGCCCGGCACGCTGCACGCCGCGCCGCCGCCCGGACATTCGCTGGCCATCGAGCACGGAGCACCATTGTTGGTACCACCGGTGCACCGTAAGCCACCGCAGATACCAGCGCCGCAGTCGGCGTTGCTGCTACACGGCGTCGCCGCCGCGTTGTTGCAGGTGTCGCACTGACACAACAGGCCGGCAAAGGTCCCGTCGGTGCAAGGCGGGCTCGTCGCCGCGGACAGCGTCTTCGTCTTGTTGCCGGTCGTGTTGGTGAGGTCGATCGGCAGGGTCGCGATCAGCCCACCGGGGTCTAGCGGCGGACAATCGAGACTCGTCGTGCCGAACGACGCGTTTGGCGACGACCCGCTCGCGTCGCACGGCTTGGTGTCGTTGTTACCGCCAGAGCAGGTGCCGCCCTTAACGCCATCGTTCGGCGTCGCATCGCCGAGGCAACGCGGACACGGATGCGAGAGCGAGAGGCCGGTGAAGACGCGCGAGACCACGTGCGCGGCGCCGGCGCTGTCGCCGGTAGCGTAGTCCGTCGTGCCGGTGACGTTGCCGGTGAAGGTGTTCTCGACGCAGGTCGAGACGCCACCGGCTGCGAGTGGGAGATAGGTCCCGAAGAAGCTCTTGCAGGTATTGCCGAGACCGCAGAGGGCGGCGCCGCCGGGAACGCACTGGATCGAGGTGTCGTTCGAACAGCGCCCCGCCCAGAGCTTACCCGGGCCGTTCGGTACCGGGCCGTGGTAGGTGCACGTGCCGCAGGCCGGCGCCGATCCATCGCCAGTGCAAGTGTCCACCGCAACCGTCACGGTGCCCTCACTGACGACCGTCGAATTGTGGCCTTGACCGGTCCAACCGGTGTCGAGCACGCCCGTGGTCGAGGTGCCCGCGAAGACGATCTGCGAGGCACAACCCGGAGTCTGGTTCACAAAACCCGAGTAGTAGTTGGCGATGTGGTTCGTGAAACCTTCGATCATGGCCTTAATCGCGGGCCCATCACCGTTGGGGGCAATGCACTCTGACGCGGGCTTCGTCATGGTCTCCCCCGCCTCGAGCTTGGTGTAGCAAGCGTCGAACGCCGCCCTCTTCGGGTTCCCACAATTCGTGTCATCAACGCCCACACCGCCGGCCAGTGCCGCGGAGTGGCATTTGAGGAGCCCCGCAGATAGCTTGGCCGCACACCCCATCTTGCCGGCGCTACATTTGCTGGCGAAGTCGTAGGGGGTTGATTGGTTGAATCCCGGCGCGAGGGCCGTGGCGATAGCGACGGCCTGGGCGTTGGTCTGCGGCTGGATGATGCCAATGTCGCCCGCGCCCGCCGGGCAGACGGACGCTGGCTTCTTGAGCGACTCGCCGAGGTCGATCTTGGCCGACCCGAGCGTGGGCCCGAGGTTTACTTTGCCCGTGCAATTGGAATCGACTGTGAGATGTCCGCCGGTTGCTTTGGAGAAGCACTTGAGAAGGCCCGCGACGTTCTTGGCGGTGAGCCCCGTTTTGCCGGCGCTACACTTGTTTCCCGGCGGCAGCGCGGACGCGGGGGCTCCGAAAGCGAGCACCGCTGCCAGTGTCGTCGCGAACGCGACGCTTCGACATCCAATTCTCATGACCGTTCCTCCTTAAGGGTTGATGGGGGACTGTGTCCGCCTCGGCGTGATCGCCGGACGGTGTTCCGCTGCTCCTGCTACGACTCTCAAACCGGCTCTGCTCACGAACTCACGCGTTGATGGCATCAAGAAATCGGGTCCTCGGCATCATCCAGATGAGTGTGCTCGCTCTCGTTCAGTATCGCACGCCGAATAGGGGCTCTTCCCGGTCTCCTCGAAGTCTCCGCGTCCGCTTCTGGTGACCATATTCGGTCGGCACGGCAGAGCGCGAATTGATACGGACTATGCGACAGTGGCATGTTGTCTGTCAACTTAAAAATACCCCGCACTGCTGGAGCGAACGTTGGCGCGCAGCGTCGTAAGCCTACGGAGAAGCAATGCATTCGTGCACGGCTGGCGGGGACGGGTGGTGGTCGACCGGCCGGCATGGGAATCCCTGATGATCGCTGAGTCGAGACGACGGTGGTGGGTCTGCACCGCACTCGGCGCCTGCACAACCGCCCTTTACTGGCCGCTCCGCACCGCCTCCTTCCTCAACTACGATGACCCGCAGTACGTCACCGCAAATGCCGAAGTTCAGCGCGGCCTGACGCCGACGAGCATCGCCTGGGCGTTCACGAGCGCCGACACCGGCACCTGGCATCCCCTCACGTGGCTGTCGCACATGGCCGTGGTCACGCTCGCCGGGCTCGATCCGGCGGCGCATCACCTCGCGAACGTCGTGCTGCACGTCGCGAACACGGTCCTGCTTCTCCTCGTGCTCGAGCACGCCACCGGAGCACTCGCCCCGAGCGCGCTGGCGGCGCTGCTCTTCGCGATCCATCCGCTGCACGTCGAGTCCGTGGCCTGGGTCGCGGAACGCAAAGACGTCCTCAGCACGTTCTTCGGTCTCCTCACGCTCGCGGCCTGGCTTCGCTACCTCCGCGACCCGCGCCGTGCCCGCTACCTACTCGTCGCGCTCGCCTTCGCGGCGAGCCTGATGGCGAAGCCGATGCTCGTCACGCTGCCCATTCTCCTCCTGCTCCTCGACTACTGGCCGCTCGGTCGCCTCTCGCCGGCCGACATCCGTGGCGGCGTGCGCGGCACAAGCCTCGGAACGCTACTGGTCGAGAAGCTTCCCCTCTTCGGCCTCGCCGTCGCTGCCTCCATCGTGGCGGTGCTCACGCAGCGGCAGGGCGATAGCGTGTCCGACATCGAGACCCTGCCGATCGGGTTCCGAATGGCGCACGCGCTCGTCAGCTACGCACGCTATCTCGGCCAAGCGGGGTGGCCCGTCGATCTCGCCGTCTTCTATCCCTATCCGCATCGCATCGCCTGGACGCGCGTCGCCGGCGTGATCATCCTGCTGGCGCTCACGACCGGCGGCGCCCTGTGGAGCGCCCGTCGCGCGCCCTTCGTGTTCGTCGGTTGGTCGTGGTTCCTCGTGAGCCTCCTCCCCGTCATCGGCCTGGTACAGATCGGCATGCAATCGACCGCGGATCGCTACACCTACGTGCCACTGATCGGTCTCGCGATCGCGGTCGCCTGGACGGTCGCCGCGATCGCGGCGGCCACGTCGCGCTTCTGGAGGATCGCGGTGATCGGCGTCGTGATCGGCGGCGTCCTCGTCTGCATGACGGTGACGGCGCGCCAGCTGACGTACTGGAAGGACGACGTCGCACTGTACCGCCATGCGCTCGCCGTCACCGCCGACAACTTCATCGCGCACAACAACCTCGGGCTCGCGCTCGTCTCCGGCGTTGCGGATGATCGCACCGAAGCGGCCATGCACTTCGCGGCGGCACTGCAGCTACGCCCCGCGTACCCGGAGGCGCACAACAATCTCGGCGGCGTGCTGTACATGGAGGGACGCCGCGCGGAGGCGATCGAGCATTTTGTCGAAGCGCTTCGGCTACGCCCCGACTTCACCGCCGCGCGCGACAACCTCCGCATCGCCGAGTCGTCATCGAACGGCGCGCCCTGACCCACGTCGACCGCGAACAGGATCGCGCTTCGCGGGTGGTGGCGCCGGCACGGTCAGCCCGTCGAGCGCCGACGGCCGCCGACCGTCAGCCGGCGGCGCGCCACTCGCACACGCCGCGGTACGATGCGCGGTCGCACCGCCAGTCCACGCGCGAGATAGCCGGGGTCGATTCCGAGCGCCTCGCACACGTTCTCGAAGGAGAAGAGGTTGCCGGCGCCGCGCCCGGCGATCCAGGTACGCACCTCGGCGGCACCGCTCGATCCCTCGCGTTGGAGTCGGACGAGCGCATCGAGGAGCACGGCGGCCATCAGCCGCTTCTCCGGCATTTCGCGGCCACTCCCGGCGACGCGGTCGAAGTATTGGTCGGGTAGCAGCGCTTCGGGTACTGAGGTGTCGGCTGCGACATGAACGTTGGGATCCATACGACGTCTCGTACGCGTATTGAACGCGGTCGACAATCGGGCAATCTCCCTAGGACGAAAGTATTACGCCGATGAAATCATCTATGCCGAAAGTACTACGAGGACGTTGCGTGCCCGCGAACAGTCGGTAACCGGTTGCGATCCTCGCGGCAGCGACGTCGGCGCGGACGTCACGGCATCGTCGCGCGCCGGAGGGACGGAGCGGGTCCCTCGTGTGCGAACGATATTGCGATGGGCCCCTGGCGATGGAGGTCGCTGTGGCGACGACTACGGCACGCGCTCGATGCGATAGCGCAGCGAGAAGGCGCCGCCCGTCGTGATGCAGCTCTCGCCCGAGGGGCAATCGGCGTCGACGACGCACGACATCCCGGTCGCGAGCGAGCACGTGCCGCCTTCTCCGCCAGTGCCGGGCGTTTCGTAGTCGGCTGATCCAGTGGGCGCGCCGAAGTCGGGACCGGCGTAGCTCACGTCGACCGTGCCGGCGTTGTGGGAGGTCGACGCGAGGCAGAAAATCCCCTTGGTGAAGCCGAGCTCCGCGATGTCGGTCGCGAGAGACTTGCCGTACATCGTGTCGACGCACTCCCGGGCCGCTCCGTTCGCGACCACACGGACCGCGCCATCTGGTGGAAGATACTGATCGTAGACGAGATCCTGCGCCAGCACGCTTCCGGTCGTGGCCGTGTCGAGCCCCGTCAGTCGCTGCCACTCTCCATTGACGGCGGCCTGGAGGAACCACCCCTGGACCGGGCCGGTGCCGAGGCACGCCTCGCCGCTGGCGCAATCGGCGGCGGTGTCGCATGGATTGCCGCTGGTCTCGCATTCTTTGGGAGCGATCGGCGTGACGAGCTGGAGGTCGTTGTTGATCACCGCGGCCTGCACGGTCACGCGCACGTGCGTCAGCGGCGCCGGGTCGTTCATCCATCCCCCGATGATGGTGCCCGCGAACCCGGTTGGGAGCTCACCACTCACACGCCGCCTCATGAGCACCTTCATCCGAAGATACGGCTCGGCGGCACGGAGGCGGCGCGTGACGTGCAAGCGGGCGGCGCGACCACCCGGTGCCGGGCGCGAGATCAGTCGCCAGGCGAACCGTCCGCCGGCCGGGCGCGGCGGAAGCGGAAGATCGAAGACGAAGGTGCTGGCGTTGATCGGCGCCACGGGCTCCGCGAGCGGGAAGCACTCGGTCGAGAGGAGCCCCAACGACGAGCTGAGATGCGTGAGAATACACCGATCGCCCGCACCACCGCCGTCGGCGCTGACGTACACGTCCGCCCGCCCGACGGGGACGGCAGCGGCGCCCACGGTGTCGGACGGGATGCCGCCACGACCGTCGCGAATGGCGGCCATGGCATGCGGAGGATGGAGCTCCGATTCGTATCCGAAGTGCTGTCCAACGCAAGCCTGGTGCTTGCTGCAGGTGGAGCAAAGGAGTGGGCAATCGTCGGAGATGACACACGCCTGGCCGGTCGTCACGCCACAATGACCGGGAACGGGGTCGGGGTGCCCGCAATCGAAGATGTAACGGCCGAGCGCGACGACGCGATCGCCCTCGCCCGCCCACGCCCAATCGGGCACCGCTCCGACCTCCCACTCGAGGCCGAGATGCGCGCCTCCATTGCCCGTGGCGGCCAGATCCGCATCCGCGGGGTCGAGCGTGAGCTCGGCGACCATGTCGCTCTGCACGTGCGTCGCCGGAAAGTCGCCACCGAGCTGCCCGTGCATCTCGTCGACCGTTCCATGCACCACTACTGGGGTCGAATCGACCGTCTTGCCGTTGATCAGCGGCGCCCACTCCGGGTTCACCAGGTTGAGCATGTCAAAGAGGCTGGGCGCGATTCCGGTCGGGTAGCAGCCGCCGCCGTTCGAGGAGAATGCGAGATCACTGTCGACGGGCGCGGCCAAAACCGGACCGGCCGTGAGGGTCAGGAGCACGAGAGCGAGCATGAGGTGAGATCGCGGCATGGGGGCCCTCCTTCAGTAGGCATGGCCCGCGTACCAAGGTGCCCCTTCGGGAGTCAACGAGAAAATCGCGACCGGGAACAGCGGTTCAGCCTCGTCGATTGCTGGAGCTTCGCTGTGATGACGCGCCTCGGAATCCGTGAGGTCGCAACCTTCGACCGCGCGATCGCCGGGTTGCGTCGGTCCTGACCGCGCACGGCTGAGCCGAGAGCGACGTCGCGTGAACTACTGCTGGGAAGACGAAGTGGAGCCGAAGGGAATTGAACCCTCGACCTCTTGAATGCCATTCAAGCGCTCTCCCAACTGAGCTACGGCCCCACGTGTAGGTAGACGGGATGGGTAAGTGCCCGCTTCTACCAGAAAATTTTGTCACGCGACAAGGCATCTTCGCGAACCTTGCAAATCAGCTTTCGGTGCCGACTCTCCGCGTTCTCTCCGGGTTCTCTCGTTGCTCGTCCCGGAGTGGCACCACCTGCCCTGCCCGTCCCGTGTACGCGCTCCCGCGCTCGGCCGCGCGCCGGAGATCATCCACGTTGATGACGTGGTAGCGTTTCAACATCGAGTCGGTGCGGTGTCCTGAGAACGTCATCACGGTGTGCGGGTCGTTGCCGGCGTCGATCAGGTGTCGAACGCCGCTACGCCGGAGGTCATGGACGATGCGGCCGGAGAGCCCGACGACGCGGAGGCGGTGCGGTGGTATCGCAAGGGCGCCGAGCAGGGTCACGCCCGCGCCCAGGCCGGCCTCGGGTTCATGTACACCAGCGGCCTAGGCGTTCCGCACGACGACGGCGAGGCGGTGCAGTGGTATCGCAAGGCCGCCGAACAGGGTGACGCCGTCGCCCAGGCCAGCCTCGGGTTCATGTATCGGAACGGCCGAGGCGTGCCGCAGGACGACGCCGAAGCGGTGCAGTGGTACCGCAAGGCCGCCGAGCAGGGTCACGCCCTCGCCCAGGCCGGTCTCGGGGCCATGTATCGGGACGGCCGAGGCGTGGCGCAGAACTACGTGCAGGCGCACAAGTGGTTCAGTCTGGCCGCCGCACGCTTCCCGGCATCGGAGACTGAAAAACGCGATAGAGCCGTCGAGGAACGCGACCGCATCGCCACAAAGATGACGTCGACGCAGATCGCGGAGGCACAAAAGCTCGCCCGCGAATGGAAGACCAAATGAGGAACGAACACTACGTACTCGGTTCCGAAGTCTCTGTCGCGAACAAGGGCGGGAGGTCATCAGAGAGCAAGATCCCCCATCGGAAACGACTATCTTTCGTTCCTAACCGACGAAACTCCACCTGCCAATGTTCCCAGATCCGTACATTCGTCAGTCTGGGCGCCGTAAAAAACGCACGGGGTGCAAGCAGAAGAGCAACAAGCAGCTGATCGGGCGCGCCTCCCGGAGGAGGTGTAAGGACAAGCGCACGCGCATAGCTGAGTGGTCCGCCGTCGATAGTGTAGTAGTTGTTCTTCCCTTTCACCTCGATTCGAGCGTAAACGGTCGGCGACGCAATCGTGACGTCGGGCCTTTGCCTCCGGGCGTCCCATTCCGTCTCCTCTAGGGAAGCTCTGCACAGGTGGCAATGCCGCGCCGATTGAGGGCCAGAATCATGAGCGATCGCCGGCAGCAGCCAGATTTGGACGGCGCATCACGCTCCCGAGGACCGCGATGGTGCGCTCGGAAGACGTGGATGCCGCT
>JACQEO010000076.1 GCA_016200545.1 Deltaproteobacteria bacterium | reverse complement strand
GCGCGAACGTTTTCCGGCCTACGCTCCGGAGCTCAACCCCGACGAACAGGTCTGGAACCACTTCAAGGCGCGCCTCGCCAACGGCTGCCCGATGACGATCGACGATTTACTCGCCGATCTCACGCACCTCGCCCGCACCACGCGGCACGCGCCGGCCCTGCTACGCAGCTTCATTCTTACGTCGGACTTGCCCCCCTTGCTCGCGTCCTGACTTTCTATTACTTATGCAGCGCTCAATAGCAGTTTCGTTCCACCGTTCCACATCGAGGTGGAATGATCTCTCGCTGGCTCGATGCGCGTGGGCGTAGCTTTGCGCGGGCGAAAGGGACACTCATGATTGGGAGCGTTATATGGCCGGCGGCGATCGTCGCCTTTGGCGCTGATTTGTTGACCGATCTCGCATTCGGGAACCCAGCGGTCAACGGTATCACATTCGGTATCGTCTTCGTGTCCGTCGCATTCGTTCGTTTCTTCAAGCGTGCTGACGGAACTGAGCCGACGGGCGTCGTTAGTAGGGCGAAGAGCTTTATCCAACTGGGCAGACAGATGGCCGAGTGGCGAGGCAAATATCCGCAAGCGTGGGACTGGGGTGAGAGGTGTGCCGCTTCGATGTTCGAGGAGATAAAAGGCCGACCAGGTACGATGCCGAGTTCGCAAGGCCAGATTAGCGAGTTGGTGCGAACACTCTATCCAGGCGTTGGAGCGGCCGCCATGCAGCGAGCTGCGGAACGCCAAGTGCAATTCCCAACCGATTTATACACAGCCGTATGCGTCGCGTTCGGAACGAAATTAACCGATCTCCTGACCGATGCTCTTCAGAACGCCAAACACGGCTATGCCGATTCCATCGTAGACGTGGTGTGCTCAGCGGGCTGCGACCAAGCCGATAGCTCCGAGTTCGATCGGTGGATGAAAGCAGAGGCGGTGCTCTGCCAGCATGACCCAGTCGCGCAGGGCGTGTCCGGAATAGAGTGCGCCTCCGAGGGACTGGCGCATGGGACGAGCGCGGACCCGGAACTCGTACAGGCGCTTCGTGAGAAGAGAGGATACTAGCCGAACGTCATCGATCCCATGTGAGTGGAGGATATGAGCGGAAGCAACATCAGCCTGATGGCCGCACGTCACATCAGCGCCGCCACTTTCATAATTGCACTTCGGCGATGTCATCGTCTGGGGGGCGTTGGTGCGTGCGATGACCGAGGTCATGTCTCCCGAGGCATTCCTGATGCAGGTCCACGGTGAGCAGGACATGCATTTCCATAGGCCCCTCATTCCCGGGGCGACACTGACCAGTTGGGCCGAGCCTCATAGCGTGCGGGTCGGCGCCTCCGGGGCACGCTATACCGTCCGGGTCACCAGCGTCGATACCGCCGGCAGAGCCGTGTTGGAGCAGTACGCAACGTTCTTCATCCGGGGGATGACGGACGGGCCAAGCGCCGGTCCGGATAAGCCCGATCACGTCTTCCCAGAAGAAGCACGACGCCGCGGAGTCGGCGAGTACACGAGCCATGTGGACGCTGATCAAACGTATCGTTACCGCGACGCTTCGGGAGATCCAAACCCCATCCACTTCGATGAAGAATCCGCCAAAGCCGTCGGCCTGCCAGGAATCATCGTCCACGGCCTCTGCACCATGGCCATGACGGGTCGGGCGATAGTCGAAACATTGGCTGGCGGCGATCCCAGTCGGCTGACGCGGCTCGCGGTGCGGTTTTCGACAGACGTCTTTCCGGGCACCGACCTGGTCACTCATATCTATGACGTGGGTGAACGGGACGGACGACACGTCTACGCCTTTGAGGCGGTGAGCCTCGGACGGGTGGTCATTTCGAACGGCCGCGCGGAAGTGAAACCCTGACGTTCTTCTGTAGCCGCATGAGAATGACAGCACCTCAACCCATCGATCCAGAACGTCCCAGTATTTGCTGGACCGGACCGCCAGGGAGACGGGCTGCCCCTAGCGTGTGGCAGTGGCCGCCCCGGCGAGCGCCGCCAAGGAAGTCGCACGCATCCTCCGGCCGGGTGGAGCGGTGGTCATCGCGCGCTTCGACAGGTCTTTCGTCAATCGGGCTTCATCGGGGCGAGGTGTGGGTAGGCCCACTCTCTCGTGTGCGAGACGGGCGAGCTCCGACGGCCCAAAGCCGCCTCGTAACCGTTCACACGCTCGCTGCGGCCGGTTCGAGCATGCGCGCGAGGACGAGCGTGAAGGCGAAGCGACTGCCTTTGCCCACCGCGCTCTCGAGGCGGAGATCGCCGCCCATGAGCTCGACGAGCTGGCGCGAGATCGTGAGACCGAGGCCGGTGCCCCCGTACTTGCGGGTCGTACTTCCATCGGCCTGGGTAAAGCTCTCGAAGACCGCCGCCTGACGATCCGGCGGGATGCCTATCCCGGAGTCTTGCACCGCGAAGAGGAGCTCGATCTGCGCGCCCGTCTGGCTCATCACTCGCACCTCGACTGCGACCTCGCCGTGGCCGGTGAACTTGATGGCGTTGCTGAGGAGGTTCGTCAGCACCTGCCGCAGGCGCCCGCCGTCGGCGCATACTCCGGCGGGTAGCTCCGGATCGAGACGGCAGACAAGCGCGAGCCCCTTGCCCGCGGCGGAGGGTGCGAGGAGTCGTACCAGGTCCTCGACGGTCGCGCACACGTCGACCGACCCCAGCTCGATCTCGAGCTTGCCGGCCTCGACCTTCGAGAGGTCGAGGATGTCATTGATGATGCCGAGGAGGGTGAGGGCGGCCGAGCGTACGCGCTGCAACCAGTCTCGGGCGTCGGCCTCGAGCTTCGTCTCGAGCGTCATATCCGTCATGCCGATGATGACGTTCATGGGAGTGCGAATCTCATGGCTGGTGTTCGCGAGGAAGGCAGACTTGGCTCGCGTCGACGCCAACGCCTGGTCGCGCGCCTCCGCCAAATCGCGCATGTAGGTCGTGCGCTCCGCCTCGGCGCGTATACGGTCTCCGATGTCTCGCCAGTTGATCACCACGCCTCGCACTGCAGGATGCGCGAGGAGATTCGTGCTTATCGCCTCGACATGACACCACGTACCGTCCTTGCGCCGACGTCGGCACTCGACTGAGGCCACCTCGTCGCGACGGAGCGTCTCCCACGGAATCCGCGTCACGTCATCGGGATGGACATAGTCGAGCAGCGAGCGGCCGATCGGCTCGTCGGGACGATAGCCGAGGACGCGCTCGATCGACGGGCTCTCGTAGGTGATCTTTCCCGCCGAATCGATGATGGTGATCGTGTCGGAGCCGTGCTCGATGAGCGACCGGAAACGCTCCTCGCTCGCGCGCAAGGACGTCTCCGCGCGGTCGCGCTCGCGCCGGTAGCGCTCCAGCTGGTAGGCCATGTAGACGGAAGTGACGAGCGCGATGGTGATGGCCGCCACCATGTGAGGCCGGATGTCGGCGAACGTTCCATACACCAGCCACCATCCCAGCGTGGCGGTTGCGCTGCCGACGAGCGTCGATATGAGCTGGGGCCAAAGTCCCCATGGAAACGTCGCCGCCGTGCCGAACGCCAGCGCCAGGCTGTTCACCAATTGCGTCTCGGCATCGTTGCGCAGATAGCCGCTGAGCGATGTGGTCACATAGATGCCGCAGGTGAAGGCGACCGCGGTCGTGAGATTCGCGCGACGAGGCAGGCGCAAGTGAAAGACATGTCCGGCGACGCCGATCAACGCGAACTGAGCGAGCCGCATGAAATGGATCGCAACTGGGTCGTGCCGGATGAAGTCGGTCACGGTGAGGAGCGCGATTGCGAAGCCGATGACGCAGAATCCCGCGCGGCAGCGAGCGACGAGGAGTTCGTCACTCGCGTTCACAGCCCCCGTCTCCGCGGCCAATGCGCTCGGCGCCAGTGTACAGTCGGTCGTCATATTCTTGTCGCTCACCCGAATCCGGTCCAGCTCGAGACCGGGCCTTCCGGCCATGGTCGAGGCACACTTGGCAGGAGCAACATGTATGCCGCAGCCTGAACGCGGCACTACGGAGCTATGGTCGACTGGGACCACATCGTAAGGCCAAGCTCGTCGCATTGCAGGGGGCAACGACGCGGGGAATGTAAGCGCTACTCAGTGACCGGAACGGCGCATGCAGGACGCACGATACGGTGAGCCGAGCCCGCGTGCCAATGTGCAAGCGATCGCCGCCGAGGAGCAGCTACGCTTCGAGGTGCCGCGCGCCGACGAGATGCGCGGATGCCCGTTCATCGGTCGGTGAGCCGCATTTCGATACGGCGGTTACGGGCGTTGGCCGCGGGGCCCGTGCCGTCGTCGAGCGGCTGGAACTCGCCAAAGCCGGTCGCTGCAAGGCGCTGCGGCGGTACGCCCTGCGACGTTAGGAACTTGACGACCGACAGGGCACGCCCCGTCGAGAGCTCCCAGTTCGAAGGGAAACGCGCGGACGAGATCGGCACGCGGTCCGTATGCCCGTCGACCCGCAGCACCCAGGACACGTCGGGCGTGATCTTGTTCGCGATCTCGATGAGCGTGCGCGCGAACGCCGTCAGCGTCTTCCGACCCTCGGGGCTCAGGTCGGCGGAACCCGACGGGAACAACACCTCGGACTGGAAGACGAAGCGGTCGCCGACCACACGGATGTCGGGACGATCGCCGAGCACTTCGCGCAGACGACCGAAGAACTCCGAGCGGTACCGGGCCATCTCGGCGACCTTCTCCGCGAGGGCCACTTGGAGACGCTGACCGAGATCGGCGATGGCGACCTGATCCGCGCGCGCCTTCGCCTCCGACGCCTCGAGCGCCGCGGCGATCTGGGCAAGCTGCGTGTTCAAGCGATCGATGTCCTCCTGGAGGCCGGCGGCGCGCTTTTCGGCCACCTCGCGCGTCTCGGTTGCGCTCTGCAGCGAGGCGGTGAGACCGGCAGCTTGGGCTTCCGCGTCCTGCTTCGCCTTGCGCTCGCCGGCGAGCTGCTGCGAGAGCGCAGCAACGTCTTGGCGCAAGCGCTCGAGCGCCTTCTCACGCCCGCTCAGAGTCTGGCTCAGGAAAAACTGGGCGAGCACGTATACCGTCAAGAGAAAGGTGATCGACAGGAGCAGCGTGGTCAGGGCATCGACATAGCCGGGCCATACGTCGGGAGGGCGGTAGGAGCGGATGCGAGAGCGCGCCACGGCTCAACGCTCCCGATCGGCGATCACCGAGAGCGTGCGCGCGAGCAGACGGATCTCGTCACGGATCTCGGCGACGGCCCGATCGCGCCCGCGCGCGGCGTCCTCGATGAGCCGACCCACGACGAGATCGAGGCTCTTCACGTGGGTGCGCGTGACCTCGTCGAGTTCGCCGGCCTGCCGCTCGAGCACGCTTGCGATCCGTGTGAGCAGGGCCCTGGCCTCGAGCCGGGCATCCGCAGCGCGATCGGTCAGTCTGTTGCCCGCACGCAGTTCGTCGGTGAGACTCGTGAGGTGGTCGCCGATCGCGCGTAGCGCCGTCTGCAGGCTCGCGTTTTCGTCAACGCCGTGAGCCATGCGGCGTTCGAGCCGATCGAGGCCCTCCGCCGTCTGCTGGAGAAGCGCCGTCACGTATGACGGCGCGGGCTTGCCCTCGTCCTGGACGATGCCGCTCTCGAGCTGCGCGAGGCCCGACAACCACGTCTCGATCTCGTTGGCGAAGCGGTTCTGAGCCTGCGACGCCTGGAGGTCGAGAAATCCCAGCACGAGCGAGCTCGCAAGTCCGAAGAGCGAGGTCGAGAAAGCGGTGCCCATGCCCGACAACGGCGCTTCGAGTCCGGCGCGCAACGTCTCGAACATCTGCGCGGGGTCCGTCCCGGTGACGTTCAGGCTGCGAATGGTCTCGCCAACCGAGTTCGCCGTGAGCAGCAGACCCCAGAACGTCCCGAGGAGCCCGAGGAAAATGAGCAGCGCGATCAAGTAGCGCGAGGTATCGCGTCGTTCATCGAGCCGGCTATCGATGCCATCGAGGACGCTGCGCATCCCGGCCGCCGTGAGCGCCAACCGTCCCTTGGTATCCTTGAGCACGATGGCGAGCGGACCAAGAAGCGGCGGTCCGGCTTCATGGAAGAGTTGCGCGTCGCCCGTGCGGTAGCGTTCGATCCACGCGACCGCCGGATCGAGGCTCAAGACCGCGCGGAACGACAACGCGATTCCCAACACCAGTACGGAGAGGATCAGCGTATTGAGCGGCGGGTTGCGTTGGAAGAAGCGCTCGGCGTGCTCGTGAAGCACCACGGCAATGATGGCGACGGCGACGAGAAAAACAGCCATGCGCAACGCATAGCGCGTCGGGTGCGTCATCACCGGCATCGGTCTCGGGATCCTCATCGTCGCCTAGCCTCGGAGTCACACGCGGATGGTCGGTTCTGGAGGATGAGCGGCGCTCACGATACCGGAGGGCGCGGAAAGCGTCGAGATAGGGCCGCATCGAGCATCATCGGCCGACTCTGATAGCATCGCCACATGCGTCTGCATTCGGAGATGGCCGATGAGTAGCGTCCTGGCTACGATCGTCGTCGTCCCGCGAGAGCAGTTCAGTCGGGGACGACTGTGCCTCGACGCTCTTCGCGAGCGCACGGAGGGCGCACACCCGCTCGTCTACGTCGACGGTAACTCGCCGCGTCCTTTCGCGGGCGAACTCGCACGACGCGCGGACCGCGGCGAACTGACGCTGGCGCGGACCGAGCACTATCTGCCGGGCAACGTCGCCCGCAATCTCGGATTGGCCCACGTCCATACGAAGTACGTCGCCTTTCTCGACAACGACGTGCTCGTGTGGCCGGGCTGGCTCTCGGCGCTCATTCGCTGCGCGGAGGAAACCGGCGCATGGGTCGTCGGACCGCTCTACTGCATCGGCGGCCCGGAGAGCGAAGTCGTGCACACGTCCGGGGCCGACCTCGCCATCGTCGAGATGGGTGGACACCGTCGGCTGCACGAGCGGCATCTTCGTTGCGAGGAGCCCGCCGCCGTCGTCCGTGCCGAGGTCGCGCGGACGCGACGTGACGAGGTGGAGTTCCATTGCCTGCTGGCGCGTACCGACCTCTTCGACCGTCTCGGCCCCCTCGACGAGGCGCTGCTCTCGTACTTCGATCACCTCGACTTCTGCCTCGGCGCTCGGCGCGCGGGCGGGACCATTTGGATCGACTGCGCCGCGACCGTCACCTATCTCGTGCCGCCGCCGATCGCATGGGCCGATCTTCCGTACTTCCTGCTGCGATGGAGTGCCACGTGGTACCAGTCGAGCCGGGCACGCTTCTGCGCGACGTGGGGGCTCGACCCGGACGATCCCGCCTTCGCAGACCACGAGCACTATCGGCGGGCGCACCGGGCGCGATTGTTGTCGCCGCTCTCTCCAGTGAGTCGGCTGTTGGAGCCGACGCTCGGACGCTATCTGGAGTCGACACTCGTCCGCGACCTGGAGCGCTCGCGCATTGCAGCCGGATGCGGCACCGACCCGAGGTGAGCCTGAGCACCTATGACTACGTGATCGTCGGGGCCGGATCTGCGGGCTGCGTTCTCGCGTACCGTCTCTCCGAGGACCCGAACACATCTGTTCTCCTGATCGAGGCCGGGCCCGAAGACAAGAACCGGCTCATCCACGTCCCCCGGGGCTATCGTCGAACCCATTCCGATCCGCGTCTGATGTGGTACTTCCCCGTCACCGCGGACGGAGACCCGCGGGAATGGCAAGGCTCGCTCCTCGGCGGCAAGGTCCTGGGCGGCACGAGCTCCGTCAACAGCATGGTCTACGTCCGGGGCCAGCCGCAGGACTACGACGGCTGGGTCTCCCTGGGCGCGCCCGGCTGGGGCTGGAAGGACGTGGCGCCGTGCTTCAAAAGGATGGAGGATCACGAGTTCGGCGAGAGCGATACCCGCGGCGTCGGCGGCCCGCTTCACATCTCGTCCCGGCGATGCGGCGACGCCGTGTGCGCCGCGGTCATCGAGGCGGGGGTCGCGATGCGGCTGCCGCGCAAAGAAGATCTCAACGAGCGCGACCAGGAGGGCATCGGCTACTTCCCGGCCACCGTCAAGAACGGCCGGCGCGTGAGCGCAGCGCGGGCCTTCCTGGCGCCCATCAGGCGTCGGGCGAACCTGACTGTCGTCACCGACACCACCGTCACCCGGATCGTCTTTGACTCCCGGCGCGCGGTCGGCGTCACGTGCGTGAAGCGCGGGGTGTCCCGGGACGTCCGTGCGGTGAAGGACATCATCGTCTCGGCAGGGGCGCTCCAGTCTCCGAAGCTCTTGCAACTATCCGGGATCGGGCCGGCGGATCATCTCCGATCGCTCGCTATCCCGGTGGTGTGTGACAGCCCCGGGGTCGGCGCGAATTTGCGCGACCATTGGGGACTGAGGCTCCAGTTCCGCCTCCTGCAGTCGACCGGTCACAATCGTCAACTTCGGGGTGTCGGTTTGGGCTTGAGCGCCACCCCTTTCAAGGTGTCTTCTTGGTCCGCGCCGCAGCCATGATTCGCGCCGTCGAGTGGTGACGCTGTGCGATACTCCGCGCAACGTAGCCTTTGGGCGCGGGCTGCTTCGGCGCGCGGCGACTCTTCCGAACCGACGCG
>JACQEO010000075.1 GCA_016200545.1 Deltaproteobacteria bacterium | reverse complement strand
GTCGTCAACCCCCAGCCCAAGTCGAGGCCGCCTACGCCACCGGGGACCCGCGGGCACCCGGCCAGCCTCGAACGCCCCCCTGCGAACCGACCCTGGAGAGCCGCTGGCCTGCCGTCCTCCGCTTAGATGGATACCCCCAACGCCCATGATCATCTCCCACAAATACGAGGTCATCGGGGAGATCGGTTGTGGCGGGATGGGCGTCGTCTACAAGGTACGCCACGTCACCCTCGACACCATCTTGGCACTGAAGATCCTTCCGACTCACCTCGCCGAGAGCGCGGAGCTCGTGGGACGCTTCCACCGCGAGGCTCGCGTGATGGCTCAGCTGCGACATCCCAATATCGTTCGCGTCCTCGATGTCGATCGGGATGAGGGACTCCACTACTTCGTCATGGAGCACGTCCCAGGCCGAAGCCTCGCTGACGAAATCGAGCGTGAAGGGGCGCTGCCGCTGAGCAAGGTGCTCGACATCGCTCGGCAGGTCGGCCTCGCGCTGGCGTACGCACACGCGCACACCCCAGCTGTCATTCATCGCGACGTCAAGCCTTCCAACATCTTGGTAGAGGATGGAACGAACCGAATCGTGGTGACGGACTTCGGCCTCGCGAAGCTCACCGGCACGCCGGAGTCGCTTACGACACGCAGCGGGCACTTTCTCGGCACGGTCAAATACTGTGCCCCCGAGCAGTTGCGCGGCGATTCGAACATCGATGCTCGCGTCGACATCTATTCGACCGGGATTGTCATGTACGAGCTCTTCGTGGGCCGCCAAGCATTCGCCGGCTTGGAGTATCCGCAAGTCGTCGGCAGGTTGCTGTACGAGCCGGGCGACGCGGTCCTGAATCTCGACGCCGACATTCCGGAGGACTTCGGTCGCCTCCTCGCGCGGGCGACAGCAAAGGATCGAGAGCATCGTCACGCCACCGCGGTGGAGCTGGTGCTCGACATCGAACGGGTCGCGAACGCGACGCCGAGCGCCGACGCTCGCCTGGCGGACATGGTACCGCCTGCACAAAGACCCGACCGGCTACCTTCAGCCGCGCCAACTCAGCCCGCGTCCGCTACCCCGTCCGCGGTCCTCCCTATGGAACGCAGCGAGATGAGAAGGCGTGCGATATCCGGTGGCGTTCTTGCCGCGATCATCGCGACGGTCGGCACTGCCGCGTACTACGCGCGCACGCGCGATTCGCCGACCTCGGTATCATCTATCGAGCGAGCTTCGTCCTCATCGCCAAGGCGCTCCACCGCCGCGGCTCCTGGGGGCCTGCCACAGGACCCATCAGCGAGGTCGGTAGAGGCGAATGACGAGCCGAAGGCGATCGGCGTCATGGACTTCGCGGCATGGGCCGCCGATCCGCAGCTCAAATGGATGTGCGATGCGATTCGGGACACCCTAAACAGCCAACTCAGCAAGACGCACAGGCTCAAAGTATTTTCGAAGGACTTCATCGATTTCAAAGCACAAACCCTCGTCCGCCAGGGATCGTTCCCCGACCTGAAGCTGGCGACGATACAAGTGGCGCAGGAGTTGGGCATCGGGAACGCGGTGTTCGGCAGCTTCCGGACGGAGAGAGACAAGCTCTACATCCACGCCTACATCGTCGACATGAAAACGGGTGTCCAAACCGAGTCCGACTCGGTCGAAGGAGACGAGGCACACTTCTCGGATCTGCAAGCGGCGTTGGCGTCGAAGCTCATGGCGCGATTGGGCGTTGCGCCTTCGGCCGAGGCGGCCGAGACCGCGCCCGCGACGGCCTCGTCGAGCCTCGAGAACTACAAGCTGCTCCTCCAAGCGGAGAGTGCCAGCGGCGAGGCGGCGCCGCAGCCGAAGGCTCCGGCTCTCGATCGGCGGAGCGGTGTACGCGGCGGCGTCCGAATCTTTGCGTCCATCTCGACGGCCGCCCTGCTCGCGGCGAACGCAGTGGCCGCCGAGGAAGACGTCGCGGCCGAGGGCGCGAGCGCGGAAGCGGAGATTCGCAAGGTACTCGGCAAATATCGTGACGCATATCAAACAAAGGACCTCCGGCTGCTCGGCGAGGTGTACGAAGGTCTCACGCCCGCTCAAGTGGAAGCGAACTCGCGATACTTCAAAAACACTGAGAATCTCCTCGTTGATATCGACAGCGTGGATATCGCGGTCGCCGGCAGCCAAGCCGCCGTCAGCTACACTCGGAAGGATAAGTTCATCGACGCTAGAACGAAGGAACCAGTCACCCTCGAGGTGAGATTGACGAAGATCCTGGTGCAACGCGACGGGACATGGAAGATCGCGACGGGGCAAAAGTAGCGCAGAGGGTTTCGTAGGAGGCATCGTGACCGAGAATGTTTCGCGTCGCCGGAAGTTCGCGCGCTTCCGTGCGAGCGCAGTCGTGCGACAATCCGCTTCGTGTCCGCTTTCCTGATGGATCGATGCACAGGTGAGCGGGAGACGAAGGTTGGTGGTGAAGTGACCGAACGCCTTAGAACGTGGCCTCAAGTCCGACAGTAGGTACGAAATCCGCCCGGAGTCCGTCGTCGTTGAGGGGCAAGATCACCGTTGCAAAGAAGATCGCCTGAGGGGTGATCGAAAACTTGCCGCCGACCGCTAGATCCAGAATGTCGTTGCGATGAATGCTCACGAGAATCGGTTCGCCGTGAAACGGCGGCACAGTCTCCGTAAACTGTCCATCCTTACTGGCAGGAAAGCGGGCAGAACTCGGGACGTGCGTGGTCGCAGCGAATTCGCTGCGACCGAGGAAGTCGAGGGTGAGAGCGGCAAAACTTGCGACCTGAGTCGTCACTCCGGCAGAATACTTGGCTTGACTGTGATCGACGTTGGCGCAGTTGAACTCGACCCCGGCCTGCGCGTGCGGTTCGAAGATCTCGCCGACCGTCTGCGAGGCGATGAGGAACGTGCCGAGCCGGGTGTCGCCCGTCCCCTGAAAGTTTCCCGGACTCCCGGTCGGAAGCACGAGATCGAGTAACCCCGCGAGTCGCACGGGATTCGTCACGGCGACATACTTCGAGCGCAGGCGAATGTTCCCAACCCCCAACGCGCTACCGCGCGCCGCGAAGTCGTCAAAAATATCGGGGCGCGACGCCGGCGTCAGGAACACGGCGAAACGCGGATCAAGCGTGCGCTCGGTGATCGCGCTACGGACAAACGTGCGGACTACCGGAATGTCGATGTTCACATCGAGGTCATCGAGGACACCGTACATGAAGCTGAAATCGACGAGCTGTGCCTCGAGATCGAGATCGGCTTTGACCTGCGAGAACGTGGTCCCGGGCGTCAGGTCGGGGAACTGCGACGCGAGATCGGGGCGCCGCAATCCGCCTGCGAACGCGCGCTGATTGCCGATGTTCGCGAGCAGGACCCGGCTCGTCAGATGATCGAGGTCGTGCCCGTTGATGCTGTCGAATTTGATGTAGGTGTAGGAGACGTTGGCGTTGAACTTGTGCGCGCCCACGGTGACTGCGCGTTCCGAGAACAGCGGGCCGAAGGTCTTCGTCGACCGTTCGTAAACGTCGAGATCCGGATTGAACTCGTACGTGAACCCGGCCGAAGTCGACAAGCTCGGGATCTGGTTCGCGACTTGCGATCCGATCACAGAGCCGAGAGGCCTCAGAGCCGTTACTATTCCAGCGGCAACACCGCCCTGTGACTCGACAGGCCGCCCCAGCGTCCGCTGGAGGTTGCGTGCATGACCTGTAGTGATTGGGACGACCAAAACAAACCCTGCTGCGATCGCTATCGCGACGATCCATCTCATCTACTACCTCCATGATTCTTTTTCTGGCGGCCGAGTCCGGGGAAGGTAGCGAATATCGTTCGACATCGTCAACAACCACCGCCCGTCGGCCCGAGCCTCCGATTCGCGCATGGCGTCCCGTCGGCGGTACTTGAGTCATCAGTCCGCATTCCGGACGTTTCCGGACACAGCGCACCGCCGCATCAGGTTGCTCTATGTGGGGGCAGTTTGCGGTGGAAAGACGAATGAGAGCCGTACGGGTCGGCCGATACGCTTGCGACGGCCGAACGAGACCGCGTTGATGATAGGCCACGACGAAGAGAAGAGCAGGACTCGCATCCGGCACCGCCGACCACGCTCTTAACAGGGATGGATCGGCAGTTTTCCCAGGCGTCGACCCCGACAACTTCCGCCGTCGTCAGTGGCAACGCATGCTGCAACGGGCGGGCCTTCGCCATGTGCCGATCAAAGCCCTCCGCCACACGCTGGCGTCGCTCCTCATCGCACAGGGCGAGTCCCTCGCGTACGTGCGCGACCAGCTAGGCCATCACAGCATCCAAATCACCACGGAGCACTACGGGCATCTCGTGCCTGGTGGCAACCGGGCCGTCGTTGACCGTCTCGATGAAGTCCTTGCGGCACGACCATCTGCAACCCCCGCGCAACTTGCGGTCGGCTGACGCCAGCTAAGCACAAAGCCACCCAAGGGATTCGAACCCTCGACCCGCCGATTACGAAAGGCCTTGGTGAGCGACGCCTCACGCGGAAGTCGTGGAAGGCCACGGTGCCGTGAACTCGAAGCTCGTCACGCGCATGATACGCGCGAAGTCGCGAGTGTTGTCCGTCACCAAAACAAGTCCTGCCTCACGGCACGAGAGCGCCAACAGGATGTCGTTACCGAAGGCTTTTGAGACTTGGTGCAACTCCAACCCTTCTCGCCGCACGAGTTCTGCGAGGACGGTGCCCGATCGCTCCCATGCGTTCGCCGACGGCGTCACGATGCGACGTCGCCGCACGTAGACGGCGAGGACGTGACGCTGCAGCCTCAGGCGATCCGCGGACGTCCGGGCGCCGGCGAGAAGCTCCTGCGCAACGATGGCGCTTAGGTACTCGAACGGCGCGAAGAGCAGGTGGAACCGCTGCAGCTCCGCATTGGCCGACGCGTCCCGGAACCCTCGGATGAATAGGTTCGTATCGAGAACGTACCGGCGAGCTGCCACCTCATCGGTCCGTCGCGTCGGGCGAGGTGAGTCGTACGCCGAGCATCCTGCGCGTGCCCGCAACCAGCTCCTGCCGGAAGAGAACGAGATCGAGGGCGGTCTCGATCGTTTCGGTCGCGGTAGCGGCGCCGAGCACGCGCTGCGCGGCGGCGACCTTCTCGGGAGCCAGGCGGTAGGTTCGCGGAACCTTACGGCCGCGAGCGGCAGCTGCGACCTTGCGTGCCATCGCACCCTCCTTGCGGTGTAAATACATCGCGCATCGTACGTAAATACAGTCGAAGATGCAAGCCCCCGGGACGTCCGGTACTGTCCGACTAGGACAGTACCGGACGTCCCCCGCGCAACCTGCGGTCGGCTGACGCCGGCTGAGCACAAAGCCACCCAAGGGATTCGAACCCTCGACCTGCCGATTACGAATCGGCTGCTCTACCATCTGAGCTAGGGTGGCGTGAGGCGGGGCGTCGCGCCTGGCTGCGCAGAGCCGCCGACCATAGAGGGCGCCGCGCACCGGCGCAAGTAGCGCCTGCCGACGGTCTCTCCTAGAATCGTGGCGTGCGTGCCGTGCTACTCAAGGAGTCGGGATATCTGCAGGTGCAAACGGTTCCCGAGCCCGAACCCGCGCCCGACGAGATTCTCTTGCGCGTGCGCAACTGCGGGATCTGCGGCTCCGATCTACATGCGGTGAAGTACGGTCTGCAGATGCCGGTGGACGCGATCCTCGGCCACGAGTTCTCGGGCGAGATCGCGGCGCTCGGCGCGCGCGTCCGTGGCTGGCGCGTCGGTGAGCGGGTGGTCTCGCTGCCGTACATGTCATGCGGCGCGTGTCCGGCGTGCGAGAGCGGCGACGGCATGCTCTGCCCGAGTCTACGCGGCATCGGCCTCGGTCAGCTTCCGGGGGCGTTCGCCGAGTACGTGCGCGTGCATCCAGGAAGCCTGCTGCGGATTCCGCCCGAGATCGACTTCCGGACGGCGGCGATGGTCGAGCCGCTCGCGGTCGGGCTCCACGCCGTTCGCCACGCGCGACTCACGCCCGAGAGCGGCTGTCTCGTGCTGGGCGCCGGTCCGATCGGTCTCGTCACGCTACTCTGGGCGCGCGACGCAGGCACGCCGCACGTGGTCGTCTCGGAGCTCGCTCGCGGGCGCCGCGAGCTGGCGTCGCGTCTCGGCGCGGCGGAGGTAATGGACCCGCGGACGACCGATCCCGCGGCGGCGGTGCGCGCGCGCACCGGCCGGGATCCCGATGTGGTGTTCGAGTGCATCGGCGCGCGCGGCGCGCTCAACACCGCCATGATGCTGGCGGGCATACGCGGGCGGATCGTCGTCCTCGGCGTCTGCATCGAGGCGGACGAGATTCTGCCTCTCATCGGGATCTTAAAGGAGCTCGAGCTGAAGTTCGCGCTCGGCTACAGCAAGGCCGAGTTTGCCGAGGCCCTCGAAGCGTTGCGCGCGGGGCGGTTCGACGTCGCGCCGCTGATCACCGACGTCATCGATCTCGACCTCGTACCGGAGACGTTCTCGGCGCTCAACGCACCGACCACGCAGTGCAAGGTGCTGATCGAGTTTCCCTGAGCGACGCCCGGAGCGTCGTGCGGCTATGAGGCTTTGGTGACGTTCGCCGCCTGTAATCCCTTCGGCCCCTGGGCGATCTCGAACTCGACGCTCTCGCCTTCCTGCAGTGAGCGAAATCCCTCGCCGCTGATGGCCGAGTAGTGCACGAACACGTCCTGACCGTCGTCGGCGGTGATGAAGCCGTACCCCTTCTGCGCGTTGAACCACTTCACTTTCCCACGAGCCACGCGGCTGCCCTCCTGGTTGGCGATGCGTGCGCGAATGCCTCGCGCGGGTCAGATCGCGCTGCCGCTTAACACACAAAGGACTCGGCGAGCAAGAAAACTGTGTCATTGGGAAACAGTCGGTGCCGCCCCGTCGGTGGCGTTCGGCAGCCTCCTTTTGTATAGGGGTCGATTGGTCGACCGGCAGGCTCCCGGCGGGAAGGATCATCATGGCCGTGGACGAGAAGCTGTTGACGTTGTTCAGCTACTACCGCGACGCCGAGATTCGCGGCGCGACCCTCCTCCTGAAGCTCATGCAGCGTCTCGACGACCCGGACGCCCAGGTGAAGCTGTCGAAGCACCTCGAGGAAGAGACGCATCACGCCTGGCTGTGGACCAAACGCATCACCGACCTCGGCGGCGTCCCGGTCAGGGTCGACGATGGCTATCAGCGGCGGATCGGCCGCGAGATCGGCATCCCGAAGACGTACGAGCAGCTTTTCGCGCTGACCGTCGTCGTCGAGGAGCGCGCCCAGCACCGCTATCTCGCGCATGCGGCCTCGCCGACCGTCGACCCCGAGACCCGCGCGCTCCTCCACGAGGTGACGAAGGACGAGAAGTGGCACATCGCGTGGATGGAGAACAAGCTCCGCGAGATGGCGGGATCGGAAGGGCAAGCGCGCGTCGACGACCTCCTCGCACGCTATCGCGAAGTCGATCGCCGCGTCTTCCGAGAACTCGAGGCCAAGGAGCGCGAGGCGTTCGGCTTCTCGCTTTCCGAGACGCCCGCGTCGTAACGTTGACGGCGTCCGAATCCCTCCGTGTCGCAGCGCCCTCGGCGGGGGACGCGGAGGTGGCGCCGAGTTTCCGCCACCGTCTCGAGTACGCGGGATTCCTCCTCGTCTACGCCACGCTCGCAGCGCTGCCGCTGGAGGTCGCGATGCGGCTCGCGGCGGCCGTCGCCGTGCTCGCCATCCGACTCGATCGGCGGCATCGGCGCATCGGACTCGTCAACCTCGCGATCGCGTTTCCGGAGAAGTCCCCGGGCGAGCGACTGCGGATTCTCGTCGCGAGCCATCGCAACCTCGGTCGGATGATCGCCGAGTGCGCCCACATCCGCCGCCTCACCCGCGACAACGTCCGCGCGCGCATCGGCTTCGCCGACGAGTCGTTGTGGCGCCAGATCCCGGACGCGCTCGGGCGCACGGGCATCCTCGTCCTCACCGGCCATTTCGGCAACTGGGAGCTCTTCGCGCACGTGCACGGACTCCTCGGCCATCCGGTCCATCTCGTCCGCCAGACGATCAAAAACCCGTTCATCGACGCGTTCGTCGACCGGATGCGTCGACGCGCCGGCACGCGCACGCTCCGCAAGCACGCCGCCGCGCGCGGCGTGCTGCGCGCCCTAGGCGACCACCAGCTCATGGTGCTGCCACTCGACCAGAACGCTTCCCGCCGGACCGGGGTCTTCGTCGAGTTCTTCGGGAAGCTGGCGAGTACGAACTCCGGTTTCGGCCGCATCGCCGCGCGCACCGGCGTGCCGGTGTATCCGGCGTTCTTGGTGCGCGAGGGGACGAGCGCGCGGCATCGGATCGTGATCTTGCCTCGTGTTCCGTTTGCGAGTATGGCGGACCGCGACCAAGCGGCTCGCGAATTCACCCAGCTCTGCACCGTCGTCCTCGAAGCCATGATTCGCGAGCATCCGGATCATTGGCTGTGGACGCATAAGCGCTGGCGGACGCGGCCGGTCGGTGAACCGGACGTGTACGAGCGCTGAGGAGGAATCGATGCCAACGAAGAAGCGAGGCAAGGGGGCGCGTTCGGCCGGCCGGCGGAGCACACCGCGGGCGGCGCGCGGCGCACGGCGCCCGAAGCGGAGCGCACCCGCGGCGCGCAAGAAGGCCGCCGCTCCAGCGGCACGCCCGAGCGCGGCGGCGCGCGGCGAGCTCACCACGCTCAAGCGCGAGAAGAGCGCGCTCGAGAAGCGCCTCACCGAGACCGTTCGCGAGATCGGGCAGCTCCGCCATCACGAGGCGCGTGCCGCGCAGCTCGAACGCCAGCTGAAGGAGCGCGACGACACCATCGCCCAACTGCGAAAACAGCTGAACGACCTCCGCAACCGGGAGCTCACGCCTGCCGACGACGAGGAAGTGCAACCCTCACTGGCGTTAGGCTCGCGTCGGACCGACGACCTGGACGACTTCGACGAGGACGTCGGCACGGAGGACGACGACGAGTTGATCTGAAATTCCGCCCCGCCGGCCGTCCCCGCGCAAGGTCCGCCCGCCCCTGGACCGACGCTGCGACGCTTTTGGCTTGCAATTGTCGCCCAAGTACGGGAGCACGGTTGATGAATACATGGGGACCAAAGCTGCCGTTACCCACCCCCGGTCCCCGCAAGAGCGGGAGGACGAGGATCGTTCGGCGCGGCTTGCGTCGGTCGGGCAAGCGGTGGAATTGCTGCACGTTCTCGACCTCGCACTCGGGAGCACCGATGATACGGAACTCGGCCGCCTGGCGAGCGAGGTACGGAAGGGCGAGCGTGCGCTCGAGGAGTGGGCGCGTCAGGTCGAGGCCTTTCGGGCGAGCAAGCAACTCTTCGAGGCCGGCATCCTGCCCGACCCCGCCGGCCGACCGCGCGGCATTCCGGACGACATCGTGCTCGCGCGCCTCGCACGCGCGCTCGATGCCCCCCCGCCGCTGCGGTTCTTCTGGGAGGCGCTCGCGTTCATGGTCGGCTTCGTACTCTCGCTACTCGTCACCTGAAGGGACACCGCCATGAGCAAGATTCGCGTGCTGCTCGCCGAGGATCACAACGTCGTCCGCCAGGGCTTGCGCAAGATCCTCGAGTCCGACCCCGAGATCGAGATCAGCGGCGAGGCCGGCGACGGCCGGAGCGCTGTCGAGGCCGCGAAGCGCCTGCGTCCGACGGTCGTCGTGGTCGACATCGGCCTCCCCGGCCTGAACGGCATCGAGGCGACCAACCAGATCATGAAGGGCACCGATGGCGTGAGCGTGCTCATCCTCTCGATGCATTCCGACGACATCTACGTGCGCCAGGCGCTGAAGGCGGGCGCCAAGGGCTACCTCCTCAAGGACTCGGATGACCTCGACCTCATCAAGGCGGTCAAGTCCATCGCCCGCGGCGGATCGTACTTCAGCCCTTCGGTCTCGAAGGTGCTGCTCGACGGCTACTTGAGCGACTCCGACTCGGCCGCCGACGACCCGCTCTCACGCCTCACCGGCCGCGAGCGCGAGGTCTTGCAGCTCATCTCCGAGGGCAAGACCAACAAAGAGATCGCGCGCATCCTCTCGCTCAGCATCAACACCGTCGAGAGTCACCGCAAGCATGTGATGGAGAAGCTCGACCTCCACAACACCGCCGAGATCGTGCGCTTCGCGGTGCGCAAGGGCATCGTGTACTGACCTCACCGAGGACGGGCCGAGGTCGAGTGCCAGAAGGGTTCGCGGGCGTCGTTAGCGACGCGCAGGAACGTCTTCACCTCCCACGTGCCGTTGATCTTGCGACCTGTGGCGAGAAGACGCTTCGCGGGTTTGCGGGTACCGTCCTTCACCATCCGATGCGTGCTCATGGTCCCTCCTGGACAATCGTGAGATGCCATGGCGAACAGCATGAAACGTTCCATGCGCGCACGATCGGCGGATCGCGGACTTGCGGCGCTCCTCGTCTGAATTCGGTTCAGCAATGTCCGGCCGTCCACGAGTTTTGAACGAGGCGACGACCGGATCGGCGCTGTCGCGTCCCTTGCTGGACGGCGACGTGAACTTGCGATAGGCACGAGTCGAGTATGAGTAGCGACGGTCAACGTCGTCCTCAGTAGTCCCGCCGGCCACCTCGATCTCTCGCCGGCGCGGGCGGCAGGAGGTCTTTGCGTGGCACATTTCGCATTCGCGTTTGTCGATCACGTCCGTCGGGCGCAGCGGTGCGTCGCATGACCGCCCTCGGCGGCGAGCAGGCGCGCGAGAAGAGCGTCGCCACTTCGGAACTCCAGGAAGCGTGGGCGGTGCTCTCCCCCGAGGAGCGTCTCGAGGGCCTGCGCCTCTTCCCGCATCCCGAGGCCGAGGACTTCCTGATGTCGCTGCCGGCGCGCGATCAGGCGGAGCTCATCTTGACGACGACGTCGACCGAGCGTCGCTTCTGGATGCGCCTCCTCCCGCTCGACGACGCCGCGGATGTGATCCAGGCCGCACCGGAAGAGGAGCGCGAGGGCCTGCTCGCGCTCCTCGACGAGTCGTCACACAAGGAGGTCGCGGCGCTGCTCGCGTACGCCGAGGACGACGCCGGCGGCCTGATGAACCCGCATTACGCCCGCTTGCGTCCGGAGATGAGCGTCGACGAGGCGATCACCTACCTCCGCCGCCAGGCCCGCGAGCGCCTGGAGACGATCTACTACGTCTACGTCCTCGACCCCGAGCAGCGCCTCCTCGGCGTCGTCTCCTTCCGTGAGCTCTTCTTCGCGCCGCCGACGAAGACAGTGCGCGACATCATGCACACCGACGTCGTCACGGCCCACGAGGAGATGGATCAGGAGGCGTTGAGCCGACTCTTCCAAGACCACAACTTCCTCGCCATCCCCGTGCTCGACGACGCGCGCCACGTGAAGGGCATCGTCACCGTCGACGACATCGTCGACGTCGTACAAGAAGAAGCGACCGAGGACATCCAGAAGTTCGGCGGTATGGAAGCACTCGAGGCACCGTATCTCGAGATCGGCTTCGCGACGATGGTCCGCAAACGCGCCGGCTGGCTCTCGGCGCTCTTCATCGGCGAGATGCTGACCGCGACCGCCATGGGCCGCTTCGAGAGCGAGATCGCGCGCGCCGTCGTCCTCGCCCTCTTCGTGCCGCTCATCATCAGCAGCGGCGGCAACTCCGGTTCGCAGGCGTCGACCTTGGTCGTGCGCGCGCTCGCTCTCGGCGAGGTACGGCTGCGCGATTGGTGGCGGGTCGTGCGGCGCGAGCTCGCCGCCGGCCTCTGGCTGGGGTCGATCCTGGCGATCATCGGCTTCGCGCGTATCCTGCTCTGGCAGAGACTCTTCCAGACCTACGGCGATCACTACCTACTGATCGCGTGCACGGTGTCGTCGAGCCTGATCGGCGTCGTCACCTGGGGGACGCTCGCCGGCTCGATGCTGCCGCTCTTCTTACGGCGCCTCGGGTTCGACCCCGCGAGCGCCTCGGCGCCGTTCGTCGCCACCCTCGTCGACGTCAGCGGCATCGTGATCTACTTCACGATGGCGAGCCTGATCCTCGGCGGCACGCTGCTGTAGCCTTGTAATCGGGCTCCGATGGTTCGTATCCTCCGACCGTGAAACAACCCGAAACCCAGTACGCGCGCTCCGGCGACGTGCACATCGCCTACCAGGTATTCGGCGAAGGCGACGTCGACCTCGTCTACACGCCCGGTTGGGTTTCGAACGTCGAGCTCTTCTGGGAAATTCCCTCACTCGCTGAGGCGTTCGAGCGCCTCGCGTCGTTCGCGCGCGTGATCCTCTGGGACAAGCGCGGCACCGGCCTCTCCGATCCGGTGGCGGGCTCGCC
Organism: Deltaproteobacteria bacterium; assembly: GCA_016200545.1. Taxonomy (GTDB): domain Bacteria; phylum Desulfobacterota; class Binatia; order UTPRO1; family UTPRO1; genus DP-19. The sequence continues at coordinate 112,414 of JACQEO010000075.1, read as the reverse complement.
CACGCTCGACGATCGCATGGATGACCTGCACGCGGTGATGGATGCCGCGGGGTCGAGCCGCGCGGCGCTCTTCGGCATCTCCGAAGGGGGGCCGACGAGCGTGCTGTTCGCGGCCACGTATCCCGAGCGCACCCATTCGCTGGTCCTTTATGGAACCGCCCCACGTTTTACCGCCGCGCCCGGTTGCGAGTGGGGCTGGACACCGCAACAGATGCGGGAGCGCGAGGACGACATCACGCGCAATTGGGGAAAAGGGGCGCTCCTCGACCTCTTCATACCGGGCGCGGGAGCCGACCCCGCAATGGTCGAGCTATGGGCGCGGTTGCAACGCAGCTGCGCGAGCCCGGGCATGGCGCTCTCACTGTGGAAGTCTCTCGGCGCGATCGACACGCGACCGATCCTCGCGTCGGTGCGAGTGCCGACGCTCGTCCTCCATCGCACGGATGAGATCGCCATTCCGGTGCAGGGTGGACGCATGCTCGCCGCGATGATCCCCGGGGCTCGCCTCGTCGAACTGCCCGGCAACATCCACGTGCCCTTCGGGAGCGGCGACACCCCGCACATGCTGGACGTGATGGAAGAGTTCCTGACCGGGTCGCGACACGCGCCCGACTCGGAGCGGATCCTCACCACGGTGCTCTTCACCGACATCGTCGGCTCGACGACCCGCGCCGCCGAGCTCGGCGATCGCCGCTGGAACGAGCTGCTCGAGCGCCACGACACCGTCATGCGCCGCCAGCTCGCCCGCTACCGCGGCACCGAGATCAACCGCACAGGCGACGGCTTTCTCGCCACCTTCGACGGTCCTGCCAGGGCAGTGCAGTGCGCCGTGTCGGCGGCGGATGCGCTGCGTCCGCTCGCGCTCGACATTCGCGCCGGCGTGCACACGGGCGAGTGCGAGAAACGCGGCAACGGCCTGAGCGGGCTCGCCGTCCACATCGGTGCCCGCGTCGCGGCGATGGCCGGTGCCGGCGAGGTGCTGGTCTCGCGGACGGTGAAGGATCTCGTGGTCGGCTCGGACCTCCACTTCACCGACCGCGGCGAGCTCGAGCTCAAGGGCGTCCCCGATCGTTGGCACCTCTTCGCCGTGGGAGCCTAGGCGAGCCGCTCCCGTCTCTTCAGACGGGCGTCACCCCTGCGCGGCGAGGAAGCGTTCCAGCTCGCGATTGAAGGCGTCGGTGCTCTCGACCGGCGGCATGTGTCCGGTCTTCGGGAGCATGACGAGGCGCGCACCGGCAATACCCTCGGCGAGCATCTCGTGGTGCTCACGGAAGAAGATCGTGTCCTCTTCGCCGGCGATGACGAGCGTCGGACAGGTGATTCGGCCGAGACGATCGCCGGTGTCGTGCGCGAGATCGGCGTCGACCTGGCGCACGAATCCGTGCGCATTCTGTGGATGTGGCGCGCCGGCGTACATCCCGACGAGCGTCTCGAGCCCGACCGTGTTGACGAAGGTGTGGCCAACGGCGAAGAGCGTCGCGCTCTCGAGAAACTCGCGGGTCTCGCAGCGCTCGCGCAGCCGTTGCCAGGTGCGGAAGGTTCCGCGGGTGTAGTCGTCGCTGCGCGCCCAGGTGTCGACGAGCACGAGCGATCGCACGCGCGCCGGCACGGCGAGCGCGATCTCCTGCGCGACGGCGCCGCCGAGCGAGTGCCCGACGACGTGCGCGTGCTCGAGCCCGAGCGTGTCCATCAGAACGAGGGTGTCCGCGGCCATGTCGCGCGGCGTGTAGGCGGCGGACGCGAGCGCACTCTCGCCGACATCGCGGTTGTCGAAGGTCACGCAGCGGTAGCGTCCCATGAAGTGCGCGACCTGCCCACCCCACATGCTGCGGTCGAAACTGGTGCCGCTGATGAAGAGCAGGGGTGGGCCGCTGCCGAGCTCCTCGTAGACGAGCTCGCCGGCACCGGTCGCGACCCGCGGCATGCTACTCGGCGGGCGCCGTCTCGGCGGTTGGTGTCGTCTTCGCTGTCGTCGCGGACGGCGGCGCCACATCCGGGAGCGGCCGCGCGCGCAGGCGCTCGACGACGGCTGGCACGGCCTTCAACACCATGTCGAGTCGTGCCGCGTCCGGACCGATCGCCGCCGCGAGGACCCGCTCGTACTCGCCGATCGCCGCGTCGAGTTCGGCCTCGCGTCCGTCGCGCACACCGCGCTCGTCGGCGGTGAGCGTCGCGTTGATGCGGTCGGCGATACCCTCGAGCTTCTTGTCGTTTTCCTCGCCGATCGCACCCGCGAAGGTCTCCGACCAAACGGTGTGGAAGGCGAGCGTCGCCGGCACCTGGAGTCGCAGACCGCCGCTCAGGTTGTAGATGCGATCGGCGAGCAGCTCGGGCGACGCCGGCTTGCGCCGTGACACGAACGCGTTCAGGCGCACCAGACGGTCATGCAGCTTCCCGTAGCCGAGGCGTTCCGCGAGGAGACCGATCGCACCCCGTAACTCTTGTGCGCTTGGAACCGCCACCAAGGCCGACTGTGTCTCGTGTTTGCCGGCGACAGTCAAGATGATTTTGCCCCCGCGAGGCTGCGCCTCGCGATGGGCGTCGCGACCCGGAGTGAATCCGGGTCACTCCCCGGGTGGCGATCAAGTCCGAAAGTTGCCAGCGTCAGGGGAGCGGCGCCGATATGGTGCGTCACACAGGAGGTGAATCGTATGAGCATGGCGGATCGAACTGTATGTGCGGCCTTTCGCGAGTTGCATGCGCCGGGGCGGCTGCTCGTCCTCGCAAACGCGTGGGACGCAGGGAGTGCGCGGATCATCGAGGAATGCGGGGCGCCGGCGATCGCGACCAGCAGCGCGGCGCTCGCGTGGGCACGCGGGTATCCCGACGGGAACGCCCTGCCGCCGAGCGTGCTCGCGACGGCGGTCGCGGAGATCGCGCGCGTGCTGCGCGTACCGCTGACGGTCGATGCCGAGGGTGGCTACACGGACGATCCCGCCGCAGTCGGCGACGTCGTCGGCGCGGTGATCGACGCCGGCGCGGTCGGCATCAATCTCGAGGACGGCGCGGGGACTCCCGACTTGCTGTGCGCGAAGATCGCGGCGGTGAAGCGCGTCGCGGCACGTAGCGGAATCGACCTCTTCGTCAATGCGCGCGTCGACGTCTTTCTCCGCGAGCTCGCCCCGGCGGAGCGCGCCGTCGAGACCGCCATCGCGCGCGCGGCCCGCTATCGCGACGCCGGATGCGACGGCGTGTTCGTCCCCTGCATCCTCGACGCCGCCGACATCCGCGCCGTCGCCGCGGCGGTCGACCCGCTGCCGTTGAACGTGATGGCGCTTCCCGGTCTGCCGGCGGCGGCGGAGCTCTGCGCGCTCGGCGCCCGGCGGCTGAGCGCCGGCGCCGCGATCGCGGCGGCGGCACTCGCTCGCGTGCGCCGCCTGGCGACCGACTTCCTGCGCGACGGGCGCTCGCAGGCGCTCTTCGAGGAACGCGTCGACACCAAGGCGACGAACGCGCTCTTCAAGCGCGCGTGAGCGGTGGGTACTGTCCGCCTTAGAACAGCACCTGAGCGGTGCGACGGGTTCCGTCAGCCGGGGTCCTGCCCTATAGATGCGGGAGGAGGACCTCTCGATGGCCGTGCTGCGCACACCGGAGGAGCGTTTCGCCGACCTGCCCGACTACCCGTTCGCCCCGCACTACGTCGACCTGGCGGCGGCGATCGGGCGCGGCGGCGAGGCCCGCATGCACTACGTGGACGAAGGCAGCGGCGAGACCGTCCTCTGCCTGCACGGCGAGCCGAGCTGGTCGTTTCTCTATCGTCGCATGATCCCGATCATGGCGCGGCGGGCACGCGTCGTCGCCCCCGATCTCTTCGGCTTCGGGAAGTCCGACAAGTTCACCGAGCCGGCCGACTACTCCTACACGATGCACCGCGATGCAGTGCTCGGCTTCATGGATGCGCTCCGCCTCGACGCGATTACGCTCGTCTGCCAGGACTGGGGCGGTCTCCTCGGCCTCCAGCTCGCGGGGCAGTTTCCCGAGCGTTTCGCGCGGCTGGTCATCATGAACACCGCGCTCCCGACCGGCGAGGAAGCGGTCGGCCCGGGCTTTCTCGCCTGGCGTGAGTACGCGCGCACCACACCCGACCTTCCCGTCGGTGCCCTCTTCGGCCGCTCGATCGTGCGGGAGTCGCGGCGGACGCCGGAGATTCTCGCCGCCTACGACGCGCCCTACCCCGACCGCCGCTACAAAGAAGGCGCGCACCGCTTCCCGCTCTTGGTGCCGATCGCCCCCGACGATCCCGGGGCGGCGGCGAATCGCGAGGCATGGAAGACGCTCGAGCGCTGGACGAAGCCTTGCCTCCTGATGTTCTCGGACAAGGATCCGGTGCTGGGTCTCCCGGCGGGTCGAATCTTCGAGCGCCGCATGCCGCACGCCGGCGCGCTCGTCGTCATCGAGGACGCCGGGCACTTCCTTCAAGAGGACAAGGGCGAGGAGATCGCCGAACGCATCGTCGCCTTCCTCGACGCGAGTCGGCGCTGACGGCGGACCGTCCGCTCACTGGAGCGCGAGCTTCGACCGCCGGCCGGTGATCGGATCGCGCGCGGCGCGCGCCCTCCACCCGTGTCGCTTGATCGGCGGGAAGAGCGGCGGGTTCGAGCGGATGTGGTAGCTTCCCACGTAGTCGTCGCCCCACTCGCTGTCTTGCCAGGTCGCGAACGCCGCACCCGACGTCGACCACATCCGTGCCGCTCCCAGCACCGCGATCATGCCGATCCCGACTACCAGCGCGACGATGCGCCGCACCCGGTGCCGCGCATCCGAGCGCGCCCGCCGCGCGCGACGCGGGTGCCGGCGCATGGGTTGAAGACTGCGGAGCCCTCGCTCTACCTCCCACCGCTGCAACATGACGCGTGCGTAGCCCAAGCGACGGCGAAAGTCACGAACAATTGGACAGCGACCCCGGGCATTGATTAAACGGCGCTCATGCGGCGACCGACCGTCCTGATCATCCGCGACGGCTGGGGCATCGGGCGGGACTATCCGGGTAACGCCGTCGCCCTGGCACACCCGCCCGTGCTCCACGACCTTCTCGCCGCTTACCCCCATACCGTGCTCGGGGCCGCCGGACGCGCCGTCGGGCTCCGACCAGGCTACCAGGGTTCCTCCGAGGTCGGGCACCTCAACATGGGCGCGGGCCGGATCGTCGAGCAGGAGATCGTTCGCGTCGACAAGCTGATCGCGAGCGGCGAGTTCTTCGGCCATCCCGCGCTCCTCGCCGCCACCGACCAGTGCAAGCGGAACGGCAGCGCCCTGCATCTCATGGGCCTCGTACAGGACCAGGGCGTGCACGCGACCGAGGAGCATCTCTACGCGCTCCTCGAGCTTGCGCGGCGACGCGATCTGCCGCGCGTGTTCGTGCACGTCTTCTCCGACGGCCGCGACACCCCGCCGCGCAGCGCTCTCGTCTATCTCGAGCGCCTCGAGCGCAAGTTGGCCGAGCTCGGCGTCGGGCGCATCGCCTCGGTGATGGGCCGCTACTATGCGATGGACCGCGCCCTCAACTGGGACCGCATCGAGCGTGCCTACGATGCCCTCGTGCACGGCGAGGGGCTCGTGGCGCCCTCGGCGCGGGCGGCGATCGAGCAAGCGTACGCACGCGCCGACTTGACGCTCGCGGCACGTGCCGCGGGCACCGCGGGCGACGATACGCTCGTCGAGACCGACGAGTTCATCCAGCCGACGTTGATCGGAGGCGGCGACGGCCGGCCGCTCGCGACGATCCGCGCCGGCGATGCCGTCGTACACTTCAACTTCCGGCAGGACCGCGCCATTCAGCTGACCCACGCCTTCGTCGACGACGAGTTCGACGCCTTCGACCGCGGCCCTCGCCTCGACATCTGCTACCGCGGCCTCACCCGCTACTACGACGAGTTCCCCGACGCCGTCCTGCCGCCGATGAACATGGATCAGCTCGTCGGCGAGGTCGTAAGCGCCGCCGGCCTCTGGCAACTGCGCATCGCCGAGTACCAGAAGTATCGGCACGTCACGAGCTTCTTCAACGGCAAGCGCGTCCAAGCGTACCCCGGCGAGGATCGCATCTTGGTGCCGAGCGTGACGGTCACCGAGGACCAACGTCCTGAGATGAGCGCCTATCCAGTGACCGAGCTCGTCGTGACGGCGATCCGCGACGGCATCGCGGCGGCGCGCGCGCGCGGCAACGCTGGACGGCTGCCGTCTCGACATCGAGCCGAGTCGTGCGTTGCCCGACGCGCGCGGCGCCGACACCTACGATCTGATCGTCCTCAACTACGCCAACTGCGACATGGTCGGCCACACCGGCGTGCTGCCCGCCTCGGTGCGCGCCGTGCAGGTGACCGACGAATGCATCGGGCGCGTCGTCGAGGCGGTCCGCACTCGCGGTGGCACCGTCATCGTCACCTCCGATCACGGCAACGTCGAGCAGATGCTCGACCCCGAGACCGGCGCCGTGCAGACGGCGCACACCACCAACGACGTCGAGTGCGTTTACATCCGCGACGACGATCGCGGACGCCGGTTGCGCCCCCACGGCGTGCTCGCCGACGTCGGGCCGACGGTGCTGCAATGCCTCGGGCTCGCGGTGCCCCGCGAGATGACGGCGGAGTCGCTCTTCGCCGACGGCGGACGATGATGGTCCTCGCGACGATCGCCCGCGCCGCCTGACGTCATGCCCGAGCCGGCGCCGCCGCTCGCGGGTCCGCTGCCGGACCGGCTCGCCGACGAGATCGCCCTCCTCCTGCAGGCGGAAGGCATCGCCACGGCACGCGTCGACTCGAGCGCCGGCGCATTCCTCGTCGTCGCCGCCGACGACCGCGCGCGCGCCGCACGGATCCTCGCCGAGGAGTACCCGACCGGGCTCGCCGACCGCGTCGGCCAGATCGACTCGCGCACCGCAGCCGTCCGCGCCGCACGCGGCGGCGAGCTCGCGCTCCAGGACAGGTGGTTTGGCCGCGGCTCGTGGGTCGTCGTGCTCCTCGCCACCGTGATCGCCGCGCTGTTCGTCGCCGAGGAGCTCGCGGGCGGATCGGAGACGCGTGCCGTGCTGTTGCGGTTCGGCGCCTCGCGGCCGGCGCACGTGCGAACGGGCGAATGGTGGCGTCTCGTCACCGCGCTCTTCGTGCACGTCGGCGCGCGCCACGTGCTCGCGAACGTCGCGACGCTCCTCGTCCTCGGGCCGGCGCTCGCCGCCGCCCTCGGCGCCGGACGCTTCGCGTTCGTCTATGTCGTGAGCGGCACGCTGGGAAACGCGCTGAGCTACCGGCTCATGGCGCCCGACGTCGTGAGCGCCGGCGCCTCGGGCGCGATTCTCGGCGTCCTCGGCGCGCTCGGCGGCCAGCGCCTGCGCTTCGCCGCGAGCGCCCACTACCGCGGCTGGCAGGTCGTCGCGGCGGTGCTCGCCTATCTCGCGATCGCCGTCGGCGCGGCACCCGAGGTCGACAGCTTCGCGCATCTCGGCGGTCTCGGCGCCGGCCTCGTCCTCGGTCTCTTGATCCCGCCGCCGCCGCGCACACCGACCGCGGCCGATCGGCGGCTGTCGCTCGTCTGCGGCGCCGCCGCCGCGCTGCTCGTCGGCGCGGCGTTCGCGGCGCTCGTCGTCACAGCCAGCCGGAGCGTTTGAAGCGCGTCCACAGCGTGACACAGATCGCGACCGTGACCCCGAGAACGAGCGGGTAGCCGTATCGCCAACCGAGCTCCGGCATGTACTGGAAGTTCATGCCGTAGATGCCGGCGACCATCGTCGGCACCGCGAGGATCGCCGCCCAGCCCGCCAGCTTCTTCGCCACCTCGTTCTGGCCGACGGAGATCAGCGACAGGTTCGCCTCGAGCGCACTCGACAGCAGCTCGCGCACGGTATCGACGGTCTCGTTGATGCGGATCACGTGGTCGTAGACGTCGCGGAAGTACGGGCGGGTATCGTCGTGGATGAGACTCACGTCGTAGCGCACCAGCCGGTTGCAGACCTCGATCAGCGGCGACACCGCGCGCTTCAACCTGAGCAGCTCGCGTTTGAGATTGTAGATGCGCTCGGTGAGGGTGCGGCTCACGTGGCCGGCGAAGATCGCGGCCTCGAGCGCGTCGAGGTCGTCCTCGAGCGCGTCGACGATCGGGAAGTACTGATCGACGACGAAATCCATGAGCGCGTAGAGGACGAAGCCGGGCCCCTTGCGCAGGAGCTGCGGCGCGCTCTCGACACGCGTGCGTACGTCGGCGTATGAGCGCGACGCACCGTGCCGGATCGAGACCACGTACGACGGGCCGACGAAGAGGTGAGTCTCGCCGAACTCGAGCTGATGGTCGGCGCCGACCTCGGCCGTGCGCAAGACGACGAAGAGCCCGCTGCCGTACTCCTCGAGCTTCGGCCGTTGGTGCGCCTGCAGCGCATCTTCGATCGCGAGGTCGTGCAGCCCGAACTCTTCCTGGACGGTGCGCAGCAACGGCTCGCTCGGGTCGTGCAAGCCGATCCAGACGAACTGCCCGTCGACGTCGAGGACCTCGCTGATCGTCTCGAGCGGCACGTCGGCGACGCGGCGGCCGTCCGAGTACGAGACGCAGTTGACGATTTCCCCCACACGCCGCGCATAGCACGGTGCCCCCACAGCGCGCACGCCTCGACCACCGTCACGCTGGTCGAGGTCGCCGGCCCGTGGTACGCGTGGAGGGCTTGAACGCTCGTCGAACGACCGTGGCGCGACGCGCGCTCGTCTCACTCGCGTTCGCGACCGCGGCACTCGCCGGCACCGCCCCCGCGGCCGATTCGCCGCGCGCCGTCGAATCCTCGCTCGTCGAGCTCGCGCATTTGATCGCCCCGCACCCGGGTACGCTCCTCCCGACGTACACGCTCGGCGACGAGACCCGCCCGCTGCTCGCGGGACCGACGGAAGCCACCGTTCAGCTCGTCGTGCCGTCCACCTCCGGTGATCAGTTCACGTTCGACGTGCCGGCGAGCGTCGCCCCCGGCACGGTGATCGCGACCGGTATCTATGCCACCGCCAAGCGGAGCTTCCCGTTCGTACCCACCCGTCTGACCGTCGAGGACGCCGGGGGCACGCACCGTACGACCCTGGTTGTCCCCGGGCTGGCGCGCGCTGCGGGCGCGGGGACGCACATGGCACTCACGCTCACGACGCCGCCCGCGGCGGACGTCGTCGAGACGGAGGTCGCGATCGGCCCCTCGCCGCGCGGCACCGCGCTGCGTTTCGCGTACGCGCTCAGCGAGGCGGCGGGGCTGCCCGGCGGCGTGATCACGCTCGAGGTCGCGACGCGTGAGTCCGCCGCGACCGCGCCCCTGTGGTCGGCCGTCGTCGACGCGAGCAAGCCGGAGACGCACCGCTGGCGCGAGGCGAGCGTGCCGCTCGATGCCCTGAGCGGCCGCCCCGCACGCCTCGTGTTCCGCGCCCGCGCCGGCGAGGGCGGCCGCGCCGCCCTGCTCCCGCTCTGGGCCGACCCCACCGTCACCGCCCCGATGCCACGTGCGCCCAGGCACCGCAACGTCGTCCTGATCTCGATCGACACGCTGCGTGCCGATCGCCTCGGCGTCTACGGTTCGTATCGCCCGACGACGCCGGCGATCGACGCGTTCGCACGCGACGGGGTGGTGTTCGACGAGGCGTGGTCGGTCTGGCCGGAGACGAGCGGCTCGCACATGTCGCTCTTCACCTCGCGCTTTCCGAGCGAGCACGGGGTGAAGAGCTTCGTCACGGTCCCGCCGGTGTCGATTCGGCTCTTGGCCGAGCACCTGCGCGCCGCCGGGTATCTGACGCGCGCCTTCACCGAGGACGGCGGAGTGTGGGCGAACGCCGGCTTCGCACGCGGCTTCAGCGCCTACGGCGAGCGGCGGAGCCCGACCTTCGTGTACCCCGGCGAGGCGGCGGCGACCTTCGCGGACGCGACGCACTGGATCGAGTCGAATCGTGACCGCACGTTCTTCCTCTTCGTGCATACCTATCAGGTTCATGCGCCCTACGCGCCGCCGCGCGCCTACCGGACGCTCTTCGCCGACATCCCGGGTCGCGAGCCGTTCGGCCATGCCGGACACGCGCTCGCCTACGATCAAGAGACCCGCTTCACCGACGATCAGGTGGGGCCCTTCCTCGCCGCCGTCCGGCGGCTCGGCCTCGCCGACCACACCCTCGTCGTGTTGCTCTCCGATCACGGCGAGGAGTTCGGCGAGCATGGGGGCATGGGACACGGGCGGACGTTGTATCGCGAGCTCTTGCACGTGCCGCTGATCATGTGGGCACCGGGCCTGCTCGCGCCCAAGCGGATCACGACGCCGGTGAGCTTGCTCGACGTCGCGCCGACGTTGCTCGACCTCCTCGGCCTCACACCCGATCCGGGCCATCGCGGCATCAGCCTCGCCGCAGCCGCGCGCGGTCGCGCAGCACCGCCTTCGCGGCCGCTCTTCGCCGAGGTCGACCGCGACGATCTGATCGCCCACGACCACGTGCGCGCCATTTCCGTCCGCCAGGCCGGCCGCACCGCGATCACCAACCTGATGGACGGCACCACCCGCTGCTACGCAGCAGACGATCCGGCGGAGCAACACCCGCTCCCCGACTGCACCGACTTGGGCGCGGTGCTCGCCGCCCACGCGGCGGGCAGCTCACGCCATGGCGCCGCCGCAACGCCGGTACCGCCCGATCCACGGACGATCGAGAAGATGCGCGCGCTCGGCTACGTCGAGTAGCCCGCGCCCACCTTCGACGTCCGTCAGCGGCGGCGCGGCACGAGGCGCCGCGGCGCCGGCTTCCGCGGCGGCGGCGCGGTCGGACGCTCGAGCGGACGGATCGCTTTCACCGTCCGTGGCACCCAGCCGCTCGGTGGACCGGCGAGGACGGTCCGGCACGTTTGCACGAGCGCCGACGCGTCGAGCGGCGTCGGTCGCAGCAGGCGTTGGATCACGCACGGCAGAATGTTTCCCGCCGGGTCGCCGTGGACGAGGACGACGAGGACGTGTCCGCTCTCGGGCGCCAGCGCCGCGAGGAACTCCGCGGCCGCCGTCGGCGCGGTGCGGAGATCGACGAACACCGCGTCGGGCGTGAGCATACCGAGGAGGTCGATCGCTTGCTTGGCGTCGCACGCCATCGACACCGAATGACCGGCCTTCGCGAGACCGATCTTGGCGCTGAGGAACGCCTCGACGTCCTCCGCGAGCGTCAACACGCGCCGCGGTCCCTTCAGCATCGACTCGAGCACGCCGGCGGCCTCGGCGGTGGTCGGCGGATCGACGAAGCAGCGCACGGCGCCGAGGATGCAGCTGCGATCGTGAGCGTCCGCCGCGTAGCCGACGAGCGTCACGCCGGCCGTCGCCGCCGCCGTCAGGTCGTAGAGGCCGGCGGGGAAGGCGGCAAGGAGGTTCGCGACCATGAGGCTGCGTCCGGGTGCCGGCGGCAGCGCCGCACTGAGTGCGGCGTGAATCAGCTCCCAGCGCGCGGCGTCGGACTCGAGAATGTGATGACCGTCGCGCTGCACGACCTCGACGACCGGCGGTGGCGCGCTCCCCGCGTTCCCGACGTGCACCTCGGTCCGCGGGGTGTTTGCGGCCGGTACGGAGGTCTCGTCGACGGTGCGTGCAGTCGACTCGGACGTCGGCGTCGGAGCGGGCCGCTCCGCGACCGCGAGCCGCCATTCGCGCTCCGCCGCGCCGGAGCGCGCCGCCTCGCGGGAGTGCGCTGCGGCCGTGAGCGCAACACGCGCCGCCTCCGCCTCTTCGATCGCACCGCGCCGCTGCGACTCGAGCCGCGCGAGCTCGGCGCCGCGCGCCGCGAGTGCGCGCGCGTGCGCCGCCGTGGCGTTCGCGATCTCGCCCTGGTGCGTCGTGACGGTATCCTCGAGCGTCTTCCGGTGCGCCGCCAGCGTTTCCTCCAGCGTCCGCGCGTGCACCACCTGCATCGCCTCGAGCTCGCGCCGGTGTGCGGCGTCGGCCGCCTTGCGCTCGGCGCGCGCGATCGCGAGTCGCTCCTCGGCCGCCCGTGCCTCCGCAGCGGCGCGCCGTGCGAGCTCGACGCGCTCCGACGCGTGCGCCGCGAGCTGTCCTTCGACGGCCACCACCTGCTCGCGGAGCGCGCGGATCACCGTCGCCGGCTCTGCGCCTTCGTCGTCGACGGCGGCGAGCACACGCGCGCGATCCTCCCGCAGCCGCAGCGTCTCGGCCTGGATGACCGCGAGCTCGGTCGCGAGCTGCTCCGCGCGCACGGCGCTGGCGCTGTGCGCCGACTGCTCGCGCGCGCGCTCCGCGTGCAGCGTCTCGAGCTGCGTCGCGCGCGCGGCCTCGGCGGCGACGAGCACGTCGACGCGCTCGCGCAGCGCGTCTCGCTCGCTTCCCAACTCGCCGGCCGCGGCGCGCACGCCTTCGAGATCGGCGGCGGTCGCGGCGGCGAGCGTTTCGAGTCGGGTGCGGTCGGCGGCGAGGTCGGCGAGCATTTGCTCGCGATCGCGGAGCACCGCCTCACGTGTCGCCAGCGTGGCGCGAAGCTCACCCGTACTCGCGAGCGCCGCGACACGATCGGCCTCGACGTGCGCGAGCGTCGCGCGCCGCTCGGCGTCGAGTCGATCCGCGGCGTCGCGCCACGCGGTGATTTCCTCGCGATGCGCGGCGGCGTCGACCTCGCGCTCGCGACGATGGTCGACGAGCGCCTGGTCGAGCTCGCGCCGGAGCGTCGCCTGCGCCTCCTCGAGCGCGCTGCGATGCTCGGCGCGCGCCTCCGCGAGCTCGCGTCGCTGCAGCGCCAGACGGTGCTCGGCCTGCTCGATCTCGCTTGCCGCGCGCGCCGCCGCCTGCACGCGCTCCTCTTCGAAGGCGCGCACCTGCGCCTCGAAGGACGCGACGCGCTCGCGTAACGCCTGGATGACGGCCCCGGGCTCGGCGCCGGGATCGTCGACGACCGCCAGCACCCGCTCGCGATCCTCACGCAGGCGGGCGACCTCGGCGCGGAGCGCCGCCAGCTGCGTGTCGCGCTCCTCCACCTCGTGCCCCAACGTCGCCGCGCGGTCGTCACGCATTGTGAGCTCGTGCTCGAGCGCGGTGAGGCGTCGCGCGTCGTCGGCGCGCCCGCGCTCCACGGCAAGGCGTTGCTCGTCGAGGACCGCGCGTTCCGCCGCGGCATCGCGCCGCTCGGTCTCGAGCCGCGTGACCGCCGCCCGCTCGCGGACGCTCGCCGTCGTAGCGGCCTCCTCGCGCTCGACGAGCGCCCATGCGAGTCGTCCTTCGAGGTCGTCGCGTTCGACGTTGAGACATTCGAGCTCGCGCTGCCGCGCGTCGCGCTCCGCGACGGCGCGTGCGAGCGCCTCTTCGTATTCGGCACGTATCGCACCGACGTCCGCCTGCTTCCGTGCCTCCGCGTCGGCGCGCATGCGCTCTTGCGCGCTCACCGCCGCGGCGAGGGCGCGCGCGTGCGCCGTGCCGGTGTCCTCGAGGTCGCGCTTGTGCGCGGCACGGAGGTCGCCGAGAGCGTGCTCGTACACGGCGCGCAGCTCTTCGAGCTCACGACGTTGCGCGCCGAGCTGCTGCGCCACCTGCTCCGCTTGCGTCGCCGCGCGCCGCGCCAGCTCGGCACGCTCGGTCGCATGCGCGCCGATCTCGCTCTCGAGCGCCGCGACCTGCTCGCGCAGCGCGCGGATCACCGCCGCGGGCTCGGCCCCGGGCTCGTCGACGGCGGCGAGGACTCGTGCGCGGTCGTCGCGCAGGCGACTCGTCTCGGCACGCAGGTCCGCGAGCTCCTCACCGAGTTGCGCCGCCGCCGCGCCCGCCGCGTCGCGGCGCACCGCCGCCTCGGCGTACGCGGCGCGCAATGCCTCGCGCTCGCGTTCGACCGCGTCGACGCTGCCGCGCAGCTGCCGCACCACGTCAGCCGCCTCGACGGCGGCCGCACGGGCGCGGTCGCGCTCCTCGGTGAGCACCGTACAGGTACGCTCGCGCGCGGCGGCGGTGGCGGCGAGCGCGCGGTCGCGATCGGCGATCGTCGTCTCGCGCGCGGCGATCGTGGCGTGCAGCTCGGAGAGCACGTGCTCGCTCCGTTGCCGCTCCGACGCTGCGACACGCTCGCGCTCCGCGTCGTGCTCGGCGAGCAGCGTCTCCCGTTCCTCTGTCGCCTGCTCGAGCGTGGTGGTCGTTGCCGCGAGGCGCGCCTCGGCATCGGCGAGCCGCATGGCGAGCGCGTCACGCGCCGCCTGCTCGCTCCTGAGCTCCGCTTCCAGGCGCGCGGCAAGCTCGCGAGGATCGACCCAGGTTTCGCAGGCGAGCGAATCCGCGACGGCGGAAGCGGACATCGGCGCCGTCGCCGACACCGGTACACCCCGCGGCGAGGTACGCAGGCGTATGTAGCCGTCGAGCGCCAACGCGAGGGCGTCGAACGCCAGTACGTGCGCGAGGATCCCGCGCTCGCCGATCGGGCGGTCGTCGGCGATCGCGAGTAGCACGCCGACAGGAAGCTGCCCGCGGTAGAGCGGGATCGAGGCGAGATTCGCGGCGCGCGGCACGACGTCGCGCGACACGAGCTCGGGGACGAAGGGATGCTCGTCCGGACGCTCGATGATGTACGCCTTGCGGTTCAAGAGCCCGTGGAGGGGAATCTCCCACGAGTTCGCGGCGCCGCGACGCAAGCTCTCGAGGTGCTGTTGTCCCACCGCCGAGAGCGCGCGCGAGCCGACCATGGCGAGCGACTCGGACTCGCAATGATAGAGGAGCAACGCCCCCGCGGGCGCCCCGAGAGCGTCGAGGAGGAGCGGGACCATCTCGCTCGCGAAGGTCTCGAGCGGCAGCTGGCGGACCTGTAGATCTACGATGCGTTCGACGAGTCCGACCGTCGTCGGTCGCGGCCCGACGGGGCGGCGCGAGGGCGTCAGCGCCGGGGCCGCTGTTTTCGACGTTCGGGGAACGCGTACGGGACGTTTGGGGGTGCTCTGCATGAATGCGTCGATTAATCGACGGCTCCGCTGCGTCGAGCCCTCGACTCTCTTCCAATCAGCAACGCGTGTGCCATCGGCTCTTCGCGGTGAGAGCCGAATTCCTGCGCCCGCGCCGGCGTAACGTGAGGCACGCCTACGCGGATGCCGTGGAATGTGATCGTCACATTCGCGCCGACCGCCACGGCGCGAACACCGCCCTCAGGCGCGCGCGCCTGCGCGCTTGAGCTTGGTGTCGGCGCGCTCGACGGGACGGAGCGTGCTCTTCGCGGCGGCGCGCGACGCGGCGGTGAGGTTGCCGACGACAAGGCGGCAGACACGGGCGAACTCGACCGCGTCGAGCGGCGTCGGGCGCATCAGCCGCTCGAGCGCCCGTCGCAACGCGCCCTGCTCCGGGTTGCCGTGCACGAGCAACATCAGCATGCGCCCGCCCTCAGGCGCGAGCGCGTCGATGAACATCGCCGCCGCCTCGGGCGTCTTTCTGAGGTCGACGAGCACCGCGTCCGGATTCAGCAGCGCGAGGAGATCGATCGCCTGCTTGTCGTCGCACGCCATCGAGACCGAGTAGCCGAGCTTTGCGAGCTCGACCTTCGCAGGAATGAAGGCGTCGATGTCGTCTGAGAGGCTGATCAGACGACGCCCGCCGCGTGGCTGCGATTCGAGCCCCGCGGTCA
Organism: Deltaproteobacteria bacterium; assembly: GCA_016200545.1. Lineage (GTDB taxonomy): Bacteria > Desulfobacterota > Binatia > UTPRO1 > UTPRO1 > DP-19. The sequence goes on along the minus strand of JACQEO010000075.1, from coordinate 96,854 downwards.
CCTCGCCCGACGCCGGCGGCTCCGCGAAGCAGCGCACGGTACCGAGGATCCGGCTGCGCGTGTCGTCGGCCGCGTAGGCGATCACCGTCGCGCCGTCGCGCGCGGCCGCCGTCACTTCGGCGAGCAGCGCCACGCTCGCGTCGCAGAGATTCGCGGCGACGAGGCCGCCTCCCGACGGATTTGGAATGGCGGCGCCGAGCGCTGCCGCGATCGCCTTGCGACGCGTCGAATCCGTATCGAGGACGCAGTGCGCCGGCGCCGGCGTGTCGTTGGGCATCGCGTCGACACTCGGGGCCTGCAGCGGCGCGACGTCGAGCGCGTCGATCTCGTTCGACTCCGCGAGTACCGCGGCGGAGGCGTCGCCGGCGGGCTCGCCGCGGGGCCCGGTCAGCATCGCCGTGTGGCGCTCGAGCTCGCGCTCGAGCATCGCCGTCCGCGCCGCGTGCTCCGCCCGCGCACCCTCCGCCTTCGCGAGGCGCTCCGCGAGCGCGAGGCGCTCCGCCTCCTCGAGACGCCGCTCCGCCCGCAACCCATCGACCGCGCCGCGGAGGTCGCGCAGCATCGCGTCGATGGCGGCGCTGTCGGCGAGACGGCCGTCGACGGTGGTCCCGCCGTGGACGAGTCCGTGCGTGCCGACGTCGCGCCACGCCTCACAGACCAGCGTCGGCGGTGGCCCCGCCGCGGCGTCGCTCGCCGCGGTACGCGGTCCGCCCCAGAGCGCAGCCCCGAGTGCGATCGCCAGGACATCGTACGCGAGCCCATGCGCGAGGATGCGCTCCGGCTCGACGTCGCGGTCGCCGATCGCGAGCACGACGCCGACCGGTTGGTGCCAACGGTGCAGCGGGATCGCGGTGATCGTGGACGTCTCGTCCGCGCCCATGAGCTCGGCGACGAACGGTCGGAGCTCGCCGGCGCCGATGTAGTAGACCCTGCGCTCGAGGAGCGCGCGCAGCGGCATCTCCCACGTGCCGGCCCCGCCCCACCGCACCATCGCCAACTGCTCCGCTGCGGAGGCGGCGAGCCCGCGGCCCGCGGCCAACGCCAACGCGCCTTCGTCACGCCGGTAGCAGAGCAAGGCGCCGGCACGCGCGTCGAGCGCCTCGAGAAGCGGTGCTAGCATCTCGCTCGCGAGCACCTCGAGCGGCGCCTGTTGGAGCTCGAGGCGGACGACGCGTTCGATCAGCTCGACGGTGGTCATCGGCGCGCTCATAGCCGGCACTGCCGCGAGATCGGTCGTGCAGCGGCGCGAGGATGCGTCGCGTTCGAAAGGCGCGCGGGATGGGACCGCGCTGCAGACCGGCGGCGCATGATGGGCTCTGAGGAATCAGCAACGGATATGCCAGTGGGGAGCTGCTGGGGGACGCCCGATCAGCCAAGCACCACCGAACGCCGCACGACCCGCCGTCGCGAATGTCATGGTGGATGGACGTTACAAACGCACCGAACGGTACACATCGCTGCGCGTTTCTTGACGGGCGACGCCCGCACGGCGACGAGTCTTCGACGCACGGCGCACGCGCACGCCCTCGGTTGCAATGCGAACTGCCATCCGGCATGAAGGCGGGAACGCTGCATGCCGTCCTTCATTCGCATCGGTCTCTCGCTCCTCGCCGTGGCGCTCGTCCTCGACGCGCTCCCCGTCGCGGCGCAGGTGAATCCCTACCGCGTCCAGCAACGGTACAACGAGGCCAAGAAGGGCAAGAGCATCGACGAGTGGACGAAGAAGCTGAACGACTCCGACCCGACGGTGCGGCTCGAGGCCGTGCGCTCGCTCGGCGATTCCGGTCAGCCCGAAGCCGTCGAGTACCTGATCCAGGCCACCGGCGACCCCGACGAAGCCGTGAAGATCAAAGCGATCGACTATCTCGGAAAGCTGCGCGCGACGGACGCCACGCAGGTCCTCGTCCAGAAGCTCGTGCTGCGTGACAGCGAGCCGCAGGTGAAGCAACGCATCCTCGTCGCCCTCGGCCGCATGGGCGACGCCAAGGCCGCACCGTCGATCGCCGAGTTCCTCGCGCGCGACTCCGACCCCGCCATGTGCGGCACCGCCGTCTTCGCCCTCGGCGAGATCGGCGACGCCGACACCATCCCGAAGCTCGACGCGCTCCGCCAGCGCACCGCCGATCCCCACCTCGACCAGCTCGCCGGTGAAGCCGTCGCAAAGATCAAGCTTCGCCTCTCGCCGTCGTCCGTCGCCGTCACCGTCCCGGCCCTCGTCGACGAGGATCATCCCGCGCCCAAGCAGAAGCGCTGATCCCCCGCGATTCATCGCCCGTGGAGCGGAACAAGGCGCGACGGCAGCTTGCCGCGATCCTCAGTGCCGACGCGGTCGGCTACAGCCGGCGGATGGCCGACGACGAGGCCGCCACCGTCCAAGCGCTGCGGGCGCACCGCGAGACGATCGGCGGGTTCGTTCGCGAGCATCGCGGGCGGGTGAACAACGCCGTCGGCGACAACCTGCTCGCGGAGTTCGCGAGCGCGGTCGACGCGGTGACGTGCGCCCTCGACGTCCAGACGGAGCTCGCGCGACGCGAGGCCGGGCTCCCGGAAGAACGTCGGCTGCGGTTTCGCATCGGCATCCACCTAGGCGATCTCCTCGTCGAGGGCGACCAGATATACGGCGACGGGATCAACGTCGCCGCACGTCTCGAGGCGCTCGCCGATCCGGGTGGCATCTGCGCCTCGGCGGCCGTCGTCGAGCAGGTTCGCGGCAAGGTACAGGGAGCGTTCGAGGATCTCGGGGATCAGCAGCTCAAAAACATCCCGGCTCCCGTGCGCGTGTACCGGGTGCGCCCGCTCGCGAGTTCGCCGGACGACGCCATCACGAGCCTGACGACGGTGCCGGGATTCAGCGGCCGGCCGGTCATCGCCATCCTGCCGTTCGAGAATCGCGGCACCGATCCGGCGCAAGAATACCTGGCCGACGGCATCGTCGAGGACCTGATCGCTCGGCTCTCCGCCTTCCGGCTCTTCCCGGTGATCTCGCGGAGCTCGACGTTCACCTACAAGGGGAAGCGTGTCGACGCGCGCCAGGTCAGCCGCGAGCTGCGCGCACACTACGTCGTCGAGGGCAGCGTGCAGGGAGCCGCGGGGCGCGTCCGCGTCACCGTCCAGCTCGTCGACGGGATTGAGGGACACCAGATCTACTCCGAGCGCTACGACCGCGAGCTCGGGGACGTCTTCGCGCTTCAAGACGACATCGTGCTGGCGATCGTCGGCTCGATCGAGCCGGCACTGGGACGCGCCGAACGGCAGCGCGCCCGTCTCAAGCCGACTCCCCACCTCGACGCCTGGGAGTGCTTTCAGCGCGGCCCGTGGCTGCTCTTCGGCCTGCACTCGAAGGATGAGATCGACCAGGCTCTCGAGTTCTTTCGACGGGCGTGCCAACTCGACCCGGCGTTCTCGACGGCCGCTGCGCTGCAGACCGTGGGGCACGCGGCGCTGTTGACGTACCAGTGGTCCGACGACCCGGAGCGATCCGTCGCCGCCGCACTCGCGGCCGCCGAGAGCAGCCTTGCGCTCGACAACGAAGACCCCTGGGCCCATACCGCCCTCGGCTATGCCTGCTCGTTCGCCGGCGACCTACCGCGTGCGATCGCCGCCTTCGAGCGTGCGATCGAGATCAATCCCAGTCTCACGCTGGCATACCAAGGGCTCGCGGTCGTGCTCTCGGCGGAGCATCCCGATGACGCCATCCGCGTCATGGAGAAAGCGATCCGCCTCTCGCCCCGCGATCTGCAGATGCACCTCTTTCGTCATCAGCTCGCGGTCGCCCATCTGATCGCCGGGCGATACGACGACGCCGTCAAGCACGAAGAGGAGAGCCTACGCCTACGCGCCGACCAGCCCCACGTCTACCGAGTTCTCGCCGCCGCGTACGGGCATCTCGGGCGGAGCGCCGAGGCGCTCGACGCGCTCGAGAAGATGCGTCGAGTAGCGCCGCAATTCTCCGTGGAGACTTTTCGGCGCTCGAACTCGCAGGCTCTCGTCGATCGCTGCCTCGAAGGCTGGCGACGCGCCGGCTGGAATGCGTGGTAGCAGCGGACAGCCGTGCGCGCATGTGCTAGCCTGCCGCATTCAGAATCACGCCGGAGTGGCGAAATGGCAGACGCGCGGGACTCAAAATTCCGTGGGGGCAACTCCGTGTCGGTTCAAGTCCGACCTCCGGCATCCGTAGTTTCGCACACTTAGACCTTTGCTGCTTCCTGCAACGTAACGACCTTTCGGCCCACTGTGCCCGAATTGTGCCCGGTCTCGTCGGTCGCTCGCTCTCGGACGTACGCGCCGACCTTCGAATCGGCCTCGCGCAGATCGGCCTCGTTGACGATGTTGTAGCGATCGAAGATCGCCCGCGTCTTGTGGCCGGTGACTGCCATCGCGACGCGCTCGGGCACTCCGGCCCTCACGAGGTTCCTAGCAGCCGACCGCCGGAAGTCGTGGAGCATGAGCCCTCCGAGGCCTGTCGCCGTCGCCGCCTTCCGCCATGCGCCGTAGTGGCTACGAATCGGCCGCCCGTTGTGGTGGAACACGAGCAGGCAGTCGAGTCGCCGCTGCTTGCCGGCATCCGCGAGCACCCGCGCAATCTCGCTGTCGGGACCGAACGCCAGCAACCTCGCTTGCCCGTTCTTGCTCTGTGAAGCTTCGAGACGCACGCTACCGGTCGCCAGATTCACCTGTCGCCAAGGCATCGCAAAGACTTCCCGCTTCCGCCACCCCGTCAGATACGCGAACCGCGCCGGACCCCGGAGGTAGTCGGGAAGCGCGGCACAGAAGGCCTCGAAGTCTGCCGGATCAAGGAACCCGGTGCGGGCATTCTCGACGTGAAGCTTGGGAATGATTGGGCGTGACATGAGCCGCCCATCTCGCACGGCGAGCGTGAACATGCGACCCAGTGCGGCGAGTTCCTTGTTGACGGTCGCTGGCGCGGCCTTGGCTTCAAGACGGACGGCCGCGTAGGCACGGATACGCGCAGTCGTGATGTCGAGCGCCTTCATGCCGGCGAAGGCAGCCCGCAGCGGCGCCACAGCCCTCGGTAGGTCCGCGAGCGTGCGCCGTTCGTTGACCTTGTAGTCGTCGAACAGGCCCTTTTCGAGTTCGGCGTAGCGCAACCTTCTGGCGCTCTCGGGTGCCGCAATCCCGGACAACGCCGCCGCTACGCGCTTCCGCAGCGCCACGCGTGCCTGGCGTTCATCGGTCTTGCCCGTCGAGAAGCGCTGCGGCTTGCCGTTCAGGTAGTACTTGGCCCACCACAGGCTGCTGCCGGGTCGGCGATACAGGTAGCCATCGCCGCGCAATTTCTCTTCCGGTGGTTTCACCTTGCTCCTCCCTTCTGTTTGCGAGCCTGCTTGAGCAGGTCGGCTAGAGCCTCCCGGACGAGATCGCGGAACGTGGTTCGTCGCTCGACGGCGAGATGCTTGAGAGCGACAAACTCCTCCTCCGGCAGGCTGATCGTGGTGGTAATGGCCGACGGTGCGTCTTCCTTCGACTTCGATGGTTTTCGCATATTGACGTACTGTAGTACGTCAGTATCGAATCCGTCAAGCCGAAAGTCGGCGCTGGCGTTCGCGATGTAGGCAAGCACGCGGCGGCGCGAGAAGCGCACGAGCCCGTCGAGCTTCTCACCCCCGAGCTGCGTCCGATGGCGATAGACCCAGGCGACCTTCGCCTTGAGGAAGCCGCCGACTTCCTCGGGCGTCATCGTGTCATCGTCGCGTGTAGCATCGGCGGTTGATCGCGTCCCGGAACTGCCGACCAGTGCCAGCCGCGCCGCGACAGCGCCCTGCAACGCAGCAAGGTGGGCCAGGAAAGGTGGCAGCGCCTCGGGCGCGAGCGCGTCTATGGCCTCGACGGCCGGCAGGAGGGCGGGTACGGCCTCGGCGAGGCGGTCGGCAGCGGTCAGGCGGCGGTCGCTCACGTCCTCGCTCCGGCGAAGTACGCCCGCATCGCGTCCTCTTGGAGTTCGAGGTTGCCGGGAGTCGCAAGCAGGCGCAGCAGGTTCCGTGCGACCCGGTACGCATGCTCCGCGCGAACGGTGATCCAGACGTCGAGGTAGTCGATGCCGAACGGCACGCATCGACGTGAACCCCAGCAAGAACAGCCAAACGGGGCGATCGCCTGAAACACTGCGGCTTGGCCTTCGCCGGTGAGCCAATAGGGCGTGCCGATCAGGCTCAGGAATACATCAGCCGTCTGTCGCTTACGCCGGGCGTACACGAAAGGCAGACGGCGGCGGTAGCAGCGTCGCCGCCAGAGGTTGGCAACGTGCGTGCACGCCGGCCGGCCAAGGACGAGCACCCCGTCGCGCAACGCACCCGCATAGATCGAGACCTGGCGGCCGCGAAGCCCAAGACGCACGGCGCGGGCACGGGCCTTGGCGGCGGGTACCGAGGGCCAGACGAAGACGCATGACGTCCGGCGCTTCGACACGCGACGCGATGCCGTCTCTCGATGCGGCGCGTGCGTAGCGGGGTTTGTTCTGCTCAGCACATTAGTTCCTGGCGAGGATCTATGTTTGTGGCGTACGCGCATCCCCTAGAGCTTTGGGTCCGTCCCCTAAATCCACGATCGAAGACATGATGTTTGGCCAACACACCAGCACGAGCACACACAAGACTGTAGTTCTGAGGATTGTGAGAATTCTGAGCGGTACAATGGGTCCGTGACTGCCGATCCGAACAGACTGTATTGTTGGCAATCGCCTGTTCACGCCGTTTCCTCAAAATACTCACAATTGTTATTGTCTGACCCGGCCCTCTCACTACGGCGCTCAGAATTCCCAGATTCCTCAGAATCGCGGAGCGGTAGATGCGAATGCACGGCCGGATTGACATCGTACCGCTGGCTGGCTGGCCGTCCGGGACCGGTATGCGTCCTCGGGGCCTGCGCCCGGATATAGCCGTGCTCCACCAGGATTTGCAGCACGGGTTCCAGTGCCGACACGCGCTTGAACCGCCCCTTGGTCGCCTGGAATGCGTCGCGTTTCGTGAAGCTCTCGATGCCGGCGCGCTCGATCCAGCTCAGTACATGCCGAGCGTTCTCAACCTCAGGATCAGCACCCATCTCGGCGAACGCGGCGCGCGCATGGGCAAGGTAGTACCGGCCGAGATTGATCGCCCTTCGCATCGTTCTGCGGCCTATCGGCGATTCCCAGGGTGCGACATCGTCGGTGCGCTCCCCAATGTGGAGGAGACCTGCGAGCCGGACGACGGCGCCGACCAACTTTCCGGCCCAGTCCGTCATGGTGGCGAGTTCGCCGTGTTCGGCGAGTTGCGGTTCGAGCTTTTCGGCGAAGCCGGTGAGGGCGGCGCGCGCGGATTCGTCGAGTCGGAGCATGTGAGGTGAGGACTTGCCGTCCGGGTCCTTTCGGAACGGTAGGCGAAGCAGGGTCCGGACTTTCCGACGGTACTGGATGCGAACCTCGCGCGGCATCGGTGATGGATTGGCACTACGCTCGCCCAGGCAGCTCTTCGGCAAGGCGTAGAGGAGACGTGCGAGTAGCCCCCGGCCGCGAAAGCCGGGTTGGCGCGCGAGTCCTCGGAGCACGTCAGGCTGAACCGTCAGTGCGACCGTCAACGCTGGTCGGTGCACGTACTCGGGCGGACGGTTGACGCGATCCACACGCAGGGTGTCTCCGGCGTGGCCTTTCAGGTACACGCCGAAATTTGCCTGCCCCTTGGGAGAGTAGCGCCCCGCCATGAGATCGAAGACGTCGCCCTCGGGGCTCATCACCGCCATTCGGCCGCCCTGATCTCGGATCAACGTGGCGAGCCGCTCCGGGCTGGTGTCGTCAGCGATCAACCGCGGCAGGCAAGGAACGGTGAGCGCGGCTAGTTCGTGTGCCAGCTTCAGCGCCTTCCGCGTCGCCTTCTTTCGTTCCCGCGACGATGCTGCCGCGGCGTCAGCCTGCGCCTTCTGGAGGGCTGCCTCCGCAATCTTCCATCGTGTCGTTGCCTCAATGATCTGTGGGTCCAGGCGCTCCGATTCTTCGCGCTCGAAATCGTCGAGCGGCGCGACTCCGTCGCTGAAGACCTGGCTCTTCCGTGCGCCGGACGGGAGGACCGTCACGGTGAAGGTGTTCACCGGCTCGCGGTGTGAAGCGGACGCTCGCACCTCCACCTTCTTGGCGACTGTCACTGCGATGACCGAGAGGCCGAGCGTCCCAGCGAGATCGGGCGGGGTCTGCGTGGCTTCCGCTTCGGCCTCGACCCAGTCCTTGAGCCAGTCCGGCAAGGTCTCAGTCGGAAACACGGGCAGTTCGACGCGATGGAACGGACTCGGCGGGTCCCACGCGTCATCCTGGCTGATTTCCACCGCACCGGGCTCTAGCCAGCCGCCGATGCGAGCTACGACGTCATCGCCAATCAGAGTGGCAAGCTTCCGCCCCCCTGTCGTCTTCTTGCTTTCAGCGAACGCACGCGCAGTCGCACGAGCAGCACGACCCCGTTGCTTCCACTCTCGATCACCGGCAGCGTGCGCGGCCCATTCGACGACCGTGGCAACAACTTGTTCTGCGGTCCAGCCTCGTCGCACCAAGAACCCTGCGGCAGCGTTGGCGACGTCGTGACGGCTGCCCGGCTTTCGGGGCCAATGGCGGGCCAGCATGCTGCATACGGCCGTCTCAATGACAGCCGTCCGGAGATCGCCGGGGCGAACTCTTGAGGGCTCGCCGTCTGCGTCGAATCTGACCCGCTCGCTGCTTGGATGAATGCTGGGAGGCCAGATCGTCTGGGACCCGGTGCTCCGCAGTTCGAGGAGCATCGTTCCATTGACGTCGGCGAACTGCGCCGTGTCGGGCGGAGACTTCGTGCGGTAGGTGCGATGGGATCGGGGCTTACTCTTGCGACCGAAGATGCACGCCGTGTCGGGCAGAAAGGCGTCGGCAACGCGGAGTGCACAATCGTCGTCGAGGTCGATGTCTACGAGGCCGCCCGAGGGCGCTCCGTTGAGGACGCCGATATTGACGCCCCGTCCGAAGTGCTGTGCGAACCGCGCCGGCTTGAGCACGCGCCGCGACCACTGCTTGAGGACTGGCGCTTTGCCTCGTACCGGCGTGATCGCGAACCGGCGCTTAGCGTATGCTTTTGCTGCCGCCAGGACGCTCACCGGTGGTGCAGCCTCCCGCGCGACCGCTCGGGGTGTCCGCCTGTAGCGGCGTGTGCAGCCCTCCGCAGACGCCGGTCAATCTTGTCCAAGAGAGACCGGATCGCCTGGTAAGCTGCGAAATCGAGGTCCTCTTCGAGTTCCGATGCCGGCGCGAACGCGACACGCTCCACGCCGACAGGGGTGATGTCGATTCGGATCATTGTTCCCTCCTACTAGGACAAGGGGGGAACACGCCGGAGAAATGTAAACGGGAGGTTACTTGGTACGAGGGCGCTTCAATTCCCGCAGGTACTTATGCCCTGTTTGCCGGCTGACTCCAGCGCGCTTTGACGCCTCTTCTACGGTCCTGCCTCGCAGGAGGGCATCGAGGAAGACGCACGCCCGGTCTCCCCACCGGCGTCGCGCTTCAGCGTAGAAGTCTTGAACCGCGCGTCTTCGGGCCAGATCGGACTCAACGTCCGTGGGGCTCGCATGGTCCGAGTCGTCGAACAACACCTCTTCGCCCGAGCGCTTCTGCGCGTTCCACGACTCGAAATGGTCACGGAGAGCCAATCGTACTTTCTCCGGCAGTGCCTCAAGATCTCCGCGTAGGGCGGGCAATAGGAGCGCAGCGGTAGCATGGGTTTCGGATGCAACAAGGGCAGGCCAATCCCAGCGGCGGGCATCGACGCCGGGTATAGGCACAGGTAGGGCAGGCAGCTCGATGCGGTCTGGCAGGGTCCAGGGTGCCGTGATCTCGCGCTCGTGCCTGTCTACGAAATCGAGGGCGCTGGCGAGGGCGTCTTGGCGTAGATCTTCGTCCGATTCCTTCTCTGGTCGGAAGCTTGTCAATTGAGAAACACGCAACGCACGGAGAAGCTGGCGAAGAGCAACAGCATCATCGGGCGGCATCAGACTTCGGACGGCGACGATCGCAAGTCCGACCGGTGTTGCACGGAGTCGCCGTAGTATCTCATGCAGCACGTTGTCTACCGCGCGTCGTGTCCAGATCAGAAACCCGAGCACGTCACCAGATGCCCCCCTGCGCCGCAAGCGATCGAGCACCTCCAGCGAAAGAACACCGGCGAGAACGGCGGCGTGGCGATAGACAGTGCGCCACGGCGCACCAGGCGTGTCGATGAAACTGACAATAACGAGACACAGATTCGCTTCGAGGCCTACGAGGCGGCCGACGAGTTCGGCATCGTCGCAAGTAGCGACATCATGTCGTCGCTGGTATCGGTTGTACGTGTGGACGACAAAAGCAACGAATTCGGGCTCTATTGTGCAATGCTCTTCGTCTTGGAGCATACTTTCAATATATCTGCTCCGTCCCGATTCGGGAAGTACCCCCGCCGTTGGTGCTCATCGTTGCGCGACCAACCCATGTGTATACCGTCGCAGCAGCCGCGCGGCCCGGACTCGCGGACAACCGCCGCGCGACAGCTTGCCCCGCTTGAGTTCGTTGAGCACCGCTTCGTTCGCCGGCGCATCGGCTTCTAGCAGCGCCACCAGCTCACGTCGCCGCCGTTCCCGTTCCGCATTTGCTGCCTGCTCACGATCGCACTCGGCCTTCGTCATCCAGCGCTCTCGTACCTTCGACTGCCCGCCCGGCTCACCAAAGGCGGCGCGCGGCACCTCGATGATGAGTACGCGATCGTCCGCGAGTGCTGCCGCCCGCGGTGTCGTCCTGCTCAACTCACGCGCCGGCCGCAGCGTCTCGCGTCGCTGCCGTGCGCGTCGACGATCGTCACGGCGCTGCTGGCGTCGGACTTCTTTCAGGCGTGTGACACGCTTTCGGTGTGTGAGAACCTTACGAAGCGGATGCCGGTAGCCGTACCGCTGTGAAGCGTAGATCAAGCCCGACCCGCAGCACAGCCGGCATCGCCAGCCGTCGTGTGCCACGTTCGGGGGAATGAACAGCGACTCGCACCGGCGATGGCACGATGGACACTCGAACAACCAGCTCCGTGCGACTCCGCGGTCGCTAGCGAGGAGCTTGAGTCTTGGGTGGTCGGGCGGCCGCCACGTCCACAGCATCCCACGGTGGAATCGATCCAGTTGCCAGACGAGGTCACGGACATTCAGGACCCGGCATTCCTCGACCACGTAAGCGTGCCGCTTCGGCCACTGCCACGCAGCGATCGACCGACTCAATCCCACCAGTGCACACTAGCACAGACGAGGTTGAGGCCACAGATGCTAGGCCGCGCAGGCTACGTTATGCGATGAAGACTGTAGGTGCAGACGACTTCCGATCCGTTGTCGCATACGATGTTTTCAGTAAACGCCCCCGAATCAGAATTGAATGCTGTCCCCGTAACCGTGGTACTGCAATGAGCCTGGCCGACGTCGAACGATGCGGTGGCGGTCACTTGATCGCCAGCCACGGCACCGGAATACCTGAGCCCACTCTGTTCGTTCGTGATCGTGAGCGTGATTCCCAGCTGAACCACGGACACGGTCCCTTCGCTCGTCGCTATCGAGTGTCCTTGGCCATCGACGCACTGCGAATTCGCGGTCGCAAATCGCCCGCTGAGATTCAAGATTGGCGGCACCTCAAAGAACGAGCTGGGTAGCGTCACCATTCCGAGCGGGCTGAACCCGTTCGTGCACGGTGATCCTGCGCAGGCATCGGCGCCAAAGCACTCGAACACGTTCGCCTCAGATGCCGGACGGCAGAAAACAAAGGCGGGTGGACTTCCGTCCTCGCGAAACACGTTGCCGACAACGGTTCCGTCGTCTTTGTTGAAGGTAATCGCCCACCGTTCTGCTCCGATGTCCTTGTTGGCCATCACGCGCTTGCCGTCAGGGCTGAGTTGGATGCCCCGGTCGGCAGCGAGTACAGCATGGGGAGCCAGGAGCACGAGCACCAGAGCCGTCGTTGGGAATCGATGTGCCCGCATGCGCGAACCTCCTAGGGTGAGCAGGGTAGCGCTCGACTGTGGGAAGCACCAACCGCGAGCGAGTGGGTCATTGTGGCGCAACAACGGAGGCGAGACGGCGGCCTATGTGAGGTGCGCCGACTCGGCAGCCGGTGTGCGGTACTATGGCGAGAGCGTACCTTGACGCGCTCGGCGACCGTGTACGGCGCGCCGCGGATCAGCTATACGGCTGAGAATCTGGGCAAGGGCCAAAACGAATCTCGATCGAGTTGTGGCCGCACTACTCGCTCTCGTCCTTGTCTCGGCAGCATGTGGCCGGGCCTCGGTCACGCCGATCGGGAGTCATCGTTACGCGGCGCTGGCACGCGAACAAGACGTGCTGGTCTTTACGGCCGACAAGGACGTTGATCAGCCCTTCCACGTCGTCGCGCTCGTGACCTACAACGATCCCGGCAAGTATCAGATTCTCTCAATCGAGGACGCGATTCCCGCGCTGAAAGACAAGGCCCGAGCTGCTGGCGCCAACGGCCTCATCATCGATCAATCGTTCCCGGTGAAGTCGGGATTGATCAGTACGGGTATCCACGTGACGGCACGCGCTATCCGCCTCGGGGAGTAGTCGCGGCCTGCCACGCAACCGGCCGAAACGATGAGAATGATTGCGGTCATCGTGATGTTCGTGCTGGGCACGGTGGGCTGCGGTGTCCTCCCAATTCTCCGAGCTGGTCCGCCGATAAATTTGCAGCATCCGCGGACTGGGCAGCGAGTGGAGTGTGTGGCGCCGCGCGTGCCCACTGGTCCTTTCGGCATTCGTGGTACGGAGGAGAGCGCGCGCGTCCAGCGGGAATGCGTCGACGACTACCTGCGCCAGGGGTACGAGCGCGTGCCGTAACCGGGGCGAGTGGGGCCAGTTTCGACGGCCTTCGCCGGTCGGCCTGCTCATTAACCCACGGTCTCTGGCACCCAATTGTGGCTGCTCACAATGTTATTAACGGTGCCAAGCGGCGGCCACTGGAGTGCATGCTCGGCAACGATCAGGGCGGCGCCCTGGACCACTACTGTGAGTCCGATCGGAAACGGCGGTCGATCGACTGCTTCCATGTGAATGGTTCGGGTTCCGTCCGGGTTCTGGGTCGTCACCTTGTTCAGCCCAAGTAACGTCGGATGAACCAGGAAGCTACCGTGGCGGTAGAGTTGTCGGTACATGCCGCGGAACGAATACGGGGACGTACTGTCCTCAACGAACTCTTCGATCCGGTCTTTCCAGTACAGGTCAGCGATTTCGGCGCGCTGCGGCACTTTCGGACAATTGCCCGCGATGGAATCGCGGAGCGCTTCGAGTTGTCGTCGCGTTTCAGGCTCCAGGGAATAGTCGCCGATCGACCGCAGATCGTTGTCGGCTTTGATCCGCTCGATCGCGTCGTTCTTTCGGAAGAGATCGATCCTCTCGTCGACAGGGTCTGCGGCCAGCCAGGCGAACGTCACGACGTGCTCGTAGAGTACTCGCAACAAGCAGAAGCCGTCGTTCGCTGATTGGCTGGACCTGAGCGTGACGATCGTCCCTGTTGTGCCGGCCATGCGCGCGAGGAGCGCCCAGCCGAGGCTCGGCCATCGGTCGGTCCCGCAAGCAATTGGCAGACGGTCACGGATCAGCGCCGCAAGTTCTCGTGCGGCGGCAGTCGCGCTTTCTACTGCATTCGGCACTTCTACCTAGCCTCTCTGTTCACCGTAACCGTCAAAGTTTATCATCGACCTGACAGGTATCGCTAATCTGACTTGTGCTGGCTGACGATGCAGCGCGAGTGGAATGCCACCGCTGAGACCTCGTAGGCCGTCCGGGCCGTGCCGTGAGACGAGCAGGTGCATTCGCGAAGTGCTCAGCACTTCCCCCGGAAATTTGGTGCGCGCATGGTGGATGGCCTTCCCGCACATGCGCAAGGGGCCTTGGGGGGCTCCCCCGGGGTCGCTAGCGGGAGTCGGCGATGCGACTGACCGTGACTCTTCTCGGGGGCGGCTGACGATGCGGCGCCGTCGGTTCGGAGAGCGAACCGCGCGGGGCGTAGGATCGGCTGCCCAACAGACGCGGGCACAGTACGGGCACAGGCCCTGAGAAATCACAGCGAAACGAGCGGTTATGCCGCGTGGCGGGATAGCGAATCCCGTGCGAGTGGGCAACGTCATGATCCTCGTATCGCGCTGCGTCGTTGTCCGAGTTCGTCGCCTTCTCGGACGCGGTGTCCGAATCCGCTGATTTTTTGTCTCGACGATGGAGCGGCGCTGTGCGAACGTCTGCGCACCAAACAGGGCCGCCTGTGACGCACGCGCACCGAGCGAGCGCCCCCGGCGCCGGAAGAACGCCCTTGAGAATGATTCGTGCCGATCTGCTTGCCGTCTTCGCGTTCGGCACACTTGCTGTGCCGGTGCTGGCGGGCATCGTCCTGCTGTGCGCGGCGGCACCGGCCTGGGCGGGCAAGACGACGTGCCTCACCGGCTCCGCGCCCGAGGTCGCGGGCGATCGTGACGCCATCGGGGCTGTCCGCGCGCTCGTCGACGGAAGCTGCGACTGCGCGACCTTCGACAACAGTCCAGGAAAGACGCACGCTGATTACCTCCGCTGCGCTCGCGACATCCTGCAGACCGAGGTGGCCGCCGGACACCTTCGGAAAGCCTGCTCGGCGACCGTCAAGAGCCTCCTTGCTCGCTCGATTTGCGGCGACAATCCGAGCCTGCATCGCCTGCCCTGCGTGAAGAAGACGACCTCCGGCGGCGCGGTCAGCTGCTCCATCAAGCCAACGACGAAGAAGGACGGCGTGACATCCGTCACCACATGCGAGAGTCGGGCGGGAAAGTTCGCCCAGGTCTTGTGCTCCGGCTCCACCCACTGCATGGATGCCGCCGACTCCAACGCTGACCTTCGCCTGACAGCGAGCGACAGCGGCGCCTGCACGCTACCGCCGAACGGCCGGACCTGTGTCGCGGACGGGGAGTGCGCGAGCGATCACTGCGTCGACGGCGTCTGCTGTGACGACGGGTGCACCGGCACGTGCCGAGCGTGCGACCTCGCGGGCAGCGTGGGAACCTGCACGAACGTCCCTGCCGGCTTCGACCCGGACGACGAGTGCGGCGCGATCGCGTGCGACGGCTTCTTCTCCAGCTTCGTCGGCCGCACCTGTTTCGACCGTGCCGACGTGCCGGACACCGCGGCGAGCTGCGACGGTGCCGGCGCCTGTCAGACGGCGACGGCGGTGTGCCCGTCGCAGCCGGCCGGCGATTCTCAGACTGCGTGCGATGCGAGCTGTCAGGTGCCGACCGCGGGCACGTGTACGGGGACGACCGCGGGGGCGTGCACCAACCTCGACTCGGTCCAGGGGAACTCGACATGCGGCAACGGAGTGTGCCGGGTCACGCAGGCGAACTGCATTGGCGGGGCGCCGCACACGTGCACCCCGAACTCCGGCGCGGCCTCGACCGAGGTTTGCGACGGTATCGACAACAACTGCGACGGCGTGATCGACAACGGAGCGTTCTCCGACGCCGCCGAACCGAACGGCGACTGCGCCCACGCCGTTACTTTGACCACCGTCGGCAGCGACCAGACGCTGAACGTGCACCCGACGCTCTACCCCTTCGGCGACGTCGACTATTTCCGCATCCCGATGCTGGAGACCGACAGCACGTGCGCCTGCTGCGACTTCTTGTGCACGAAGGAGGACTACCGCTTGACGGTCACCTTGATGCCGCCAGCCGGGGCCGGGACGTACCGGCTCTGCGTGTACACCGGTGGCTGCGATACGGGTGGGACCTGCACGGACGTCGTTGCCGGCACCTCGGGCTCCATCCAGGTGGGATTCCACGGGCTGTGCTTCGGGTTGTCGCCCGACTCCTACGAGGTGTTCGCGCGCATCACCGGGGTCGGGGGCGCCGGCTCGTGCGCCCCGTACGCGCTCGAGTACAGCTTCGACGCGGGCGTCTGCCTCTAGATTCCTACGATCCGATCGCGCAGGCGACCCGCCAGTTCACGACTGTGGCGGCCTGGCTCATCGGAGTCTCCCTTCAGGCCCAGATGCCGAGCGCCTGCCAGAGGCGTCGGGTGCGAGGCGTGATTAGCCCGAGCTCGGTCGAGAGGGTGCGAACCTTCTCGAGCGCCTCGACCGTGTTGGCACGGTGCGCCGGATTTCGCGTGTAGACCTCGTCGATGACCGGCCTGGGGATGCCGTACCCGCGGACGATCTCGGGGGACGGCCGCATCATCAGCTGGGCCATGATGCTGAGCACGATGGGCGCGCCGATGGCGAGCACCGCACGTCGCACCGGGCCCAGGTGCGGTACCCGCTCCTTCAGGTAGTGCCGCGCGAAGCAGAGGTGGCGGGCCTCCTCGGTCACGTGGATCTGTATGGTCCGCCGCAGGAGCGGATGGACCGGGCGCTCGCGACGGAGCGCGCGCCGCTGCACGTAGTCGATGGGATCCTCGCCGCCCAGGACGAAAACGAAGAAGAGCTCCGGGAAGGCCTTGGCGAGCATCGGCACCCGGCCCGAGAGGAAGCGAATCACGCCGGTCAGCCCGGGGATGTCGAAGCCCGAGCGGTTCACGAACTCCTGGAACATGAGCGAGTGCTGCGCTTCCTCGATCACCTCGTGATAGACGTAGCGGAACTCGGGCGAGCGATTCGGCAGCGAGGCCGCGAAGGCGAGCAGCCCCTGCTTCAGAACGCCCTCGAACTGGAGGCCGGTCTTCATGAAGTGGGCCACCAGATGAAGCCCGAGGCGTGCCCGCACTGCCGCCGGCTGCGCGCGGTACCAGGCGCTGGCTCCCAGCACGTCGCCCGCGGAGAGCTCCCAGCGCGGATCGTCCGCGTCGATACGGAATTCCTCGCTGTCCCAGGCGATGTCGGCGTACGCATCGAAGTGCTTCACCACCGACTGGTGACTCAAGCGCGCGACGAGCTGGGAAAACGTCTCCTTGCGCGCGAGCGGGCGCTCCTCCTCCGGCACGAAAACCTCGGGGTGAACGGCGGCGACCTGACTGGGCATGTTCTGCTCGGATGCGAACATTGCGGGTCCCTTTCACATACGGGGGCGTATGTCGGAGACTCTTCCAACATACGTGATCGTATGTCAAGAGGGGCTCGTATGCCCCCTACAGACCGCCGCCGGCACGCGCGCGCCGACTCGACGCAGGCCACGCGGGCGGCCTTGGTCACCGCCGCCCTCGCCGAGTTCGCCGCGCACGGGTTCGACACCCCGAGCCTCGACGCCATCTGCGCGCGCGCCGGCTACACGCGCGGCGCCTTCTACGTCCACTTTCGCGATCGCGCCGCGCTCATGAGCGCCGTCGTCGAGCACGCGATGGGGACGTTCCTCGACGCCATGCTCGCGCACGGCGACGCGGCGTCCGATCTCGAGCGAACCGTCGGGCGCTTCGCCGACGCCGTCGTTCAGACGCTCGGGGCGCGGCGCCGTGGTGTGCCGCCGGCGATTCCACTCCCCGCCGGCGTGCCCTTTGCCCGCATTCTCGACGCCGTCACACGCGATACGAGCTTGCGGGAGACGTTCGCTACACTGCTCGGACGTGCGGTCGCGGGAGTCGGCGAGATCGCCGCACATGGGCAGCGGGCACGCACGGCGCGCGCCGACGTCGAGGCGGATCAGATCGGTTCCGTGCTCGTGCTCCTGGCGCTCGGAATCCTGGTCGCGATCGACGCCGGCCTGCCGTTCGACCCGCCGCGGTTGCGCACGACGGTCCTCACGCTGCTGTCGCCCGGTAGGTCAGACGGTCCACGTGCGCGGCGCGGTCGTTCCCGCGGATCGTCACGGGGTTGAAGGCGTCCTACGTCGGTGGACGATTTGCGCGGGCCGCGGTTGTCCGGTGCCCGCGCATCCTCTGTAGCACCAGCCGCACACCGTCTCGTCACTCGTTACGACTGTGGCAGTCGCGCGTATGCGGGCGTGCACGCTTCGCAACGGCGCGCACGGCGCATTCACAGCCGCGTTGCCGGACGCCACAGCAGCTCCTCCCAACAATGGGCGATACGCGAAGCGGAAGCGCGGGAGCTACGGTGCGGTGATCGGGGACTCGCCACGGGCGCGAGCACGTCGGCGCGTGCGTTGCTCGACGAGGCAACAGCATGCCGAGCCTACGCAACTGTCCCGCGACGGGGGCGTCGCCGTTCATACCAACCGCCTACGGGGCGGCGTGGGCGTCCCGCGGGGCGCTGACGGCCGACTTCGCGCGTGTGCGACGCAGTGAGGAGCTGCTGCCGTGCATCCTTCAAGCCAGTCTCCGTCTTTTGCACGGGGATATCGCCGCGCTCTCGCTCTACGACCCGCACGGCCATCGCTGTCGCCTCATGGGTGTCGCGAGCGCGGATGCGCATTGGTCCGAGTGGCGCTCACTCGTGTGCCGCGTGCCGCCCGAGTTCGCACCGACGCCGCATGCCGTTGTGAGGAGTGTCGTGGTGCTGCCGGGTGATGATCCGCAGCACCCGTTCGCGTTGTTACTGGCACAGGCAAGCAGCGCTGCCGTGTATGTCGCGCTCTTTGACGAGGACGGCGCCGCGATCGGGACGTTGCATGTTGTCCGGCGGGCTACGCACCCCTTCGATGAGCGCGACCGCAGTCTCGCCCGCAGCATCGGCGACCACGCGACGAGCGCGCTCATGGCGGCGCGCGTGGTGTGAGCGGGAGGATAGTAGAATGACCTTTCAACCCGGGGATTGCGTGTACCCGACCGACCTTCCGCACCGGTTCCCCTGCGCGTGGAGCAAGCCGAGCACCTCACGATACCAAGCGGTTCAACACAGATCCTGGACTTGGTGCCACTCGCGGGACCGTGGCCGCAGGGGACGGTACTCATCCGACTCTGCGACGCGGTCGCCCCGATCGCGCCGCATGATCTGTGACGATCGCGCAGCTGCTCGGATAGGCATTCGCTTCCACTGATTTTTCCCTCGACGGCAGAGCAGCGTCGTGCGAATGTCCGCGCACCGGTCCGGCCGCCTGCCGGGTCTCTTGCCCGGACGGCCCGCATCGCTCAGCGATCTGAAAGTCGATTGAGCCCACCGCACGGGAGGGGTCGTCATGTCGCAGACCAGCGAAAGCAGCGAAGGACCGGCGGTAGTCGGTCTGCACGCGACGAACGCGAAGCGGTCCGTCGTCGACGGCTACGGTCGCCTTCGAGTCGAACCGATCGACGGTTTGCGCTTCCGACTCACGCGACCGGTACCGCATGAAGACGGGCACGTCATCGAGGTGGCGCGCACCGATTGGGAGATCGTCAGTCGCCCCATCGTGCAGGTGCACGTCACGACGACCTTTCCCGGCCGCGTCCGCGCGTGGGGGCTGCACCGGCATGCCACCGACCGCTTGTTCGTAGCCGCCGGGCTCGTCGACATCGTGTGCTACGACGGCCGACTCGATTCGCCCACCTACGGGTGGCTCAACCAGTTCACGTTCAGCGACCGCAATCCCGGACTGCTCGTCGTGCCCCCGAACGTGTATCACGGCTGGAAGAACATCGACGTCACCGAGGCGATCGTGATCAACATGCCGACCTCGCTCTACGATCATGACCATCCGGACGCGGTCGACCTCCCGTACGAGTCGCCGGACGCACCCGATATTGTCCCCTTTCGGTGGTGACGCCGCCCCCGGCGTCGCGTCCGCGGCCTCTCGTCTCAGGGTCGCATGCCTCGTCTCCGGCTTGTGATCGCCGCCGCGATCGGCATGGCGCTCGTCTTCGGCGCGGTCACGCTCTATGCGCTCGAGGGACGCGAGGTCGTGGTGGTGCGGACGCGCGACGCGGAGGGGCGCCCGCGTGCGACGCGCACGTGGGTGGCGGACGACGGCGGCTACGTATGGATCGAGGCGGCGAATCCTGAGCGCCTCTTCCTCCACGACCTCGAGTACGAGGCCGCGCTCGAGCTCGAGCGCGGCGGGCGCATCCGGCGCTGCCGCGCGGCCGTCGAGCCGAATCCCGCCGGCCACCAACGCATCCGCACGCTCTTGGCGGCCAAGTACGGCTGGGCGGACCACTGGATCGCGCTCGTCGCCGACACTCGCCGCTCGCTCGCGGTGCGACTCGACTGCGGGTGACGTTCGGCGGTGAGGGCGTGGAATCGACTATTCGCCCGAGAACTTCGGGCGGCGCTTCTCGACGAACGCCTTGGCCGCCTCGCGATGGTCGCTGGTCGTGCCCGAGAGGCGCATGTTGAGCGCCTCCTGATCGAGAAGCGTCAGCAGGTCGCACGAGCTGGAACGGTTCAAGTTCTCCTTCATGCGCGCGTAGGCGAGCGCCGGGCCGCTCGCGAGATGCGCCGCCAGCGCGAGCGTCTCCTCCACGAGCTGCGCCGGCGGGACGACCCGCGTCACCATGCCGATCCGCTGGGCCTCGGTCGCGTCGATGATCGCGCCGGTGAAGTACAGCTCGCGCGCCTTCTCGAGGCCGACCAGGCGGGGGAGGAACCAGGACCCTCCGAAGTCGCCGCTGAAACCGACGTTGCGAAACACGGTCCCGAATCGCGCCTGCTCCGAGGCGATGCGGAGATCACAGGCGAGCGCCAAGCTGAGCCCCGCTCCCACCGCCGCGCCGTTCACCATGGCGAGGGTCGGCTTCGGCATCGCGTGCAGCGCGTAGCTGGTGCGTCGCTGCGCGTCGCGCAGGCTCTCGACGCCGCGTGCGAACGTCGCCGCCGGCGAGGAGGGCGCGTCGCCGGCGCCGAGAACGTCGCGCGCCGCCGCCATGTCCTTCACGTCGCCGCCGGCGCAAAACGCACGGCCGGCGCCGGTGAGCACGACGCAACGCACCGCCGCGTCGCGCGCGCACTCCGCGAGGTGCTCGGCGAGCAGCGGGATCAGTTGGCCACCCATCGCGTTCAGGCTCTCGGGCCGGTTGAGCGTGAGCACGGCCACACCGTCCGACCGCTTCTCGAACAAAACATCGGGCATGACGAATCCTCCGACGGAACTAGTCGCACACCGACGCGGCCGATGCGAACGACCCGGCACCAACCGATCTGGTGTCGGGGCAACGCCGCAGGCCAGCCGCGGGGGCACACCGCACCGTTCTGGCACAATCAGCCTTCAGCTCACCGCTGTAGGGTCGACGGTCGCACTCGCTTCCGCTAGCGAGCGTGCACCCTCTCGCGAATGGAGGTCACACATGCGCGCTCGTCGCTTGCAGCTCGTCGCCGTCGCCGCCCTCGCCGTCGCCTTTCATCCTTCCACCGTCTTCGCGTGGGGCGACGCAGGTCACCGGATCGTCGCGACCATCGCGGCGCGTCGTCTCACTCCGCACGCGAAGGCGGCGGTGCGACAGCTCTTGAAGAAGGACGCGACGGGACAGACGCTGCCGGCCGTCGCAACCTGGGCCGACGTCGTGCGCCGTACGACGCGCAAGGAGACGTACAACTGGCATTTCGTCGACATTCCCGTCGACCACGGCCAGCACACGTACGACGAGGCGCGGGACTGCCACCCGCCCGACGAGGCGACGAAGGGCGATTGTGTGATCAACGCGCTCACTCGCGAAGTCGCGAAGCTGAACGACAAGAGCGTACCGATCGCGACGCGGCGCCAGGCGCTCAAGTTCGTCACGCACTTCGTCGGCGACCTTCATCAGCCGCTCCACTGCGCCGAGCGCGATCACGATCGCGGCGCGAACAACGTCACAGTGACCTTCTTCGGGCAGACGCACCAGCCGGCGCCATACCAGAAGAGTCTGTGGAACCTGCACGCGACATGGGACTTCGGGTTAATCATGCACGCCGGCGGCAGTCAGGCCGCGTACGTAAAGCGGCTCCAGAGCTGGATCGCCACACAGAACGCGAGCAGCCTCGAAAGCGGCAGCTACGCCGATTGGGCGAACGAGTCGCATGCGGCGAGTGCGGCGCACAGCTACAAGCTCGCCGACGGAACCATGGACTTCCCCGCGACGGGGGGCACGATCACCCAGCCGTACTACGACGCGAACATCAATGTCGTCGACCAACAGCTCGCGAAAGCCGGCGTGCGGCTCGCGAAGGTGCTGAACGAGGCGTTTCCCTGACCGGGTCGTCAGCGCGGTGGCGGATCCAGGGAATCATCCACGGTGTTCGACATGGCGACGGGCGCTCCGTTCGGCGGCGGTGCGGGTATCGGTAGCTGCCCCTCGGCGGCGACCACCGGGTGCCCCTGCTGCTGCCAGAGGAAGACGCCCTCGTCGAGCACGGCGGTGTGCGGGTATCCGCGTTTGCGGAGCTCTTCCATCACGACGCCCGACACGTGATGCGGACACGCGCAGTACGCGATCACCCACGTGCCGTCGTTCGGGACGTTGTCGAGATTATGCATGTTGAAGTACGGGATCGAGATCGCTCCCGTGATGTGCATGCGAAGATAATCGGACGGCGTACGCGCGTCGATCAGCACCAGGCGACGCTTCTCGTCGTAAGCCTTCGCAACATCCGCGACCGAGACGTAGCGGTCCTCGCGCAACGTGAAGGTGGCCTGCTCGCCCGTGGGATTCACCACCACCGGGACGTTCTCGATGGTCCGCATCTGTCCGTCGGCGGTGACGCCGGCAGGCGGTGCGGGCGCGGGTGGGACGGCGCGCGCGAGAGAGCGCACGTAGGCGATGACGTCCTCGATCTCGCGCGCGCTGAGCACCTCTCCCCAGCCTTGCATGGGTGTGCCTGGACGACCGCGCACGATCGCCGCGCGCAGATAGGCGTCGGAAGCGGTGGCGAGGAACATCGCGTTCGCCAGGTGCACCGCGGTCGCACGCTGTTCCGCCGTGCCGTGACAGCTCTGGCAGTTAGCGACGTACACCTCCCGGCCCGTCGCTGCGCTCCCGGTGGAAGGCTTGCGCGCCAGCGGTGCGGGAGCCGTCGTACCGCCGCGGATGTAGGCGACCAGCGCCACGACGTCGGCCGGTCCGAGCGGTCCGCCGACGGCTCGCCCGTAGCCCGCCATCGCCGTCCGGGCGCGTCCGCGCTCGATCGCCGCGCGTAGGAACGCATCACTGGCCGTCGCGCGGAACGTCGGCGAGACGAGCGAGGGCGTGTTGTCCGCCGCATAGCCCTCCAGATGCGCGCCGTGGCACAACAGACAGTACCGCGCGTAGAGTTCCGCGCCCGTTGCAAACGACGGCGAAGGGCGGCTCGCCGCGAGAGCGAGGAGGCAGATCACTGCAACGAGGCGCATCGGGATCACGTCGTCCATGACATGGATCGCGCCGACGAGCCACCCGAGGATCGCGCGCATCGTCGTCGACAAACCCACGACGCGCCCCCCTTGCCCTGCGATGCGGCGACTGCGATCGTCCGCACGGAGGCAGCCCAATGGACGCGACACGGACGCAGCGATGACGACCGTCCGCAATAAGATGCAGCGACCCCTCAGCGTACCGTTGCCACGGGGTAAGACGCTCCACCTCGGGCCGGGGAAGACCGGACAGATCTCCGCGAAGGACGTCGAGCATCCGCGGCTCAAGATCATGGTCGACGCCGGCGATATCGAGATCGTCGACGAGAACCCTCGGCGTACCGAGGGGGCCGAGGCCGGCAAGATTGGTCGCACCGCGAACCACGGCCATGCATCGGGCAGCGGGAGCCGGCGCAGCGGGGATCGCTAGTGTCCCGTCTCGGAAATCGCAGGTATGCCAGGGCGTCGAGCCGCGCCGCTGGCAAGGAGGGCGACCGAGGCATAGCGGCGAGCTATGCCGCAGGGAGCACGCCGCAGCCAGCGGAGATGGATCGACGGTCTGGCGTGCCTGCGATTTCCGAGACGGGACACTAGCGCGCGTTCAAGTCTTTGGTGCCGGCGGAGACACCGTCCAGAAACACCTCGACCTTGTAATCGCCCGGGTTCCACCGTTCCGGCGGGTTCGACGCTTGGAACGCGGTGATCGTCGGACCGGTCGGGCTGATCGTCTTCGTCGATTCGCCGACGACCGTACCGTCTTGATACGTCCAGCGCACCTTGAGCGTGGCGCTCGGCGCCGAGCCTTCAGTTGTGACCGACACGTAGAAGGTGTCGTTGGTCCAGAAGAGATTGGTTTGGGATTTTTCCGCGATGGTCTCGTCGGGGGCGAGGCTCCGCCCGAGGGTCATGCCGGTGACCGTCACGTTCCCTTGCCCGGGCGGATTCCCTTGCTCGGGCGGAGAAGAGCGTGAGCAGCCGAGGAGACCGCCGGCCAGCATCAGGACGCCGGCGACGACACTGAAGAGCAACATAGAACGATCACGGATCATGGAAACGTCATAGGTCGCTCTCGACGTCAGCTCAAGCCCGGTGATGTGTGTGCGCCCGGCCGTCCCCTCCGACCGTAGCGCGCGCCGAACGTGCGCCGCCGCTCCATCACCGTGACGATCGATCAGGAACGGTGTGACGATTGCGTGACATCGCGGGCGGAGAGGCGCTCCCCCATTGGCGCACCGCCGCGGCCCGCCTACTCTGAGGGCATGACCTGGCTGAATGAGTTCCGCGGGTGGTGGGCGATCGGCGTCGTGGGCGGCGGCGCGCTCGGCGCGGCGATCATGTGGTGGGCGTTGGCCGATCTGTTCTTCGCGACCGTCGAGGTGCCGTTCATCGCGATGCTCGATCGCTGGCGCCAGCGCGCCTGGTGGTCGGACGACGAGCCCGGTGACGACGCCGGGGCGCACGCGCGTGCGTAGACGGCGATCGGGGGTTGGCGCGGCCGCGAGCGCGGCGACGGGTCTATTGTCGGCACGTGACACGTCCCGACCGGGTCGATTGACGCTTCTCCGGGGCGCGTGGTTCATCTGAGGTGTGGCACGCTGCCCACATTTCCCCGCTTGCCCGGGCTGTCCCTGGTTCGGACGTCCCTACGCGACGCGGCTCGCCATGAAGCGCGCGCACGTCGCCGGCGCCCTGCGTGACGCGCTCGGCGACGATGCCTCGTCCATTCCGGTCGCGGCGGTCAGGCCGGCTCCCGAACGCACCGGCTATCGTGTGCAGGTGAAGCTCATGCTCGCGCGCACGCACGCCGGCGTCGCGATCGGCCTCTACGCGCCCGGAACGCACGACGTTCTCGACATCAGCGGCTGTCCGCTCCACGACCCCTTGATCATGCGTGCGCTCCCGGTCCTGCGCGCGGTCGTCGTCCGCGAGCGCGTGCCGCTGCACGGCCACGGCCGCCGCGGGCTCCGCTACCTGCTGGTGCGGGCGAGCGTCGACGAACGGCGCCTGCTGGTGATCTTGGTGAGCTCGCAGCTGCCACTCGACGCCGCGCCGTCAATCGCGCGCCGCTTGCGCGCGGCGCTTCCCCTCGCGGGCCTCCTCGTGAACGAGAACCTCAGCGCCGGAAACGTCATCGTCGGTCCTCGCACCGAGCGGATCTGGGGCGACAGGGAGCTGCGTGATCGGTACGGCGACGTCGAGCTCGCCGCCTCGCCGCTCGCCTTCGTGCAAGCGAACACGCGCATGGCGGCGACGATCTACGGCGCGATCGCCGACGCCGCCGCGCTCGACGGATCGGAACGCGTCCTCGACCTATACTGCGGCGTCGGCGGCATCGCGCTCACGCTCGCCGCGCGCGCCGCACACGTCCTCGCGATCGAGGACGAGACGGCGGCGGTGCGGGCGGCGCGCGCCAACGCGCGGCGGAACCGCCGTCGCAACGTCCGCTTCGAGGTCGCCCGCGTGGAGGAGCGCCTCGATGCCCTCACCGGCTTCGCGCCCGACGTCGTGACGTTGAACCCGCCGCGCAAGGGTTGTAGCGCAGCGGTCGCCGCCGCCCTCGTCCGCGCGCGCGCGCCGCGGCTGCTATACTCTCGTGCAACCCGACGTCGTTCGCACGCGACACTGCCCTCCTGATCGACGGCGGCTACCGCCTCCGCAACGTGCAGCCCTTCGACCTCATGCCCCATACCGAGCACGTCGAGCTGCTCGGACTCTTCACCCGCGCAACATCATGAAAAACCTTTCACTATATCCCCGCTACAGCAGCTAGGCGTGCGTTACGTCGCCATTACCCGAACCGCTTGCATGGTTCATGTATCACCGCTATACATACGTTCGTATGGTGGCACGAATGGCGGTCGCGCGCTCACGCGACGCGGAGTCGGAGGCGACGCGCCGGTCGATTCTCGAGGCCGCCGCCGACCTCTTGGCGAGTGGCGGCGAAGACGGCCTCTCGATCCGCGAGCTCTGTGCGCGCGCCGGCGTCACGCCGCCGACGATCTACCATCACTTCGGCGACAAGGCGGCGCTGATCGAGCGCATCGTCGATGATTGCTTCGCCGACTTCGATCGCGCTTTCGCCCGCCGCGCGGTGCCGTCCGATCCGGTGGAGGCGCTGCGCTGGGCGTTCGGACGCTACGTCGAGTTCGGCCTGCGCTATCCCGCGCACTATCGCGTGATGTTCGAGGGCAAGCGCCTCCGCCCGACGCCGGGCGGGCGCGCCTCCTACGACGCGCTCCGGCGGCGCGTCGCCGCGATCGACGTCGCGGGACGCCTGCGCGCCGGCGTCGAGGATGCCACCGCCGCGTTCTGGGCGACGGTGCACGGCGTCACCTCGCTCGCCATCCGCGGCACGCTGAAGCCACAATCTCCCGCCATCGCGCTCGTGCGCGAGGCGATGATCTCACAACTCACGTGCGACGCGCGGCGCCGCACCGGACGCTCGAAAAGGAGTCGCCATGAGTGAACGAGAATCAGAGATCAACCCCTTGCTGCAGGGAAACTTCGCGCCGTGGCGTCTGGAGGGCACGGCGGCCGATCTGGAAGTGATCGGCGAGATCCCGCGCGAGCTGAACGGCACCTACTACCGCAACGGTCCCAACCCCGCATACGAGCCGCCCGGTCGCTATCACTGGTTCGACGGCGACGGCATGATCCACGCGATCACGCTGCGCGACGGTTGCGCGTCCTACCGCAACCGCTTCGTACAGAGCGACGGCCTGAAGGAGGAGCGCGCGGCGGGCAAAGCGCTCTATGCCGGCCTCCTCAGCATGAAGCCGAGCGAGGCGATGGCGTTCAAGACGACCGCCAACACCAACATCGTCTTCCACGCCGGCAAGCTGCTCGCGCTCGTCGAGTCGTCACTCCCGACAGCGATGGTGCCGTGCACGCTCGAGACGACCGGCCTCTACGACTTCGGCGGCAAGTTCATGGGGCCGATGACGGCGCATCCGAAGCTCGATCCCGAGAGCGGCGAGATGCTCTTCTTCGGCTATGCGCCGTTCCCGCCGTACCTCCAGTTCCACGTCGCCAATCGCACGGGCGCGCTCGTGCGCAGCGAGGTGATCGACGTCGCCTGGCCCTCGATGATGCACGACTTCGCGATCACCAAGGACTACGTCATCTTCCTCCTCTGCCCGGTCGTCTTCAGTTTCGAGGAGATGGCGCGGAACGGCAGCATCTTCGCCTGGGACCCCGATCGCGGCACCCGCATCGGCATCATGCCGCGCAGCGGCGGCAACGCCGACGTCAAATGGTTCGACACCGACCCGTGCTACGTCTTCCATCCGATGAACGCCTACACCGAAGGCGACGAGATCGTCCTCGACGTCGCGCGCTACGAGCAACTGCTCTTCATGAGCCCGAGCGCCGCGCGTGATCCCGGCTGGTGCGACAAGAACGCCGCCCGCCTGCATCGCTTTCGCATCGACCTGCGCGGCGGCGGCATCAAGTCCACCCCGCTCGACGATCGCGACGGCGAGTTCCCGCGCGTCGACGAGCGTCGCGTCGGGCGCAAGCATCGCTATGGCTACATGGCCGCGACCGGCCCCGAGGGCAACGCGAGCGGCATCCCGGTATGGAGTGCGGTGCACAAGTACGACCTCGAGCGCGGCACGAGCACGACCCGCACGTACGGCGCCGGCAACGGCGTCGGCGAGCCGCTCTTCGTGCCGCGCTCCGCCGCGGCCGACGAGGACGACGGCTACGTGCTCGTCCTCGCCTACGATCAGGCGCGGAACGCCAGCACGTTCGACATCCTCGATGCCCGCGACATCGCGGGCGAGCCGATCGCGCACGTCCGTCTTCCGCATCGGGTTCCGTACGGCTTCCACGGCAACTGGGTCGCGGCGTGACGAGTCGCGACCGCTTCGAGCGCGGCGTCGCGGTCAGAGACCTCGATCAGATGCTCTCCGCGTTCGCGGAAGACGCGCTCTTGCATAGTCCCATCACCTTCAAGCCGTTCGAGGGCCGGGCTGCGATCGGACGACTCCTCGCCGTTCTGCTCGAGGTGTTCGAGGAGTTTCGCTACACCGACGAGCTCTCATCCGCCGACGGGACGAAGGCGTTGATCTTCCGAACCCGCGTCGGCGATCGCGAAGCCGAAGGGCTCGACCTGATTCGGTTCGACGACTCCGGGCTCATTCGCGACTTCACGGTGATGATCCGGCCGCGCTCGGCGGTGGAGGCGCTCCTCCACGCGGTCGGCTCGAGGCTGCTCGCGAACACCGTCTAACAGGAGGAACGCATGCGTTTCGGTCTGAACGTCGGCTACTCCGGCGCCCGTGTCGCGGTCGACATTGGCCTCATCAAAGAGGCAGACCGCCTCGGGTTTCATTCCGTCTGGTCGGCGGAGGCGTACGGCTCCGACGCGGTCACGCCGCTCGCGTGGATCGCCGGCCAGACCGAGCGCATCCACGTCGCGAGCGGCATCATGCAGATGCCGGCGCGCACCCCCGCGATGACCGCAATGACGGCGTCGACGCTCGACCAGCTCTCGGGTGGGCGGTTCCTGCTCGGTCTCGGCGTCTCGGGACCGCAGGTCGTCGAGGGCTGGCACGGATTGCCCTACGGCAAACCGCTCGTCCGTACGCGCGAGTACGTGTCGATCCTGCGCAAGATCTGGGCGCGCGAGCAGCCGCTCGAGCACCAGGGCGAGCACTACCAGATCCCCTACCGTGGACCGGGCGCGAGCGGTCTCGGCAAGCCGCTGAAGAGCATCCTCCACGGGCGGCAGATTCCAATCTACATCGCAGCGATCGGCCCGAAGAGCGTCGAGCAGACCGCAGAGATCGCCGACGGCTGGCTGCCGGTCTTCTACAGCCCGTACCGCTCCATCTATAAGGACGCGCTCAGCGCGGGATTCGCGCGCGCCGGCGTCGGCAAGTCGCTCGCGACCTTCGACATCGCGCCCGCCGTAACCGTCATTCTCGGCGACGACGTGCAGGCATGCCTCAATTTCGTGAAGCCGTTTCTCGCCCTCTACATCGGCGGCATGGGTGCGCGCGGCAAGAACTTCTACAACGACCTCGCCTGCCGCTACGGCTTCGAGGAGGCGGCGCGGACGATTCAGGATCTCTACCTCGCGGGAAAGAAGAACGAGGCGGCGGCCGCCGTCCCCGATCAGCTCGCCGACGAGATCTCGCTCGTCGGCCCCGCGGCGCGCATCCGCGACCGCCTCGCGCCGTGGCGCGAGGGCGGCGTGACGACGATGATTTGTGCGCTCCGGCAACCGGAGGTCCTGCGCGTCCTCGCCGAAGCGCCGTGATTCCCGAGGAAGGACGGGCCCCGAATCGCCGTCGTTGCGCTCCGTCCGTTGCGCGGGCGAGGCGCATTGGTTACACATGAGCGACGCGATCGGAGGGAGGCACTGCGTATGGCAGATGTGCAGGTGGTCAGCGACGACACGTTTCAACGCGAGGTACTGCAAGCGAGCACCCCCGTCCTCATCGACTTCTGGGCGCCGTGGTGCGGCCCCTGCAAGGCGATCGGCCCAGTCGTGGAAGAGCTCGCCGGCGACTACAGCGGCCGCCTCAAGGTCGTGAAGATGAACGTCGACGACAACCCGCGCACCCCCGCCCAATTCGGCGTCCGCGGCATCCCCAACCTCATCCTCTTCAAGGGCGGCGAGGTGAAGGAGCAGATCGTCGGCGCCGTCCCGAAGGCGCACCTCGTCAAGGCGATCGATCGCGTCGTCTAACGCCGGGCGTCGATACACGCGCATCTGCTTCGTTGCTCGGTCGCTCACTTGTGCGGCCTAGCTCCCGCTAGGCCTCCGCGTTCGCTTCCTCGCGCCTCGCATCTGCACGCGTCTCGACGCCCGGCTGCTTCCTCTTCGGCGCTCTCGTTTCACTTCGAGCGACGCAACGATACCCGCTCACTGAAGAACTGCCCGGAATAACTTCCCGCGCCACGCCGCTGCGCGGCGTTTCCTTACGCGACGCGAAGCGAGCGCGACGACAACGGCGGGAGCAGGCTGCTCAAACGGGTCCAGATGCAAGGCGCGAGGGAGCCGCGCGCGGAGGCGTAGCGGAGCTACGCCGCACAAGCCGCGGCGACCGAGCAACGCAGCAGATGGGCCCGTTTCAGCAGCCTGCGGTCAAAAAGTGAAGCGGCGCATGTTGACGTTGATGACCAGACCCAGCGCGATCATCATCGAGGTGATGGAGGAGCCGCCGTAGCTCACGAACGGCAGCGGGATGCCGACGACCGGGAGGACGCCGGACGTCATGCCGACGTTGATCACCACCTGCCAGAAGATGATCGCGACGATGCCGAACGCGAGCAGCGACCCGAAGCGATCTTTGGCGCGGTAGGAGATCTGGAGGCCGCGGAGGACGAGCGCGGCGTAGAGCACGATCAGCACCAGCGCACCGATGTAGCCCCACTCCTCGGCGAACACCGAGAAGATGAAGTCGGTGTGCTGCTCGGGAAGGAAGTTCAGCTTGTTCTGCGTGCCGTGCAGATAGCCTTTCCCCCAGAACATCCCCGAGCCGATCGCGATCTTCGACTGGATGACGTGGTAGCCGGCACCGAGCGGATCCATCTCGGGCGAGAGGAACGTGAGGACGCGCTGCTGCTGATACGGCTTGAGGTGTCCCCAGAGAAGCGGGACGGCGGCGCCGCCGACGATCGCCAACAAGAGAAACGACCGCAGCCGCAGCCCGGCGAAGAAGAGGATGCTGAAGAAGACGGCGGTCACGACACCGACGGTCCCGAGGTCGGGCTGCGCGAGGATGAGCGCGGCGGGGATCGCGAGCATCACGAAGGCCGGCGCGACGTCGCGGAGGCGGAGGTCGCCCGTGCCGCGCGCGCGATGGAAGTAGCGCGCGAGCGCCACCACGAGACCGACCTTGATCATCTCCGACGGCTGCACGGAGACGACGCCGAGGTTGATCCAGCGCCGCGCCCCGCCACCGACGCTCCCCATGACCGGCACCAGAACGAGCATGACGAGCGCGAACGCGAAGATGAGGTACGCGTAGCGCTCGAGGCGTCGATAGTCGAAGAACACCGCCGCGACCATGCCGGCGAGGCCGATGCCGTCGTACAATGCCTGGCGGATCACCAGCGGGTTGGTCGCGAAGCTGCCTTTTTCGCTGGTGACGGTGGCGCTGTAAATGGTGACGATGCCGACGCTCGCAACCGCGAGCGTCAGCGCCACGAGCAGCCAGTCAAAATGATACGCGAGCCGTCTGTCGAATTGTCGCATCGTCGTCCTCGGCGACGCCGAAGTAGTGCGCGATCACCTGCTGCGCGATCGGCGCGGCGGCGGTGCCGCCGTGCTCGCCCGCGTGCTCGGCAAGGACGGCGACGGCGATTTCCGGGCTCGAGACCGGCGCGAACGCGATGAACCACGCGTGGTCCTTCCGCTCCCGCACCATGTGTCCCTGCTTGGGGCGCTCGGCACCGAGCTTCCCGACCTGCGACGTGCCGGTCTTGCCGCCGACCTCGATGCCGCGCACACGCGCCTTCGTCCCGGTGCCGCGGCTCGAGTTGACGACGTCCGAGAGCGCCTCGCGGATCTGGAGGAGCGTCGTCTTCTTGAAGCCGAGGTCGTTGGTGACGATCGGCTGCTGCTCGAGGACGCTCGTGCCGTCCGGCGTCTCGACGCGCTTCACGAACTGCGGTTGGTAGACGGTGCCGCCGTTCGCGATTGCGGCGATCACGTTCGCCATCTGCAGCGGCGTGGTCGTGACGTAGCCTTGCCCGATCGCGACCGAGAGCGTCTCGCCCGCGTACCAGGGCTCGCCGAAGCGCTGGCGCTTCCAGGCGCTGCTCGGGATGACGCCGCCGCTCTCGTGATCGAGCGTGATGCCGGTCGGCGCACCGAGGCCGAAGCGATGCGCGTAGTCGGCGATGGTGTCGATACCGAGCCGCTGCCCGACCTGGTAGAAGAAGACGTCGCACGAGCGAACGAGCGCCTCGTGCACGTTCAGGTCGCCGTGACCGCTCGGGCGCCAGCAGTGGAACGTCCGGTTGCCGAAGAAGATCCCGCCGCCGCAGAAGATCTGCGTGAAGGGGTTGACGACGCCCTCTTCCAACGCGGCCGCGGCCATGACGACTTTGAAGGTCGACCCCGGCGGATACGTGCCCTGCACCGCCTTGCTGTTCAGCGGCCGTTTGCGGTCTTGGACGAGCGCGCGCCACTCCGCGGCGCGGATGCCGCGCGCGAAGACGTTCGGATCGAAGGCGGGGCGGCTCACCATCGCGAGCACGTCGCCGCTGCGGGGATCGAGGGCGACGACCGCACCCTCGCGGTCGCCCATGGCGCGCTCGGCGGCGAGCTGCAGGTCGCGATCGAGCGAGAGGATGAGCGTGTTGCCGGGCGTCTCCTCGACCTCGGAGAGCACGCGGAGCTTCCGCCCGACGGCGTCGACCTCCACCTGCTGCCCGCCGTCGACGCCGCGGAGATAGCCCTCCCAATAGCGCTCCGCGCCCGCCTTCCCAATGAGATCGCCCATGCGGTAGCCCTGTCGGCTCGTGAGCTCCTGCTGGCTCACCTCGCCGACGTACCCGAGGAGGTGCGCGGCGGCGGTGCCGAACGGATACGTGCGGCGGGGGCCGACCTGGACCGAGACGCCGGGGAGCTCGAGCTGGTGCGTCTCGAGGGCGACGATGCTCTCCCAGTCGATGTCGCGCTTGAGGATCACCTCCTCGAACGGCGGGCGGTTCGCGGCCGCCTGGACGGCGGAGGAGAAGTCGCCCGCCTCGGCGCCGAGCAGGCGCGTGAGCGTGGCGAGCGTGCGTGGCACGTCGTGCGCGTCCTCGGGCACGAGCGCGACGTCGAACGAGGGACGATTGTCGACCATGATCTGACCGTGGCGGTCGAGGACCGTGCCGCGCGTCGCGCGCACCCGTTTCAACCGAATGCGGTTGTTCTCGGAGAGCGATCGGTATTGCTCGCCCTCGGTCACCTGCAGGTGCCAGAGCCGTATGAGCGTCAGCCCGAGGAGCACGAGCACGGCCGCGAGCGACACGACCAGGCGGCGGCGGAGCGCCGCCGGAACCTCACGCCGGTTCATGATCAACGTCATCTCAGTCGGCGCCGAAGACGCGCTGCTCCCAGCGGATGAAGCCGAACACGATCGGCGTGAGCGCGGCGGCGAGGAGCGCCTCGGCGAGCAGGACCTGGGCGGCTGCGAGCGAGAGACGGTCGTCGATCGAGAGATAGGCGGCGAGCGCGCCGAGAATCGCGAATCCCTTGACGAGTGTGCCGAGGAACACCATCGCGATGCTCGAGAGCGCGTTGTCCATCCACAGCCGTCGCGCGATCAGGTAGACCATGGTGTAGACGCTCGTCATCGCGAAGGCATTCAACCCCACCAGGCTACCCGAAAAGCTGTCCAGCAGGTATCCGAGAAGGAAGGCGCCGGTCGCGCCGGCGACGCTGTGCTCATACAGCCCGAGGTAGACGCAGAGGATGAGCGCGAGGTCGGGAATGACACGGTCGCCCGTCAGCGTGTGGAGGACCGTGGTCTGAAGCAAGAGCGCGAGACTCGCCGTCAGCGTATAGATGACGGCGGCACGCAGCTCGGCTCCGAGAGTGGGGGTGGTCGGCGCGTGCGTCGCCTGGTACAGACTCACCGCGACTGCTCCCCGGAGACGGCGACGCCAGGCGGCGCGGGCGGCCCGACGAGGCCGAGCGTCGCGGGATCCGGCGGCCCGACGAACGCGGGAGGCGGCGCCGGCCGTGGATCGAGCAGCTCGGCGCCGCTCGCGGCGGTGACGAGCACTTCTTCCAAGCGGCTCGCGTCCGCCGTCGGCGTGACCTCGGCGTAAAGGAATAGCCCGCGGTCCTTCCGCGACACGCGCGTCACCCGCCCGACCGAGACGCCTTTGGGAAAGATACCGTCGAGGCCGGAGGTGACGATGCGATCGCCGACCTGGACGTCGTCGGCGCGCTTCACGTACTTGAGGATGGCGCCCTTCTCGAGCAGCCCGCTCACGATGCCGCGGACGCGCGTTCGCTGGATGAGGACGTCGACGCCGCTGTTCGGATCGGTGAGGAGAAGCACGCGCGAGGCGTGCGGGCTCGTCTTCGAGATCAGGCCGACGACGCCCTCGGGTGCGAGCACCGGCATGCCCGACTGAATGCCGTCGCGCTCACCCTTGTTCAAGGTCAGGCTTTGAAACCACGCCGTCGCGTCGCGCCCCGTCACCTCGGCGCTGACGACCTGCGTGGGCAAACGGCGTTGGAACGCGAGCAGACGCTTCAACCGCCGGTTCATCAGCTCGAGCTCGCGTTGCTCGGTGGCGCGACGTTCGAGCTCGTGGAGGCGCCCGCGCAAGCGGCCGTTCTCGCGCTCGACGCCGAGGAGATCGACGTACCCGCGCCAGACGTCGACCGTCCACCCGGCGACGATCGAGGTGACGCGTTGGAAGGGCGCCATCACCTCGAGGAAGGCACGGCCGAGAGGATCGATCCGCCCCGGATGGCGGGCGTTCACGGAAAGGAGCCCGAGGGAGCAGAGCAAAAAGAAGCTGGCGCTGAGGAGGACCCTGTTGCGCCGGATGAATTCGAGCATACGAACCGCGAGGCGGCGGGGGACGCTACGAGATGGAGATGCTCTTCAGCAGGCTGATCTCGTCCAACGCCCGTCCCGCCCCCATCACGACCGCCGTCAGCGGATCGTCTGCCAACATGACGGGAAGGCCGGTCTCTTCCCGCAAGAGCACATCGAGGTTGCGCAGCAAGGCGCCGCCGCCGGCGAGGACGATACCCTTGTCGACGATGTCGGAGGCAAGCTCGGGCGGCGTCCGCTCGAGCGCGATCCGCACCGCCTCGACGATCTGGTTGATCGGCTCGAGGAGCGAATCGCGGATCTCCTCGTCGGAGATCTCGACCGTCTTCGGCACCCCCGCGACCAGATCCCGGCCCTTGATTTCCATCGTCTGGATCTCCTGGGCGGGATACGCGGAGCCGATCGTGATCTTGATCAGCTCGGCGGTGCGCTCACCGATCAGCAGATTGTACTTGCGCTTGATGTACTGGATGATCGCCTCGTCCATCTTGTCGCCGCCGACCCGGACCGACTTGGAGAAGACGACTCCGGCGAGCGAGATCACCGCCACCTCGGTCGTACCGCCGCCGATGTCGACGATCATGTTGCCGGTCGGCTCGGTGATCGGGAGTCCGGCACCGATCGCCGCCGCCATCGGCTCCTCGATGAGGTAGACCTCGCGCGCGCCCGCCGACTCCGCGGACTCCTTGACCGCGCGCTTCTCGACCTCGGTCACGCCGAAGGGCACGCAGATGATGATGCGCGGGCGGACGAGCGTCTTGCGGTTGTGGATCTTCTGGATGAAATAGCGCAGCATCGCCTCGTTGATCTCGAAGTCGGCGATGACGCCGTCTTTGAGCGGGCGGATGGCGACGATGTTGCCGGGCGTACGGCCGAGCATCTTCTTCGCCTCGGCGCCGACCGCGAGCACCTTGCGGCCGCCCTTCGCCTCTTTCTGGACCGCGACCACCGAGGGCTCGTTGCAGACGATGCCCTGCCCCTTCACGTAGATGAGGGTGTTCGCCGTCCCGAGGTCGATGGCGAGGTCGTTGGAGAACATGCCCCAAAGGGAATTCAGCACCATACGACCGCCTTTTTCGACAGTGAGACGCGCAGAGTTTCGCGATGGAAGAGAATGCCCCCGCCCCTCCCCGTTGCCTCGTCGACCCGTACCACGAAGGCAGTGAGGGAGCAACATCCACGCGGGTTTTCGACGAGGAGGCCGCCTCTTGCTCTCCCAGCTCGGCGTGCCGTTCGAGCTCGTCGAGATGGACATCGAGAAGGGCGAGACGCGAACACCCGACTTTCTGCGAAGGAATCCGAACGGCCGGATTCCCGTCGTCGGCGTCATGGAGGGACACCTCGCGACGCGCACGTTCTTCGTCGGCGGCTCGATCGCGTCCCTCGTCAACCCAACCACATCCCCATCACAAAACGCGATTTCGCCCGCCCATGAACGTCGGCGCGCAACGCGCGCCGAGTGAAGGATGTAATGGACGTGGCGGCGACGGGCGCGGGAGGGCGCGGCGGCGGCCATTGGGCCGTACATGTGCACGAGTGCACCGCAACGTACGGAAGGATCCCCTCGCGGCCGCGGCCCGCCAGGCCCGTGGCCGCCGCCGCGCCCTCCCGCGCCCGTCGCCGCCACCACCGTTGCTCTCTCTCCGGCCGCGTTGAAATCGCCGACCGCCTTCAATAGACTTCGTCGAATGCTCGGATTCATGCGAAAACACGCCCGCTCGACGTTCATCAAGGTGATCTTCTGGATGATCATCATCGTCTTCGTCTTTTGGGGCGTCGGCGTCATGGTGAGCGGAGGGAACAAGGTGAACGTGGCCGCCATGGTGAACGGCGAGCCCATCACCGCGCAGGAGTACGCACGCGCCTTCGAGAACATGCAGCGCGTCTACCAGCAGCTCTATCGGGAGAAGTTCACGCCCGAGGTGGTGACGCAGCTGAACCTCCACCAGCGCGCGCTCGACGATCTCGTGAACGACATGCTGCTGAAGCGTGAGGCGCGCCGCCTCGGGCTCCAAGTGACTGACGACGAGGTGCGCGAAGCGATCCTCAACGTCCCGAACTTCCGGAGCGGCGACCGCTTCGACCGCACGCGCTACCTGGCGGCGCTCCGCGCCACACGGACGACGCCCGCCGAGTTCGAGGAGTCGCAGCGCGAGAGCCTCCTCATCTCGAAGCTCGAAAACCTACTCACCGACGGCATCACGGTGAGCGATCGTGAGATCCGCGACCTCTTCGCGCTCGACCACGACACGATCGACGTCACCTTCGTCAAGGTGCCGTACGCCAAGTACTTCGGCGCGGCGACGGTGACCGAAGCCGAGGTCGGCGAGTACTACGAGAAGAACCGCGAGGTCTTCCGCCAACCCGAGCGCGTGACGCTCACCTACGTGGCGTATACGCCGAAGGACCTCGAGGCCTCGGTCGCGGTCGGCGACGAGAGCGTCGCCGCATACTACGACGCGCATCAGAGTGACTACGAAACCCCCGAGACGGCGCATCTGCGCGAGATCCTCTTCGTCGTCCCCGCCGACGCCGACGCCGCCACGCGCGCGGCGATGCGCGCGACCGCCGAGAGCGTGCTCGCCGAGGCGAAGGGCGGCGGCGACTTCGCCGCGCTCGCCCGCGCGCACTCCGGCGACCCGCTCACCAAGGACGCCGGCGGCGACCTCGGATCCGTCGAGCGTGGCAAGCTCGACACCGCGATCGACGACGCGGCGTTCGCGCTCGAGCCCGGCCAAGTGAGCGATCTCGTCGAGATCTCGCGCGGCTTCGCAATCGTGAAGGTCGAGGAGAAGCGGGGGACGGGTACGCAGCCGCTCACGGAGGTCCGTGACCAGATCGAGCGCGCGCTACGCGAGTCCGGCGCCGAGCAGGCAGCACGCGACGCCGTCGACGCCGACCTCGAAAAAGCGCGCGCGGGGTCGAGTCTCGAGGATCTCGCCGCAACACACGGCCTCAAGGCGACGACCCTACCGTCGGCGGCGCGCGGACATCCGCTGCCCGGCGTCACCAATCCCATCCTGCTCGCGACCGCGCTCGGCCTCGACACCGGCGCCGTCGAGGAGGTCGTCGGCACCGAGCCGCCCTACTATCTCTTCAAGGTCGTCGAGAAGACGCCGAGCGATTTCAAGTTGCTCGCGGCAGCGCACGACCAGATCGTCGAGACCGTGCGCGCGCACAAGGCACGTGAGGCGGCGCGCGGTGCCGCCGAGGAACTCCTCACGACCGCAAAGGCGGCGACCGGGGGCACCGAGGGTCTCGCGACGGCGGCCCGGGCCAAGGGCTACGCGACCGACGACACCGGCCCGTTCACCCGTACGCAGGCGTTGCCGAAGCTCAGCGGCGCGCCGATCAAGGACGAGCTCTTCGCGCTCACGAAGGACAACCCGTTCGCGACCGTCCATGAGCTTCCCGACGCCGCGGTCGTCTTGGCGCTGAAAGCGCGTGCTGCCGCCGACGAGTCGTCGCTCGGCGACACGCGCGACACCATGCGCGACGGTGCGACCGTTCGTAAGCGCAGCGCCGTGCTCGAGGCGTATCGTG
Source organism: Deltaproteobacteria bacterium (assembly GCA_016200545.1). Lineage (GTDB taxonomy): Bacteria > Desulfobacterota > Binatia > UTPRO1 > UTPRO1 > DP-19. The sequence goes on along the minus strand of JACQEO010000075.1, from coordinate 58,645 downwards.
ACATGCTCCGCCAACGCGCCGACATCACCATCAATCCCGACATCGTGACCGGTACGCGCACCTGAGCGCGGGCCGGACGGCGTGGCGGACGAGCAACCGGACGCGGGCCTCGCAGCCGAGCGCCTCATCCCGGGCGACGGCGCGACCGGCTGCCTCCTGATCCACGGCTTGACCGGCACGCCCGCCGAGATGGCACCGCTCGCCGCGACGCTCCAAGGGCGCCATCCGCTGTGGATCGTGCGCGTCGCCGGACACGCGACGACGGTCGCCGACCTCGCCGAAACCTCGTGGCTCGACTGGTACGAGTCTGCGGCGACGGGGCTGCGGGCACTCTCGACCGTCACACCCCGCAGCGTCGTCATCGGACTCTCGATGGGCGCACTCCTCGCACTGCACCTCGCGATCGAGCGTCCGGGGAGCGTCGCCGCTGTGGCGTTGCTCTCGCCCGCCGTGACGCTCGGACGCGGCACCGTGCAGCGTCTCTCCCGCTTCCTTCGCGCCCTCGGCGCGCTCGACGCGCGCTCGGCGACGTTGCGCGCCCGCCTGGCGCGGGTGCTGATCGCGAAGCACGGGAGCGACATCGCCGACGAGCAGGTGCGCGCGCACCATCCCGGCTACCGCCAGATCCCGCTGCGCGCGCTCCTCAACCTCCTCATGCTCCAGCGCGTCGTGCGCCGCGAGGCGCCGCGCGTCACCCAGCCGGCGCTCGTCGTCCACGCGCTCCACGATCACACTTGTCCGATCGCCGCCGCCCGCGAGCTGTACACGAGCCTCGGATCGCGCGAGAAGCGGCTCGTGCTGCTCGAAGAGAGCTTCCACGTCGTCACCGTCGACCGCGAGCGTGCGACCGTGTGCGCCGAGGTGCGCCGTTTCGTCGAGGAACGCGCCGAGCTGCCACTCCGCTGGTCAACCATGCCCCCTTCGCCGAGTTGACATGGCGATCGTCCTTCCCTACACGCTTCGCCGATGGCGACCATCGCAGCCGAACAGACCGTCCGTTGGGATCGCGCGCACCTCTGGCACCCCTTCACGCAGATGCAGGAGTGGCTCGCCGCCGAGCCGCTCGTCATCGCCGCCGCCGACGGCAACTACCTGATCGACGCCGCCGGACGGCGATATCTCGACGGCGTGTCGTCGCTGTGGTGCAACGTGCACGGCCATCGCCGACCCGAGATCGACGCCGCGATTCGCGCCCAGCTCGAGCGCGTCGCGCACACCACCCTCCTCGGTCTCGCGAGCCCGCCGAGCGCCGAGCTCGCGGCACGCCTCGTCGGGATCGCGCCCGCGGGATTGACGCGCGTCTTCTACTCGGACGCCGGCGCGACCGCCGTCGAGATCGCGCTCAAGCTCGCCCTGCAGTACTGGCGGCTACGCGGCGAGGACCGGCCGCGCTTCGTCGCCCTCGTCGACGGCTACCACGGCGACACCCTCGGCGCGATGAGCGTCGGCTTCTCGGAGCCGTTTCACCGCTTCTACACGCCGCTCCTGCCGGTCGCGCGCGTGCCGGCGCCGTACGTGTTGGAGCGTACCCAGGGGCTCGACAGCGAGGCGGCGCTCGCCGGCGCGCTCACCGAGCTCGAGGCGGTGCTCGCGCGCCATCGCGACACCATCGCCGGCGTCGTCCTCGAGCCGCTCGTGCAGGGCGCCGCCGGCATGTGGCCGCAACCCGTCGCCTACCTGCCGGCGGTCCGCGAGCTGACGCGACGCTACGACACGCTCCTCGTCTGCGATGAGGTCGCGACCGGCTTCGGGCGCACCGGTCGCCTCTTCGCCTGCGACCACAGCGCCACGGCGCCCGATCTCCTGACGGTCGGCAAAGGTCTCACCGGCGGCTACCTGCCGCTCGCCGCGACGCTCGCGACCGAGGAGATCTTCCGCGCCTTTCTCGGTCCCTACGAGGAGTACACGGCGTTCTTCCACGGCCACACGTTCACCGGCAATGCGCTCGGTTGCGCCGCCGCGCTCGCGAGCCTCGAGCTCTTCACTCCGGCCCTGCTCGCGAGCCTGCCGCAGAAAGCCGCCGCCCTGGCGCGCGCGCTCACGCGGCACGTGCGGCCGTTGCCGCACGTCGCCGAGGTGCGCCAGTGCGGCCTCATGATCGGCGTCGAGCTGATGCGCACGCCGGCGCGACGCGAGCCGTACGCGCCCGTCGAACGCGTCGGGCATCGCACGATCCTCGCCGCGCGCCGGCGCGGGGTCGTGTTGCGGCCGCTCGGCGACGTGCTCGTGCTGATGCCGCCGCTCAGTATCCGCCCCGACGAGATCGAAACACTGGTCGCCGTCGCCGCGGAGTCGATCGCCGAGGTCACGGGGACGTGAACCGAAGCCGAACCATTCCACGATGACGGCGCTCCTCGTCACCGGCACCGACACCGGCGTCGGCAAGACGCTCGTCACCGCCGCGCTCGCCGCCGCGCTCACGGCGCGCGGGCTGCGCGTCGGCGTTGCCAAGCCGGTGGAGACCGGCTGCGCGCGTGTTGCGGGCGCGCTCTACCCCGAGGACGCGGCGGCGCTCGCGGCCGCGGCGACGACGTCCGAGCCGCTTGACGTCGTCTGCCCGTACCGCTTTCCCGATCCACTGGCGCCGATCCTCGCCGCCGCGCGCGCGCAGACGACGATCGACGTCGCCGCGCTCGTCCGAACGCTCGGCGCGCGCGCGGCTGCTTTCGATGTCCTCCTGGTCGAGGGCGCCGGCGGCGCACTGGTGCCGCTCACGAGCACGACGACCTACGCGGACCTCGCGCGCGCGCTCGACGCGCCGGTGCTCCTCGTCGTCGGCTCCCGCCTCGGGGCGATCAACCACGCACTCCTCTCGCTCGAGGTTCTCGCAGCGCGCGGGCTGCACATCGCCGGCTACGTCGTGAACCGCATCGCGCCCGACGGCGATCCGGCAGCCGAGACGAACACGGCGCTTCTCCGCTCGCTCACCGCCGCGCGCTTCCTCGGCGAGCTCCCGCGCATCATGGACGCCGTCGAGACGCTGCGGGCGCTCCGCGGCGGTGGACCTGAGGCCGCGCGCGCGCGCGCCCGGCTCGCGGTGCTCGCGCGCGCACATCTCGACCTCGACGCGTTCGCGGATTCGCTGTGACGCCAGTCGATGCGACCCGGGCGCGTCAGCCGGCGGCACGGCGGGCGGCGTCGTACACGAGGCGAAGCGGCACACCGTGGCGCTCCGCCGCCGCGCGACAGCTCTCGTACTCCGGCGCGACCGTGCGCGCGCCGGGGCCGGTCGCGACCTTGACCGCGATCGTGCCGTAGCGCGTCTCGACGTCGACGATCTCGCGTGCCAGCGTCAGGCGTTCGACCGCATGAAAACGCACGCCGATCGTCGTCGTCTCCGCGAAGAGCACGGCGGCGAGATCGTCGCGGTGCGCACGCGGCGCGAGAATCTGCAAGAGCACCCCGGGGCGTCCCTTCTTCATGTGCACCGGTACGAGCGTGACGTCGACGGCACCGGCTGCGAAGAGACGCGCGGTCGCGTGCTCGTAGAGCTCGGGGCTCATGTCGTCGATGTTGGTCTCGATGACGAGCATCTCGTCCGCGCGCGGCGCCGCCGACTCGGCTTCACCGAGAAGGACGCGTAGAACGTTCGGCCGGTCGGCGAGACGGCGCGTCCCCGACCCGTAGCCGACGCGGACGACGCGCAGCGCGCCCGGCGTACCCGAGACGGCACCGAAACCGCGCAGGATCGCGGCGCCGGTCGGTGTCACCATCTCGCCCTCCCCATCACCGGGACGCACGGCGAAGCCACGCAGCAGCTCGACGGTCGCCGGCGCCGGCACCGGGATCCGACCGTGCTGCGTGTCGACGATGCCGGAGCCGAGCGGCAGCGGCCCGACGGCGAGACTGGTGATACCGAGCGCGTCGACGCCGAGCGCTGCGCCGAGGATGTCGACGATCGCGTCGACGCCACCAACCTCGTGGAAGTGGACGTGATCGGGCGCGACGCCGTGCACCCGGCCCTCGGCCTCGGCGAGCTCGCGAAACGCCGCCAGCGCCAGCTCGCGAGCGCGCGGCGGCAGCGGCGTTTTCTCGAGGATGCTCCGAATCGTCGCGAAGGTGCGCTCCGGCTGCACGCCGCTCGTCCGTACGTCGAACTTGGCGGCGCGGATCGCGCCGTGGTCACGATGCTCGAGGACGAGCGCGCAGCCGGAGACCGGCAGCGCGGCGACGTGGCGCTCGAGCTCGGCGAACGGGAAGCCCAAGTCGAGCAAGGCGCCGACCGTCATGTCACCGCTGATCCCGGAGAACGCATCGAAATAGGCGTGCATTGCAGGGCCTGTACCGCGCACCGTTCGCGGTCGCAAGCACTGTTCTTTACAGCGATTTTTTGCGTGTGCTAGTGTCCCCTCCGGCGGAAGCGGGGGCATGAATCAGCGGGATCTCAAGCAATTTCGCAGTCTCCTCGATCACAAGCTCGAGGAGCTCCTCGCCGAGGCCGATCGCACGGTCGACGGCATGACCGACACCAAGGAAAACTTCCCCGATCCCACCGATCGCGCCTCCCTGGAGTCCAACCGCAACTTCACGCTCCGCATCCGCGACCGCGAGCGCAAGCTGATCGTCAAGATCAATGAAGCGCTGGCGCGCATCGACGAGGGCACCTACGGCAAGTGCGAAGAGTGCGGCGAGAACATCGCCATGGAGCGCCTGAAGGCGCGCCCCGTCACCACACTCTGCATCGACTGCAAATCGCTGCAGGAAGCCGAAGAGCGCAAGCTCCGCGGCGCCCACTGACGCCACCCGCGTGCGCGTCCGCAAAGCTGTCATCCCCGCCGCCGGGCTCGGCACCCGATTTCTTCCGGCGACGAAGGCGATTCCGAAGGAGATGCTGCCGATCGTCGACATCCCGACGATCCAGTACGTCGTCGACGAGGCGATCGCGTCCGGCATCGAGCACGTGATCCTCGTCACCGGCCGTGGCAAGGACGTGATCGTCGACCACTTCGACCGTGCCCCCGAGCTCGAGCACTTCCTCGCCGAAAAGGGCAAGGACGATCTGCTCGCGATGGTGCGCGACATCGCCGACAAGGTGGAGGTCATCGCCATCCGCCAGAAGGAGCCGCGCGGCCTCGGCCACGCCGTGCTCGCGGCGCGCCCCGCGGTCGGCGACGAGCCCTTCGCGGTTCTCTTGGGTGACGACATCTTCGACGCCGATCCACCGTGCACGCGGCAGATGATCGACGTCTTCGCGGCGCGCCAGCAGGCGGTGATCGCGCTCCTCGAGGTGTCGGAGGAACAGACCGCGAGCTACGGCGTCATCAAAGGCACGCCGCTCGCGCCCGGCCTGCATCAAGTGGAGGGTATGGTCGAGAAGCCCGCGCCCGGCACCGCGCCGTCGCGCCTCGCGATCATGGGACGGTACGTGCTCCCGCCCGAGATCTTCCCGCTCATCGCGCAGACGCCGCCCGGCAAGGGCGGCGAGATTCAGCTCACCGACGCGCTCGACCGGTTGCGCGCCGAACGCGGCGTCATCGGCTGCGCGTTCCGCGGCACGCGCTACGACGCCGGCGACAAGTTCGGTTACCTCCAGGCCAACATCGCCTACGCCTTGAAGCGCCCGGACCTCGCTGCTAAGTTGCGCCCCTACCTGCAAAAGCTCGTCGAAAAGTAAGCGCGGCCGCCGCGCACCCACCGATCTGGGGCAGTAGCTCAGTTGGGAGAGCACCACGTTCGCAACGTGGGGGTCGAGGGTTCGAATCCCTTCTGCTCCACTTTCCATCTCACGTTAGGCCGCGCACTTGGAGCCGCACCCGCTCGCCGTGTCACAATTCGTGTCACAATTGCGCCCGTTTTCGGCACGCGCTTCGCGCTCTTGGCACCACGGACACTCTCCAGCCGCGCGAGTTCCGTCGCATCGTCCTTCGCGGTCCGCACGTACTCGCGTAGTGCTTACGGAGTGTCCCGTGCGCGACGCCCGTCTGCTCGGAGAGCCACTCGAGCCGGGCGCCGCGCGAGAGGTAGAGCGAGCAGAACGTGTCCTTCGTCGCGTACAGGCCCCGCACCCGGACGCCGAGCACCCGCTGGGCGTCACGACGGCAGGCCGGATCGAGTCGTGATCGAGCCCAGTCCCGCGTGCCTTGCGATCCCAATCTCGGCGGGGCGCGACAGCGTCGAAGCCGGGGTGGGGATCGCGCCTGCGACCGGATACTCCAGGTACTGTCCGCTCGGCAAGACATGCACGTGCACCAATGCGCACACGCGAGCGGAGCGGTTGCACTTCGGGAGCACCGCGACGGCTCACCAGCGTGCGCGACGTCACCTGTCCCGTTCAGCGACTGCCGCGCGCGTAGAGGCAGGTCACGATCGTCCGAGGTCGGCGCAAGGACGTCTCTCTGGGTCTCGCCAGGTGCGCGGTAGCACGCACCCATGTGGGATTTCCCACACTGCGGTGAGTCGTGGCGTGGGTGTTTTTCCCATCCACCGGAGAGCGCGGCGGCCCCATACAGCAACGTGCTCGGCGGACGCCGCGACATCGCGCGCGGCAATCGTGCCGCGTCGATTTTTATCGGTGCACCGTGCGGTCTTGCCTTGACTACGCGCGCCACCGGCGCTTAGCATTCGCGTATTGCGCGAGCGCGTTGTGAGTGTGCCGCGTCCCAAGGAGAAGTCGCTATGCATATCCGAGAGATGATGCTGTGCCGCCACACCATGCTGGTGCTCGCGGCGGTGGTCGTGACCGGCGTCACCGCGGTGCCGAGTGCGGGGGCCAAGGTCAGCGTGAAGCGGCAACTCACGCCGACCGGCGCGGCCCCCAGCGCCCAAGGACAGGTCGTGGTCGTCGTGGCGAAGCACAGCAAGGGGAAGATGCAGATCGTCGCGCACCACTTGCGCCCGAACGCCACCTTCAACGTCGTCGTCAATAGCGTCCGCATCGGCACGCTGACGACGAACGGCGGCGGCAACGGCCGCGCGCGCTTCTCCACGACGCCGCGCGGGCACGATCAATTGCTCGGGGTCGATCCGCAAGGCCAGCTCGTCGAGGTGCAGGACGACGACTCGGGCGAGGATGCGCTGGAAACCGAGATGCCCCCGGACACGGCGGACGCGGGCGACGTTCAGTGCTGTCGCACGCACGAGGGCGAAGCGGAATGCGACGAGACCACGCCCGACAAATGCACGCCCGACCAGGGCGTGAATATGGGGGCGGGCTCGTGCATGCCGAACCCGTGTCCGAGTACGTCACCGTCCCCCGACGAGATCGCCTGCTGCGTGCCGGACCATGACGAGAATGGGCCGGAGTGCGAGACCGCGACGGTAGATGAGTGCATGGCCTCGCAGGGGGTCAATCTGGGCGCGGTCGCTTGCGATCCGAACCCCTGCGCCCCGACCTCACCGTCCACGCCCGAGATCGCCTGCTGCGTGCCCGATGACGAGGGGGTGGAGTGCGAGGAGCAGACGGCAGACGAGTGCACCGCGCTCGGGGGGACCAACCTCGGGACGGGCACCTGCGATCCGACCCCCTGTGCGTCGACGCCGCCCGCGGGCGACATTCAGTGCTGTCGCACGCACGAGGGCGAAACGGAATGCGACGAGGCCACGCCCGACGAATGCACGGCCGATGGGGGGACGAATCTTGGCGCCGGCACGTGCGATCCGAACCCGTGTACGCCGTAGGTCATCGGGACACCATCGGCATTACGACGCAGTGAAGACGCGGGGGCCGGAGCGATCTGGCCCCCGCGTTGTCTTTTGTGCGTCTCTCGCCTCGGATCCAGTCCACAGAACAGTTCCGCATCGAATGCGCCGCGCGACTGTCCCGTTCCGATTCTCGGCTTCCCGGTATGAACGTCAGCACACACCGCCGCCACTCGCCTGATCCGCGATCGAAGTGCATGCAGTGGCGGCAACGAGGACTGTCCGCGTCGCTCGCCATGTCGCCGAGGAGCGGTAGCTCGGCTCGAAGCTGCTCGTCGAACGGGTGAAGCACTCGCTCGGGAGGCAACGCAGTGCGCGTGCGTGTACTCGTCTCGAATGGCGCACCCGCGAACGCCAGCATGAGCGCCTCGGCGCGGTCGGGACTCCGGACGCCCCGTCGGCGCGCCTCATCCTTAGCGCGCGGCCGGAGCGCGAACCTTGGTATCCTTGGTGGCGACCGGCAGGACGTTGGTCGTGGCGCCGACGCCGTTGCATGCGAGATCGGCGGGATCGGCGCCCGGGCCCGCGGTGGAACCCCAGAAGTTCCGCGTCGCCTGCAACGTGACGCCATCCGACGTCAGCGTGCCGCAGTTGATGTTCGCCCCGGGTACGTTCACCGCGCCGCCGCCGTTGCCGAAGACGCTCGTCTTGGTCACCGCGTTGCCGGCGTCGATCGCGGTGATACCAACGCCGAAGTTGTCGAGCACCGCGCTCTTCGTGAGCGTGTTTCCCTGTCCGCCGAGGCGGAAGCCGTTGTGGTTCGCGTGCGCCACGCAGCCGGTGACGCCGTTGCCCTCGTTGAGCACGAAGCCGGTGCTGGCATTGCCGAGCGCGACGTCGCCCTTGAGTGTGTTGCCGTTCTGCGCGACGAAGCCGTTGCCGCCGTTCTGCGACGCGAGGTTGTCGGTGAAGACGTTGCGGTTGTCGGCTTCGATGCCGAATTCGGCGTTGTCGGTCGCGACGTTGCGCGCGAATGTCGAGTCGTTCGTGCCGGAGCAGCGGATGCCGGCGTTGCCGTTGGCGAGCGCGCGATTGTCGGTCACGGTGACGTGCTGGGCGCTCACCGCGATGCCGTCGTCGGCGTTGCCGACGGCGACGTTGCCGGCGATCACGACCATGTCGGCGTTCGTCCGAAGCCCGTCGACACCGCCGCCAGCCAGCGTGAATCCCTGACCCTTCTTGCCGAAGACCGTTGCGGCGGCATCGAGCCGGACGACGTCGATTGCGACGCCGCCGGCGTCGAGCACGGTGGCCCCGGCGCCGTCGCGCGAGACGATTGTCACACGCTTGGTGACGTGGAGCATGCAGTTGCAGCCCGTCCCGACCTCAGCCGCCTCGTCTCCCGGAGCGGTGAAGCTCCCGTCCTGCGCGAGATCGCCGTAGCGTCCCGGTCCGACCTGGATCGTGTCGCCCTGGCCGGCGAGCGCGACGGCGCGGCTGATCGACCGGCAGGGGGAGGTCTTGGTGCCGCAGTCGGGCGTGTCGACACCGTTACCGGCGACGAGGAGCGTTGCCGCGTGCGCCGGGGCGACAGCGAAACACACGGTGACACAAACGAGAAGGGCGAGACGTCGTGACGTGGGCATGAACTCGCTCCGGCGGTGGGGTGGGAGTGTCAAAACGCCGACCGCGCGTCAAGGCGCATGACTTCGGCGCACGCGCCTCGCCGCGTTCGAGTTGCGGCCGCACGTCGGCGATCTTTTGCTCGACCGTCCGCATGCAGCAGTTTCCGCATGACTGCGACGTAGGCTTGCAGCGGCTTCTTCCCGCGTACGACAAGCTGATCGAAGAAAGCGGTAACGCGCGGCTCGTGCTGCACCGCAACCAGTGCCGGCATGAAGAGCGTGCGACGAATGTGGGTGTTGCCGACCTTCGAAATGCGCGCGGGTTTGTCGGCGGACGAGCCGGATTGCCAAGCGCGGGGATCGAGCCCGGCGTGCGCCCCCACTGCCGGACGGTCATGTCGTCGGGCAGCACGAGGAGCTCGGGCAGGAGCTGCACGGCACAGCCTCGAAAGCCTCACGCTCGACTGCGCGCCGGCGCGACCCTGAGCGGGTGCGATTGACGGGCCCGTGGGGGCACGTCATCCATGGGGCGTGGCGCTGTCGAGCACGTCCCTTCCACGCTACCTTTTCACCGGGCGGTTCCTCCAGGTGCTGCTTCACCTGCCGAACTTCGCGCGACTCTACTGGCGACTCTTCCGCGACCGGCGGGTGTCGATCCTCCCCAAGGTGCTGCTCGTGCTGACGCTCGTCTATGTGATCTCGCCGTTCGACGTCATCCCCGACTTCATTCCCGTGATCGGCGAGATGGACGACGTCGCGGTGGTGCTTGCCGGACTCTGGCTGTTCATCCGGCTGTGCCCGCCCGAGGTGGTACGCGAAATGGTGCACGACATCGCCGCGAGGGCAGAGGCTCGTGCCTAGGCTCTCCCTCATCGTCGGTGCGCTCGCGGTCGTCATCGCGATCGCGTTGTTCGGGCTTGGCAGCGGCTTCTTCGTCGATGCCCTGTGGTTCCGTCAGCTCGGAGTCTTGGTGGTGTTCCGCACCGCCCTGGTTGCGAAGCTCGCGTGCTTCACGCTGGCGTTCGCCGCCTGCTACGCGGTGGTCGCGGCGGTCGGGCTCGCTGCTGTCCGCTCCACACGCCGCGCGGGCGTGGTGCAGGTCGTGTTCCGGCGTACCGGCAACGGCCCAGCCACGCTCCCCGAGCTGATCGCTCCGGTCACCGATCGCCTCCCGTGGCGCGCCATGGTACTTGCCGCCGCCGCGGTACTCGCGGTGTTGGTCGCGGTTGCTCAGGCGGCGAGCTGGCAGGACTACCTGCTCTGGCTCTATGGCGGCGAGTTCGGCGTCAAAGATCCCTACTTCGACCTCGATGTCGGCTTCTTCCTCTTCGCGTTGCCCGCCTATCAAACGCTCGTCGGCGGGGCGATGGCAATCGTGGTTCTCGCCGGTCTGCTCGCCGCCGTGGTTTTCTGGCTCCGTGGCATGCTCGACTTCCGCCGGCCGGGCCAACTTATGCCGCCGGCGGCGCGTCGCCTGCTTTCGCTTGTGCTCGCGCTCTTTCTGCTCGTCAAGGCGGCCGGGTACTGGATCGGCCGCTACGAGCTGTTGCTCGAATCGTATGGGGCGGTGTTCGGCGCCGGCTACACGGTGACCCACGTGAAGCTGCCGTTGCAATGGATCCTCGTGGCCGCGGCCCTTGTGGGCGCCGGGCTCGCGGCGGCGAACCTGCGCGCGCCGGGCTGGCGGCTGCCGGTCGCGGCCGTGGTCGTGGTGTTCGGTGTGGCGATGGCCTCGGCGATTCTGCCCGACGTGTTCCAGCGTTTGCGGGTGCGCCCGGACGAACTCCGCCTGGAACGGCCGTACCTCGAGAAGAACATCGCTATGACCCGCCGCGCGTACGGCCTTGAGGCCATTCAGCCGCGGCCGTTCCCGTCGGCGCAGACGCTCGACGATGCGGCCCTCGCGCGCAACCAGGCCACCTTCGCGAACATCCGCCTGTGGGATCCGCAGCCGCTCCTCGACAGCTACCGCCAGCTGCAGCTGATCCGTCTCTACTATGACTTTCACGACGTCGACGTCGACCGCTACGAGCTCGCAGGCGGCCGGCGGCAGGTGATGCTTGCGGCGCGCGAGATCACGCCGTCGCTCTTGCCGCCGAACGCGCGCACGTGGGTGAACCAGCGCCTGCAGTTCACGCATGGCTTCGGCGTGGTGATGAGCCCGGTCACGGAAATCGAGGGCGAGGGTTTGCCGGGCTTCTTCGTGAAGGACATCCCGCCGCGCTCGCCGGTCGGCCTCGAGCTCTCGGAGCCCCGCATCTACTTCGGCGAGAAAACCGACGACTACGTGATCGTGAACGCGGCGGCCGAGGAGTTCGACTACCCGAAAGGCGAGCAGAACGTCTCGAACTCGTATGCCGGAAAAGACGGCGTCGAGCTCGGATCGCGGCTGCGCCGCGCGGTCTTCGCCTGGAGCTTCCGCGACGTGAACCTGTTGATCTCGGGGAACCTCCGGGCAGAGAGCCGCATCCTCTTCCGTCGTTCGATCGCCGAACGCATCTCGACGATCGCGCCGTTCCTGCTCCTCGACCATGACCCCTATGTGGTCGTGTCGCGCGGCCGGCTCTATTGGATCCAGGACGCCTACACCACCGCCGAGACCTTCCCCTATTCGGAGCCGGTGCGGGGGCTTGGTCTCAACTATATCCGCAACTCCGTGAAGGTCGTGGTCGACGCCTACGACGGGACGGTCACCTTCTACGCCATCGACGAGAAGGAGCCCGTGCTCACAACCTACGCCCGAATCTTCCCGGGGCTCTTCCGGCCATTTGCCGAGATGCCGGGGGATCTCCGACGCCACGTGCGCTATCCGGAAGACCTCTTTCTCGTCCAGGCGGAGATCTACCGCACGTACCACATGACCAACCCCGATGTCTTCTACAACAAGGAAGATCTCTGGAGTCTCCCGACCGAGAACGCCGGCGGAGCGCGCTCGGCGGTCGAGCCCTACTACGTCATCATGAAGCTGCCGGGCGGCGCGCGCGAGGAGTTCATCCTCATGCAGCCGATGACGCCGTCCAACCGCAGCAACATGGTCGCCTGGCTGGCTGCGCGCTGCGATCCGCCCGAGTACGGCGAGCTCGTGGAGTACGAGTTCCCGAAGGAGCGGCTCATCTACGGACCGCAGCAGATCGAGGCGCGTATCGACCAGGACACCACGATCTCGCAGCAGCTCTCGCTCTGGAACCAGAGGGGCTCGAAGGTGATCCGCGGGAACCTGCTGGTGATCCCGGTCGAGGATTCGCTGGTGTACGTGGAGCCGCTCTACCTGCGCTCGGATCAGGGGCAGATCCCGGAGCTGAAGCGCGTGATCGTCGCCTACGGCGATCGGCTGGCGATGGAGCCGACGCTCGAGGCGGCCCTCGCGGCGGTGTTCAAGCCTGGTGCAGCGCCACCGCGGATGATCGAGCCGGCGACCACAGCCCCGCCGAAGATGGCCGCGGCCACAACCGCGCGCGCGCACTACCGCGCCGCGCTCGACGCGCTCCGCGCCGGCGACTGGTCCGGCTTCGGCCGCGAGATGGACGCTCTCGACAAAGCGCTCGAACAATAGTGAGCGATCCGCACGCAAAGGAGATCCGCGAGGTCATGCCGAGCGCCGACGGCTGCGAAGACTGCCTGAAGATCACCAGAGAGAAGGACGATGGTTGACAAAACATTGATTGCGGTACCCCCAGCCGAAGAGTTGGCGTCGATTCCCACCAATGACGAAGGTGGGCGCCTCTGCCTTGAGCGCATTCGACTTCGTAACGGCGACACCGTGCTCCGTATCAACTACCGAGGCACTTCAGCGTCGCCGAATTATGGCTTCATCCCGCGTCCTGCGTATCTTTCACTAGACGAGCTGGGTGACCTGTTGGGAGCCGCTCGTCGAGCCGGGCACATCACGGACGCTCAGATAGCGACCTTCATCGCTCGCCTAACGAGTGGAGGAGCGGCGGCATGAAGTTCCAGAGGCGCGCTCCGTCTGCCACCGGGTCGCCAATCGACGCGCCTCGCGGTACACACGCGCGCGCCTCCCCGTGACCCTCGTCTGATCACGCCGCGTGCGGACCTGGCGCGACGCGCTCAGGACCGAGCGACGGATCAAGGCGCGGCGTCGGACGGAGAAGGACGCCCTCGTCTGCGGCGTCGAGCGGCTCTCCGGCAGCGAAGCGCCCCGCGGCGATCCGTAGGTCTCGCGCCCGCTCGCGACGTCGCTCCATGTGTCGCCGCTGTACGCCCTGTCTCGCGCGCGGGCAAGGCTCCGAGTACAGTGCACCGCGTGCTGCGATTCACCCCGATGCCATTCGCGAGGCTCCGCGAGCCCTTCAAACACCCGCACTGGCTCTTCGAGCTGAAGTACGACGGGTTCCGCGCGCTCGCCGTTCTCGATCGCGAGGGCCTGTGCCTCGTCTCCCGCCGCGGGCACGTTGATGGGAAGGTCGGCGCGTTGGGTGAGGCGCTGCGTCGGCAGCTCGGGGCGCCGCTGACCTCGGGCGCAAGTTTCTCGCCGTGGCGCTGCCGGATCGGGGCAGGTACGCCGTACATGGCGCAGACCGCTCGTCCCTTCACGGGCAACCGACCGCACTGATCGCCGATGTGTTTCCGCTTCGCCGGCGTCGGGGGCGTCGCGCTCAGGTTCTTGGCGGTCGGTACCAAGAGGTAGGGACGACCCCGCACGGAGGCTGCGCTCCTCGGAGAACTCAGACCTCGATCTCGACGTCCGCTCCGGACACCCGTACCGGGTAGCATGCGACCTTCGTCTTTGCCGGACCGCCGATCACCTCGCCGGTGCGCAGATCGAAGATGGCGCCGTGCCACGGACAGGTCACCTCGGTCCCCTCGCACTCGCCTTCCGACAGCGGCCCGCCCCGGTGCGTGCAGGTATCGTCAATGGCATAGAAGGCACCGTCGACGTTGAAAAGGGCGATCTTCTTTCCCTGCAGCTCGACGAGCTTACCCTGTCCCGGACTCATCTCGGCAGCCGCGCCTGCTTTCACGTACTGTCCCATCATGTTCTCCTCCCGAATCGCTGCGCCCTGCGTCCCACCGCAGGAGGTGGAGCTTCGGCGACGGTTGGCGATTCTCCGATCCTCAGCGCGCGCTGTCATCCTTAGCACAACGGTCCCGGTAGCGGCTCGCCCGCGGCTCAGCCGCGGCTGGTTCTTCGCGCTCCCCGAGCAGATGGAGCGCCTTGCCGATCCGCAGTTCGTGCTTATGTTGGAGTTGCAGCAAGCAGCGTAAAAGCTCGTGGACTTCACGAGCGGAAAAGTGAGCAAAATGGACCTGTTGCTTTATGATCGTTTGGCGAATGGCGGACTGTTGGACAGGGTGAACGGTCTCTTTAATGGGCAGGCGAGTTCGAGCCTATTTCGCCGCCAGTCGATGTGGTCGAAGATCATGACGGCTATCGCTTCAGCATCGAGCTGCCCGGCTTGAAGAGCGACTCGCTCGAAGTGAAGGTCGAGGACGAGACGCTGGTGATCAACGCCGAGCGCAACGAGCCCGCATGGGCCAAGGACGCGCAGGTTCATCGCGCAGAACGCCATTACGGCCGCATCCATCGGCACTTCAGGCTTCCGAGTGATGTAGGTCACGACGCGATCAAGGCCGCGTACAAGGACGGCGTGCTTGAAGTAACGATCGCGAAGCTGCCTGAAGCCAAGGCAGTTAGGGTCGAGGTTGCGTACAACAACTGAGAAAACAGCGTGGAGTCAATGCCGTTCGTAGTTGAAATTCGGTGATTGTTCGGCCGCAGCCTTTAGCGTCGATTGCGAGCGCACGAGCCGGGGCGGAGACGACGCGCATGTCCTCTGAGCCGACTGCGCACGTGGACGTCGCGATGTTGCCGCCGTTCTCGAATGACCGTGCCGCCCGTGAGCGGTGGGGCACGCGGCGGGAGATTCGCGTCCACTTGGATCGCGGCTGCGCACTCGCGCGTGGCGGCGATCACTCGGATCTGTCGCTGCGGATCCGAGTGGCTGGAGCTGCGACAACGGACCCTGCGACGAGTTCACGCGGTGATCGTCCGACGTGGCGACGAGCGAGTCGCAGCGATCATCACGTGTTCACCGTAGGGAACGAACGGAGGTGACGCTGGCGCCCTGACGGGCGCAATGTCGCGCTGGGTCCGCGCTGCGCCGATCGCCTCGCTGAGCGAGCGGTCGAGGGAGAGGTGTGTCATGGCCGAGAACGAGAAGAGGGGGACTGCCGGCACCGGGATTCGTGCGTCCGTCGCCGACACGGCCACGATGATCATTGCACCGTTTCGTACCGCCGCGCTGATCGCGGTCGGCGGGACGGCCCTGGTGGCGCAAGCGGCGCAACGCCAGTTGTCGTCCGCAGCCGACGAGAGTGAACGGCAGCTCGAGCTGTTCTCGCAGTCGGTCAGGCGCACCACGGCGCGCCTCTGGCGACGGAGAGGACCGCCGCCGGCCGCGTCGTCGGGCCGGTCCTCTCGCACTACGGCCGCGAGCTGAGCGACGCGCGGACGCTCCGGCGTTCGAGGGGCACGAGCGGACCCGGACCCCGGGGGGCATCGTCAGGGCCTGATGCCCGACGATGACCGAGGGGTCACGTAGTGTGCCGGCTACCTCGGTGGCGCACAACGCCATCGTCCTCCCTCGTTGACCCGCCCCTCGGCCCGCGGCAAGAGCAGTCCGCGAGGTGGGAGGTGGATAGACGTCCTCGCTGCTCGCTCTCGCCCTGGTCACCATAGGCTGAGCGCGAACGAGCCTCTCACAGGAGTCGTGCTCGGCTCGTCGCGCTTGTAGAATAGACGGGCAGGATGCGCGACCCAGCAGCAGCGGACCGGCAGCCGGCGGCGCGCGCGCACCGTGTCGTGATCATCGGCGGCGGCTTCGGCGGGCTGTACGCCGCCCAGGCGCTCGCGCGCGCGCCCGTCCAGGTCACACTCCTCGATCGGCGGAACTTCCATCTCTTCCAGCCCTTGCTCTACCAGGTGGCCACCGGCGGCCTCTCGCCGGGCGAGATCGCGTCGCCGCTGCGCTCTGTTCTGAAGCGGCAGCGCAACACCGAGGTGTGGCTGGCGGAGGTGACGAGCATCGACGTGGCCGGCCGGCGCGTGCTGCTGAGCGACGGCGAGGTGCCCTACGACAGCCTGATCGTGGCGACCGGGGCGCGGCACCACTACTTCGGAAACAGCCAATGGGAGCCGTTGGCGCCGGGCTTGAAGGGGATCGAAGACGCGACCGAGATCCGGCGCCGCGTGTTGCTGGCCTTCGAGATAGCCGAACGTGAGCCCGATGCCGCGCGGAGGAGGGCGTGGCTGACCTTCGTCATCGTCGGTGCCGGACCGACCGGCGTCGAGCTGGCCGGCGCTCTCGGTGAGATCGCGAACCACACGCTCAAGCGCGACTTCCGGACGATCAATCCCTCGGACGCGCAGATCCTGCTGCTCGAGAACGCCGAGCGCGTGCTGCCACCGTACTCGCCGAAGCTCGCGGCGAGCGCCAGCGCGGCGCTGCAGCGGTTGGGGGTGACGGTGCGCACCGGGGTGCTGGTCACGAACATCGAGCCGGAGGCGGTCACGCTCCGTCGTGGCGACTCGACGGAGCGCATCCCGACGCACACCGTCCTCTGGGCGGCCGGAGTGCAGGCGTCGCCGCTCGGCAAGGCGTTGGCCGACGGCGCGGGCGCGCCGCTCGACCGCGTCGGCCGCGTGATGGTCGAGCCCGACCTCACCGTTCCCGGCCATCCCGAGATCATCGTCATCGGCGACCTGGCGAGCTTCAGCCATCAGGACGGCAAGCCGTTACCGGGCGTGGCGCCGGTGGCGATGCAGCAGGGACGTTACGCGGCGCGCCTGATCACGCAGCGTCTCGGAGGCGGCGGCAGCCTGCCGGCGTTTCACTACGTCGATCGCGGTAGCATGGCGACCATCGGCCGCGGCGCCGCCGTCGCGCACATCGGCCCGTTCGAGTTCGGCGGCTACCTCGCGTGGCTGAGCTGGCTCTTCATTCATCTGATGTATCTGGTCGAGTTCGACAACCGGTTGTTGGTGTTCGTGCAGTGGGCGTGGAACTACATCTCCTGGAACCGCGGCGCCCGGCTGATCACGGGCGAGAGCTCGTGCGGAAAGATTCTCCGGTGAACACCGACCTCCAGGCGGCGTGGCGCTATCACGACGCAACCAATAATCCCGACGAGCAGCACGCCGGGCAGTTGAGTCTCGAGGTGACCGATGCGTTTCAAGCTGGAACTCAGCACAGCGTCGTACTTTGCCGACTTTGTGGTCTACCCACTAGCCATTGTCGGTTCGGGATTCCTGCTATGCATGGCGCCGCGAGGTGAACGGCCGCATATCGTCATAGCAGTACTGAGCGGCCTGATTGGCTGGAGCCTGCTCGAATATGCCCTGCATCGCTTCATTTTGCATGGTCTTGAGCCGTTTCGAAGGTGGCACGCGGAACATCACAACCGACCGCGTGCCTTGATCGGGACGCCGACCGCGGTCAGTGCCACCGCAATCATCGTGTTGATATTGGTACCGGCGGTCCTGATCAGTGATCTTTGGCTGGGGACAGGCCTCACGCTCGGAGTGACGGCAGGCTACCTCGGATACGCCTGCACTCACCATGCGGTCCACCACTGGCACACGGAATCGGCGTGGTTGAAACACCGCCAGCGACTTCATGCGCTGCATCATCATTCGAGAGCGGCGTGCCAGTTCGGCGTGATCACCTCGGTTTGGGATTATGTGTTTGGAAGCCGGTATCGACTTCATGTCGACCTCGCACGCCCTACCGTCCGTCCCGGGTGAACCCGGTCGCGGGGGGACAGTCCGTATTTATTGATACGAATCCGGACAGCAACGCGCGGCATCAGGTGGCCCGCCCCGCGTGCGCGCGTCAGATCCCCCTTGATTCCCCGTGGGAGGCGCGCAGGGTGTCTTCAGAAGCAGCCTGCTACCCGTCGCGCGCCTCACCGGCGATGTTGGGAACCGGCTTGCCGCCCACGCGCAGCTTCAGCTCCTTACCAGCTTTGAAAAACGGCACGCACTTCGCGGCTACCTGCACGAGCGCGCCGGTCTTGGGGTTGTGGCCCTTGCGCGCCTGCCGATGCTTGACGACGAAGCTCCCGAAGCCGCGAATCTCGATACGCCCGCCGC
The DNA here is from genome assembly GCA_016200545.1 of Deltaproteobacteria bacterium. GTDB lineage: Bacteria > Desulfobacterota > Binatia > UTPRO1 > UTPRO1 > DP-19. The sequence continues at coordinate 40,330 of JACQEO010000075.1, read as the reverse complement.
GCGCCAGTGCGTCGGTCATGCTGTCGAAGACGCCGTTCACCACGACCTCGGCGGCGGAGTGGAATAAACGCGGATAGCGTTTCACGACCTCGGCGATCAGATCCCACTTGGTCATGGATCGGGGATAACGCACGTGGCTAACCCGGCCCTGGCCCGTTCAGGGGGCACCCGACGGCGTCTCCTCCGTCAAGCCACCGCGCGCCGCTACCTCGCAGACCATCGGTAGTGACCTTCTTTCTTTCACGTGTCGATCAATGCGATGGCGTCCTCCCGTCGCGCTCTGGGCGGAGTAGCTTCGACCACTACGCGCTCCCGTGCTTGTCGAGCCAGGAGAGCAGCTCGCGGATGCTCCCCGTTGCCAGCGCCAGGCTGGTGTCCGCCGCCCCGTAGTAGAGGTTGATCGTATCGCCGTCGGCGCCGAGCGTGGAGCCGCAGGGAAACGTGACGTTGTCGACGTCTCCCGCGCGCTCGTAGGGCGCCTCCGGACCGAAGATCCACGAATCGCCGCGCGCAAGGCAGCGCTCCGGCTGGTCGAGCGCGCAAAGCGCGACGCCGAGGTGATAGAGACACCCGGCCGGCGTGTGGCGGATGCCGTGATAGAGCATCAGCCACCCTCGGGGCGTCTCGATCAACGGCGGCGAGAGCCCGACCTGCTTCGCGTCCCACCACCCGCCCTTGCGGGCCTGCAACAGCAGCTTGTGACTCCCCCAGTTGCGGAGATCCGGCGAGAACGAGATCCACACGTGCGCTCCGAAGTCCGTCATCGGCCGGTGCACAAGCGCGAAGCTGCCATCGATGCGCCGCGGCAGCAGGGCCGCATCTTTGTCGTCGGGCTGCATGACCAGCCCGAGGCGCTGAAAGCGACGAAAATCCTCGGTGAGCGCGAGCGCGACGCCCGGCCCCCCTTTGCTGAAGGCCGTGTAGGCGATCGCGTACGTGCCGAGCTCGTCGATGTACGTGATCCGTGGGTCCTCGATCCCCCACAGCTCCTCGGGATAGTGCTCCGGGTCCGGCCGGAGCGTGGGCTCCTCGTCGATCACCCATCCGTCGACGCCGTTGGCCGAGCGGGCCGCACACAGGTGCGAGTGCCCGCGCCGATCCTCCACCCGGCAGAGCAGCAACGTCGTGCCGTCCTGCAGCCGCGTGGCGCCGGCGTTGAACACGGAATGCGCCGGATAGGGCCAATCCGCCGCGGTCAAAATCGGATTGTTCCCGTGCCGATGAAAGAGCGTCTCGTAGCCGCGGCTCGCAGTCATGCCGTCGTCTCTCGCGCCGGTGAAGGCGTGGCGGCAGCCCGATCGGCCAATCGCCTCTCCGAAAGGGCGAGCGGAAAGGACAGGGGCGACTCCGCGTCTTGGTGCTCGTGCACTCGATCGGCGTGCAATCCATCGCGACAGACCACGCTCACGCCGGTATCGAACAACACCTGTCCGTCCGAGAACTCCACGGAGTTTTCCATGAAGATCTCCTACACCTGTGGGGGCTCGGAGAGGGCCGCGGCGCGTAGTGCGCGCCGCCCCGTGGTCCGCGCGTGGGAGCCGTACGCGGGCGAACCGCAGAGCTGAAGCTGTGATCCCTATATCCCGTCGAGAACCGCCGCACAAACTACCCTGCTACCCCGTCAACGCGCGCCTCGAGCTGATCGGCAAGCGTACGGAGGGCGCCGACGACACGCGCACGCTCAGCCGCGCGCCGTGAAGCGAGACTCGCGCGCCGTCTCGCGCGCCGCTCACCGTCGATCGCGCGAAGTGCACCGCCCGCCCTAACTTTCGCCAGCAGCTTTTCGGCGGATCACAAAGGCACAACGGCACGCCCGTCGTGGTCACACGTCCACGGGAAACGTGCGCCTGCGAGTGACCGGATTTCTACGCGGCGATTTCGATTGCGTGCCGCGCTCGACAGGGCGTACGCTCAGCGTCACCGATCATTCGCCCCGAGCACGGCTCTGCGGAGCGGCGTGTCGGTAGCGCGTTCCGCGCGTCCCTTCCTTACTCTTCTCGAGCCATCCATCAGGTGTTCCATGCAGACACCAGACCGGCGTCCGGCGACGCCTCGGCTTTGGGAGCGGCCCAGCGTCGAGCGGTTCGTACGAGAGGCGGGCGAACATACGCATCGCGCCCGGCTGTGGGCTCGGGAGGCGGCGATGCGATCGGGGCGCCAACGCATCACCCCTGCGCGAACGCGGCGCCGCGCGCTCACGGCGAAGTAGCAGATGGCACGCCGCAAGGGCGCCAGCGGGCCGCCCGAGATGCTGCAGCCGTCGCAATTGTTCGATACGATGCCCGGCCAGACACCGAGATCACCCGAATGCCGCCTCATCGCGGCCGTACTCCTCGATGCAGCGCTGCAGCTCTCGCGCCGCGGCTCGAAGGGCGCGGCAGACGCGGAACGGTGGATTCGCCGCATTGACGGCGGTGACGAAGCGTTTTCGTTCGTCGGCGTATGCGAAGCACTCCGGCTAGAACCGACGTACCTCGCGCGCGGGTTGCTGCGATGGCAGGCGCGCGGAGCGTCTGCGGCGAAGCTGCCGACACGTCACAGCGGTCGTGGTGCGCGCGTGCGCGGCATCGCGACCACGGAAGCCGAGGTAGCCGGCAAATTACGTGACCCCTCGGTCATCGTCGGGCATCAGGACCCGGCGATGCCCCCTCGCCAAGTACTGCACGGTCTTGCTCGGCGCGAGAAATCTCCGTGGTCCGCGCGCAGAGCCCCGTGTGCAGAGCGTCTTCCGAACCAGAGGCGTAGACGAGATAGGTTCGGCTGACCTCGAACGAGAAACCGCAGGTCTCCCCACCGCGTGCGCCGTCGTGACGACGGTCGAGCGCCCGATCGCACCCTTCCACACGTGGTCGACCTCGAACGTCACCCGTACCGGGTCCCCGCTGCTGGTGATGAGGCCACCGGGAACATCCTTCGTGACAACGCGGCCCGAGAAGACAGCGGTCGCGCCGGCGAGCGCTTCGAGCGGCGTATCCAGCCCGCGACACGAGCAAGCATGGCGCGGCCGGTGCCGAGCGTAGCGAGCGCAAGCAAGAGAAGAGCGAGCCGGGTCGCTCCTGAGACGGCGCCGGATTCCTGATCCACCTTCCAGCTTGTCGAGGGCGAAGCGCTCAGCTTCGGCCGAGCGAATGGACGCTTACCGAGAACGATCACGAGATGCAGATGACCGTGTATCTCCGCACGATCACCACCGCGCGCTACGTGCTCACACGCTACGAGGCAGCGCCGGATGTCGGCGAGCTCTACGACCACGGCGTCGATCCGGGGGAGTTCGAGAACCGCTGGGACGATCCCGCGTACGCCGGCGTGCAACGTGACCTGCTGACGCTCCTCGCAGACATCGTGAATCCGCACCCGCGCCGGCTCCGCAACACCGGCTCGCTCGCCTGAGCAGCGGCGTTGCCCTGCGCGATCCTGCGGCCTCCTCAGCGGACCTCGAACTCGCGCGTGCGGCTGCCGCCGCCGTTCAGGGTGAAGACCGCTTTGTGCCGACCCTTCGGCCAGCCGCCGGGCTGGGCCAAGTGGAACTCGAAGTGCGCGGGCGCAGTCGGCGCGATCTTCTGCGTCTGCTCGGAGAGAAGCTGGCCGTCGGCGCTCGTCCAACGGGCGGTGAGCGTTCCGGATCCCGTTCCCTCGACGCTGATCGACGCGTAGACCGTGTCCGCGGGGGCGTAGGTCTCCGACGGCGAGGGGATGCGGTTGTCGTCGTTCACCCGGTGGCCGAGATCGATGGCGGTGATCTTCAGGGGCTCGGCCGGCTTGCTGCATGCACCCACCAGGAGGAGGCTAAGGACCGCCCATGCAAGCGTGGGTGTGCGCCGCCGCATCGTCATCGGGTCACCATCGCTTGTCATCTCGAAAAAGAAATATCAAGGTTTCTCGCGCATGAACGTCGATGACGGTACGCTCCTCGGCCTCGGTGTCGCCCTCGGCTGCGGGCTGCTGATCGGCATCGAGCGCGAGCGCCGCAAGGGTAGCGGCCCGACCCGAGCGCTCGCGGGGGTGCGCACCTTCACACTCGCCGCGCTCGCCGGCGCCCTCGTCCAGGCGCTGGCGCAGCCCCTGCTGGTCGGCGCCGGCGCGGCCGTTATCCTCACGCTCGTCGCGATCGCGCACTTCCGCGAGCGCCGCGGGCGCGATCCGGGCGTGACGACCGAGCTCGCGTTGTTCGTGACGTTCCTGCTCGGCGTGACGGCGATCGAGCATCCGTCGATCGCCGCCGGCGCCGCCGTCGTGGTCGTGGCCGTGCTCGCCGCACGATCGCAGCTGCACCGATTCTCGACCGAGGTGCTGAGCGCCGCCGAGCTGCGCGACGCGCTCCTGCTCGCCGGTGCGGCGCTCGTCGTGCTGCCGCTCGTGCCGAGCCAGCCGATCGACTGGCTGGCCGGGGTCAACCCGCGCCGACTCTGGGGACTCGTCGTCCTCCTCATGGGGCTCCAGGCGGCGGGCTACGTCGCGCTCCGCATCGCCGGGGCGCGGCTCGGTTTGCCGCTCTCGGGATTGGCTTCGGGGTTCGTGTCGAGCACCGCGACCATTGCCGCGATGGGTACGCGCGCGCGCGCGGAGCCGGCGCTGCTCTCGGCCTGTGTGTCGGGGGCGTTGTTCTCGAACGTCGCCACGCTGATCCATCTGGCGGTCGTGGCCGCCACCGTGTATCCGCCGGCGCTGGCGGTGATCGCCCCGTCGCTCGGCGTCGGCACCGTCGCCGCCGCGGTGGTGGCGGCGCTGAGCCTGCGCACGCCGCCCACTGGCATTCACGCCCACCGTCCGTCGGGCCGCGCGTTCAGCCTCGCGGCGGCGCTTCTCTTCGCGTCGGTCTTGACGGCTGTCACGGCGACCGTGTCGTTCGCCATCGCCCGCTATGGAGAGGCGGCGGCCGGCGCCGGTATCGCGCTCGCGGGTTTCGTCGACGTGCACGCCGCCGCCGCGTCGGCCGTCTCGCTCGCCGCCGGCGGCAAGATCCCGGCCTCGGCCGTGCTGCTGCCAGTGCTGATCGCCTTCACGACGAATACGATCAGCAAGCTCGTCGCGGCCTGGGAAACGGGCGGGCGCGGCTACGCGCTGCGCGTCGCCGGTGGACTGCTAGTGTTGGCGGCGGCGGTGTGGGCGCCGTGGGTCGCCGGGCAGATGCGTCGCTGATCCGCGCCTCCGACGCGCGTTCAGGCGGTCGGCAGGGCGTCCGGCACCGTCGCGCGCGCCGACTCGAGGAGCGCGACGACCTCGACGTCGTCCGTCTGCTCGAAGTCGTCGTAGAAGTATCCGACGGCTCCGAAGGGCGAGGGCGTGCTGAGACAGACGACGTCGTCCGCTTCGGCGGCGAGTGTCGCCAGGGTTTCGGTCGGCGCGACCGGCACAGCGAGGACGAGCCGGCGCGGGCCGGCGCGTCGTAACCCCCGCAAGGCGGCGCGCATCGAGGCGCCGGTCGCCAGCCCATCGTCGACGACGATCGCCGTTCGTCCCGCGACGCCCACCGGCGGGCGGCCGCCTCTGTAGGCTTGCTGCCGGCGGTGGATCTCGGCCAGCTGGCACTCGATCTCGCCTCGCAAGTACTCGGCGGACACGTCGAGGAGCCGCACGACGTCATCATTCAAAACGCGTTCGGGATGGTCGCCGTCGACGACCGCGCCGATCCCGAGCTCGGGCTGACCGGGGGCTCCGAGTTTGCGGACGACCATGATGTCGAGCGGCGCGCCGAGCGCGCGCGCCACCTCGTAGCCGACCGGCACACCGCCGCGCGGCAGCGCCACCACGACCGGGCGTTCGCTCGCATAGCGCTGCAACGGAACGGCGAGCTGCCGTCCCGCGTCCCGTCGATCTTTGAATACGGACATCGCGACTCCTGTCATTGCCGTGACGTTCGCTTCGCCTATGCCTCATCGTTGCGCTTTTCGTACCGCGAAAACCATACCCGACCGGCACGCGCGTCCTCGGGGACATCGGCGGACGCCTGTTGACAGCGACGCAAATTCGACGCTCGGCGAGTGGGTCCCGAACCATGAGAGGGTGTAGGTGGATATGTTGTGGTAGTGTCATCGCGGCCCAGCCAACGAGCATCTGACGCCGTCGCTGCGATTCTGATCGACGAATCGCCGGACGCGCTCGTGGCGGCGAGTCCTTCAGGCACGATCCTCCTCTGGAACTGCTCGTCCGCGACGTCACCTCGGTGAAGCGCCCGCACGCATCGAGAGCCGGTGACGTCGAGGCATGGGGCGCGCTGGAAGCGGCGCCCGATGCCATGGTCGTCGTGCATCGGGACGGCCGCATCGCCTTCGCGAACGCGCAGACGGAACTGCTCTTCGGCTACACGCGCGACGAGCTCGTCGGCCAGACGATCGAGACCTTGGTGCCCGAGCGCTTTCGTGGCGCCCATCCTTCCCATCGCAGCGCGTACTTCGGCGAGGCGCGGACGCGTCCGATGGGAATGGGCCTCGACCTCTACGGTCGCCGGAAGAATGGAACGGAGTTCCCGGCGGAGATCAGTCTCGCGCCGATCGAGACTGCGGAAGGCGCGCTCGTCACCGCCGCGATCCGCGACGTCACCGAGCGCAAGCGCGCCGAAGACAAGTTTCGCGGTCTCCTCGAAGCGGCACCCGATGCGATCGTCATCGTCAATCGCTACGGAAACATCGTGCTCGTCAACGCGCAGACCGAGAAGCTGACGGGACGGGCATCGGTTTGGCGACGGTGGAGCGCATCGTGCGTCGCCACGGCGGACGCGTCTGGGCGGAGGGCGAGGTGGACCGAGGGGCTACCTTTTATTTCACCCTCGAGACCAAGGAGCGGCAACCATGAAAGAGCGGGTCATTCTCTTGGTCGAGGATAGTCCGAGCGACGAGGCGCTGACGCTGCGCTCGCTCAAAAAGAACAACATCGTGAACGAGGTGGTGGTGGTGCGCGACGGTCCCGAAGCGCTCGACTATCTCTTTGCGACGGGCGCCTACGCAGGTCGCGACGCCACCGACCTGCCGCAGGTCGTTTTGCTCGATCTCAACCTGCCGAAAATGGGCGGCATCGAGGTCTTGCGCCGCATTCGTGCCGACGAGCGGACGCGCCGGGTCCCGGTCGTGATCCTGACGTCCTCGAAAGAGGAGAGCGACCTCATGGCCGGCTACGACTCGGGCGCGAACAGCTACGTCATCAAGCCGGTCGACTTCGTGCAGTTCTCCGAAGCCGTACGGCAATTGGGGCTCTATTGGCTCATCCTGAACGAGTCGGCACCCCAGGGGCGTTGAGCGGAGCATTCACGTCGCGCCGCCGGCGATCATGCGGAGCGCGCGCTCGAAGAGGCTCACCGTCATCGCGTGCAGCATGTCGCCGGTCGCGCGCGGCGCCTGGCCGGCGGCGGCGCGCGCGTGCGTGCCTTCCAGGATGATCCCGAGCTTGTAGCACGCCAGCACCGCGTACCAGTCGATCGCCGAGCAGTCGCGCTCGCTGCACGCACGGTAGCGGGCGACGAGCTCGTCGGCGTCCGGGAAGCCGCTCCACGGCTCGACCGCCATCGCGCCGCCGAGCTGCGCGCCGTCGCGCTCCGGCCAGGTGGCGAGCAACCAGCCGAGATCGAGGAGCGGGTCGCCGATGGTGGTGAGCTCCCAATCGACGATCGCCGCCAGCTCGGGATCCGTGCGCGAGAAGAGGACGTTCCCGAGGTGGTAGTCACCGTGGATGATGCCGGGGCGAAACGTCGCCGGGCGGTGCTCGTCGAGCCAGCGGGCGACGCGCTCGACACCGGGAACCTCCGCACCACCGTACCCGGGAAGCGCTGAATACGACTCGAGCTGCGATCGCCAGCGCTGCACCTGGCGCTCGAGGTAGAGCTCCGGGCGGCCGAAGTCGCCGAGGCCGACCGCCTCGTGGTCGATTGCGCCGAGGGCGACGATGCCGTCGACCATCGCGAGACCCATGCGATGGCGGAGCGCTGGGTCGGAGCGGTACGGCTCCGGCAGGCCCGAGGGCGCGTGAAAGCCGTCGATCGGCTCCATCAGATAGAACGCGGCGCCGAGGACGTCGGTCGTCCCCTCGGCGGCGATGAGCGCGGGGTGCGGCACGTCGCTGCCGGCGAGTGCCGCGAGCATGCGCGCCTCGCGGCGCATGGTCTCGTCGCTGTTCTTCCGCTTGTGCTCGGGCGGGCGCCGCAGCACGTACGACCGACCGGAGCGCGCGAAGCGCAGGAGCACGTTCTGCGTGCCACCACCGAGGCGCTCGACGCCAACGAGCGGCCCGCCGCCGAGGCCGCGCGCGTCCATCCAATGCATGAGCGCGTCGAGGTCGACGAGCGCGGGCGAGACGGTCGGCTCGGCACCCATCGTCCCCTCCTACCCGACGAAACCTCGCCATACGAGGACCTCCGGCTTCTCGAACGCGTGATCTGGCCGGCCCGAAGCCGGCCGCGTCAGAGCGTCGCGCGCAGCTGATCGGCGGCGGCGAGTGCTTCTTCGAGATCGATGAGCAGGCCGGTCGCGAGCTCGGGGGGCAGTGTCCGGCGGTAGGGAAGTCTGCGGATCCACCTCTTCAACCGGCCGCGGACACTGTCGAGACGAACGCGCGCCTTGCGGATCGCGCCCGCGGCACGCGCCGTGCGCGCACGCTCGGTCGTGGCGGCGACGCGCGTGAAGAGACGGCCGAGCGTACAGCCGAGGCGCGTGTCGGCTCCGAGCGCACGGGTGATCGCATCCTCACTGCGCACGAATCGGCAACTGACGGCATCAAAGTCGGAGACCTGATCGTGGCGGCAGCCGACGGCGGCGTCGCAGCTTTCGATCGTGCACGGATCGCCGTCGTCGCAATTCGTCGGCGAACCGGAGAGGCAGAAGTCGCCGTCGCCGCGGCAGTGGTCGTCCTGCGTGCAGGCGTCTCCGTCGCTACAGCGCGCGATGGCGACGCGCGGCTGGCAGCCGCGCTGCGGATCGCAAGTCCCGGTCAGACACTGGCCGACGCACACCCGCGGGCCGCCGGAAACGCAGACGTCGCCGTCGCCGCGACAGTGATCGCCGACCGTACACGTATTGCCGTCGTCGCACGCTGCATCGCTCGGACGCGGCATGCAGCCGGCCAGCGGATCGCAGACGCCGCTGAGACACGCGCCGATGCACGCGCGCGGCGTCCCGGGCACGCACACGTCCGCGTCGCCACAGCAATGGTCGCCGACCGTGCAGGTGTCGCCGTCGTCGCACGAAGCCGTGCTCGGACGCGGTACGCAGCCGAGCACGGGGTCGCAGCGCATGCACGGCCCGCCGCAGTCGAGCGGCGGTCCGGACACGCACCGGCCGTCCTCGCTGCACAGGTCTCCGACGCTGCACACGTCGCCGTCGTCGCAGGGCGCACCCGCAGGCCCGTCGAGACACCCGCCGGCGTCGCAGAAGGGGATCGTCCCCGCGTGACGGACGCCGTCCGGATCGCGCTTCGAGACCGCAAGTGACGCCGGCGCGAAGCAGTCGACCGGCATACGGAACGCGAGCATCGTCGGGGTCACGGCGTCGACGTCGACCTGGTACGTCGCGCCTCCCATGGTGAGCACCAGGCGGTTGCCGTAGCGGTCGGCGCGGTTCGCTTGCACGACGCGCGGATTCTCGGCGGAGCACGGCGCCAGCGGGAGGGTCGCCTGCGCGCACGCCGCCGGGTCGATGGCGTTGAAGTTCGCCCCGAAAATCCGCACCAGATCGCCGGCGCGCGGCCTTCCGATCGAGACCGACAGTGGTGTGGGAATCCCGGCGCGCGCGGCCGCGGCCGTGCCGAGCTCGACGCTCGCGCCCGTCGCCAGCTGGAGATCGGCGCCGGCAACCGCCGTGGTGTCGCAGACGGCGCCGCCACCGCAGTGCTCCCACTGGTTGCCTTGCGCGCTGACGTTGGCGCCGACGACGCCCAGGAGGAAGTTTGCTCCCTGGGCGTTGGGGTACGAGTTGACGTTCAACGTGAGCGCGTTCCGGCCGGGATCGTCCGCGTTGCCGAGCTCGACGTGTGGCGTGTCGCAGCCGTCGCACGCCGCTACCACGGCGCCGAACCCCTGCGGCGCCGGCGGCACGCATCGCGACGGTGCCGAGCAGCCGGGATCGCCGGCGCAGCACGACCCGCCGCCGCCGCAACAGTCGGCGTCGCTCGTGCAGAGCGCCGTGTCGTCCCCGGTCGACGCGCGACACGTGCCGGTGATGCCCCCGTTGTGATTGCAGACCAACGCAACGCCGTCGAACGTCGCCGCCGGCGCGACGCCTGCCGTCGTGCTCTCGACGCGCGCTCCAGCGAACTGATTGTCAGCGACGTAGTCGTTGCGAAAGTCCGCTGTGGCGGCGTCGACCGCAGTGACGCCGCGCGCACCGCTGAAGCGGACGATGTTGCCGTCGGTAACCAACACGTTGCGCATCGCCGCCGCGCCCGCGGTGCCGCCCGAGATACCGCTCTGCGCGCTTCCCGGCACGTTGTGCTGCACCAGGTTCTGGAGCGCGGTCAGCGTGCCGCCGAGCGTGCTCTGCATGCCGCCGTTGCGGTTGTCGTGGACGCAGCTCGCACGCACGGTGACGTGCCCGCCGCTCGTCACCTTGATCCCCTTGTCCTGCGCCTCGCTGATCTCGCAATCGTCGATCACGGCGTCGGCACTCTCGTCGCCGACCGGCTGCCCGGCCGCCGCGTCGACGCTCACCGCGTCACCCTTGGCGGGTCCGCGCACGATGCACTGCTCGAGGCGGTCGCGCTGCGCGCCTTCGCCGGTAATCGCCACGGTGTCCGCCTGCACCGTCAGGTTCGGATCGTTGCTGCCCTGGAAGACGAGGCCGCGAAAGACGTCGTCGGCACCGTACAAACGCACCAGGGGCGCCGGAATTCCTCCGGCCGTGAGGATCACGGCGCCGCGCTCGGCGTCGCGATCGAGCGCGTCGACGACGAGCCGCGAGCCGGTGACACAGAGCCCGGCGCGGCGGTGGTCGATGCTGCAGATGCCGGAGGTGAGCGTGATCGCCACCGGCGCGCTCGCACCCGGAAACGCCTCGCGATCGAAGATGACGAGCGCCGGGGCCGCGCCGGTCGCCGTGAAGCTCGCGGCCGCGTCCAGTGTCGCGCGCAACGCCGTCTCGCCCGCCGCGCCGACGACGAACGTGCGTGGATAGATCGTCCACGTCAACGCGTTGGACACCTCGCCGGCGGCGCCGCCGAGAAAGACCGCCTCCCGTGCCTGCGTCTGCGGCGAAGAATCGGCGACCGTGAGCGTGACGCGATTCACCCATGCCCCCGGCCGCAGCCCGGCGAGCATGCCGCAACGCACGACGCCCGCGCCGCGGCACTCGAAGGTCGAAGAATACGTCGTATCGCCGATGCCATCACAGGTGGCGTCGGGGGCCCGCAACTCGCCTTCGACGGCGATCGTCAGGTTCGCGTCGGCGCTGAGATTGTCGGCGAACACCGCCACGTTCGCCGGCGCCGGGCAGGGGGGCGCGGCGGCGACGGCGCGCGGAGCCGCCGCAGCGGCGAGGCCGGCGACGAGGGTCGCGCACAACGGCCAGGCGCAACCTGGGCGCCGGCGCCGGTAGCGCATCTGCTCCAGGCGCGTCGGCGTCAAACCGCCGCGCGATCCCGCATCGGCGTTCATCCGAGGGCTGAAGTGAGTCACGTGCGAGCCGAATTGCATGGGGAATACGTGGCGGCGCGGATTCGTACGGCGGCCATCTTGTCGTTGCAGGTCCCCTCGTGGCGGCGACGCAGAATCACGATGCGCGGATTGAGCGTCGGGATGAGATCGGTCGCGGGGAGCCAGCGTCGATGAAAGGTCGCGACGCGCTCGTATTCGAGTCGCCCCGCGAAGAGTTCGCGGACGATCGGACGCGTGTCCGCATGGCGCAAGTGGCGTCGATAGTAGGCGTCCGAGAACACCAAGAAATCCGGAGGCGCGCCGTGCAGCACCAGGCCGTCGGGGCCGATGTCGACCGTGATCGAGCGTACGCCGAACGGCAAGCGCGGGAGATACGTCGGATCACCGTTCGTGCCGACGATCGCGTCCGGCGGAAGCGAGCGATCCATCCACGACTCGGCCGCGTAGCGCGAATCGAGCAGCAGGCCGAGATTCATCGAGCCGCCGACGAGGACGACGTACCCCACCGCCGCGGCCACCGTCACCCGCGCCCATGCCGAGCGTGTTTCCCAGAGGCATGCGCTCCCCACCCCGGCGAACACCGCGAGCACGAACACCGCCGGCAATACGAAGCGGGGAAACACGTAGAGGATTGGAACGATGAACGACGCGAAATAGGAGACGGGCGCCAGCATCAGCATCCCCGCTCCACGCACCCGATGCACGACGGCCCAGATGCCGCCGACGGTGGCGAGCAACACCATGGGCCAGGTCGCGGAGTCCACCGTCAAACGCCAGGTTCGCGTCGCGAGATCGACGTATCCTGCCGCGCTCTGCGGGAACATCTGATACGGCGCCGATCCCTCGTGCGTGATGTAGCGGAGGTGCGCCGTCCATCCCGCCCAGTCGACGAGGACGTTCGCGGCGACGGCGTACGTTGCCACCGCGGCGACGAGACCCGCGAGCAGCCGTCGATCGCGGAGCCCGGCCCACCCGTGCTCGCGGACGCGGCCGATGACGAGTGGGATCGGCAGCAGGATGAACAGGCCGTACGCCTGATCCTTCGTCGCCACCGCGAGCGCGCTGAAGACCCCGAGCGCGACGTAAGCGCCGCTCGCGGCGCCGCGCGCGACCCGCACCAGGGCGACGAACGCCAGGCTGCTCCAGAAAAGATACGGGATGTCGAGGTTGCCGGTGCCGGAGTAGTAGACCGTGAGCGGCGACGCCGCGAAGAGGAGGCCGCCGATGAATCCCGCGCGCCGCCCGTGCAGCGCGCGCCCGAGGTAGAAGGCCGCCGCCGTCGCTCCCGCGCTCATCGTCGCACTCACCAGGCGCGCGATCAGCACCAACGTGCCGAGCGATTCCGCGGGCTCCGTCAATCCGTACGGAAAGCGCGGGACGATCGTGTGCAGCGTCCCACGCGCGGCGAGGAGGGCGAGATACGGCGCGTCGACGATCGTGAGGACGGTGAAGTGCAGCGACGGGTACTTCGTCCACCAATGCCCGCCATGGAGCATCTGATGCACGTAGGCGAGCGGACCGAGCGGCGCGATCGAGTCGATCGCCCAGTCGACCACGTTCGGAAGGCCCCACGTGATTCCGCAGACGTTGATCGCCAGGGAGATCGCGACCAGGAGCGCCAGCGCGGGATCGACAGCTCTTCGCCTCGCACGCGGCGGGACAGGTGCTGTAGGGTTCGGTTGCTCCTGCATGCTCGACCGTCGCACCGGGCGGCGACGAGCCGCCGGGTGCACCTGCCTTTAAGCACATGCCGTGCCCGGCCGAGCCGATTGGCCCGCGGATCGCAGCTCCACGGAGGGATCATGCACTTCAGGTCCGTGAGCGGCGCGGTTTCCACCCCCGCCGCCTCCGCCCAGGGGCGCGAGTACGACTCGATGGGGCGATCCGCTACGATGCCGCGCGTTTGCAACTCCGCCTGGACCTCGAACCCGGGCCACGGCGCGTGGAGAGCTCGGCATGCGAGATGCTGTAGACTTGGGAAATCGTCCTCCGCACAGCCCAGAAGCACCGAACCGACGATGAGATGAGAGGATGCAATGAAGCTTGCTCGTAAGCTCACCATCGCGCTGATCCTCGGGATCTTCGCCGTGACCGGTGTCAGCGCCTACGTACGCGTCACACGCGAGATCGCGTTCTTCGAGACCGAGCGGCGGCAGCTCGAGCGGCTGCTCGGCCGCGTGTTACGCGCCTCGGTCGAGGCGGTGGCGCAGAGCCAGGACGAGACCGGCGCGCAAGATCTCGTACGTCACGCCGACGACAGCGTCAGTGACGTCCGCATTCGGTGGGTCTGGCTCGACGGCAACGAAGACGGCGCGGAGGCGCGCCCCGCGGTACCCGTCGACGAGCTGTCCGGGCTCCGTCACGGCCGACAGATCGTCCGCTCGCAGTACCACGAGGGTGACGAGGAACGGCGCTACGCTTACATACCGATCTCGGCTCCGAGCGGACGGGCGGCGGCGCTGGAGATCTCCGAGTCGTTGCAGCAGCAACGCAGCTACCTGCGCACCAGCGTACTGCACGGGGTCGTCGCCGCGCTCGTCATCGCGACCGTCTGCGGGATCATCGCGATCGTACTCGGGCTCCTCTTCGTCGGACGACCGATTCGCGCCCTCTGCGAGCAAGCGCGACGGGTCGGCGCCGGCGACTTGTCCCATCGCTTGAACGTTCAGCAGCGCGACGAGATCGGCGAGCTCGGCCACGAGCTCAACGCGATGTGCGACCGTCTCGTCGACGCGAACCGGCAGGTCGCCGCCGAAATCGAGGCCAAAATCGCCGCAGTCGAACAGCTCCGCCACGCCGACCGACTCAAGACCGTCGGGCAGCTCGCCTCCGGAATCGCGCACGAGCTCGGCACACCGCTGAACGTCATTCTCGGACGTGCCAAGCGCGTGCGCGCGAGCACGCACGCGACCGAGGAGTTAGCGAGCACGCTCGACGTGATCACCGAGATGGCCGAGCGGATGACGACGATCATCCGCCAGCTCTTGGACTTCGCGCGCCGGCGCGGACCGCGCCTCGGGGCGCGCGACGTCGTCGAGATCACCCGCCATACACTCGCGATGCTGTCGCCGATCGCGGAGAAGCGCGGCGTCACGTTGCGGACGCTGGAGCGCTCGGCGCCGCTGCTGGCCGAGGTCGATGAAAACCAACTCCAGCAAGCGCTCACCAACCTGGTGCTGAACGGCATCCAAGCGATGGACGGCGGCGGAACGCTCACCGTTGACGTCGCAACCACGCGCGTGCAAGCACCACGTGATGAGGGCGCCGACACCGAGCACGTACACATCACCATCGCCGACCAAGGGTGCGGGATTTCGCCCGACGCCGTTCCCCACATCTTCGAGCCCTTCTTCACGACCAAAGGCGCTGGCGAGGGCACCGGGCTCGGCTTGCCGATCGCCTACGACATCGTGCGCGAGCACGGCGGCTGGATCACGGTGGACAGCACACCCGGCGTCGGTACTCGGTTCGACGTGTTTCTCCGGCCGGCGCGCGTCGACGCCGCGACCGATCGAGCGCGCACGTGAGAGGCCGGATTCTGGTCGTCGACGACGACGCGCGGATGTGCGAGCTCCTCGAAAGCGCGCTCGCGGAAGAGGGCTTCGCGGTCAGCTGTCACACCGCCCCCGCTACCGCGCTCGTCGAGCTCCATACCGCGGAGTTCGAGACCGTCGTCACCGATCTCAACATGCGCGGCCTGAGCGGGCTCGATCTTTGCCGGCGAGTCGCGGCGGAACGGCCCGAGCTTCCCGTCATCGTCATCACGGCGTTCGGTAACCTCGAGACCGCGATCGGCGCCATTCGCGCCGGGGCGTACGATTTCATCACCAAGCCAGTGGAGATGGACGCCCTCATCGTCGCCGTCGACAGGGCGGTGGGACATCATCGACTACGCCTCGAAGTGACGCGCTTGCGCAGCGCCGTCGAAGCCAGCCGCCGCTTCGCCGAGCTCCTTGGCGACAGCCCGGCGATGCAGCGCGTGTACGAGCTGCTCGAGCGCATCGTCGACGCCGACGCGCCCGTACTCATCACTGGCGAAAGCGGCACCGGCAAGGAGGTCGTCGCGCGCGCGCTGCACCAAAGGGGCCGGCGCGCCGACGGACCGTTCGTCGCGATCAATTGCGCGGCGGTTCCGGAGTCGCTGCTCGAGAGCGAGCTGTTCGGCCACGCGCGTGGCGCGTTCACCGACGCGCGGCACGCGCGCACCGGCCTTTTTCTGCGCGCGCACGGCGGCACGTTGTTCCTCGACGAGATTGGCGACCTCTCGCTGGCGCTCCAGCCGAAGCTCCTGCGCGCGATTCAGGAGCGCACCGTCCGCCCGCTGGGCGCCGCGGAAGAGATCCCGTTCGACGCTCGACTCGTCACCGCGACGAACCGCGATCTCGAGTCGGCGGTGGCTGAGCAGCGATTTCGTCAGGATTTGTATTTTCGCGTCAACGTCCTGCGCCTCGAGCTGCCGCCGCTGCGCGCGCGCGGCAGCGACGTCCTGCTGCTCGCGCAAGAGTTCGTGAACCGCTGCGCCGCGCGCGTCGACAAGCACGTCACCGGCATCTCACCCACGGCGGCCGAACGTCTGCTGGCGTACGCCTGGCCGGGCAACGTCCGCGAGCTGCAAAACTGCATCGAGCGCGCCGTGGCGCTCACCCGTTACGTCGAGGTCGGCGTCGAGGATCTCCCGGACGCGATTCGCGAGTATCGCCCCGAGCAGCTCGTGATCGGGAGCGACGACCCTTCGCAGCTACCGCCGATGGAGGAGGTGGAGCGCCGCTACATTCGCCGCGTCATGGAAGCCGTCGGCGGCAACAAGACGCTCGCGGCGCAGGTGCTCGGGTTCGACCGTCGCACCCTCTATCGCAAGCTCGAGCGCTTCGACGGCAGGTGATCGCGCACGCCTCGTAGACAGCTCGGCCCTGGGCGCGTTACACCTCGACGGACGATGCATCGGCTTCCCCGCCGCGTTCTCGTCACCGGCGCCAGCGGATTCCTCGGCCGCCATCTGTGCCGGGAGCTCGTTCGCGCCGGCTTCCACGGCCGCATCGTCGCCCTCGACGGCGTCGCACCACCCGCGCCGTCCGCGGGCGATGTCGCCGGCGCGGTCGCGTCCGTCGGCGGCGATGTGTGCAATCCGGCGACGGTCGCGCGTTGTCTCGAGAACGTCGATCTGGTGTTTCACCTCGCCGGCATCGCCGACCCGCGCGCCTGCGAGCGCGACCCGGCACGCGCCCGCGCCGTCAACGTCGGCGGCACCGCGACGCTCGTCGACGCCGCCGGCGGGCGCCGGCTGGTCTTCGTCTCGAGTGCCTCCGTATACGCGGCGGGAGCGACCACGCCCCTCGACGAAGGCGCGCCGGTGAGTGAGGCGAGTGTGTACGCCGCGACCAAGCTCGCCGCCGAGCGGCTCTGTCTCGACGCAGCACGCGACGGGCGTGTCACGGCGATCGTCGTCCGCAACTTCAATACGTACGGCGGCGGGCAGGGCCCCGTGTTCCTCGTACCTGAGCTCGTCGGCCGAGGATTGCGGGAAGGACGCGTCCAGATCGCGAGCTGCCGGCCGATCCGAGACTTCACCTACGTCGACGACGTCGTGGCGGCGCTCATCGCCCTCGGGCTATGGGGGACGCCGGGAGAGATCTTCAACCTCGGAAGCAATCGCACGACCTCCGTCGGCGACGTCGCGCTCACGCTCGGGCGCCTGCTCGGGGTCCCGGTGAGCTGCGCGCACGAGCGCCTCGCCGGCAACCCGCACGTCGTGGCGTCCAACGCCAAGCTCCGCGACGCGATCGGGTGGGAGCCGCGCGTACCACTCGACGATGGGCTCGCGCGCACGATCGCATGGTTCCGCGCGCGATCGGCGTAGTCATGGACGGGACGCGGACAGCGGGCGCGACCCAGGCGCTCGCGGCAGCGGTGCTCTTCGGCACGGGCGCGCCGCTCGCGAAGCTCCTCGTGCCGTCGGTCGAGCCCGTGGTGCTCGCCGCCCTGCTCTACCTGGGCGCCGGGCTCGCGCTCGTCGCCGTGCGCGCGCGACGGGCGGACGACACCGCGACCACACGGGAGGCGCCGCTCACGCTGAAGGACGCGCCGCTGATCGTGGGCGTGGTCGTCGCCGGTGGCATGGTCGGGCCGTGGCTCCTGCTCGTCGGCGTACGACATCTTCCCGGCGCGACGGCGTCGCTGCTACTCAATCTCGAGGCGCCGCTCACGATCATCCTCGCGACGACGCTCTTCTCCGAGCACCTCGGGGCGCGCGCGGCGGGCGGCGCGGTGTTGATCGTCGCCGGCGCCGTGCTCGTCACCGCGCGCGCGGGAAGCGCCCCTCCCGACTGGCTCGGGTGCGCTGCGGTCGCCGGTGCGTGCGCGAGCTGGGCGATCGACAACAATTTGAGCCAGCGGCTCTCGCTGCGCGATCCTATCGAGGTCGTCCGCATCAAGGGCCTCGCCGCTGGAGCCAGCATGCTTCTCATCGCCTGGGTGACCGGCCAGAGCTCACCGACGATCGCCGCGGCCGGCGCGGGACTGCTCCTCGGCGCGGGCGCGTATGGGGCGAGCTTGATCTTCGCGGTGCGCGCACTCCGGCTGCTCGGCAGCGCCCGCCAGGCAGCGTATTTCGCCACCGCGCCTTTCATCGGTGCGGCACTCTCCGTGCCGCTCCTCGGTGAGCGCCTCGACGGCGCGACGGCGATCGCGGCGCTGACGATGGCGGCGGGCGTGGGGCTCCTCCTCGAGGAGCGCCACGCGCACGTCCATACGCACGAGTCGCTCGAGCACGAGCACGCCCACGTCCACGACGAGCACCACCGTCACGCGCACGCCGGTGCGTGGTCGGAGCCGCACTCCCACCCGCATCGCCACGTCGCGCTCACGCACGATCACCCACACGTCTCGGACGCTCACCACCGCCATCGTCACGGCGGCGGGCGTTGACGGCTCGCGCGCGATTCTTGCCGGAGCCGCCGGCCCGACATAATAGTAGCCGGGATGCGTCACGACACGGGCCGTCACCCCCGCATCGCCATCATCGGGTCCGGCTTCGGCGGGCTCTGCATGGGCATGCAGCTGAAGCGCGCCGGCATCGAGTCGTTCACGATCCTCGAGAAGTCCGACCGGATCGGCGGCACCTGGCGTGACAACACCTACCCGGGCGCGGCATGCGACTCGCCGTCGTTCGTCTACTGCTTCTCGTTCGAGCAGAAGACCGATTGGTCACGGAAGTGGGCGCCGCAACCGGAGATCCTCGCCTACATCGACCACTGCGCACGCAAGTACGACCTGCTGCGGCACGTGCGCTTCCACAGCCAGGTCGCGTCCGCGAGCTTCGACGCCGACGCGGGCGTCTGGCGCGTACGCACCACCACGGGTGAAGAGATCGAGGCCGAGGTCCTGGTGAGCGGCACGGGCCAGCTGAACCGCCCCGCGTATCCGGGCATCCCCGGCCTCGAGGATTTCAACGGCACCGCCTTCCACTCCGCGCGCTGGCGGCCGGACGTCGATCTCGGCGGCAAACGCGTCGCCGTCATCGGCAACGCCGCGAGCGCGATCCAGTTCATCCCGGAGATCGCGCCGACGGTCGAACGGCTGACCATCTTCCAGCGCAGCGCCAACTGGATGATCGCGAAGCGCGATCGCCCGTACCGCGCGCTCGAGCGCTGGCTCTTCACCAACGTTCCGCTGCTCGCGCGCCTCTATCGATGGCGGCTGTGGGCGGCCTACGAGTCGCGCTTCCCGATCTTTCGGCAAAACGCGTTCTTCAGCGCGCTGGTGACCAGACACGCCGACCGCGCCATGCGCGAGCACGTCACCGACCCCGAGCTGCGGCGAGCGCTGGTGCCCGACTACCCGATCGGCGGCAAGCGCATCCTGATCTCCGACGACTACTACCAGACGCTGACGCGCGACAACGTGCAGGTCGTCACCGCGCCGATCGAGCGCGTGCGCGCCGACGGCATCGTCACGCGCGACGGCAGGTCCTTCCCCGTCGACGTCATCATCTTCGCGACCGGCTTCGAGTCGACGTCGTTCCTCGCCCCGATGCATGTCGAGGGTCTCGGACGGCGCGCGCTCGACGAGGCATGGAAAGACGGCGCCGAGGCCTATCTCGGCGTCGCGGTCGCCGGCTTCCCGAACTTCTTCATGCTCTACGGACCGAACACCAACCTCGGCCACAATTCGATCCTCTTCATGATCGAGTGCCAGGTCGGCTACGTCCTGGAGTGCATCCGCGCGCTCGAGAGTCGCCAGCTCAAGTGTCTCGACGTCCGTCCCGAGGCGATGCGCACCTACAACGAGCAGCTGCGCCGCATTCTCGACGCGACGGTGTGGGCGCGCACCGGCAAGAGCTGGTACAAGCGCGCCGACGGCCGCATCACCAACAACTGGTCGGGGACGACGACCGAGTACTGGTGGCGCACGCGCCACATCGATTGGGACGCGTACCGACAGGAGCCGCGCGCCGTCGAGGCGCCGCCGAGGATCGCGAAGGTCGCGTAGGCGGAGACGCGGCTAGCCGTTCCGCAGGGCGTCGATCGCCGACAGGTCCCCCTGCGCCGCGTCTTCCGCGACCTTGTCGAGGAAGCGGTGGAACTCGTCGGCGCCGGCGCGATCGGCCTGGTCGCGCGGGATCGCCGGGAACGCGTAGTCGGGTGTCGGCAGCGGCGGATGATCGCTCGCCGGTTTCCGCGCCATCACCGCGTCGACGACCGGCGCCAGGCGCCGCGCCTTGTCGCGCTCGGCACGGAGGTCACGCTCCTTGAACTCGGGGAGGATCTCGCGGCCGAAGAGCTCCAGGCTCTCCGTGATGTGCTCGTGGTGATTCTTTCCCGCCTGACTGATGAAGATCACCTGGTCGACGCCGGCCTCCTCGTAGCGACGGAGGAATTGCCGGATCTGCTCCGGGGTACCAACGGCGCCACGCAGTCCGCCGATACCGCCCTCGACCACCTTGGCGCCGAGGCGGTCGGCATTGGCAGCGGCGGCCTGGACCGCCGCGGGATCGTAGCCGTGCTCGGCACGGCGGTGCTGGTACTCCGCCCACACGTCCGTGACGCCGGGACGATGACGTCCGAAGACGTAGTAGTGCGCCAGCGAGTAGCCGAAGAAGTTGGCGCCCTCGAGGCCGCGCCGCAACGCCTCGTCCTCGTCGCGATGGCACATGAACGTCGACACGCAGGCGAGGTTGGCGTTCACCGCGTCGCCGATCGGCACGCCTTTCGCTGCGAGCGTCGCGTAGTAGTCGTCGACCCAGTGGTGCGCGTCCTCGGGATCGATGAAAGCGAAGGTGAGTGCGCCGATCGCCTTTTCGGCCGCGAGGCGGATGGTGTCGCGCCGGCTGCACGCCACCCACACGGGTGGATGCGGCTTCTGCCGCGGCTTCGGCACGACGTTCCGCGGCGGCATCGTCACGTACTTCCCCGCGTACCCGGTGAACGGCGCCTCGGTGAGGCAGCGCAGCGCCACCCGCAGCCCTTCCTCCCACATCGGGCGCTTCTCGGCCGGATCGATGAGGAAGCCGCCGAGCTCGGCCTCGGAGGACGACTCGCCGGTGCCGAAGTCGACGCGCCCGCCGGAGACCAAGTCGAGCGTGGCGATGCGCTCGGCGACCCGCGCCGGATGGTTGAAGGCCGGCGGCGTCTGCACGATACCGTGGCCGAGGCGCATGTACTTGGTGCGCTGGGAGACCGCGGCGAGGAAGATCTCGGGCGCGCTCGAGTGGCTGTACTCCTCGAGGAAGTGATGCTCGACCTCCCACACGTACTCGATGCCGAGCGCATCCGCGAGCACGCATTGCTCGAGCGCCTGCTGCAGGAGCGTGTGCTCGCCGTCGTCGTCCCACGGCCGAGGGAGCTGGTGCTCGTAGAAGAGACCGAATTTCATCGCCGCTCCATCGGTGCGGTGGCGATCGAGATCTTGTCGGCGCCGGCCGTCTTGGCGATGGTCATGATCTGCACCGCCTGCTCGAGCACCATCGTGCGGTCGCCGCGCAGGACGACGCTCTTCGACGGCCCCCGCTGGAGCGCGGCGGCGAGCACCCCCCCGAGCTGATCGATCGCGAGCGCGCGGCCGTCGACCTCCACCTTGCCGTCGGCTGTCGCGGTGACGACGACCCCGCTCGTGTCGCCGGCGCCGGCGTCGGCACGCGGCAGGTCGACCTTGCTCCCCTGATTGGTGAGCGCGCTGCTCGTCACCATGAAGATGATCAAGAGGACGAGGAAGATGTCGGTGAGGGGCGTGACGTTGATCTCGGCGACGATCGACTCGTCGTCGCCATCGGCGTCAGTGCGACCGAGCGACACGGACGGGCTCCTCGCCGATCTTGCCGTCGATGAGCGCCGTCAGCAGCTCGTCGGTCCACTCACGCCACGCCGCGGCGGTGTTGGCGATGCGCACCATGAAGGCGTTGTAGGCGAAGATCGAGACCACACCGACGACCAGACCACCGGCCGTGGCGACGAGCGCTTCCGAGATCCCGGCGGCGACCACCGCGAACCCGCCCGAGCCGGTCGCGGCCATGTTGTCGAAGGCACGGATGATGCCGACGACGGTGCCGAAGAGGCCGATGAACGGCGCCAGGCTGCCGATCGTGCCGAGGAGCCAGACGTAGCGCCGGAGCTCGCGCACGCTCGCGACGTCGCGGCGCTCGGCGAGCTGCGCACGGTTCTCGCCCTCGCCGTGCGTGAGCGCGCTCTCGTAGACCGTCGTGTACCGCGAGCCGCTCATGCGCACGATGGCCAGCGCTTCACTGAGATTGCCGCGCGCGGCGGCGCGCAGCACCAGCTCGTGGACGCGGGCGCGCGCACGCGTCGCGCGCGCGATCGTCCAGGCGCGCTCGATCGCCACCGCGACGCTCACGATCGAGCACAGCAAGAGCGGATAGAGGGTGACCCCACCGTTCTCGATGAGCCGTGCGAGCGCAGAACCCGTCATGCCGTCGCCTCCCCGCCGCGGGCCCTCCCGCTCGCGGCAGCGCCGATCCATAGCAGGCCGGCGCCGCCACGCAATGCCAGTGACGGCCGCGATAACGGTTGACAGCGTGCACGCGGAGCTGTTAGTCGCGCCCTGAATGACTGTTCAGGCCAACCGACGTTTCGTTAAGCCGCCCTCCGCGACGCGGCACGCGCGGGCGCGCCTGACGCCATCGCTGCCCTCGTTCGCGACCGTCGCGACCGCAGCGCGCCGAACGGCCTCCGCGGACGCCCCCGGGGCGCGCGCACGCATCCTCACCGCCGCGCGCGCGCAGTTCGCGGAGCACGGGTACGAGGGCACGCGCACCGCCGAGATCGCCCGCCAGGCTGGTGTCACCCACCCGCTCGTGCACTACCACTTTCGCACCAAAGACCTGCTCTGGAGGGCCGTCGTCGAGGAAGCGCTCGGCCGGCTGCATGCGGCGTTCGACGGCAGCGCGACGGAGCTGCGCGACGTTGGCTCGCGTGAGCGCCTGAAGATCCTCGTCCGCCGCTTCGTACGGTTCTCGGCGGAGCATCCCGACGTCACCCATCTCATGATCCGCGAGGGGGCCCACGACACCCCGCGCCTGCGCTGGCTCGTGCGCCGTCACGTCGGGGCGCTCATCCGCCCCTTCGAGGAGACCCTCGCGGCCGGGCAGCGCGAGGGTTGGGCGAAGCCGCTGCCGCGCGCGCACCTGCTTTTCCTCTGCGTCGGCGCCGCGTCGTACGTCTTCAGCGCGACCGCAATGCTCCGTCTCACGCATGAGCTCGACGTGCGCGCGCCGGCGACGATCGAAGCGCACGCCGACACCCTCGTCGAGATCATGTTCCACGGCCTGGTGCGCGAGCCATGACGCCGCACGCGTTCGCCTGCTTCACGTTCGACAACATGGGCGAGGCCGCCGACGTCGGCGCCGGCCTACGCGACGGCCCACGCGCCGACGGCACCGATCCGTCACTGGCCGTCGGCTATCCCCGCCTCTACGCGCTCCTCGCCGCGGCCGGCGTGCGGGCGACGTTCTTCGTCGAGGGCTGGAACGGCGTCCATCATCCCGACGCCGTCGCCGACGTCGTCCGCCACGGTCACGAGCTCGGCATGCACGGCTGGGCGCACGAGCCGTGGCGCCAGCTCACTCCGCATGACGAGGACGAGCGCGCGGCGCGCGCCACCGAGGCGCTGGCGCGCGCAGCCGGCGTCCGCCCGGTCGGGTTCCGCGCGCCCGGCGGCGCGCGCACGGCGCACACCGAGACGGCGCTCCGTCGCCTCGGCTACCGCTACGACGCCAGCCTCGGCGACGCCATGCGGCCGCAGCTGCTCCCCTCGGGCCTGGCGCAGATCCCGTTCGTCTGGCCGGCGGTCGACGGCTTTCACTACCTGCGCCCGGAGCCGGCCGACCCCAGCGCGGTGCGCGCCACGTGGCTCGGCGCGCTCCAGCAGGTCGCGAGCCGCGGCGGTCTCTTTCTCGTCATCTGCCACGCGTTCATCACCGGCGTCGACGAGGCCCGTTGCGCTGTCCTCGCCGACGTCCTGCGCGCCGCTGTCGCCGACGCGCGCATCACCATCCACACAGCGGGCGAGATCGCCGACGCGCTCCTCGCGGGCGCCGCCGCGGATCACCCGAGCCATCCATCAACCCACTGACGCTCTGAAAGAGGAGGACGTTCGATGCCGACTCCGACGATTGCGACCGCGCTCAACCACGTCGCGTACCCGACGGCCAGCACCAAGGAGACCGCTCGCTTCTACACCGAGGTGATGGGGTTCAAGCTCGTCCACGCCGTCCGCGGTGAGGCCGATCCCGAGACCGGCTCCACGCGCGCCTACCTACACACGTTCTTCGCCATGGGGAGCGGCGAGGTCATCGCCTTCTTCGACATCGACGGACTGACGCCGAGTGCGCACGATTCCCTGCCGCGCTGGGTGCGCCACCTCGCCCTTTCCGTCGACTCGCGCGAGACGCTTGCCGCCTGGCAGGCGCACCTCACAAAGCAGGGCATCCACGTCACCGGCCCCGTCGACCACGACGGCGTGTGGCTGTCGATCTACTTCGGCGACCCGAACGGCGTCACGCTCGAGCTGACCTATCAAGCGCGCGCGGTCAACGACGACGACGCGCGCCAGGCGGCGGCGATGGTCGCCGCGTGGAACGCCGAGCACGTGCGCGCCGCCTGACGCGCATGGGCGTCCTGTGGCACGCGCCGCACGACGCCCACGCGCTCAGCCGCCCGCCAAGTGGAGGCGGTTCGCGATGTTGTTGCGCTGCATGTTCGACGAGCCGCCGACTATCGGCATGCAGACGACGTCGCGCACGTAGCGCTCCATGTCGTGGCCGGCGGCGCAACCGTACGCGCCCATGACGCGCTGGCAGGCGAGGACGATCTCGACCGCGGTCTCGCCGATGAAGAGCTTCGCCATCGAGGTCTCGACGCTGCACGGCCGCTCCTGCTGCGCGAGCCACGCGGCGTGGTAGAGCATGTGGCGGCACGCCTGCAACTTGGTGCGCGCGTCGACCAGCGCGTGACGCACCGCCTGATGGCCCGAGATCGGCGTCCCGAACTGCTCGCGCTCCTGCGCGTATGCCCACGCATCCTCGACCGCCGCCGTGGCGATGCCGAGGGTGACGGCGGTGATCTCGAGCTTCTCGACGTCGAGCGCCGGCCCGGCGAGCATGCGCCAGCCCTGGTTCCACCCCGCCTCGCCGCCGACGACGTTCTCGATCGGCACCTCGACGTCCTCGAGGATGACGTCGGTCGTCTCTGCGTAGCGCAGGCCGAGATGATCAATCGTGGTGATGGTGATGCCGGATGAGCGTGTCGGCACCAGCAAGAAGGAGAGATTGCGGTAGCGCGGCGCGACGGCGTCCGAACGCACCAAGCAGTAGATGTAATCGGCGATGCGCGCCGCCGTGCACCAGCGCTTCGTGCCGTTGACGATCACGTGGCGTCCGTCGGCGCTCCGCCGCGCGGTGGTGGTGACGCTCGCGAGGTCGCCGCCGACGTCGGGCTCGGAGAGGCCATAGGCGAAGAGGATCTCGCCGCGCGCGAGCCGCGGCAGCAGCGCGCGCTTCTGCGCCGCCGAGCCGTTCGCCGAGATGTTGAGGCCGCCGTAGAACGCGCAGTGGATGTACGGTCCGGCGATCGCCGCGCCGCCGCGGCTGAGCTCCTCGATGACCGCGATCGCGGCGACGAGGTCGCGCCCTGCCCCGCCATACTCTGCATCGATCGTGAGCCCGCAGACGCCGAGCGCCGCGAGCTTGCGGAAGACGGCGGGATCGAAGGCGTTGGCGCGGTCCCATTCGCGCAGCTTCTCGCGCGGCATCTCCGCCGCGGCGAACCTCCGCAACGTGTCGCGGAGCTGCGTGACGTGCTCGGGCTCGTCGGCGAAGTACATCGTGCGTGGCCTCCCGCGACGTATCGCACAGTCGCCCGCCGCGATCCAATTCGCCGTCGCGACGCACGCGTCGCTAGCCGTCAGCGCCAGGCGACGGCGAGGTGATAGAGCTCGCCCTCGCCCGGGGGCTCACCGGGAAGATAGCGTCGATGAACCTCGCCAAGGTCCGCATCGTCGAGACGCGCAAACCCGGCGGCGGCGATGCGGGCCGGGAGCCGCGCCGGATCAAAGCGTGCCACCGTGTAGTTGAATACCAGCCGTGAGCCCGCACCGCCGACCGCCGCCATCCACCGCAGACTCCGGTCGCATGCTTCATCGTTGAGGTAGCTCACCACCCCCTCCCACACGATCACCACCGGTGCACCCCGATCGAAACCGGCGCCGGCCAGATTGATGGTCAGCCGGCGATCGAAGTCGTCGGCCGTAAAATCGCACGGCACCGATCGAGCCCACAGCGGAAGCGACACGCCGGCGGCGCCTAGAATCGCCGCCTTGTGCGCGAGCTGCTCCTGATAATCGACCTCGAAGACGATGGCGCCGCACGTGGCGATCTCATCCAGACGGAGCGCTCGGCAATCGAAGCCGACACCGAGGATGAGAATCTGGCGGATGCCATCCCCCAACGCCGCCCGGACGGCATCGTCGATGAAGCGCGTCCGCAATCGCACGGCCTCGCGGAAGAGGGGCGCCGACAGAAAGAGGCCGGTCACTTCGTCGGCGGCCGTCCCACCCACGAAGAGGTGCGCGTGCGGATCGTCGAAGAGCCGCTCGTCCTCGGGGAGCTCGGCCTCCCAGGCCCGGACTCGCGCGACCGCCGCGGCCGTGTCGGTGACGGCGACGGTCATCGCCGCTCGCCCGCCGGCGTCCCGGCGGGAATGCAGCCTTCGCTCCGGGCAGCACAGCAGTTCGTACGGGCCACTGGGGTTCGCGTCGGTGTGTAACGCGGATCGAACTCGTCCGGCAAGCGATCTCCCGTCCGTCGATGCGTTGATCCGCATCGATGAGCAGGGCCGTCATGCCGTCAGCCGCGGGGCAGTTCGAGGGTGAAGCGCGTTCCCCGGCCCGGAGCGCTTTCGAGCAGGACACGCCCGCCGTGGGCCTACACGATGTCGCGTACGATCGCGAGTCCGAGCCCCGCGGCTCCCATGTCGCCGTCGTACTGCGTGAAGGGCTCGAAGATGCGTTCCTGGCGTTCGGGCGGGATGCCCGCGTACGGCGCTGGCGCTCGCCGCTACGTCCGCGCCACGCCCGTGAACTCCGCGCGTAGGCGGCGGTGGCGGTGGCGGAAGACCAGCTGGAATATGGCACGGTAGAGCGGACCGAGGAGCGGCACACGCGGTTCGAAGGCGACGCGGTCGGTCACGCGGCAACCGCTCGGGACGTCCTCGAGCAGGCGCTCGTGCTCCCAGCGGCGCTGGCTCCCCATCGTCGACGACTCGTGAAAGCCCGCCCCGGCGTCACGCGCAGCAGCGTGAGGTCGTCGTAGTCGACCGGCAGCACGCCGCAGAGAAGAATCCAGCTCCGGAAGACACGGACGCCCGGAGCGACGTCCTCGGGTCGGAGCGCGTCGACCTCCGGCGGGTACGTCATGCGGACGATCGGCCGGAGCTCGGCGTTGACGCCGGCCATCGTCGAGACGCGTTGCCACACTCGATCCGCCGGCGCCGCGATCACCGAGCTCACCTCGAAGCGCAATGGACGGGAGACCCGCGCCTCCTCGGCGGTGCGTCGCCCCATCGCCTCGTCATGGATGGAGACCGGCCTCCTCGCAGCTCTCGGTCTCCACCTGAATGGTGACGTGGTCGATGCGGAAGCGGGCGCGCAGCATGTCACGGATGTCGTTCAAGAGCAGGCGCGGCGGGCGATCGTCACAGAGGAGCACGTGCGCCGAGAGCGCTTCGAGGCCGCTGGTGATCGTCCAGACGTGCAGGTCGTCGACGGCGCCGACGCCGGGGGTGGCGAGGATCGCGTTCCGCACCTCGTCGACGTCGATGTGGCCGGGCGCGCCTTCCATGAGCACGGCGGTCGCGCCGCGCAACAGCTCCCAGGCGGAGAAGACGACCAGGAGGGCGATCAGCACCGACGCGAGGGGATCCACCCAGACCCACCCGAGCGTCCACAGGAGGACACCGGCAATGATCGCCTGCACGCTGCCGAGCGCATCGGTGAAGACGTGGAGCCAGGCGCCACGCAAGTTGAGGCTCACGCCGTCGCGGTCGTCGTGCAGCATCCAGAGCCCGACGAGGTTGACGAGCAACCCACCGGTCGCGATGACGATCAGCAATCCGGCCCGCACCTCTACCGGAGTGCGAAAGCGGCCGTACGCCTCGACGATGATCGAGATGGCGATCGCGATCAGGGTCGCGCCATTCGCCAGCGCAGCGAGGATCTCCGTGCGATGGAAGCCATAGGTGTGCTTCGCGGTCGCCGGACGGCGCGCGAACCAGAGCGCGAAGAGCGCCAGACCGAGCGCGCCGGCGTCGCCGAGCATGTGGGCGGCGTCGGCGAGAAGCGCGAGCGAGTTCGCGAGGATCCCACCGACGACCTCTGCGATCATGTAGGCGGTGACGAGGACGAGCGTCACCGCGAGGCCGCGCGTGTTGCGGACGCCAACGGTCGTCCGCGCGCGCGCGCGGACGGGCTCTGCGGATTGCGCCCCCATCGCTCCGCCGATGTGTATCAACGGCGGCGACGCCTGGCCATTGCGGGGCGCGGTCGTTCCGGCGACGGTTCACACCGCCGCGCGTGCGCTCAGAGCGCGGCGAGCGAGCGTTCGGGGCGTCGGCGCGTGGAGAGCCGGAGCGCACGGGTCTGCGAGCGCCGCAATCGACTTCTGCGAAGCGGCGCCAACTCATTCGCCTGTCGCGCCCAGGCGAAGACGCCGCGCGCGAGATAACCGGGATCGAGGCCGAGCGCCTCGCACACGGCGACGAACGAGAACGACGAGTCCGTCCAGCGGCCGTGAATCCAGTCGGCGGCCTCGATCGCACCCGTCGATCCCTGGCGGCGGAGCTGAAG
Organism: Deltaproteobacteria bacterium; assembly: GCA_016200545.1. Lineage (GTDB taxonomy): Bacteria > Desulfobacterota > Binatia > UTPRO1 > UTPRO1 > DP-19. Next base: position 11,409 of record JACQEO010000075.1, on the reverse strand, counting down.
GATCGCATCCAGGAGCACGGCCAGCATGAGGCGCTTCTCCGGCATGTCGACGATCCGCGAGGCGACGCACTCGAAGGGAAACACGTCGGAGGCCGCGCGCGCACCGCGCTCGGTCGCTCGGAGGTCTTCGCGTGGGGAGATCTGCATGCGTCTTGTCATGCGCGATTCCGTCGCCGGCGACCATCCCGCCCATTGGTCATTTCTCGAGGAGATAATCGGGGAGCCCGCACGCCACCACGGCGTCACTCGGCGGAGAGTGCCTTCGCGTCCTCGCGCCAGTGCCAGCCCTCGATCCGCAGCCCCTCGGGCGGGTACCCGGTCTGGTATTCGCGGATGACGCCGGCGCGATCGACGAGGACGAAGGTCGGTGTCCCGCTCACGCCGTAGTGCTGGAACAGGCGGCGGCGAGGATCTCGGGCGACGACCTCGGGAAAGGCGGCCCGCTCGTCGTGGAAAAACGTCCGCAGGGTCTCCGCGCTCTCGTCGGTGATGGCGACGACATCGACACCGCGAATCGCCTCGAAGGCCAGGACCTCGGGAAGCGACTGCTTGCAGATCGTGCACCACGTCGCCCAGAAGAAGAGGAGTCGGGTGCGCGGCGCGGCGAAGTCAGTCCGACCCCTGAAAAGCTCGAGCTCGAGCGGCGGCGCGGCGCTGCCGATCTTCGGCGGGCCGGGAAGCTTCGGAAGCGTGAGCGGGAACGGTCCCGGGCGGAGCGTGATCGTGCGCATCTCGGAGTCACGCACGATCGCGAGCGGCGTCGGCACGTCGATCTGGCGCCGCATCGTCCACTCGCGCACCTGATTCGGCTCCTCGAAGGGCGCCCCCGGAGGGCCGAGGACGACGTCGCCGATCTCCACCCCGGCGTGTTCGGCGGGCGAGTCCGGATAGACGTGCAGCACGTTCACCGCGCCCCTGCGCACGTGGAGGCGCGCACGCTTCGCCTCCTCGAGCGGTCGAAAATCGATCCCCATGTAGGCGGGTAGGAGCCCCGTGAGGAGGCGCTCCTCCGCGGCGAGCGGTGGAAACGGAGGCGGCGCCGGCAGCGACGCCGCGGTCGACGCCGGTGGGACGTCGCCGAGCTGGAAGGCCTCGCAGCTCGCGAGCGCGTCGCCGGCCCGGCGTGCGTCGCCACCGTCACGGGCGAGCAGAACCTCGCCAGCGATGCGCATCAAGACCGCACGTAGTCGCAAGACGACGCCGACCCGCACCTCGGCGCGGTAGTATGCCGCCGCGGCGTCGTCGGCCTTGCGCTTCAGTGAGAGGAGACGCGCATGCCGTACGGGGTCGTGACCGGTGAAGGGCACGAGCGCGACGAGCAACGTGCGCACCGTCGCGCGGCGGTCGTCGGCGTTCAGGGCAGCGAGCGCCGTCGCGGCCAGACGCGGTCGCCATGCCGGCTCGGCGTCGAGAAAGCGCGCGAAATTCTCGACGCGCAGCGACTCGAGCGCGTCCCGCCAGCGGTCCGCGTAGGTCTTGAGCCGCGCGCTCAGCTCGGGAAGGGCGCGCGCTTGTTCGTCGAGCTCGGCGAGGCTTCGCGGGCTGAACGACCCGAACGCCTGCCCGATGCGATCGAGGAGGCGGATCGCGGGCTCGAACGCCGCCGGCTGTCGCCACGCGGTCGCGATCAGGCCGTCCGCATACTGGCGCGGCTCCTCACCCGCCGCCTCGGCGGCGGCGCGCAGTCTGTCGCCGACGAACACGTCGAGCGTGCTGTGCGGCACATCCGGCGAGTCGTCGGTCACGAGCACGCGCTGCTCCGCCTCGGAGAAGCGTCCGAGCTCCGCGAGCGCCCGGAGAAAATGATGCGAGTGCCCGACGCCTTCCTTGCCACGGTTCTCCGCATAGCAGCCGTACGCCGGTCGGTCGGACGGCGCCGAGAAGAAGCCGCACACCTGCCCCGTCGGCAGGGCGTCGTCCGCCGCGCGGTACATGAGGCGCGCGAACGCGCCGGCGAAGCATTGCGACATCACCAAGACGACGCGCACTCCGGGATCGACCGTAGCGAGCAGACCCTGGAGGTCGTCGACCGACAGCGCTTCGCCCCAGAGCGTGATCGTGTTGTTCGTCGTATCCTTCTCGTTCTTGTCGCCGTGGTCGGTCACGTAGAAGAGCAACGTGTCGCCGGCACGCAGGCGCGTTCCCTCCTCCGCAAACCAGGCGCGCAGCGCCTCCACGTGCGCCGGCCGGAGCGTGTACCCCTCGAGCGCGGAGCTGACGTAGTCGGTCTGCGGCCCCAGCGGTCCGGCGGCGCTTCTCGGGAGGATCCACGCGCCGCGCACCGGCTCGTCCTCGCGGGTCGCGAGGTCGGCCGCGGGATCGGCGCCGTCGGCGCTGAAGACGACGATCTGCTCGCGCCGCACACCCGCCGTCGTCAACAACGCGACGAGGGTTCGCACGTGCTGGAGGTGCGAGCGATAGTTGGTCTCGCGGCGCCCGCCCCCATTCACGAGCACCGCGTGCACACGCATCGTCGCGGACGCAGAGCTCGCGGCATCGCTCACGTCGGACGTCGCCGTCGTCGCCGTCGTCGCGGCCGGCGTCGGCGCAGCGGACAGTGGAAGCGTCGGTCCCGGCGTGGCGGACGCCCGGACCTCCCCCGCTCGGCCTTTCGCCATACCGTACGCCGTACACAGGACGAGGAGCGCCGTGGCGGCGCGACGCGCGAGGAACGTCGCCATCGGACGACCGTATCAAACGGCCGCGACGTCGAGAATCCATGCGATATCGTACGCGACGTGCGGTCCACCCTGCGCGGCATCGCGCTTGCTGTTCGACCGTCGCGACGCGCATCCGTCGCATCCGCCATGGAACGGCGGCAGGGAGTGCGCACAGAACGTGGGAGGTCCGTCACGACATTGACGCGCGAGACGCCGGACGAGCACCCGGCCACGTCGGACGAGCGGCCGATACGCCGCTGGATCGTGGCCGAGGAGGAGCGCCTCCTGGCGCGGCGGCTGCGGCTCGGCCTGCTGGTGAGCATAGGGGTGATCGCCGCCTTCGGCGTCGCGGACGTCTGGCGCCACCCCGAGGCGCTCACGGGCCTCGCCCTGGTGAAGCTCGCGCAGCTGGCGATCGTCGGCGCCGGACTTCGCGCGCTCGGCGCTGGCACGAGCCGACGCTGGCCCCGGATCGTCGCCGCCGTCGTCGTGTGCGCGATCTACGTCACGATCGCCGCCGCGGGCTCGCTGCGCGGCGACGCGGCGACCGCCTCCGTCCTCCTCCTCTGCGGCGTGATGGCGTCGGCGATCGTGCTTCCGTGGGGAGCGTTGGCCCAGCTCACGACGGTCCTCGTCGCCAGCGGGGCGCTGGGCGTGACCGTCGCGGCCTCTCCCGACGGCGCCGCGACCGTCGCCGGCCATCGCGGACTCGCGCTCGTGGTCGCGTTCGCGGGGTCGATCGTGGTCGCCTACAAGCACGCGCGCGACCGCCGCGCCCGCGCGCACATCGCCGCGGTACTCGCCGGCAAGACGGAGATCCTCGAGCGCATCACCGGAGGCGCGCCGCTCGACGCCATCCTCACCGCCGTCGTGACCATGGTCGAGCGACACGCCGACGGCATGCTGTGCTCCGTACTCCTTCTCAACGGCGACCGCCTCCGGCATGGCGCCGCGCCGAGCCTGCCGGCGACGTATCGCGACGCCATCGACGGCCTCGTGATCGGCCCGACCGTCGGATCGTGCGGGACGGCGGCCTACCGCCGCGCGCCGGTCATCGTCACCGATATCGCGAAGGATCCGCTGTGGAACGACTTCCGCGAGGTCGCTCTCGCGCACGGGCTCCGCGCCTGCTGGTCGGCGCCGATCCTCGGCAGCAACCGCAGCTGTCTCGGCACGCTCGCGATGTACTACCACGAGCCGCGACCCCCCGACGCCGAGGACCTCGAGCTCATCGAGAGCGCCGCGCACCTCGCCGGCGTCGCCATCGAGCGCCACCGGGACGCGGACGCCCTCGCCGCCTCGCGACGACTCCTCGAGGACGAGTCGCACGTGACGCGCGCGCTCGTCCATGCGGGTCACGTCATGCTCGCGTCGCGTACCACTCCGGTCGTTCTCGAGCGGCTGGCGCGACTCGCGACCGAGCTGCTCGGCTGCGACTGCGCCGACACCGTCGTGCGGCTCCCCGGCGACGACGTCTACGTCACCGGCTCGGCGGACGGGTACGCCGCCGACGAGTGGGAGTCGCTGCAGCGGGTACGCCTGCCGCCCGAGGTGCTCGCCGGCCTGCTCGACGCGCTCGCACAACGCCCGCTCGTACAGGTGCGGACCGCCGACGTCGACGACGCGGCCGCCGCCGCACTGCTCGGCGCGCACGGCATCACCAGGAGCATGTACGTCACGCTGCGCCAGGGCGACGAGCCGATCGGCTTCCTCTCGGCTGGATACCGCGGGCGCGGCGAGCGCTTCACGGAGCAGCAGCAGCGCATCGCCCTCGGCATCGGCCAGCTCGCCTCGATGGCGCTCGAGAACGCCTGCCTCGTCGAGGAGGCGCGGCGCGCGAGCCAGCTGAAGACGGAGTTCGTGTCGACGATGTCGCATGAGCTACGGACGCCGCTCAGCGTGATCATCGGCTACACCGACATGCTCGTGGACGATCCCGCGTACAATGAACGCGCGGGCATCCTCGCCAAGATCCGCACCTCCAGCGTCGAGCTCCTCGAGATGATCCAGACGACCCTCAACCTGAGCCGTCTCGAGGCCGGCAACGACCTGCCGCACTTCGAGCGGCTCTCGCTGCGTGTGCTCCTCGACGAGCTCGCGGGCGAGTTCGCCGCCCTTCCTCGCCACGCGGGCGTGACCTTGCGCTGGGAGCCGGCGGCGCTCGCCGTCCGCAGCGATCGCCGCAAGCTCCGTATCGTGTTGAAGAACCTCGTCGGCAACGCGCTCAAGTTCACGTCGCGCGGCGAGGTCGTCGTCAGCTGCACCACCGTCGGCGGGGCGTGCGCGATCACGATCCAAGACACCGGCGTCGGCATCGCGCCCGAGCACTTGCCGGCCATCTTCGACATGTTCCGGCAGGGCGACAGTTCCGACGCGCGCTCGCACGGCGGCGTCGGCCTCGGTCTCTACATCGTGCGCCGCCTGCTGACGCAGCTCGGCGGCGAGGTGACCGTCGCCAGCGAGCGCGGGCACGGCACGACCTTCACCGTAACCATACCGCTCGACAACGACGAGTCGCGCGCGCCTCGGCCTGAGCCCGGCGGAGGCGCGCTGGCGTCCGCCGCACGCGTTCGCTAGCAGGAGGCATGAGCGCCTCCCTTACCAGCATCGACCCGACGACCGGTGCCACGATCGCCACCTATCAGGCCCTGCGTCTCGACGAGATCGAGCAGCGCCTGACCCGCGCCGCCGACGCCTACACGCGCTGGCATCGCGTCGCGCTCGAGACGCGCACGCGCCTTCTCGCGCGCGTCGCCGATCTCCTCGACGCGCGCCGCGAGACTTACGCCCGCTTGATCACCGATGAGATGGGGAAGCTGCTCACGGACGCGCGCGCCGAGGTAGAGAAATGCGCCGCCGGCTGCCGCTACTACGCGCAGCACGCGCCACACATGCTCGCCGCGGAACCGATCGCGACCGAGGCGGCGAAGAGTTACGTCACGTTCGATCCACTAGGCCCGGTGCTCGCGGTGATGCCGTGGAATTTTCCCTTCTGGCAGGTGTTCCGCTTCGCTGCACCGACGATCGCGGCAGGCAACGTCGCGCTGCTGAAGCACGCCGCGAACGTCAGTGGCGCGGCGCTCGCGATCGAGTCCGTGTGGCGCGACGCCGGCGCGCCCGAGGGCGTCTTCCAGACGCTCCTCGTCGCCGCCGACGCGGTCGCGGCACTCATCGCCGACGAGCGCGTGCGTGCCGTGACGCTCACGGGAAGCGAGCGTGCCGGAACCAGCGTCGCCGAGGCCGCGGGACGAGCGTGCAAGAAGTGTGTCCTCGAACTCGGCGGCAGTGATCCATTCATCGTCCTCGCCGACGCCGATCCGGCGCGCGCCGCGCGCGCGGCCGTGAAGGCCCGCGTCGTCAACTCCGGCCAGAGTTGCATCGCCGCCAAGCGCTTCATCGTGGTCGGCGAGGTCGCCGACGCGTTCACCCGCGCGCTGGCGGACGGGATGCGCGCCTTGATCGTCGGCGACCCGCGCCGTCCCGAGACCGACGTCGGACCGTTGGCACGCGCTGATCTCGGCGACGAGCTGATGCGCCAGGTGGACGCCTCGATCGCTGCCGGTGCCCGGCAGCTGACCGCGGCGCGGACGCTCCCTGACACGGGGTTCTTCTACGCTCCGACCGTGCTCGCCGAGGTGCGGCCCGGGATGCCGGCGTTCGACGAGGAGGTCTTCGGCCCGGTCGCGGCCGTGGTGATTGCCGCCGACGAGACCGACGCTATCGCGCTCGCCAACCGCTCGCGCTACGGCCTCGGCGCCAGCATCTGGACGCGCGAGCCCGCGCGTGCCGAGGCACTCGCCCGCGAGCTCGACGCCGGCATGGTCTTCGTGAACGACATCGTCCGTTCCGATCCGCGCCTGCCGTTCGGCGGCGTGAAACGATCCGGATACGGACGCGAGCTCTCACATTACGGCATTCGCGAATTCGTAAACGTGCGAACGATCGTCGTAGGCCATACGGAGGTCGCGGCCGAGGGCCGGGCCACCGTTGAATAAGCGGCGTCATAACCGGGTTGCCACCCGTGACATCAGTCTGATAAGGGCTGATCAAAATCGAGAGACGGAATTTTTCATTCCGTAGCGTCATACTTCTGGGGGGGTCGAATATGGCACGAGGAAGACGATCGGCGAGATCGATGGGGGGCTTGGCGGAACTTCGGAAGCAAGCGCAGTCAGTGATGAAGCGTCTGCAACGAGCCGGCAAACGTCAGCTGACGGCGATCGAAAGCCAGATCAACAAGCTGAACAAGCAACGGCAGGCGCTGCTCGCCGAGATCAGTGCGGCGGTCGGCGGCGGATCGACACGCGGACGCGGGGGCGCGAGCCCGGCACGCGGACGGCGGGGACGGCGGGCGCGCGTCGACTGGAACCGCGTCTTCGCCCGGCTGCCCAAGGGGTCGTTCAAGGCCAACGACGTCCGCAAAATCATCCCGACTGTCGCCGCGGGTACGCTCTCGCAGCGGCTCACCGGCTGGGTCAAGGAGAAGAAACTGAAGCGCACTGGATCGCGACGCGGCACGCGCTACACCAGAGCTTGATCGGCGAACCGTGGCCGCTCGAGCGCGCCCGCGTTCATGCGGCCACGGTTCCGCCTCGAATTTCGCCCACCTGCATCGTCCATCCACATCCGCCCACCTCGAAGCTCTGGGCCCGGTCGCCTCGGATGGTCGTAGCCTATAGATAACCCACTATAATATCAGGGCGAGTTGACACCGTAGCGCAGGGGCGTTTAAGGTCCTCCGGAAGGCAACACGCCTTCTCAGAGGATCAAAAACCATGCGGATGATGTTGCCGACGGTACGTGAGCGGCGGACCGTCGATCGGTTGCTGCGCTCGTTCTTCTCGACCTATCGCCAGTTGGATTTTCGACGTGCGATGACCATGATTTGTCGCTTCTATAACCTGAAGCCGCCGCCGGTGGAGTGGTTCGAATACCTCGACTGGGGCAAAGGGGCCGGCCGCACCTACGAGGACGGCCGGATCCATCTCGTACATCCCGAGAACTGGAAGCGCGGCCGGAAGTACAACAGCATGAAGCAGTGGATCCACACCGTGCATCACGAGATCGGGCACTACGTCTTTTGGACGGACGCCGAGCGCAAGGCGGATCTGTTCGCGTCCGGCATGATGAACGGCCTCGGGCACGGCATCGCGATCCGTCCGCTGTCGCGCCCGGCGGCGCGGGTCCGCCTCACCGGCACACGTCGCAGCGCCGCCCGGCCGCGGAACGCCTCTTAGTCGTCGTCAGGCGACGAGATCTTCGCCGCCGTCGACGCCGATGACCGTGCCGGTGATCCACTGCGACTCGGGACCGGCGAGCATCGCGATCACCTGCGCGACGTCGGTCGTCGCGGTGAGCCGACCACTCGGGTTGCGCGCGGCGGCCTGCTGGGTCATCCACTCACCGCCGGGGATCTTGCGGAGCGCGGGCGTATCGGTCACGCCGGCGCGAATCGCGTTCACGGTGACGCCGGTCGTGCCGAGCTCGACCGCGAGCTGCCGCACATACGACTCGAGGGCGGCCTTGGCGGCGGAGACGACGCCGTAGTTCGGCCACACCCGCGACGCGCCGGCGCTGGTCATCGCGAGCACCCGGCTCCCGCGCACGAGGAGTCCGCGAGCGAGCGCATCTTGCACCCAGTACACGAGGCTCTGCGCCATCACCTCGAGCGTCATCGTGAGCTGCGCCGCGGTCGCGAAGCGCGTGCCGTCGCCACCGCCGATCAACGGGCTCAGACTGCCGAACGCGAGCGAGTGCATGAGAACATGGACGCTCCCGCCGCCGTCCTCGGCGATTCGTGCCGCGAGCGCATCGAGCACGTGGCATCGCTTGTCGTGGTCCGCCGCATTCACGTTGAAGAAGAGCGCGTCGCGATCCTCGGCGCGGATCGCCCGCGTGATCTCCTCGACGTGCGCCATTCCGGCGCGGCGGTCGAGGTGGACGCCGCAGATATCGAAACCGCGCCGCGCCAGCTCGAGCGCGGTCGCCTCGCCGAAGCCACTCGACGCGCCGAGAATCAGCGCCCACCGGCGATCGCCGTGCTCAGCCATCGGCTGCGAGACCATACGGGAACGGCCGCGAGGCGGCAACTCGGCGATTTCTTGCGTTCCGGGATGCTGCGCGCTAAACGTCCGCTCTCATGGTCGAGCATCCACACGACGGCAAGCCGGCGGTCGAGAATCGCTGGTGGGTGGATACCGGCAAGACCAACGAGCGAACGCGTCCCGCCACCGCGGAACGCGCGCCGGTCGGCAGTCGGTTCTTCGACATCGGATACGAGTTCGATCAAGAACACGCGCGCACCCGGCTGAGCGACATCAACCTCAAGTTCCTCGAGGAGGCACATCCCGACGCGGGCGAGTGGACGACCGTGTGCATGGTGCCGAGCGAGAGCGTCCCCGCGGCCGATCTCGAACGCGTGAAACATCGCCTTGCCCTTCCCCCCGACGCGCGCGGTGTGGTAGTGGACTCCGGGCGTTCGGCCCGTTTCATCATTACCGGCGATCCCATCGGGGAGCGTATTCTCGAGTTTACGCTCGGCGAGGAATCCTCATTCGACTGTTGGATTCGCGGCGACTGGGTGCACGAGGAGCTCTTCCCGAGCTTGGAAGACGCGTTACGGAAGGCGGGGCCGTACGTGAAACACTATCTCGGCTCACGAATCGAGCATTGGTAGTCGGCGTATCGCCGATCATTCCAGCGTACTCGCATCAGGAGGCGTCAGATGGCTGAGCACGGCGAAGGTCACGAAGCGGAAGAGGTCAAAGAAGTCGTATGGACGTATGCTGGGTGGGTTGTGATTCTTCTGGTTTGCGTCGGCGCGGGCGTTTTCATCGGGTACGAGCTGTGGGGCCAAGCGTCCTCGCTGCAGGCCGAGCTCACCAAGCAGACCGAGATGGTCAACTCGCTCAAAAACGAGCGTGAGACGATCAAGAGCCAGTTGGCGCTCGCGACCCGTGACAAGGAGGCCTGTCAGCGCACCCTGAGCTCGGCTGGCGGGGCGGCGGGCGGAGGCAGCGCAGGCGGCACTCCGTAGCACTCCTCGGATCGACCCCGCGCACATCGCCGTGCGCGGCGTCGGCGCTCACAGGTAGGAGATGAACGTCCGCATCGCCGACAGCAGCGCTTCGAGGTCGGCGTAGGGCTCGAGATCGTCGTAGAGCAGCGCGTAATGCGCGCGCACGCGCGCTTGGTCGTGCTCCTCCTCGGGATCGGCGACCTCCGCCTGCAGCATCTTCAAAATCCCTTGCGTCTGGAGCTTGGTCTCGGTCGGAATCTCCTCGGAGACCGCGATCAGCAGACGGAGGCGCTCGATGAGACGGCCGACGATGTAGACGTCGCTGTGCTCCACCATCGCGGCGCCTTCCGGAACGCGGCCGCCGCTCAGGAGCCGCCGCCCTCGTTCTTCTGTTCCGCGAGCTGTCGCTTCCAGTCGAGCATACGCGCCTTGGCGCCCTCGGCCTCGGCTTCGGCGATCATTCCTTTGCGCTGATAGAACATCGAGAGGCTGGTGTGCGCGAGCGTATCGTCGGGGGTGAGCTCGACGAGCTTCCGTCCCCAGGCGATGGCCTCGTCGAACATCCCTTTGTCGGCATACGCCATCGCGATGCCGTGCACGGCGTCGGTGAACGCCGGGTCGAGCGCGATCGCGTCTTGGTAGACGCGAATCGCCGCGTCGAGATCGCCGTCGGCGACGAGATCGACGGCGCGATCGAAGAGTTCGTCCTTGGTCGGCATGGTGTCAGGAGCGTAGTGGATCGCCTGCGACCGGACAAGGCGCAGCGACCGACATCGACCGGATCGTGAGCCGCCATCCCGGGCAAGCCGGGTACTGTCCTAACTAGGACACCTGCACCGGTAACTTAGGACACTCACGTTCGGCGCCGCCTTTTCGATGGTCTGTAGGGCTCGGCCGGCTGGGCGACCATTGGGAGGGCCGGTTGCTGCTCGGTTGTTTCGCGTGCGGCTTTCCTGAACGTCTCGGGGTCGATCGCGGGAATCTCCGGCTTCTTGCCGGCGAAGAGGTCCGCAATCGTCAGGATTTGCAGACGCGGCACCTTGCCGAAAAGCGGCATCTCGTAGAAGCCCATTTTGACCGCCTCGACCTTCATCGGTCCCGTGGGCTCGGCAAGCGTGATGAATACGCCCACCTTGGCGCCCTCGCGCTCGATGACGTGCGCCAGGTCGCGGACCATCGCCACACTGACGTTCTCGCCGCCCTTCACGGATACGATTGCCTTCTCCGTGTTCTTCGCGTCGGGCTTGAAGTAGATGAACCCGTCGATGCCGGAATCGGCGCCCTTCTTCTTCCCGCCGTAGGGCACCGCGTTGACCAGCGACACCGCCCACCACTGGAATTGATACTTGTCGGCGGCGGCGAGCGCCGTCGCGCCTTCTATGTCTTTCGGCGTGCCGTGGACCTCGAAGGCGACGGCGGGGAAGGCATCGCGCAGGCGCTTCTCGATCAGCGAAATCGCGAGGTGCGTGATGTCGATGCCGATCCACTGGCGCTCAAGTTTCTGCGCAGCATGGACGGCCGTACCGCAGCCGCAGAATGGATCGAGCACGACGGCGCCGGGGTTGCTGCTCGCGAGGATGATCCGCTCTAAGAGGCACCCCTTTCAAGGTGTCCGTCCGCGAGATAGCGCTGCCTCGGGGTTGGGAGGTGGCGGATGGGGTGGGATGCGGTGGTGGAGCGGTTCCTCAAGCGGAGTCCGCTGACGGTGATGGCGCACCTGACGCTGCGGCG
>JACQEO010000079.1 GCA_016200545.1 Deltaproteobacteria bacterium | reverse complement strand
CTTCGATCGCGCCGGCGTCCTCCTCCACCCGGACGGCTACGCCACCCTCGACGTCGGACGCGCACCGGCCGTCGTCGACCGCTTCCAGCGCCTCGACCGCCTCTTGAAAGCCGCGTAGTTTTTGTCACATCGAGGCTAGCTACATCGGCCGTGGACCGCCAGCGTCAAATCCGTCGGCGACCGCGCCTGATCGTCGGGCTGCTGCTCGCGTTCTGCATCGACACGCTGCGACCGGCGGTACATCCGGCGGCGCATCATCACGCCGGCGGCGAGCTACCGCACATGCACGTCGGCGACGTCGCAACCGAACGTGGCGCGGGTCGCTCGTTGCTCTTCGGCGCCGACTTGACGCCGCCGCCGGCGCCGGCTCGCGGCAGGCGCGCGTTCACCGCGTCTCCGCAGGTCGATCTCCACGTCCACCTGCTCCGTCCGCTCCACGTCGCCCACGTCGCGCCGCTCGCGCCGGTTCCGACGATCGAACGGCACCTCATCGCGCGCGCGAACGTCTACGAGGGCGAGCGCGCGGCGTCGACGCGTCCCGGCCAAGCCCGCTCGCCGCCGCGAATCCCCGCGTAACGATCCTCCCCGCTCCGATCGCTCGTCGAGCGATCGGGAGACCGTTGCGACAGCCGCGAATCGCGTCCTCGATCGCGGCCGGGCTGCATGGTTCACGGCCTGCCGGAGCTGACGCGTCTGCTTCGTCACCGGCGTGGCGTGTGCCGTTCGCGGAAGAACACATGCTGCGTGTGCTCTCGATCATCCTGGGTATGACGTTGTCGCAAATCGTCTCCGCACGAGTACCGCGCGCTCGCGCCGAGCTCACCGTGGAAGGAACGGCCGATCCGCAGACGACGACCGACCACGTCGACGTCAGTGGCGCGACCCTGCATCTCGAGGAAGTGATCGTCGAGGCCAAACGGCCGCTCTCCGCCGCCTCGTCCGACGAGATCCGTGCCAAGGACTACGAGCTCCGCCCGCACGCCACGACGCAGGAGATCCTCAGCAACGTACCCGGACTCATCGTCGCGCAGCATCAGGGCGGCGGCAAGGCGACGCAGTACCTGATCCGCGGCTTCGACGCCGACCACGGCACCGACTTCGCGGTGTTCGTCGACGACCTGCCGGTGAACTTGCCGACACACGCTCACGGGCAGGGCTACGCCGACTTGAACTTCCTCATCCCCGAGACCGTCGACCGCTTGCAGCTCTACAAGGGTCCGTACTTCGCCCAGCTCGGCGACTTCGCGAACGCCGGCGCCTTGAACATCGTCACCAAGGACGAGTTCGCCGAGAATTTCGTACTCGCCCAGGGCGGCTCGTTCGCGACCCAGCGCTACGTCGTCGGCGCTTCGCCCAAGCTCGGCAACGTGAAGACGTTGCTCGCGGCGCAAGCGTACTTCACCGATGGACCGTTCGACGACCCCGAGCGCTACTCGCGCTACAACGCCTTCGCGAAGTTCACTCTCGATCCGACGGCGGAGTCGAAGCTCGCGCTCTCCATCGGCGCCTACGCCGGGCAATGGCACGGCTCCGGCCAGATCCCACTCCGCGAGGTCCACGCTGGTGTCCTCGATCGTTTCGGCTCGATCGACCCGAGCGAAGGAGGAAAGAGCGACCGCGAGAACGTGAATCTGCAATACGAGTACAAGCCGAGCGACACCGACATGTGGTCCTTTCAACTCTACGGCAGTCGGTACAAGCTCGCGCTCTACACCGACTTCACGTTCTTCAAGAACACCGGCCTGCGCTTCATCCGTCAAGCCGACCACACCATCATCGACACTGGCGACGGGCCGGTCATTCCCGACGCGAACTACATCCCGGGCGACGGCATCCTCCAAAACGACCAGCGCTACCTATACGGCGCACGGGCGCACTACACCCACTACTGGGCGCTCGCCGACATCCCGCTGCAGAGCCAAGTGGGGTTCGAGAATCGCAACGACGACATCCGCGTCGCCCTCCAACGCCAGGTGCGCCGGCGCCCGTTCTTCACCATCAACAAGCTCGGCGTCCTCGAGAGCTCGTTCAGCGGCTTCATGCAGCAGCAGGTCTTCTTCACGGACTGGATCCGGCTCGAGGTCGGCTTGCGCGGCGACATCTTCCTCTTCGACGGCCGCAATCGGCTCCCGCAGCAGGCGTCCGATCCGAACTTCGATCCGGTGGCCGTCAGCGGCAACACCACCGACGGCATCATCAGCCCGAAGGCGAATCTCGTCATCACCCCGCTGCGCGACACCGACGTGTACCTGAACTTCGGTGAGGGGTATCACTCCAACGACGCGCGCAACGGGCTGCTCGCGAAGGACACCGATTTCTCGCCGCTCGCGCGCTCGATCGGCTATGAGATCGGCGCGCGTACCCACCAGTTCGACCGCCTCGACGCGGCGGTCGCGCTCTGGAAGCTCGATCTCGACAGCGAGCTCGTCTTCTCGGGTGACGCCGGCAATCAAGAGACCGGCGCAGGAGGCACCTTCGAGCCCGCGGGAAAAACACGCCGCTACGGCGTCGACCTCGAAGCGCGCTATCGCCTCACCGACTGGCTCTTCGCCGACTATGATCTCTCCTGGGCGCATGCCGTGTTCACGAACGGCGACGCCATCCCGCTCGCGCCGACCTTGCTCATGAACGGCGGGCTGACCACTGAGTTCAGCAACGGGTTCTCCGCCGCGCTCCGCATCCGCTACCTCGACGACCGGCCGGCGATCGAGGACCGCAGCCTGACGGCGCGGGGCTACACGCTCCTCGACCTGATCGGGAAGTATCGCTGGAGAAACGTGGAGCTGTCGCTCGCGATCTTGAATCTGACGAACACCGACTGGCGGGAGGCGCAATTCGCGGACACGACGTGCGTCGCCAGCGAAGTCGGAGTCGTGCCCGGCTGCGCGGCCAAGCCCGGTAAGCAATCGTCTCACGCGCAGGGCCCGCCGAACGACATCCATTTCACGCCCGGAAATCCCATCGGCGTCCGGGGCGGAGTCACGCTATTCTTCTGAACGTGCCCATCGCGACACGACCCGCGGTGTGGATGGTCTCGCTGACCCTCCACGCCGCGCTCGTGCTCGCGTTCCTCGCCCTCCTGGAAGGCGGGCGCCGGCAGGCGCGTGAGCAGCCGCTCGCGCGCCTGATCTACGTCGAGCCGGCGCCCCCGCCGGCGCCGGGACTGTCGTTGTCCCCGCCGGCGCTTCCACCGACCGTTCCGGCGCAGATCGAGAGACTCGCGGTCCAGGAGCCGGAGCACTCGCCGCGCCCGAAGAGGGAGCACCGCCGCGACACAACGCCTCCGGTGACGCATCCGCGGCCCCCGACCAAACCGGCTCCCGCCGCTGCCCCGGAGTCGACTCGGACCGACGCGGCGGGGGTCGGCGGCGGTCGCGGCGATACCCTCGGCGGCACCGCCGAGGGGCGTCCAGGCGGGACGGTCGGCGGCCTCGGCGACGCGCCGCTCGCCCTCCGCGATGTCGCGGCACAGCCGGAGCTCGTCGAGCGCGTCCTGCCGGAGTATCCCCCACGGGCGCGTACGATGCAGATCGAGGGGCAGGTGGTGCTCGAGGTGGTTCTCGACCGTCGCGGCCACGTCGAGGACTCGGTTCGGGTCACGCGCTCGATCCCGGCGCTCGATGCCGCGGCGATCACGGCGATACGGCAGTGGCGGTTCCGCCCGGCCCGCGATCGTGAGGGTCGGCCGGTCCGCGTCGTCATGGAGATCCCGGTGCGCTTCGTCCTGCGCTGAAGGAGAGAGCATGGAGCTTTCGTTCGTCGAGCTGTGGCGTGCAACCGGACCGCTCGCGCGCGGCGTCGTCGCGCTGCTGGCGGGAATGTCCGTCACCGCCGGCACGATCGCCGCTGACAAGTGGCTGCGCATTCGCCGCGCCGAACGGCAGACGACGGCGTTTCTCGCGGCCTGGCGCGCAACCTCGGGCGGAGTCGCGGACGCCGCGCGGCTCGCCGCGTCGTACACCGCCAGTCCGGCGGCGACGCTGGTGGAGCTCGTGACGACGGCGACGGCTCGCGTGCCCGCGTCGGCCGCGCGCGAGCTTCACGACCGGACGGCTCGTCGCTACCTGCTTGCGACCGCCACCGAGCTGCGCAAGGGGATCGGGGTGCTCGCCACCGTGGGATCGACCGCCCCCTTCGTCGGCCTCTTCGGAACGGTGATCGGCATCGTGAACGCGTTTCGCGAGATCGGCGCGACCGGCCGCGGCGGCATCGCCACGGTGTCGACCGGCATTGCGGAGGCGCTCGTCACCACCGCCGTCGGCATCATGGTCGCGATCCCGGCGGTGTGGCTCTTCAACCACCTCAGCCAACGTATCGGCCGGCTGCTCGCCGCAACCGAGTGCGCGGGCGAGGAGATCGCGGTGGCGCGGCTCACCGACACCACCGTCCGCGAAGCGCAGGCGAGGGTCGGGACCGGCGTCACACACGCGGAACGAGTGCCGACATGATCACAAGCACACTCGAGTCGGACGAGATCCGTGCCGAGATCAACGTCACGCCGCTCGTCGATGTCGTCCTCGTGCTGCTGGTCATCCTGCTGCTCATCGCCCCCATGCTGAAGGAGGAGGTGCCGGTCGAGCTGCCGCTCGCCGCACACGCCGACGACGCCGCGGGACGCGAGACGCCGACCCTCACGGTCGCAGCGGACGGCAGCGTCGCGCTCGACGGCACGCCGCTCCCGTCCGACGACGTCGCCGCCCGCTTGGCAGCGGTCTATGCCGGGCGGCCCGAGAAGACGATCATGCTCGCCGCGGCGCGGACGTTGCCCTACACGCGCGTCGTCGAGATCATGGACGCGTGCCGCGCCGCCGGCATCGAACGCATCGGCATCGCCACGGCGCCGCCACCGCCGCCTCCCGGCTGACGCCGTTCCACACGATGCCGGTGTCGCCGGCGGATCTACGCAGTCGCGACGCGGACAGCGATGCCGAAGATGCCGCCGAGACCGAGGCCCCAGAGGAGATCCTTCTGCACGTTCGCCTCCGGACCCTGGCTGCTCTCGCTCGCGAACGCGCCGACCAAGAAGAAGACCGACAGCGCGCCGATCGCCCACAGCGTACCGGGCACGGTCTCACCGCTACGTGCCAAGGTGGTGCGTTGGGAAACGGTGAAGGCAATCACGAAGGCGAGCGCGAAGCCGACGATACGCAGCACGCGGATCGCCATCGTCATCGCACGACGATCACTCGTCGACGACGTGCGCCGATTGCGCGATGCGCAGCATCTCCTGCGCTTCCTTGTCGCCGGAAGCGGCGCGCTTCTCCCAGCGCGCCTTCCGCCAAGGCTTGGCGACGTACTCGTCGAGCCCGACGACGAGGAAGCTGAACCCGAGCACGATCGCCGCCGAGGTATAGAGATTGAGTTCCATCGTCGCCCCTAGGCCCGCTTCGCCGCCGCGGCCTGTGCCTGCGTCTGCGTGTAGTGCGCCTCTTTCATGATGAACTTCGGCTTGAAGGTGAGAATCAGGATCGGTAGGAGCGTCTGCGAGCCGACGTAGCTGATCCCCATCCAGATCGCGAGCAGCAGGCCCATCTCGGCGTTGAAGCGGATGTGGGAGGACGTCCAGAAGGCGGTGCTGACGATCATCGTGACGGCCGTGAAGGTCACAGCCTTTCCGGAGGTGACCAGCGCCTCGCGGGTCGACTCGACGAGATCACCCTTGATGCGGATCTCCTCGATGATGCGACTGACGATGTAGAGGCCGTAGTCGATGCCGAAGCCGACGCCGACGGTAACCAGCGGCAAGGTGTGAATGTTCACACCGATGCCGTTCACCGCCATGTAGGCGTTGACGATGATGTTCGAGGCGATGAGGGGCCCGAGCAGATAGAGACCGCAACTGAACGATCGATAGGTGAACAGCAGGATGATCCAGATGGTGAAGAACCCGAGGAAGTTCATCAAGATGTCGTTGCGGACGAGCTCTTCGTTGGCGGCCGCGAGGACGCCGATCAGACCACCCGCGAGCCGGAACGTCGCCTTGTCCATCGGGTTCTCGGCGATGAAGGTGCGGCAGCGGGCGATGATGCGGCGGATGTTGTCGCCTTGGTGGTTCTTCGCGAAGAAGGTGACGTGCGCCGTCGTGTAGCTCGGGTCGACGTACTTCGCGGTCTCGGTCGGCGGCGAGCCGGAGAAGAAGATGAAGAAGAGGCCGCCGATGTCGGTCCAGCTGTCGGGAATGACCGCCCACTTCGGCTCGAGCTCGTGGAAGACACGATTGACGGCGCGGATGATGTCGGCGAGCGAGAAGCTGTAGCCGATCGCGGGGTCGCGCTCGAGCGTGCGCTGGAACTTCTCCATCGTCCGCAAAGTCTGCGGATCTTTCATCGCGTCCTTGTCGTGGCCCTCGGAGACGACGATGAGCGGCTCGACGCCGCCGAAGCTCTCCTGGATCTGCGTGTGCGAGACGTTGTACGGCGAGTTCGTGAAGAGGAGCGGCGAGGCCGCGGTCGGATCGCCGATCGTCAGGCCACGCATGAAATAGAGGCCAACCAGCACGGCGATCGTCCACCCACCGAGCGTCACCGCCCTGCCCGCCGACGACATCAGGACGTGGGTGAAGCGCTCGATCTGCTTGCGGAACCAGCCGCGCTCGCGCAGCACGACGAGCTCCGGCTCCGGCGCCTTCAGGTAGAAGTAGACGATCGGGTTCAGCAGCATCTCGGAGACGGTGATCGCCAAGATCCACCACGACGCCGTGATCGCGAGCTTCTGCAGCATCACAACCGGCACGAGGATGATGACGAGCACGCCGAGAGCGTCGGTGATGACGCCGGAGAACGTCGGCACGAAGAGCTCGGCGAACGACGCGACGATCGCGCGCCGCTTGTTCCAACCGCACTTCTCGAACTCCTCGTAGTAGCGGTCGTGCATCTGGATAGCGTGGCTGACGGCGCGCGCGGTGATGAGAAACGGCATCACCAGCATCAAGGGGTCGAGCGCGAGACCGATGATATGGATGAAGCCCATGCCCCAGAAGGCGGCGATGAGACCCGTCAGCGTGGGACGGAGCGACCCGCGCCAGTCGTGGAAGTACATCCAGCGCAGCACCCACTCGATGCAGTAGGTCACGACGAGGATCCAGAACACGTCGCCGGCGTAGCGGTACACCCAGCCGTAGAGACGCGGCTCACCGGCAACGAAGATCTTGGCGTTCGCATCCTCGAACGGCGCGACCACCTTCGTATTGACCTCGTCGAAGATGCGCTTGTAGTCGAGACGGCCCTCGATGAAGTTGGCGCGGATGAGCGCGGACTTGTCGTCGAGGGAAACGATCAAGCCGTAGACGTTCTCGGCGTTGTGCACGATGCGCCGGATCTCCTCGACCTCGTCCTGCGACTGCGGCGCGCGCAGCATCACCGGCTCGGCGCGCAACGTACCGCCGGCGGCCACCCGCAGGTGGCGCACGGTGCGGTGACCGATGGACTCGACTTGGTTGTGATTGACGCCGTAGACCGTGTCCATGCCCTCGGTCATCTTGAAGATCTTCGTCAGGTTGTCCTTGGTGAAGATCGTGCCTTCCTTCACCTGCAGCATGACGACGATGTTGTTGGCGCCGCCGAACGTACCCGAGTACTTGTTGTGGACCTTCACGAACTCGTGCGTCTGAGGAAGGAGATCGCCGAAGCTCGTGACGAGCTGGAGCTGCATGGCGCAGTAGGCAAAGTACCCGGTGACGAGGAGGACCACGACCATCACCGGATTGCGCCACTCGATCAGCTTGTCGCCGAGCCAATAGAGCGCGCGCTTGTCTTCGGGAACGTCGTAGTTGATGGCCATGGATTCCCCCGATTTATGGTCGTGACCGCGCCCGCGCCTCGCGACGCGCACTCGGAGAACCGGCGAAGACCTTGAAATTCCGACGCAGGTTGGCCGCTTCTAGCGCCGCGATTCTGGAGTGTCAAGAGACTGACCCACCGTTTTAGAACGCATGGTGAGCGGCCATCACGCCGACCTACTGGTCCCGGCGGACGCCGATTGACAGCGCGGTTCGACCTCGGATAGCGCCGCGTCATGCAGCTCGCCTTCTCGCCCGCCGAGGCTCGCATACGGGACGAGATTCGCGCCTTTCTCACCGATGCGATGCCGCCGCCGTCGTCGGCCATCTCCGAGGACGGCTGGATTAGCGGCTTTTCACCGGAGTTCTCCCGCCGCATGGGGGCGGCCGGGTGGATCGGGATGACGTGGCCGCGAGAGTACGGCGGCGGCGAACGTAGCTACGTCGAGCGCGCGATCGTCACCGAGGAGCTCCTCCGCGCCGGCGCGCCGACGGCAGCGCACTGGACGGGCGACCGCCAGATCGGCCCGTCGCTGCTCGCCCACGGCAGCGAGGAGCAGAAGCGCGAAATTCTCTCGCGCATCGTCCGCGGCGAGCTCGTCTTCTGTCTCGGCATGAGCGAGCCCGGCGCCGGATCGGACCTCGCGGCACTGCAGACGCGCGCGGTCGAGGATGGCGACGCGTTCGTCGTCGACGGCCAGAAGGTGTGGACCAGCCTCGCAAGCCACGCGCACTATTGCTACTTGGTCGCCCGCACCGATCCCGACGCCCCGCGCCATCGCGGCATCAGCGAGCTCCTCGTCGACATGAGCCTCCCCGGCATCACGGTGCGCCCGCTCGTCGACATGACCGGCGAGCACCACTTCAACGAGGTCTTCTTCGAGAGCGTGCGGGTGCCGCGCCGCTGGCTGATCGGCGAGAAGAACCACGGCTGGTTTCAGATCGCCTCGCAGCTCGACTACGAGCGCGCCGGCATGGAGCGCCTGCTCAGCTACGCGCCGCTCTTTCGCGAGCTCGAGGCGCATCTCCGCGCGACCGGACGCACCCGCGATCCGCTCGTCCGTCAAATGCTCGCGCGCTTCCACGGCGAGCTCGCCGTCGGCCGCTTGCTCCTCTACCGCATCGCGTGGAACCTCTCGCAGGGGATCACGCCGACCGCGGAGACCGCGCTCGCCAAGCTCTACGGCACCGAGCTGGAACAGCGCCTGGTGCGTTTCGCCGGCGAGATGCTCGGCGACCTCGCACTCCTCACCAGCGGCGGCGGACCGCTCGCGACACACACCGCGCGCGCCATTCTGAACGCGCCCGGACTCACCATCCGCGGGGGCACCGTCGAGATCCTGCGCAACATCGTCGCGCAACGCGGCCTCGGGCTGCCCCGAGACTGACGCGATCAATCCGCGTCGGAATCGCCGGCGGCGTCGTCGGCGAGACCGTGTCGCTGCTGGGGATGCGGCTTCGGATGGACACGAGCCTGGGTCTTCTCCTGATCCTCCTCGCGCTCCTCTTCTTTCCGCACGGCCTTGTCTTCCACGTGCTCCTCGCGTTGCTCGTGCAGTTCCTTCAACTCGAACTCGTCGTGCTTCTTCGCGAACGCTCGCCCCGCGAGTGGGACCGCGACGAGCATGAGCGTGACTAGGGCCACTGCCGTCTTCATGATCACCTCCTCCGTATCCGAACATGGCGGCGCCGCCATGAATTGATCGCTCATCATAACCTGCCTGTGGGGGTATCCATCTAAGCGGAGGACGGCAGGCCAGCGGCTCTCCAGGGTCGGTTCGCAGGGGGGCGTTCGAGGCTGGCCGGGTGCCCGCGGGTCCCCGGTGGCGTAGGCGGCCTCGACTTGGGCTGGGGGTTGACG
>JACQEO010000072.1 GCA_016200545.1 Deltaproteobacteria bacterium | reverse complement strand
GCGTGACGTGAGGCTCCGCCCATCACCCCCACGCGGCATTCCCGTCGCCGATCTCGCTCCAACTGGCAGAAAATTCGACCGCGCCGAGGACGCGCTCGGCCGCGCCTGGCGCGCAAAACCGTCGTTTCGCGACAGAAACTACCTACTGGTCGACAGAGGTGTGGGAGCTGCGTCAGGACGCGGCGGCGTCGTAGCCCAGGCTCTCGAGGAAGGCGGGCTTCTCTTCGCCGGGCATGATGTAGATGCCGTCCCAGCCGCAGACTTCCTCACAGAGCTTGCAGCCGACGCAGGTCTTCTCGTTGACGGCGACCATCCCGAGGTACTCAGGGCCGTTCTCCGGCGACGGGTAGATGCAGTCGAAGGGACACACGTCGATGCACACGCCGCACCCGTTGCAGTTGTCGGGGTGGACGATCGCGATCGGACGCTCGTCACGCTTCAGGACTTTGGTGATGTTGCCGTAGGTATCGAGGATCGCCTCGTCCGGGCAGATGACGCCGCAGGCACCGCAGTCGATGCAGAGCGCCGGCTCGATGAAGAATGCCTTCTTCGGCTCACCGCTGATGGCGTGCGTCGGGCAGCGCTTCTCGCAGGCGGTACATCCGGTGCAGTTTTCGGCGACGATCGTGAAGGGCATGCGAGACGTTCTCCCGGAAGAAACGTACGACGACGCGGCGGTCGCCGCCAGATGCTACTTTTGCATCTCCTTCAAGATCTCGTCGGTGCGGCCCTGCTCGATCAGTTGATCGTTGCGGCGCGCCTGCTTCAAGCCGATCCACGTGAAGAAGAAGACGAGGAGCAGCATACCCGCGATCGGAATGTTGTCGGGCTTGAGCAGGATGTCGAGGAACTGATCGAGTCCACTCATGTGCTCCATGCGCTCTGCGTAACAACGGCGATTGCTGATGTCAACGAGAACAGCTGCTTGCGATCCTCTCCCTTTTTCGGTACACAGCGGCCTTCATTGGGGCGCGGGCAGGTTCGGGGGAAGATCCCGCGCAATTGAGGATGATGAAGGGCTGAGCGGCGGGGGCGGCGGACCGTCTACGACGACTCCTTCCACGACCACCAACGGGAAAAGGACGGGTGCACCCAGATGCTGAGCTGGTGGCTTCCACAAAACGTCTCGACCTACGGCGGCGACGTCGACCGCCTCTTCTACCTCATCTTCTACATCACGGGCGTCTCCTGGGTCCTGGTGCAGGTGTCGATGCTGGTCTTCCTCTTCCTCTACCGGCACCGTGAAGGTCGTCGCGCGACCTACACGCACGGCAACACCACGCTCGAGATCATGTGGACGATCGTGCCGGCGCTGATCCTCATCATGCTCGGCTTCATGAGCAAGGCGACGTGGGATACGATTCGCCACACTCACCCGCCGAGCACGACCGTCGTCCAGATCACCGCCAAGCAGTTCAACTGGGAGGTCCTCTATCCTGGACCGGACGGCAAGTTCGACACCGACGACGACAAGATGATCGAGAACGACCTGCACGTCCCCGTGAACCAGGTCGTGCGTGTCCGGCTGAGCTCGAAAGACGTGATCCACAGCTTCTTCGTCCCGCAGTTCCGCTTGAAGCAGGACGCCGTGCCCGGCCGGGTGATCGAGGTCTGGTTCGAGGCCACCCTGCCCGGCGTCTATGAGCTGCCGTGCGCCGAGCTCTGCGGGTTCGGCCATTCCGGTATGCTCGGACACGTGACGGTACAGACGGCCGAGGACTATCAGGCTTGGAACAAGGAACAGTGGCCCTCGTAACGAAAGGACTGAACCGATGACGTCGCCGGCACACGCCGAGGCGCACGCCGCCCACGCCGAGCATCACCAGCTCGGGTTCGTGCGTACGTATCTGTTCTCGACCGATCACAAGATGATCGGGCGCCAGTTCCTCTTCATGGCGCTGTTCATGATGATCATCGGCGGCTCCCTGGCGCTGATGATGCGCTGGGAGCTCGCGTGGCCCGAGGGTAACGTCGGGCCGGAGCCGAACGCGGCGACCCGCGTCCTTCTCAAGCTCTTCGGCGATGCGTCGAGCGGCGACCTCCCGATCCCGTTCACGAAGTGGATCCCGGAGCCGTACATGTACGCCGGCCACATGCCGCCGGAGTTCTACAACGCCGCGTTCACCATGCATGCCACGATCATGATCTTCTTCGTGGTGATGCCGATCCTCGTCGGGTGTTTCGGCAACTTCCTCATTCCGCTGATGATCGGCGCCCGCGACATGGCGTTTCCCTTCTTGAACATGCTCTCGTTCTGGGTAGGCGCGGTCGCCGGCGTGCTGATGCTCGCCGCGTTCTTCGTGCCCGGCGGCGCGGCCGCGGGCGGCTGGACGTCGTACGCGCCGCTCTCGGCGGTACCTACGTACACGGGCGTCACGTGGGGCCAGAACCTCTGGTGCATCAGCCTCATCGTCCTCGGCGCGTCATCGCTGATGGGCTCGATCAACTACATCACGACGATCATCAACATGCGCGCGCCCGGCATGACGTACTTCCGCCTGCCGCTGACCGTCTGGTCGCTGTTCATCACGGCCGTCCTCCTGCTTCTCGCCCTCCCCGTGCTGACGGCGGCGCTTGCGATGCTGCTCCTCGACCGCATGGCGGGCACCAGCTTCTTCCTGCCGGCGGGCGGCGGTGAGCCGCTCCTCTGGCAGCACCTCTTCTGGTTCTTCGGCCATCCCGAGGTATACATCATGATTCTGCCGGGGATGGGGATCGCCTCGGAGATCCTGCCGGTCTTCGCACGCAAGCCCATCTTCGGCTACCGGGCGATGGCGTTCTCGATGATCGGCATCGCGTTCCTCGGCTGGATCGTCTGGGGTCATCACATGTTTCAGAGCGGCATGAACCCGACCCTCGGCACCAGCTTCATGATCTCGACGATGGTCATCGCCGTACCGTCCGCCATCAAGACGTTCAATTGGCTCGGGACCCTGTGGGGTGGCAACATCCGCTTCACCATCCCGATGCTGTTCGCGCTCGGCTTCGTCGCGATGTTCGTGATCGGCGGCCTTTCCGGCATCTTCATGGCCTCGACGCCCGTCGACATCTTCATTCACGACACTTACTTTATCGTCGCGCACATCCACTACGTGCTCTTCGGCGGCTCGATCTTCGCGATCTTCGGCGCCATCTATTTCTGGTTCCCGAAGATGTTTGGCCGGATGATGAACAACTTCCTCGGGTACGTGCATTTCTGGGGCACCCTGATCTTCTACAACGGCACCTTCTTCCCGATGCACATCATCGGCATCGGCGGCCACATGCGACGCATCTACAACCCGATGCAGTACGAGTTCCTCCATCCCCTCCAACATTGGAACGTCTTCATGACGGTGAGCGCCCTCGGCCTCGGGCTCGCGCAGATCCCCTTCGTCATCAACTTCCTCTACAGCCTCTTCTTCGGACCGAAGGCGGAGCGGAATCCGTGGCACTCGAACACGCTCGAGTGGGTGGCGGTGACGCCGCCGCCGCACGGCAACTTCGGACCGACGTTGCCGACCGTCTACCGCGGCCCCTACGAGTACAGCTCACCGGGGGTCGAGGAAGACTACCTGCCGCAGGATCGCCTCCTCTCGGATCGCCCGGCGCACGCGCACTGAGGAGTCTGGTCCGTGGATGCCGCACGCGCCCGTCCCGCTTTGCACCGCTTCACGATCGCGGTCGCCGGCGCGACGTTGCTCTTGATCTTCGTCGGCGGCCTGGTGACGAGCACGGGGGCGGGTCTCGCGGTCCCCGACTGGCCGCTCGCGTTCGGTCAGGTCTTCCCGCGCATGGTGGGTGGAGTGCTGTACGAGCATGGGCACCGCTTGCTCGCGGGGACCGTCGGGCTCGCGACGCTGGCGCTGACGATCGCCGTCTGGCTCGTCGAACCGCGACGCTCTGTACGTCTCGTGGCGCTCGCCGCAAGCGGCGCCGTGATCGCGCAAGGCCTCCTCGGTGGATTGACCGTCCTGCTCCTCTTGCCGCCCGCAGTATCGGTGGCGCATGCCTGCCTCGCCCAGGCGTTTCTCTGCCTCACGGTCACCCTCGCCGCCATCACGAATCCGGGCTGGGAAGACCTCCGCCCCCTGCCTGAGCGCGCCGCTCCGCCGCTCGCGCTGCTGACACGCGTGACCGCGTGCGCCGTGTACGCGCAATTGATCCTCGGCGCCGTCGTGCGCCACACCGGCGCCGGCCTGGCGATCGCGGATTTTCCGCTCGCCTTCGGACGGCTGGTGCCGCCGTTCGACCGTCCCGACGTGACGATTCACTTCGCGCACCGCTTGGGCGCCGTCGCGGTGCTGGCGCTGGTCGCATGGACGACGATCGCCATCCGCAGGCGTCACCCGGGCGAGCCGCACCTCGGCCGCCCCGCCCGCCTCGCCGTGGGTTTGGTGGTGTTGCAAGTGACGCTCGGGGCGCTGACCATCTGGACGCGGAAGGCCGTCCTGCCGACGACGGCGCACGTCGCGGTCGGCGCCGCGTTGCTCGCCACCACGTTCCTCTTGGCGCTGCGCACGAGTCGGATGGTGCCGATGCCGCGCCCGGCCGGCACGCCGCTCCTCGCCGACCGACGGGTCATCGCATGATGCTCGACAGCCCCGCCCTGCCGATCGTGTCCGAGCACGCCGGGCGCCGCGCCGCCGACTTCCTCGCGCTCTGCAAGCCGCGCGTGACGGCGATGGTCTTGGTGACCACCGCGGTCGGGTACTACCTCGGCGGTACGGCCGCGCCGCTCGACTACGTGCGTCTCCTCTCGACCCTCATCGGCACCGGGCTCGCCGCCAGCGGTACACTCGCCCTCAATCAGTACATCGAACGCGACCGCGACGCGCTGATGCATCGGACACGCGATCGTCCGCTGCCCGACGGACGCGTGGCGCCGCTCGACGCCCTCGTGTTCGGCGCCCTCCTGACCGTGGCCGGCCTGCTCTATCTGACACTCGCCGTCGATCCGCTTCCGGCGCTCGTCACCGCGGTCACGACGGTCACGTACCTCTTCGCATACACGCCGCTCAAGCCGCGCACCTCCCTCTGCAGCATCGTCGGCGCCGTGCCCGGCGCCTTGCCGCCGCTCACCGGCTGGGCGGCCGCGCGCGGCTCGCTCGGCATCGAAGCGGGCGTGCTCTTCGCGATCATGTTTCTCTGGCAGATTCCGCACTCGCTCGCGATCGCGTGCCTCTACCGCGACGACTACGCGCGCGCCGGAATCCGCCTTCTGCCGGTGATCGAGCCCGACGGGTCGAGTACAGGACGGCACATCCTCAGCAACTCTTTCGCGCTCCTCCTCGTCGCGCTCATGCCGACGATGATCGGCCTCGCGGGGCCCATCTACTTCTTCGTGGCACTCTCGCTCGGGCTCGGACTCGTGCTCGCCTCGGCGCGGCTCGCCCGCTCGGCCTCGGCCGTGGACGCGCGGCGCCTGCTGCTCGCGACTCTCGTCTACCTGCCGCTCCTACTCATCGTGATGGCGGCCGACAAACTCCCGGTGTCGCCATGGTGATCGACAACCGCCGGCTCGGCCTCACACTTTTCGCCGTCTTCTCGGCGCTGTTCGTGGGCGCGCTGATCGGCATCGTGGTGCTCAATTGACCATGGCCGCGCCACGTCGCCTCACCCGCACGGGATCCGTGCTGCGCGTCACGGACACCGGCGCGCACATCACGGCCTCGCCTATCAGCAACGCCCGTCTCGCGATGGTGATCTTCCTCGCCTTCGAATCGATGTTCTTCGCCGCACTGATCGCGGCGTACCTGGTCTTCCGCCTGCGCAGCGCAATCTGGCCGCCGAGCGATCTCCCGCAGCTACCGCTCGCCGTCACCTGGATGAACACCGGCGTCCTCGCGATCAGCGCCTACACCATGCGGCGCGCGCGCGCGGCGCAACGTGCCGGCCGTCGCGACGAGCTCGCTCGCAGCCTCGTCGCCACCGCCGCGCTCGGCAGTCTCTTCCTCGCCGTCCAGGGCTCGGAATGGGCGCGTCTCGTGGGCCACGGGCTCACGCTCTCGACGGGCATGTACGGCGCGACGTTCTACACCTTGATCGGTTGCCACGGCTTGCATGTGCTGGCGGCGGTCGTGTGGCTCCTCGTCGTGCTCGCGCGTGCGCAACGCAGCCGCTTCGCTGCGCCCGTCCGCGTCCCGCTCGAGCTCTGCGCCATCTATTGGTTTTACGTCGTCGGCCTCTGGGCGGCGCTCTTCCCACTGGTTTATCTACTGTGAAAGGGCAACCCGTGCGCATCACTCCTCTCACGTTCATCGGTCTCGGCCTCGCTGCTATTTTCGCCATCCTGGGCGTCGTCACCCTGCCATCGACGGCGCTCGCCCAGGGCTGCGCCATGTGCAAGACGGCCCTCGACGGTCCCGTCGACCCGCTCACCGAAGCGTTCAACGTGAGCTCGCTCTTTCTCATGGCGACCCCCTACACTGTCGTTGGAACCGTCGGCGCGTGGATCTACATCGCCTCGCGGCGCCACCAGCGCCACCTCGAGCACGACGCCTCCGGGGACGACGACACCGTGCACGAACTCTGATGACGAGCAACGCAGACAAGGAGACGCCATCATGAGCCAAGCCGCCGTACTCGAACACCCACTCGGCGTTGAGCCCGCCGAGTCACCTCTCACCCCTGAGAGCTGGGGCAAGCTCGGCATGTGGGTCTTTCTCGCCGGCGACGCGATGTCGTTCGGCGCGCTGCTCGCCGGCTATGGCGCCCTCCGCTACAGCAGCGGCGACTGGCCGAGCCCCTCGACGGTCCTCGGGATTCAGCTCACCGCGTTCATGACGTTCCTGTTGATCTGCAGCAGCGTCACGATGGTGAAGGGGCTCGCCGCGATTCAGCACGGTGACCAGGCCGCGCTCCGTCGCTTCCTCGGGCTCACGAT
This sequence comes from Deltaproteobacteria bacterium, assembly GCA_016200545.1. Classification (GTDB taxonomy): domain Bacteria; phylum Desulfobacterota; class Binatia; order UTPRO1; family UTPRO1; genus DP-19. The sequence goes on along the minus strand of JACQEO010000072.1, from coordinate 56,575 downwards.
TCTCGGCGGCGTTCTCTTCCTCAGCATGCAGGCGTACGAGTGGACGCACCTCATCGAGCGCGGCATGAGCATCTCCGGCAATCCCTTCGGCGCCTCGCTCTTCTCCACCACCTTCTTTTGCCTGACCGGCTTCCACGGCTGCCACGTGTTCGGCGGCGTCGTCTATTTGAGCTGCATCCTCATCCAGGCGATGCGCGGCCGCTACTCTGCGACCAACTACAACTCCGTCGAGATCGTGGCCCTTTACTGGCACTTCGTCGATCTCGTCTGGATCCTCGTCTTCACGTTCGTGTATCTCGTCTAAGGAGAGGGTGACGATGAACGTCGCACATCACGAAGAGCCCAACTACATGGGCGTGTTCTGGTGGCTTCTGGTGCTCACTATCGCCGAGATCGCGCTGATCTACGCGCCGATGGCGAAGATGGTGATCGTGTTGTTGCTGATCGGCACGGCGCTCACCAAGGCGACCCTGGTCGCGCTGTTCTACATGCACCTCAAATTCGAGAAGCGGACGCTCGGGCTCATCGCGCTCGTCCCGCTCCTGCTCTGCGTCTTCCTCGTGTTCGCGCTCACCCCGGATCTCGGGGCGGTCGTGCACCAGTCGCCGAAGGCCGCGGCGCCCGCCGAGGGCACGCACGGCGAGCACTGAAGGCAACGCCCGCGTGACGGGTGAAGCACCCGCGCGCACTCGACCTCCCGGCGAGATGCGCACCGCCGCTCCGACCCCGGATACACGCGCGCACCGCGTCGTCTGGGCGGCGCTCGCCGCGACGCTCGCCGTCATCATCGCCGCCGCCGCGTGGCGGTTGCACGTCGGATCCGGTCGTGGCAGCGAGCTTCCCGTCTACGGGCGTGTCCCGGCTTTCGCGCTCGTCGAGCGGAGTGGACACCCGCTCACCGCGACCGACCTCGCCGGTCACGTCTGGATTGCGAGCTTCGTCTTCACCCGCTGCGGCGGCATGTGCCCCGCCCTCACGACGACGCTCGCCGCGCTCCTGCGCCGTGTCCAGGCGTCGGGTGACCAGAAGTTACACGCCGTCACCTTCACGGTCGATCCGACGCGCGATGATCCCGAGACCTTGCGCCGCTACGCCGACGGCTTCGGCGCCGATCCCTCACGCTGGCTGTTTGTCACCGGCGACCAGGATGCCGTCGAACGATTGGTCCGCGACGGCTTTCGCCTGAGCATCGCGGAACTGCCGCCGGAGGAGCGCGAACGCTCCCCGGAGCCGATCACGCACAGCGATCGCTTCGCGCTCGTCGACCGCGAGCTTCGCATCCGCGGCTACTACCACGGCACCGATCCAGACGACGTCGCGCGCCTCGAGCGTGACGTCGCGCTGCTCAGCGGCACCGGCGCGTGATCCCGATCCGCGCACTGCCGTCGCTGAACGCGTTCCTCAACACCACCAGCGCGGTCCTCCTCGTTCTCGGCTACGCGGCGATCCGCCGGCGCGACGTCCACGCGCACCGACGCTGCATGCTGGCGGCGTTTGCCGCCAGCATGCTCTTCTTGCTCTCGTACGTGCGGTACCACGTGGCCGTCGGCTCGGTGCCGTTCGGGCACCCCGGGTGGCTGCGGACCGTGTACTTCGTGATCCTCGTTCCCCACGTGATGCTCGCGGCCGCGATCGTCCCGCTCGCGCTCTGGACGCTCAACCACGCGTGGCGCGGCCGCTATCACCGCCACGCACGCATCGCGAAAATCACGCTTCCCCTCTGGCTCTACGTCTCGGTCACCGGCGTCATCGTCTACCTGATGTTGTACTGCTTATAGCGGAGCTCGCCCTGGCATCGGTCGCAGGCGTGGCCGAGACGCCGGCACCACTACCCGTACCCGACGATCCGTCGGTAGGGGTTGCCTCGGACGGCGGCTTTGACGTACTATCCGGCCTTCGCGCTGTCCCGAGGTGCCGTCTCCGATGACTCGTATCGTCGTTTGTTTGCTCGCGATCATCCTGCTGGTTCCGGTGCATGCGACAGCGTGGCATCGCAAGACGCCGCTGGTGGTGCAAATTACGTCGCACAGCGCCGGCGCCATCATGCATCAGAGCTGGACGGGCGCTCGTTACAACGTCATCTTCGATAGCGATGCCGACCTGATCGGGAATGACAACACGACCCGCCAGATCTTTCTCTACGATCTCCAGGAACACGACCGTACGGGCCTGCCGGCCCTCCACCAATTGACGACCGGCGACGGCGATAGCCAGCGCGGCACCTCCGGCTCCCGCGATCAGACTATCGTCTACGACACGCGCCCCGGCGGCGTGGGCCCACGCCAGATCTACACGGTCGATCGTTTCAGTGGCACGACGCACGCCGTGACCCAGGGCGACGCCGACAGCCTCAACCCCAAGGTGGATCACAGCGGCCAATTCGTGGTCTTCGAGTCCGACGCCGATCTGCTCGGAAGCGGCCTCTCGGGCACGCAGGTGTACCGCGCCGATCTCGATCTCGCCGACCCATCCTGTCCCTACCCCTGCTTGGCGAACGGGAACCTGGGCCTCATCCGTGTGACCAACAAAGTCGGTACGAGCCGCAACGCAGTCGCGTCCAAAGGCGGGAAGGCAATCGCTTTCGAGTCCGACGCGGATCTCCTGAACACGGAAGCGACGGGTACCCAAGTTTATCTCTTCGACGCCACGGTTGGCACGCTTACGCGTCTGAGCTCCGGCGCCGGACCAAGCCGCAACCCCACGCTACCGCGCAACGGGCGCCTGGTCGCGTTCGAGTCCGACGACGGCAGTGGCGGCACGCAAATCATGCTCTACCGGCGGGCGAACGGCACAGCGCAGCCATTAACCTCCTCTTCCGGCGCACAGAGTACACGGCCATCATTCGATTCGGCCTCCGGCCGCACTCTCATTTTTGTCTCGACCGGCGATCTCCTCGGCACCGGCAGCACCGGGACCCAGGTGTTCCGCCACGACATCCGTGCGGGCACGCTGAGTCAGATCACCAACGCGCCCGGAACGATCAGCGATCCTTCGTACAGCTCCATCTATTTCGTCACGTTCCTCGCCGACACCGATCTGCTCCGCAACGGCAACACGAGTGTCAATCTCTTTGCCGTGAACCTCTTCAAGCTCGGACCGACGGTCCTCCCCTGATCACGCGTTCGGTGCAAAAGCACCGGACCCGCACGACTACCTGACTACTAGCGGTCGATCCGTAGCGATTCAGCGGCCGATACCGGGCGCACCGACTGCGACGGTCAGCCGCACCTCGGTTCCGCGTCCGGGAGTGGAGCGCACCTGCAACGCGGCATCCATCAGCGCCGCTCGCTCGCGCATCGTCACCAAGCCCAGGCGGCCGGCGCGCGTACACGCCGCATCGAACCCCGCGCCGTCGTCGCGAACCGTCGCCACCAAGCGTCGTCTCTGTCGCACCAAGCGCACGCTCACGTGACGCGCGCAGGCGTGGCGGGCGACGTTCGCGAGCGCCTCCTGCACGATGCGGTAGACGTGCAGGGCGTGCTCGTCCGAGAGTAACCCCTCGGCCGAGACCGTCGCGAGGCGGAGCGTCAGCTTGTGACGCTGCGCGAACTGGCGAGCGTGCGTACGGAGCGTCTCCTCGAGGCCGAGAGCGAGGAGATCGGCCGGGTGATAGTCCCGAACGATGCGTGCCACCGACTCGGTGATCTGCCGGATCGTCGCATACGTAGCCGCAAGCTCCTGCTGCAGGTCCTGTGGAATCGAGCCCAGTGTATTCTCCAGCGTGTGCAGCAGGACGCCGACGGCGGCGATCGCCTGTCCCACCTCATCGTGCAACTCTCGAGCGACGCGCTGCCGCTCCGCCTCGAGCGTGTGCAGCAAGCGGCGGGTGAAACCGTTCTGCGCGGCCTCCGCCTCCTTGCGCTCACTGATGTCGCGTACCACGCCGAAGAAATACGGCTCGTCGGGCCTCTCGATGCGGGCCGCGCTGATCTCCACCGGAATGAGCGTGCCGTCCTTGCACCAATGCCGCGTCTCGAACGGCGGCGCCGCACCCCGCGCGGTCACCACCCATTCCCGCCACTCCGGTGGGGGAAAGTCGGGGTTGATGTCGGAGACGCTCATCGTGAGCAGCTCCCCACGGTCGAAACCGGAGAGCGTGCAGGCGCAGTCGTTCACGTAGATGAAGCGACCGTCACGATCGGCGAGCATGAACGCCTCGCTCGACATGTCGGCCATGCGGCGAAACACCTCGAGGTCCAGGGCCGCGGGTAGAGGCCTGGTGGCCGCCGGCTCGTCGGATCGGAGCGCTCCTTGTGTGCTCGCGCGAGCCTCGGCCGGCCCGTGAGTCGGCGTCGCCGCGCGCGATGGTTCGGTGGCCGCCTGCTCCGCCGCGAGGGGTAGCACGAGCTGAACAGCGGTCCCCCTGCCGGGCGCACTCTCGATCGTGAGCTCGCCGCGCATGAGCATCGCGCGCTCCCGCATGGTGACGAGACCGATGCCGCAGGTGGGTGCGTCGGGAGTGAAGCCAATCCCGTCGTCGCGGACCCGCACGACGAGACGGTCCGGCGCCCGGGTCAACGCGACCTGCAGAGACTTCGCGCGCGCGTGCCGCGCAGCATTCGCCAGCGCCTCCTGCACGATGCGGTACACGTGCAACTCCTGCTCGGGCGTGAGCAGGCCCTCGACCGGCTCGGTCGTGAGCCGAAGCGCGAGCTTGTGCCGATCGGCGAACTGGGGCGCGTGGGCGCGCAGCGTATCCTCGAGACCGAGGCCGAGGAGCTCGACTGGGTGGTACTCGCGCACGATTCGCGCGAGCGACTCCGCGATCTCGGCGATCGTCGCACGCGTCGCAGTCAGTGCCGGCCTGACCGATTCCGGCACCGTGGCCGGGCTGATCTCGATCGCGTCGAGGAGGACACCGATCGTCGCGAGCGCCTGTCCGACGTCGTCGTGGAGCTCGCGGGCGACGCGCTGGCGCTCGCGCTCGATGGTGTGCAGCAGCTGCGCCGCGAGGCTCTTACGAACCGTCTCGGCCGCCTTACGCTCCGTGATGTCGCACGCCACACCGAAGAGATACACGTCGCCCGCGAACTCGAGGCGGGCCATGCTCACCTCGACGAGGAACATCGTTCCGTCCTTGCGTCGTGTCCACGCTTCGACGAGCGGCAGCGGCCCATCCGCGAGCGCCGCGACATTCTCCGCGAAGCGCTCCGGCAGAACGTCCGGGCAGATGTCGGACACCGTCAGACTGAGCAGCTCCTCCATCGTGTAGCCGCCCATCTGCGCATGACCCTTGGCGTTGACGTAGAGAAAGCGACCGCGACGGTCGAGCAGGTAGAATCCCTCGTTCGACATGTCCGCCATCTGGCGGAAGACTGCGAGATTGACCGCCGACGGCAGGGACTCTCGGTGAGCACGTGAAGAGAGCCTCTGGGCCACGGAGGCGACGCTACTGCCGCCCGCGGACGACGGTCAAGTCGAGACGCGACGAGAGAAAGCCCGAGTCCGCAGCGTCACAGACCTGTGAGCCCGCTGTCGACCGCCAGCGTCTGGCCGGTCACGTACACGCTTTCGTCCGAGATGAAGAAGAGCACGGCGTACGCGATCTCCCAACCCGTCGCCTGTCTTCCGAATGGGATCGGCGCCCTGGCACGCGACGGCCGTCCGGCGCTCGCCGTTCGCCCGAGCGGAGTGTCGACCAATCCGGGACAGACGACGTTGGCGCGGATGCCGCGGCGGCTTCCTTCGAGGGCGACGTGCCGCATGAGCCCGGTGAGAGCCGCCTTCGAGGCGTCATAGGCCGGCAGCTGCGAGCCCGAGCGCAAGCCGGCGATCGACGAGATGAATACGATCGACGAGCCGTCGGCCAACTTGGGGAGCGCCTCACGGCAGCACAACACCGGGGCACGTAGGTTGACCGCGAGCGTCGCGTCCCAATCCGTCTGCGAGACGTTGGCAAGCCCGAGCTCCCCGACCCCGATCCCGACGTTCAGCACCAAACCGTCGAGTCCGTGCAGCCCTGCGTGCGCTTCGGCAACCATGCGGACGATATCCGCCTCGCGGGCGACGTCAGCCGCGATCGCGAGCGCTTGCCCACCCGCATTCCGAATCAGCTCGACGGTCTCGGCCGCGCTCGCCGCGTTCTTGTCGGCGACGGCGAGGCGCGCGCCTTCGCGCGCGAACAGGATCGACATCGCACGTCCGTTGCCGACGGGATCGGTGGCGGGATTGAACGTGCGCTGGCCGCCGCCGACGACCAGGATCCTCCGGCCGGACAAGCGGCTTCGGCCCGGTGCCTCACCTCTGGACTCGGCGCTCGGTGGTCGCACGTAGCGTGCCGTATCCGACATCGTTCCTTCCTCCTTTGCTTCGCTCGACGGGGTCGTCAGCCGAGCCGGCGCGGACCCTGCGGTACGGTCTTCCAGAACTCGGGATCGTGGCCGAACATGATCCGCGCGCCGCGCTCCTGCATCGTACGAAATCGCTCGAGGACCGACAGCGTGGCCTCGCGGTCGGCACGCACACCCGGTAGATGCAGCGTCTCGAGTGAGCGCCGCAAATAGCAGGCATCGCCGCAGAGGATGAACTCGCCTCGACCCGTCTGCACGCGCAGCGACTGGTGGCCCGGGGTGTGGCCGTACGTCGGCAGACAGGTCACCGTTCCGTCGCCGAAGAGGTCGTGCTCGCCGCAGACCCGACGCACGCGCTGCCCAGTATCGAAGTCCGTCTTGCGATATGCGACGTCATCGTCGGGCAACGCCATCGCGTGCTCCCATTCGCGCTGCTGTACGATGACCTCGGCGTTTGGAGCCTGCGCGTTTCCACCCGCGTGGTCGTAGTGGAGATGCGAGTTGACGACGTGGGTCACGTCTTCCGGCGCGACCGCGATCGCCTGCAGGCGAGCCGAGATCTCCTCTCCCGCACGGAAATGAAACGTGGTGTACCTCAGGCTTTCGGCGCCGATGTACGCTTCGGGGTCGATCTGCGTCCGCAGATTGAGGCCGCTGTCGAACAGCACCCGGCCCTTGGGGTGGACGATGAGATACGCGGGAATCGGCACCGTGATCCGCCCGGTGGTGTGCTCGAGCAGGAACGCCTGCGGGATCGTCAGGAAGCCGCACGTGTATGCGTAGAGCTCGACGGTCATCTCATCCACCTGTCGACAGCGAAGGCCGCGACGACGGTCCGGTCAGTCTCTACCACACTCGATGAACACGGACTGTTCGCAGCGAGCGCCGCTACGACCGTGCAGCTCCGGCGCGACGACGACACCGAGACTCCCACTCGATGGCGGCTCACTCGCGCCACAGCCATAGGCCGCTCGTCAGGAAGATGCCGACGAACGCCATCCAACCGGGATTCGACACCAAGAGTGGGTAGACCATGAGCGCCATGCCGAGCACGACGGGAGGCGTCTGCTGCATCTTCCGTCCGTAGCGAAAAGCGACGAAGCCGATCCCGCTGAAGAGGACGCTGAGCAGAATAGATGCGGAATCGAACTCGGGCACGCACCGTCATGGTACCGAAGGCGACGCAGATGAGATACGCGGGATAGGTCAGTCGGATCCGCCGAGGGCACCGATCTCCCGGAAGAATGCCAGCGCGTGCTCGGCGACGAGCGCCGGCTGCTCTTCGTGCGCGAGCAGCGACGCCTTCGGCACCGGCCGAAGACCCCGGCAGTCGGCGAACTGCGCGACCATCGACCTGGCGCGCTCGATCGGGAAGGTAGGATCGTCCTCTCCCCACACGAGCAGCACCGGCGCCTGAATCCGACCGTGCCCTTCGGCGAGATCATCGACCATACCCCAGTCGATCCCGAGCAAGTAGCTCACGATCCCTGCCATGCGTTGCGGTGAGTCGAGGAGCGGCTGGATCGTGCGCGCGTGAAAGTCGGCGTCGAGGCGCGATCGATCGGTGAAGCAGCCGCCGAACCCCATCGAGCTCGCCACGAACGTCGGCGACCGCAGCAATACACGGAACAGCGCCGCCGATCCCGGAATGCGCATCATCTTCTGGAAGAGCTCGATGAAGGGCGGGCGATGCCCCGGAATCTCCGTGTTGATGAGCACGAGGCTCGCGATGCGCTCGCCGCCGGCAAGTGCGGCATACCGCGCGACGGTCGCTCCGGTGTCCTGGGCGAGGATGTGAGCGTGCTCGATGCTTTGCGCCTGCAAGAAGGCGTTCAGCCGACGCGCCTGTCCACGGAAATTGAAATCCGTGCCCGCGCGGGCGCGCGTCTCACCGGCGCCGGCTTGATCGATGAGCACGCAGGTGCAGTACGGCGCGAGAAGCGGCACGAGCTTTACCCAGGTCGTCGACGAAAGCGGCCAGCCATGGACGAACACCAGCGTCGGCCCTGCGCCCACACGCCGGAACGCCATCTCGGCATCACCGACATCCTGGAACTGCACCGGTTGGTCGAACATGCGGACGCTACCGCCGATCGACGATGAGCTCGATGATGTGCCCGTCGGGGTCGCGCACCCACATCTGGCCGACGTCGGGATTGGTTTCGAGGGCGGCGATGCCGTGCGTGTGCAGGTACGCCAGCGTCGTCTGGTAGTCGGCGATCGTGAACGCGGCGTGCCGCGCCATCGGATTCAAGGTCGGCGGCGGCGTACCGACGTCCATGGTGTCGGGGTACTGGATCAGGTGCACCTCGCACGCGCCGGCTTGATACCACGCGCCCGGGAACATCGCGGCGAGCTGGGGCGGTCGAGGCTTCTCCGCAAGCCCGAGGATGGTCCCGTAGAACACACGCGACCGCTCCACGTCCCGCACGGGAAACGACATGTGATGGGCTGCAAGCGCGATCGGCATGGCCCAGGGATGCACCAATCGGCCGACACGCGTCAACTCGCCCGCCGCAACCTATTCGCGATGCGCGCCCGTCGTGCGCTCCGGTCTTCAGGACTGAGGCTGGAAGTCTCGCGCCATCACCGTCTTCCGGCCGTCGGCGCGCGCCCGCTCGACTGCGTCGTCGCACAGGCGCCGCAGCCGGTCCGAGAGCGGTGCGATGACATCGTCCGAGGTACTCAGGCCCGACGTCAGCCGGACGTAGAGCTTGAGCTTCGAGACGACGACCAGCACGTCACGCGGGACGCGCGCGGCATCACCGCCGGCACGGGGTCGGGGCTCGCTTCGAGGATCGAGAGGTCGCGGAGCGGGCTTTGGCGGCTGCACGGCAGCGGGCGGCGACTCGGGCTGCTGCTCGCGTGCCCATTCCGCGGCCGTCGGCGCCGTCTTCTCCTCGGCCCACGCGTTGCGGTGACGCAGCACGGGAACGTGCGCGTCCCAACAGGCGACGGAGCAGAAGGCGAAGTCGGTCCCTTTACGATTGCAGGTCGAGACGTTGCACGCGAAATAGGGCGCCCGAAAGGCGATCGGGCGTTTGCACGTGCTACAGCGCTTCCACGTCGAATCGTCGTTCGGCATCTTCAAGAACCTACGAGAATCTCGTCTGCCGAAGAAGTCCCCCGTCGCTCACGAACGCGCGACCGGCGGCGGCTGGCGTCACCTCCCCGATCGTGGGAAATTCCCCGCCATGTGGCGACGCCTACTCCTGGCATTGGCAATCGTGGTCGTGGTGGTCGGCGGGTGGTTCCTCTGGCTCTGCAACGCCGCCGGTCAATTCAAGACGCTCACGCCGCATTTCGACGGCACCTGCACGGCGGTGACCGGCGTCGTCGGCGCGGAAGACCTCACCATTCATCCCCGAACCGGCGTCGTGTACCTCTCGGCGTACGATCGTCGCGCGGTCGCGGCGGGCGGGCCGGCCAATGGGGCCATCTACGCCTACGACCTCAACACGCCGTCGGCGCGGCCGGTCAAGGTCAGCCCGGATGTTGGTCCGGACTTTCGTCCGCACGGCATCAGTCTCTACGTCGCCCCCGACGGCACGAGTACACTCTTCGTCGTCAATCATGCCGGCGGCCGGAACACGATCGAGGTCTACGACGTCGGCGACACGAGGCTCACCCATCGCACGACGCTCTCCGACCCGTTGCTCGTCTCCCCGAACGACCTGCTCGCGGTATCGCCGACGCAAGTCTACGTCACCAACGATCATCGCTACGCCGCCGGCGTCCTGCACACGATCGAGGACTACTTTCGCCGGCCGTGGGCGAACGTCGTGCTGTGGGACGGCCACACGTTCCGTGAGGTCGCGGGTGGCATTCGCATCGCGAACGGCATCAATCAGAGCCCGGACGGGAAGACGGTGTACGTCGTGTCGACCATCGGGCAGGCGGTGCGCGTCTACGACCGGGACGCGGCCTCGGGCGGGCTGACGTTCCGCAGCGAGATCCCGCTCGACAGCGGCGGCGACAACGTCGACGTCGACGCCGACGGCACCCTGTGGATCGGCGCCCATCCGCAATTGCTCACCCTCGTCCGCTATATGAACGGCGGCACGCCGCGGGCGCCGTCGCAAATCCTGCACGTCACCCCGCGCAGCGGTGGCGCCGAGGTGAACGAAGTGTACCTCGACCTCGGCGAGCAGATCTCCGGCGCGAGCGTGGGGGCGGTGCGCGGCAAGCGCCTCTTGATCGGACCCATCGCCGATTCGAAGTTTCTCGACTGTCAGATGCGGTGAGGATTCATGAGCGTCGAGGTCAACGGCATCGCCCACATCCAGCTCACGGTGAACGATCCCGCGCGTTGCCTGCCGTTCTGGGAGAAGCTCTGCCACTTCCTCCAGATGGCGACGCTCATCAAGAATGACGAGGTCGTGTACAGCATCGGGAGCCGCACCGGCATCCTGGTGCGCGCCGCGCCACGCGCGCAGCGTGCGGTCGCGTTCGACCAAGACCGCGCCGGCCTGCACCACTTCTGCTTCCGTGCGCGCAGCCGTGCGGACGTCGACGCCATTCATCGCTTCCTCGTCGACGAGCTCGACGCACGCATCATCCACCCGCCCGAGGACGGCTCGCAGTTCGCCCCCGGGTACTACTCCGTCCTCTTCGAGGATCCCGACGGAATCCGCGTGGAAGTGAATCACGTGCCGGGCAAAGGTCATTTCGACACCGGCGGCCGGCTCGGACCCGGCGGTGGCGGCCCCGCCGATCGCTACGGCAAAAGCGGCCTCGGTGACGGCTAGGAGGAACCCATGGTCGAAGCGACGTTGAACTACCTTGCCGACATGTCGGAACGGCCGACGTACTACCTGTACGAGCCGCCGCCGGGCACACCGTGGCGCAACACCAAGGGCGACCGCCGCCGCCTGCCGATCCACGACGCCCGTGACCTCGCGTCCGCGCCCTCCCTCGACGAAGAGGGATTCGCCCTCGTCCGCTTCGAGACCGCCGTCGGGAATTTGTGGGACGCCGGCGCCGCGCGCAGCCGGTACTATCGCGAGGTCGAAGAGCTCGTGCAGGGCGTCACCGGCGCCACCCGCGTCCTGGCGTTCGATCACAACCTGCGTAGCGCCACGGTCGCGGGACGCAACGTCGACGGCGTGCAAGGCCCCGTGCGCTACGCGCACAACGACTACACGGAACGCTCCGCCCCGCAGCGCGTGCGGGATCTTCTCGACGCCGCCGAAGCCGACGCCCTTCTGCGGCACAGGTTCGCCGTGATCAACGTGTGGAAGCCGATCCGCGGCCCGGTGCGGGGCGCACCGCTCGCGGTGTGCGATGCCCGCACCATTCAGCCGCCGGATCTGGTTCCTACCGACTTGCGCTACGAGGATCGGACCGGTGAGGTGTACTCCCTGCGCTTCAGTCCGTCGCACCGGTGGTTCTACTTCTCGAGCATGCGGGCCGACGAAGTAATGCTGCTCAAGTGCTTCGACTCCGAGAGCGGCCGCGCCCGGTTCACGGCGCATAGCGCCTTCGACGACCCGACGGCGCCGCCCGACGCGGCGCCGCGCGAAAGCATCGAGGTCCGCACGCTCGCCTTCTTCGCGCCGTCGTCGCGATAGCCGCCGCTCGTGGTCGGCCGCTGATGCGCGAAGAGTTGCCGCCGATTTCGTTTCTCCGCGCCTTCTCCCGGGCGGCGGAGACGCTGAGTTTCAAGGAGGCCGCGGCGGCGCTCAACCTGTCACCGTCGGCCGTCAGCCGACAGATCCAATCCTTGGAAACGCACCTCGGAGTGGCGCTGTTTCGGCGACTCAACCCGGGGTTGGAGATCACCGCCGAGGGTCGGCGGTACCTGCAATCGGCGAATCGCGTCTTGGCCGAGCTCCGCAAGGCGCAGGAGGGTTTCGCCGTTCCCGACTCCGGCCCGCTGCGCGTGAGCGCGCTCGAGTCGTTCACCGAGAGCTGGCTGGTTCCCCACTTGTCCGATTTCGAACGCGCCCATCCGGGTATCGAGCTCCAGGTCGAAGCCACACTGCGGTATGCGGACTTCGAGCGCGACCCGGTGGATGTGGCGATCCGGTTCGGGACCGGCCCGTGGGCCGATCTTCACAGCGAGCCCATCGTCGACCTGACGTACTTCCCCATTTGCAGTCCCGCGCTTCTGCAGGGCGATGCACCCCTCCGCGAGCCCGCCGGACTGCAATCGCAGACCATCATTCACGTCAGCCAGACTCCCGACGCGTGGAGTGACTGGTTGCGCCAAGCCGGACTCGCCGGCCTGCAACCCAAGCGGACCGTCACGTACGACCACCTCTCGATCGCGCTCAGCGCAGCGGAAGCCGGACACGGTGTCGCCCTGTCGAGCCACTTCCTCTGCGAGCCTCGGCTCAAAGCGGGACGACTCTGCGAGCCGTTCGACCTCCGCGTGCGCTCGGCGTCCACGTATCACCTGGTGTGCCGACCCGAGGGCCTCGAAGACCCACGAATCACCGCCCTGCGCGACTGGTTGGTCGACGCGCTCGCCTAGTCGGAGCGGTTGCGTCGCGCGCAATCGCGCGTGCAGAGAAATCGTTTGCGACAGGAGCGGGGCTCTGGCGAACTCCAGTCCATGCGACAGCTCACCTGCATCGCCCCCAACACGATCGAATGGCGCGACGTCCCCGAGCCACGGATCCATGCCGACGTGGAAGCCCTGGTGCGTCCCCTGGCGGTCGCGCGTTGCGACATCGACCTTTTCTTGACCGCCGGCTTGTTCCCCGCGCGCGAGCCGTTCGCGCTCGGGCACGAGTGCGTCGGCGAGGTGGTGGCTCTCGGCGACGCGGTTCGCGGCCTGGAGATCGGTCAGCGCGTCGTCGTGGCCTTCCAGGTCTCGTGCGGCACGTGCCGCGCCTGCGGCGCCGGCCACACCGCGAACTGCGATAAATTTCCGGTGCTCTCCGACTACGGCATGCAGCCGCTCTCAGGCGTTGAGTACGGGGGCATGCTCTCCGAGCTGATCCGCGTCCCCTACGCCGAGGCGATGCTCGCGCCGGTCGCTCCCGAGCTGGATTCGACCGCACTCGGCAGCGTGTCCGACAACGTGCTCGACGGCTATCGCGCCGTCGCCCCGCATCTCGCGCAGCTGCCCGGCGCCGAGGTGCTCATCGTGAGTCACGGCCTCAAGAGCGTCCCACTCTATGCGGCGCAGGCTGCCGTCGCCTTGGGCGCCGCGCGTGTCGACTACGCCAGCGACGACGGCGAAGCGCTCGCGCTCGCCGAGCGCCTAGGTGCGCGGCCCGTACGCACCGAGTTCGAGAAGCCCGAACGCCGCTACCCGATCGTCGTCGACGCCGGCCTCACGCCGGTGGGTCTGCGTTACGCCATCCGCGCCACCGCGCCGGAGGGCATCTGTCAGAGCGTCAGCTTCTACGCCGGCGGCGACATGCCGCTTCCACTGGGCAGGCTCTACACCTTGGGGATTCGCTTCTTCACCGGTCGGGCGCACGCCGCCGCATTGCTCCCCGAGGTCATGCCGCTGATCGCGCAAGGGCGCCTGCGTCCCCAAGATGTCACGACACGCGTCGTCGATTGGGACGATGCGCCCGCCGCGTACCTCGAGCCCGCCATCAAGCTCGTCGTGCGCCGGACGTAAAGTCCCCGGCGACGTTGACAAGGTAGCCTCTGGAAGCTACCTTGGCTCTCGTGCGCGCGGTTGGCCTCAAAACTTTGAAAAACAAGCTCAGCGAATACGTGCGTCTCGTCGCGCGGGGTGAAACGGTGCTCGTCACCGATCGCGACCGCATCGTCGCAGAGATCGTCCCCCCACGCAGCGATCGTGCGACGGTTCTCGCAGACGCCCAGCTCGCGGATGCGGTCCGCAACGGATGGCTCCGGCCGCCGGTGCTGCCCTCGGGCGCCATCCCATCGCGCCGCCCCGTCGCGACGCTGCGCGATCTCCTCTCGGAGCTCGTCGTCGATCGCAGCGATCGATGATCTACCTCGACACGTCAGTCGCGCTCGCTCACCTGCTCGCCGAAGATCGCATCCCCCCACCGGAGCTGTGGCGCGAGACCTTGGTGTCGAGCCGATTGCTCGAATACGAGCTGTGGACGCGCGTCCACGCCCGCAAGCTCGGCGCGTCTCACGGCGATGACGTTCGCGAGCTGATCGGAAGGATCGCGCTCCTCGAGCTCGCCCCCCCCGTGCTGATGCGCGCGCTCGAGCCGTTTCCGACCGTGGTGCGCACATTGGACGCGCTCCACCTCGCCTCCGCCGATTTCCTGCGGCGTCAGGGACAAGCCGTCCGTTTGGCGACGTACGACGACCGCCTCCTCCGCAGCGCCGTCGCGCTCGGAATCGATCCGTATCCTCTCTGAGCGCACCACCGCCGTGTCGTCTACATTGATGCGCCCCACGCGGCCAGCGAGCGCCACGGCCGCGGGTTCAAGCGTGTCGGAGCCAGCACCATCGCGCGCATGCGGAGCAGAGTAAGTACGACCGAAGCCGTCGCCTCGCAAAGCTCATGAAGTAGTCCGGCGCTGAGTGAGCGAGGCTTGCTGGCGTTCATGCGGGGGCGTATCTTCGAACCATGCTCGATTGGTGCGAATGCCCCGCTGTTGAGCGCGTGCCGGGCAAGGTGAGCGGCGCCTGGCTGTTCACGGGTACGCGCGTACCCGTGAAAGCCCTTTTCGAGAATCTCGAGAGCGGGGCGCGGGTCGATGAGTTTCTCGAGTGGTTCCCCGGCGTCACTCGTGAGCAAGTCGAGGCTGTGTTGGAACATGCCGAGCGCAGCCTTGCCGTTGCGTGACCTGCAAGAACCGCAGTGAGGCGACAACTTGAGAGTGCTCTTCGACCAGGGAACCCCTGTTCCGTTGCGTCGAGCCTCCGCCGATTTCCTGCGGCGTCAGGGACAAGCCGTCCGTTTGGCGACGTACGACGACCGCCTCCTCCGCAGCGCCGTCGTACTCGGAATCGATCCGTATCCTCTCTGAGGACACCACCGCCGTGTCGTCTACATTGATGCGCCCCACGCGGCCAGCGAGGCGCGCCGGCGCCTCGCGCGCGATCAGTGCGGCGCGTTCGTCGCGTGGTCGGCCGTCACGACCTCGTCCCACTCGTTTTCCAGGACGGTGATCATGCGACGCCGTGCCTGCTCTGCCGTGAAGCCGTAGAAGCGCGGCGCGACGCTCGCCGGCTCCGGCTCGCCGGCCGCAGTCAGGCGCGCGAGCGTGCTCGTCCAGCGTTCGCCATCATGAAACACCTCGAGCAGAAACCGCGCCGGCTCGACGCCCGACTTGCGGGCGAGAAGGATCTCGCGAGGCACGCAGCCGACTCTAATCGGCGGCCGCGAGCAACGCCAGCCACCGCACGCGGTGGCAAGCGCCGCGACCTCGCGATATGTGCGCCGTCACGAATGCTCTTCGGTCCCCGACCGTGAGCCCGGCCGGCCTGGCTTCTGGTTCGCACCAGCGCGATGAAAACGCCTGCGTCATGACAACAATACGGCGCGCGGGTCAACCCTTGCGTGGCCACGTGCGTGGCCACGGCAGGAGCATGGGCACTCGCCGCTTGTAGTCCCGGTACGTGTCGCCGAGATGGGCCACCAGATCGTGTTCCTCGAGCTGCAGGGCAATCAGGACATAGCCCGTCGTCGTTAGCGCGAACAGCAGATGTCCCACCGTCATCGTGGGCGTCGCCCAGAATGCGATCAGGAAGCCGAGCATGATCGGGTGCCGTACCAATCGATAAAGCAGCGATGTGCGGAACCCGACGGGTGCGTAAGGCCGCGCACGCAGGCGCAGATAGACCTGCCGCAGCCCGAAGAGATCGAAGTGACTAATCATGAACGTCGAAGCCAGCACGACCAGCCAGCCCAGTCCGAACAGCACCCACAGAGCGCCGCGCCCGGCGAGATTGGCCACGTCCCAGATGACGTCCGGCATCGGCCGCCACTGCCAGAACAACAGCAACAGCGCGAGGCTGGACAGCAGCACATAGGTGCTGCGCTCCACCGGCGGGGGAACGAGGCGCGCCCACCAGCGCTTGAAGGCCGGGCGGGCCATCACGCTGTGTTGCACCGCGAACAGTCCCAGCAGCAGAGTATTCACCAGCAGTGCTACGGCGAAAACTGGGGCCGCTCCGCTGTCTATTCCTTTCGGCACGAGGAGGTTCCCCACGAAACCGATGGCGTAGAGAAAAGAGCCCAGGAAAACGACGTAGCAGATCACACCATACAGGGCGCTCGTCAATCCGGCCATGTCACGTCTCCTTCATGTTGTGTCGGTAGATGGGATGAATCGACCAACTGCATGGCGCCATCCTCGCGGGCCTCGATCCTCTCGATCGTGACCCCGTCGACTCCGGCACTGCCGCCGTTGGCTCGCACCTGCAACCACGCCGCCCACAGTACATCGCGCCGATAAATCCGATCATACAACGCATAGAACCGGAACTTCGGCTCCTGCTTGGCCTTGTGGCCCAGCTTCTGTCGCAGAGAAGTCAGTGTCCCCAGCAACGCCGTACGCTTTCCCGCACGCGGGTCCCTGTCGGTCGTTCCTGGTTCGTCCGTAGTAGGGCTCGCGCCCAAGCGGCTCACTTCCCCTCTGACATCCGCTCGCCATGGCTCCGGCTCCTTCGCTCCACGGTCGTTACCCGCTTCCGCGCTACTATGAGCCGGTCCGACTCCCGGCCGCTGCCGACGGCAAGGTTATGTCTTCCCTTGCTACCGTGGGGCCACTGATGCTCCCCTGCAACGCTGGGCCTCCCAGGTTCCTCGACCGATCTGTCCCCGCGCGCTGTCCCCTTACACCCCGGAGAGTCCGACGTGTGCACACGCCCATTGCTTCCACGTCGATGGCAGGCTTCCCCACATTTGGCAGGATGGCCACTCTCACTTAGATTCACGAGGCCGATTCGGGTTCACTTGCGTTACGGCTCGCGGGTTCGCTTCCCGAGGCTTCGTCCGCCGGATTACTCCGACGCCCGCTCGGGTCGCTACCTGCTGAACGGGCAATTCGCAGGATAACCTCCTTTCAGGTTACGAGATCGGTCAGGCTTGCCTGGCGCACCAAATGCTCTACGAAAGTGGTCACGGGACAGGGCGACCGCCGGCCGGCGATCCTCCTTCGGTCGAAGGCGAAGCGGGCTTTCGATGCTCCGAAGCAGGGCGAAATCTCGACGCCCTGGGTCACAGGCCGCGGTCGCGGAGCCGCTGCAAGACGTCGGGGTTGACGACGTTCGTCGGGGCGCCCGCCGTGTAGGCAGTGATCTGGTCGAAGATGTCGCTGAACTGGATCTCGTACTCGTCTCGGGTCACGTAGCCGATGTGCGGCGTGCAGACGACGTTCTCCAGCGCGAGTAGCGGGTGATTCGGGTCGCGGAGCGGCTCCTCCTCGTAGACGTCGACGGCCGCCATGCCGGGACGGCCGGCGCGGAGCGCGTGCACCAGCGCGCCCGGCTCGATCAGCGGGGTGCGGCTGGTGTTGACCAGCAGCGCCGTCGGCTTCATGCAGGCCAGGTCGGCGGCGGTGACGATGCCGCGTGTCGCGGCGACGAGCCGCATGTGCAAGCTGACGATGTCGCACTCGCCGAAGAACGCGTTCTTGCTGGCCGCAACCGCGTGGCCGTCGGCTCGGGCGCGCTCCCGCGACGCCTCGCGTGCCCACACCAGCACGGGCATTCCGAACGCCCTGCCGTAGCCGGCGACAACGTTACCGATCCGTCCGTAGCCGTAGATGCCGAGCGTCTTGCCGCGCAGCGTGTCGCCGATGCCAGTCTGCCACACGCCAGCCTTGAGGGCGGCAACCTGCTGGGGAATCCGGCGCATCGTCGCCAGGACGAGTGCCCACGTCAGCTCGGCAGCGGCGTACGATGGCGTACCGGCGTGCTGGCTCGAGGACACTATCACGCCGAGCCGGGTGCAAGCGTCGACGTCGATATGAGGATAGACGCTGCGTTGGCTGATCAGTCGAAGCGCCGGCAGGCGCTCGAGGAGCGGCGCCCGGATCTCGGTGCGTTCTCGGATCAGGACCAGCACCTCGGCGTCGCGGAGCCGCTCGACGAGCCGGTCCACGTCCTGGACGTGGTCGTTCCAGATCGTGACGTCGTAGCCGTCGAGCTTGGCGAAGCACCCGAGCGTACGGATCGTGTCGAAGTAGTCGTCGAGGACCGTGACCTTCACGTGCGGCGCTCCGTGCCGCGAGTGGCGGCGAGCATCGCCCGACCCGACGCCGTGAGGCGCACGATAGATTGTTGAAGGCCGGCGCCGTCGCCGTGGACGATCTCGACCAAGTCCCCATCAGTCGCGTCCTCCCAAATCGGCAGCGGGGACACGACGTCCGCCAGGCTTCCATGGTCTCGCCGTAGGTCCGGGGCCGGGCGGCGACCCAGGCGAGGAGTTCCACCAGCAGGGTGCTCATCACGCTCAGCTCCTGGAGAACCTTTCTCTGGGCGCGTTCGACGCGCCACACGACGCGCAGAGTGCGGTGAGCGCTGCGCCGCATTCGGCACAGAACCGGCGCTCGGCGCGGTTGTCGTGATCACAGGACGGGCAGCGCATCGCGTAGCGTCTCGCGTACGCTGACTACCACGACGGACTCGAATGCCAGAACGAGCAGCGATCGGTGGAAACGGACACCTTGTCGTGAATCAGGACGAATCCGGACGCGGGCAACCGGGGCCCGCTGCCCCACACCCTCTGAAGAGCAACAACTGCCGGCTGAGGCTCTCTTCAGAAACCATAGAGCCGGGCGGGATTGTCCACCAAGATTTTCTTCCGCAACACCGCGTCGCCGACCCATTCGTTGAACAGATCCACCAGATGACCGTCGTCCGGCATATCGCGGGTCATGTGGACGTGCGGCCAGTCGCTTCCCCAGATGAGCTGATCGGGATTCGTCGCGACGAGCGCGTCGTGAAACGGGCGGACGTCTTCGTAGTCGGGAAATGCCTGCGAGAGTCGATACGCGGTCAGCTTCACCCATAGCTTTCCGTTGCCGAGCAGTCGCAGCAGGGTCTGGAACGACGGGTTCGAGATGCCCTTGGCCACGTCGGGCAGTGCCATGTGATCGAGCACCAGCGGCACGCCGTGCCCCAAGAGGCGGTCGGCCATCGGGATGAACAGCGCGAGAGGCGTCCAAACCTGCGCGTGCCAGCCGAGCTCGCGCAGCGTCAACGCCATCCGGTCCAGCTCGTCGAAACCGACGGCTCCCGTGAACCCCTGCACCTGGCCGAACCTAGCCCCGCGCACGCCCGCCACATGCATCGCCGCGAGCTCTGCGTGAGGCACGCGACGATCGAGGACGGCAACGCCGCGCAGCCGTGCGGGGCTCGCGCGCAGGGCATGCAACATGGCGCGGTTGTCGGTCCCGTAGGCCGACGCCGTCACCAGCACCCCGCGGGCGAATCCGACGGCGTCGAGCATGCCGAGATAGGCGGCCGCCGGAAGCTCCGGACTGTCGTAGGTGCGGTCCGCTGCCAGCGGATACTGCACGTAAGGACCAAAGACATGAGCATGCGCGTCGCACGCGTTCGCGGGAACAGGGCTTCGCGGTGTTCGTGGCGGGATGATCGGGAGCATTGCCTACGCGACGCGAGCGCGCGCGATGCGGAAGACGGCGGGTGAACGCAGCCCGTCCTCGTCCCCCGTACAGTACTTGCGCCAGATCTCTTCTCCGTTGAAGTCCTCGACCAGGCTGAGCCCTACCTGCCGCAAGTCGTCCCCGAGCTGGGTTGGATCGAAGCCGGAGACCCAGGGCTCGCCGAGGGCTGCAACTCTGGATCGTAGGTCCCGAATCGAATCGGACTCGGCGTCCATGTCGCGCTGGTCCATATAGGTGAAAACGAGCTCGCTCCCCGCTGCCGCGCCCGCGGCGATCCCGCGGAGCGTCGCCAGGTTGGCCTCGCGGGCGAGATACACCGCCACGCCGAGCCACGAGAAGAACGCCGGCTCGACGCTCCGATACGGTGACCGCGTCAGCGCCGTGGCGAGCGGTTCGCGACTGAGATCGGCGGGCACGAAATGCAGCCTCGGCGGGACGCGCGCCCCGCAGGCGCGCAGGCGCTCGCGCTTCAAGGTCTGACTCGCGGGATGATCGACCTCGATCACGTCCACTCCCTGCGCGAACGCCGGCTGGCGGAGGGCGAAGCTGTCCATCCCGGCGCCGAGGATCACATACTGACGGACACCGCGCGCCACGGCAGCCGCAAGGGTCTCTTCCGTGTATCGTGTGCGCAGAATGACCAACCCATAACCCGGCGACCTACGAAGTCTGGCCTCCGAGCCGAACGCCGCGCGCTCGGAGTCCAGCACCAGCCGATCACCCCACGGATCGTCAATGTGCTGCGGGTGGTCGAGCCGAGTGTGGATCGCCCGCATCAGTGATACCCCCAACGCCGTCTGGCTGGCTTTCGTCTCGTTCACTGGCGCCTCCCGTGTCCGGATCAGGATTCCTCTATAGTTCACCAGTCGGAGCAATCGCACACCGCTGCAGGGGCAGCCGAATCGAGCCTTGAGCCCCTCGACGGGTTCATGTACGCTTCCGCCCGACCAAGCTCGTAGCCGCCGAAGGAAGTCAATGTCGCGTCCCCAGGCAAAGAGTTTTCGCAGTCCAGAGCAGGTCCGGCGCTTTCCGAACGGGCGAATAGAGACCGTCTCCCACCACGAGACGACGATCGGGCGGTTCGTGTTGGAGCCCGGCTGGCGCTGGTCGCGCGACGTCGCTCCAATCGCTCGCACCCGCTCATGCCAGATTCACCACCAAGGCGTCGTCCTCAGGGGCGTCCTGCGTGTGGAGACCGACGCGGGCGACGTGTGCGAATTCGGGGTCGATGACGTCTACGACATTCCTTCCGGTCACGATGCCTCGGTGGTCGGGAGCGAGGCTTTCGAGGCAATCGAGTTCGCAAGCGCCCGGGTCTTCGGCGCGCCGGCCGACGGCGACCGCGTGCTCGCGACCGTGCTCTTCACCGACATCGCGGACTCGACCTCGCACCTGAGGCGGCTTGGCGATGCCGCCTGGCGCGAGCTGCTCCTGGAGCACAACCAGCGGACACGGCTCGAGCTGAACCAATTTCGGGGGCGTGAGATCCAGACGATCGGCGATGGGTTTCTCGCCGCGTTCGACGGTCCCGCCCGAGCGGTTCGATGCGCTCAGGCGCTGGGTCAAGCGGTCGCCAATCTGGGCATTGCGATCCGGGCCGGGGTCCACACTGGCGAGGTCGAGTTCATCGGCGACAACGCGCGGGGCCTCGCCGTCCATGAAGCCGCACGCGTCGCGGGTGTTGCGATGCCAGGCGAAGTGCTCGTCTCTGCCACGACGAAGCTCCTGCTTGCTGGGTCGGGCCTCACGTTCGAATCCGCCGGGATCCACGAGCTCAAGGGCCTGGGTGACGCGCGCGAGCTGTTCAGGCTTGCCAATCCCGGGTGAGCGTTGCTGACCGGCCTAGCCTACATCCGGAACACCCCGTACCGCGTCGTCCCCTGGATCACGTTCGAGTGCACCGCGGAGAGCGTGATGCCGAGCACCGTACGCGTGTCCCGCGGATCGATGATCCCGTCGTCCCACACCCGCGCCGTCGCGAAGAAGGCGTAGCTCTCCTTGCCGATCTGATCTTCGACCATCTTCCGCATCATCTGATCCGTCGCCTCGTCGAAGTCGGCGCCAGCCCGTTCGGCCGCGGTCCGGCGCACGATGGACAGCACGCCGGCGAGCTGCTCCGGTCCCATGACGGCAATGCGATGGTTCGGCCAGGTGAACACGAACCGCGGATCGTATGCGCGGCCCGACATCCCGTAGTTCCCGGCGCCGTAGGAGGCGCCGACCATGATCGTGAGATGCGGGACGGTGGAGTTGGAGACGGCGTTGATGAGCTTGGCGCCGTCTTTGATGATGCCGCCCTCCTCATAGCGCCGACCCACCATGAAGCCGGTGATGTTCTGGAGGAAGACGATCGGCGTGTCGCTCTGGTTGCAGAGCTGGATGAACTGGGCGCCCTTCTCGGACGACTCGGAGAAGAGGACGCCGTTGTTGGCGAGGATGCCGACGGGGTAGCCGTGGATGTGGGCGTAGCCGGTGACGAGCGTCGTGCCGTACGTCGGCTTGAACTCGTGGAAGCGTGAGCCGTCGACGAGGCGGGCGATGATCTCCTTGACGTCGAAGGGTTTGCGGACGTCGATCGAGGTGGCGCCGAGGAGCTCGTCGGGATCGTAGACGGGCTCCTCGACGGCGACGCGCTTCGACCAGCCGAGCTTCTTCCAATTGAGCTGGGCGACGATCTCGCGGCCGATGCGGATGGCGTCGCGCTCGTCCATCGCCAGGTAGTCGGAGACGCCGGAGACGCGGCTGTGCATCTCGGCGCCGCCGAGCGCTTCTTCATCGCTGTCCTCGTTGATCGCCATCTTCACGAGCGGCGGGCCGCCGAGGAAGACCTTGGCGCCCTCCTTCACCATCACGACGTAGTCGGACATGCCGGGGACGTAGGCGCCGCCGGCAGTCGACGAGCCGAACACCAAGCAAATGGTCGGGATGCGCTCGGCGGAGCGGCGCGTGAGCTCGCGGAAACCCCGCCCGCCGGGAACGAAAATCTCCGCCTGAAACGGCAGATCGGCGCCGCCGGATTCGGTGAGGTTGATGATCGGCATGCGGTTGTGCTCGCAGATCTCCATGGTGCGCCCGCTCTTCCGCGCGCTGTACGGATTGATCGAGCCGCCTTTGAGCGTCGGCTCGTTGGCGGTGATCACGCACTCGACGCCCGAGACGACGCCGATACCAGAGATGATCGAGCCGCCGAGGCCGAAGTCGGTCCCCCAGGCGCAGAGCGGCGCGATCTCGAGGAACGGCGAGTCGCGGTCGAGGAGCAGCTCGATGCGCTCGCGCGCCATGAGCTTGCCGCGCTTGAGATGCCGCGCCACGTACTTCTCGCCGCCGGCGGCGCGCGCCAGCGCGAGCTGCTCGTTCAAGTAGGCGATCTGCTCGAGGAAGCCGTCGCGATTGGCGCGGTAGGTCTCGGAGCGTGGATCGAGGTTGGAGCGCAGGACTTCCATGCGGCGGATTTCTTAGCCTGCTCGTGCGGCACGCGCCAGCGCTTTTCCGTTCCCCTCGCGCTCCGCGTGCGTGAACGTGCTATAGTGCGTCCCGTCAGTGGCCCGCAGCGGGGTCGTACGGCCCCGGGAAAGGAGCGCGTCATGCCCGCGCACAGCGATACGGCCGCCCCCACCCTCCCCGCCGCACGCGCGACGGACTTCTCCAAGGTTTCGAACGAAGGGATCGTCGCCGGATTGATCGGCGCGGCGACCCTCGCCGCCTGGTTCCTCATCCTGGACGCCATCCAGGGTCACCCGTTCTACACGCCGACGCTGCTCGGCACGGCGCTCTTCGGCAACGCCGGTGCGCTCGACGCGCCCGAGAGTCTCCCGATCTCGTTCGAGACGGCGTTGATGTTCACGTGGGTCCACGTGCTCGTCTTCGCGGTGCTGGGCGGCGTCGCCGCCTATCTTCTGACACTCGCGGAGCATGATCCGAACTACGGCTTCGGCATCCTGCTGCTCTTCGTGGTCTTCGAGTTCGGGTTTCTGGTGCTCGCGATGATCTTCGCCGAGAGCGTGCTGCATACTCTCGCGTGGCCGGCCATCCTCGTCGGGAATCTGTTGGCGGCGGCCGCGATGGCAGTGTACTTCCGGCGCCACCATCCGAACCTGACGATCAGGCCCTGAGCGCGCCCCTCTGATCTCCGATCGCGACTCGCCGTAGAGCGCGCGCGCCGGTACTGGTATGGAGCGTCATGCGCCGGCCGACGCTCATGAGCACGCGCGCGATGGTCGTGAGCGAGCACTACCTCGCCGCCGCGGCGGGCATGCGGCTCCTCGACGCCGGCGGCAACGCCTTCGACGCCGCGGTCGCGGCGACGCTGGTCGAGGGCGTCGTCAACCCGCACATGCACACCTTCGGCGGCGAGCTCGCGGCGCTCTGCTACGCGGCGGCGGAGCGCCGCGTCTTCGCGGTGAACGGTAACACCGTCGCGCCGCGCGCCGCGACGATCGACTGGTTCCGTGCCCACGACCACACGCTCATCCCGCTGGCGGGCGTCCTTCCGGCGGGCCCGCCGGCCTTGCCCCACGCGCTGCTCACGGTCCTCGCTCGCTTCGGGACGCGGAGCTTCGCCGAGGTCGTGACGCCGGCGCTCGAGCTCGCGGAGGGCGGCTTTCCGATGCATGCCGCGCTCCGCGGACCGGCGCCGGCGCACATCCTCGGCGACTTCTCGATCGCGGGCGGCGCCGATCTCTTTCGCGCCACGTGGCCGTCGACGGGCGCCGTGTACCTCCCGCACGGCCGCCTCCCCGAGGTCGGCGAAGTGCTGCGCAACCCCGATCTCGGCCGTACCTTCCGGCGGCTGATCGCTGCCGAGGAGCGCGCCGCCGATCACGGGCGAGGCGACGGCCTCGCGGCGGCGATCGACGCCTTCTACCGCGGCGAGATCGCCGACGTGATCGCCGCACACACCGCCGCTCACGGCGGACTGCTGACGCGCAGCGACCTCGAGAGCTACGCGGCGCGGATCGAGGAGTCCGTCCGGCTCGAGTACCGCGGCCACGCGGTACACAAGTGCGGGCCGTGGAGCCAGGGCCCGGTGTTTCTCCAACAACTCGCGCTCCTCGCCGGCTTCGATCTCGCGCGCCTCGCGCACAACGGCGCCGACTACATCCACACACTCGCCGAGGCGGCGAAACTGGCGTTCGCCGACCGCGAGCAGTACTACGGCGATCCGGCGTTCGTCGACGTACCGCTCGCGGCGCTGCTCGCCGCGCCCTACGCGGCGGCGCGGCGCGCGCTCATCGATCGTACCCGCGCCGTGGACGCGCAGCGCCCGGGTGATCCGCGCCGCGGCGCCGCGCTGCTCACGGACGCCGAAGTCTTCGCGGCGCGTGATTGGGGCCGCGGCACGGTGTACGTCGCGGTCGTCGACTCGGCGCGCAACATGGCGTCGTTCACGCCGAGCGGCGCCTGGATCGCAACCTCGCCGCTGATCGACGGCCTCGGCTTCCCGCTCGGGACGCGCGTGCAGACGTTCTTTCTCGACCCGCACCATCCGAACGCGCTCGTCCCCGGCAAGCGCCCACGCACGACGCTGACGCCGACGCTGGTGCTGCACGGCGGCGAGCCGGCGATGGTGCTCGGCACGCAAGGCGGCGACCAGCAGGACCAGTGGACGCTGCAGGTCTTCCTGAACCTCGTCGAGTTCGGGATGCCGGTGCAGGACGCGATCGAGGCGGCGCGCTTCTCGTCGGTGCACTTCCCCTCGAGCTTCTTCCCCCACGACGCGGTGCCGGGGGGGCTGCGCGTCGAGGGCCGCATCCCGGTCGCCGTCCGCGACGCGCTCGCCGCGCGCGGGCACACGATCCTCCTCGACGACGACTGGGTCGCCGGCGACGTGCTGTGCATTCGCGTCGATCCGCGCCACGGCGTCTTGCACGGCGGTGCCGATCCGCGCGGCGAGGTGAGCCGGCGCATGCCGTCGTACGCCATCGCCGGGTGAGCGACACGGCGGCGGGGGACGATTTCCGCCCGAGTCGTCGATATTACTTCTCTTGACAGAAATCGTTCTGGCTAGTAATAGGGAGAGCCGTGGCGCCCACCGCCAAGAGCCTGATCCTCGACCTGCTCTCGACCCTGCGCGGGGCCGCGATGCCGGTACGGGCGCTGGTACGCGCCGGCGGGCTCTTCGGCATCGCCGACAACGGCGTCCGCGTCGAGCTCGCGCGCTTGGTGGCGCGCGGTCTCGTCGAGCGCGACGAGCGCGGCCGCTACCGCATCGCCGGGCGCGCCGAGGCGGTGCAGAGCCGGGTGGTCTCGTGGAGCCGGATCGAAGACCGCATGACGACCTGGACCGGCGGCTGGATCGGCGTCCACACGGGATCGTTGCCGCGCAGCGATCGCCGCGCGGCGCGGCGCCGCGTTCGCGCCTTCGACTTCCTCGGATTTCGCGAGCTCGACGCCGGGCTCTGGATCCGACCCGACAACCTGCGCGGCGGCGTCGCCGACGTCCGCCGTCAGCTCGAGGCGCTCGGCCTCGACGCGGCGGCGATCGTCTTCACGCTCGGCGCGCTCGACGCCGCGTCGGAAGCGCGAGCGCGCCGGCTCTGGGACGTCGCGGCGCTACGCGCCGGCTACCGCGCGCTTCACCAGGCACTGATGGCGAGCGAGCGTCGCCTCGGCGACATGGCGGCGGCGCATGCGATGGTCGAGACGTTCGTCCTCGGCGGCCGCGCCATTCGCCAGCTCGTCCTCGATCCGCTGTTGCCCGAGCCCATTCTGCCGACCGCCGAGCGCCGCGCGCTGGTGCAGGCGATGCGGCGCTACGATCGCATCGGCCGCGATTGCTGGCGGCCGTTCATGCGCGAGCACGGGGCGCCGAGCCGTCGTTCCCCTGTCGATCTGCGTCTGACGCGTGGCGATGGCGAGCGCGCCGTTGCCGCTGGAGGAGCCGCGTGACGTCCGCTTCCGATGCCATGATACCGCTCTGGCGGCAGGTGATCCCGGTCGAGCAGCGCAAGGTGCTGCTCACGATCGATCCGCTGCGCTCGTGGTGGATGATCGCGAGCAACTGGCTCTTCATCTTCGCCGCGATGGCGCTGGTCGCCTGGCGGCCGAGCGCGCCGACGATCGTGATGGCGCTGTTCGTGATCGGCGCGCGCCAGCTCGGATTCGCGGTGGTGATGCACGAGGCCGCGCACCGCACGCTCTTCAAGAGCCGGGCGTGGAACGACTGGGCGGGCAACTGGCTCGCGGCGTATCCGGTGTGGACGGACACCGCGCCCTATCGCCTGTACCACCTGGCGCATCACGCCAAGACCGGCACTGTCGAGGATCCCGATCTCGGCCTCGTCACGCCGTTCCCGATCACGCCGGCGAGCTTCCGCCGCAAGGTCTGGCGCGATCTTTCCGGTCAGACCGGCATCAAGCAGGCGGTGTTGGTCTACAAGCGCGACATGGGTCTCGGCCGGCGTCGCTCGCAGCGCGAGTTCGGCTTGAGCGGCGGCGAGCGCGCCGACGTCGGCTGGCGGAAGATTGCGCCGGTCGCGATCACCAACGCCGTCCTCCTCGCCATCCTCACCCTCGCCGGGCATCCCGCGCTCTACCTGCTCTGGGTGGTCGCGTGGCTCACGACCTACCGCCTGGTGACACGTATCCGCTCGATCGCCGAGCACTCGGTCGTCCCCGACCAGCTCGATCCCTTGCGCAACACCCGGACGACGCGCGCGCGCTGGTGGGAGCGCCTGCTGCTCGCGCCGAACCTCGTGAACTACCATTACGAGCACCACCTCATGATGACGGTGCCGCACCACAACCTCCCGAAGCTGCACCGCGTGCTGCGTGAGCGCGACCTGTTGCCTGCGGGATGTTTCGCGAACGGCTACCGCGAGGTGCTGCGCCTCGCGACGTCGCGCGGCGCGGCCTGAGCGCCGTGTGGTCGGCGGCGCGTGCCCGGCGCTCCTGACGCCCGGCCTACTCGGCGAGACGTTCGACGACGTCGCTGAGCGCGGCGATCCGCCGTCCCGCGCGGCCCTCCGTCCACGGCACCGAGAGCGCGCCCTCACCGCGGAGCGCTGCGGCGGCGCCCTCGATGCCGCTGGTACGCCGGCCGAGCTCGCGCGTGACCGCGCCGCGCAGGTCGAACACGGCGCGCGCGCGATCTCCCGCGCCGCGCAGCAGATCGCTGCTATGCCATCCCCACGAACAGAGGAAATCGACGGGCCGGGTGAACGCCCGCCAACGCGCCAACGCCGCGGCGGCATCCTCTCCAGCGCGCAGGCGCGCGGCGCTGAGCTCGAGATGGTGCGGCGTCGACGGCGCGAGCGCACCCCGCGGCGCGACGATCGCCGCGAAGCGCTCGCCCGTCGCGGGACGGCAGGCGACGAGGTGGGCGAGCTCGGGCGCCGCCGCGACCTCGCTGCCGATCGGATGCGCGTTGGCCTCGGCGTAGACGACGACGAGATCGGCGCGCCGCGCGCGTAGCGCGACGCGCGCCGCGCTCACCTGCGGTTGGCGGCGGCGCTTGCGGCGGCGCCACGGCGCGCCGGGTTTGAGCGTCCGGTAGACGAGCTGGGTCTCGACCATCTGATCGAAAGCGCGCAGCATCGGCCGGAAGCGCGCCGGTTCGCGCTCGAGTCGGCCGAGTGCCTCGACTACCGCCTCGACCGTCGCGAGGCAGTGCGGCGCCGGCTCGCGGCGAATGCGGTAGTTGCCGGGTGACGCCGGCGTGAAGCCGATGCGCGGCAGCCGATGCAGCGACGGGTTCGCGCGCCACATCGCGCGCACCTGATGCCAGGTACCGTCGAGGACGATGAGCGTGCGCGTCGTGCCGTCGCCGAGCACCTCGGGCTCGCGCGCGTCTCCGCCGGGATAGAGCACGGCGACTCCGCCGCTGCTGTCGGCGGCGAGCGCGCGCACCCGCGGGTGCGCCTCGAAGCTCACCCCGCAGTGGAGCTCGGAACCCGCGAGCCCGAGGTGCGCCATGCGGCAGGTGCCGATCGCCAACCGGCTCTCGCGCGGATGCTGCAGAAAGACGACGTGCGTCGCGCTCGCGATCGGCGCCAGGTGGACGCAGTAGCAGATGGAGGCCGGGCGCAGGCACCGCAGACAGAGGGCGCGCGGCGCCGCAGCCAATGGGGATTCGAGGGCTATCACGCGCCCCAGGTCCTTACGTCGCGACGGGGCGCACCGTCAACGCGGCCGGCCGCACCTAAATTGACGTCGTGCCCACGGCACCGCTAGGTCTCGCACGTGCAGCCGACCACGGAACGCGTGCCACCCGACGCGCCCATCGACGACGCCCATACGCCCGCGCCGCCGACGTACTGGCTGACCCGCTTCGTCATCCTCCGGCTTCTCGGCGTCGTCTACTTCGCGGCGTTCCTCTCGCTCGCACGGCAGGTGCTGCCGCTCATCGGCGCGCACGGCCTGTTGCCGGCGGCCGCGTTTCTCGCGCGCGTCGGCGAGCGCTTCGGGTCGCCGCTCGATCAGTTCCTGGTGCTGCCGAGCGTCTTCTGGGTGAGCACGGCCGATCCGCTCCTCGTCGTCGCCGCATGGACGGGAGTCGCGCTCTTGCTCGTCGTCGCGCTCGGTTTCGCCAACGCGCTCGTGATGGCGGTCCTGTGGGCGCTCTATCTTTCGTTCATCCACATCGGCCAGGACTGGTACGGCTACGGCTGGGAGATTCAGCTCTGCGAAACCGGCTTTCTCGCCGTCTTCCTCTGCCCGCTGCTCGACGCGCGGCCCTTTCCGCGTCGCCCGCCGCCCGTGGCCGTGATCTGGCTCTATCGCTGGCTGATCGTCCGCATCATGCTCGGCGCCGGGCTCATCAAGCTGCGCGGCGATTCGTGCTGGCGGACGCTCACCTGTCTCTACTACCACTACGAGACGCAGCCGATCCCGAATCCACTCAGCCGGACGTTGCACTTCATGCCGCGCTGGTTTCACCAGCTCGGCGTGCTCTTCAACCACGCCGCCGAGCTCGTCGCGCCGTGGTTCGCGTTCGGGCCGCGCCACGCGCGGCACATCGCCGGCGCCGTGATGCTCGCCCTGCAGATCATCCTCATCCTGAGCGGCAATCTCTCGTTCCTGAACTGGTTGACGATCGTGCCGCTCCTCGCCTGCTTCGACGACAGTCTTCTCCGCCACGTCCTGCCCGCCGGCCTCGGCCGCGCCGCCGGGCGCGCCGCCGCGGTGGCGCGCCCGGCGCGGGCGCAGCAGCTGGCGGTCGTGGCGCTGGTGGCGCTCGTCGCGTTTCTCAGCATCGGTCCCATCCGCAACCTGCTCGCGACGCATCAGGTGATGAACACGTCGTTCGATCCGTTCGCGCTCGTCAATACCTACGGCGCCTTCGGGAGCGTCGGCCGCGCGCGCGACGAGATCGTCTTCGAGGGAACCACCGACGCCGTCCCCGATGACGACGCCCGCTGGAAGGCGTACGAGTTCCCGTGCAAACCCGGCGATCCGCTGCGCCGGCCGTGTGTGGTCGCGCCCTACCAACCTCGTCTCGACTGGCAGATCTGGTTCGCCGCGATGTCGACGCCGGAGCGCTATCCGTGGACGCTCCACCTGGTGTGGAAGCTGTTGCACAACGACGCCGGCGCGTTGTCGTTGCTCGCCGGCAACCCGTTCCCGGATGCGCCGCCACGCTTCATCCGCGCGCGTTTCTATCGCTACGCCTTCGCACCTCCCGACGATCCGAGCGGCGCCTGGTGGACGCGCACGCTCGTCGGCGAGTGGTTGCCGCCGCTCTCGCGCGACGACGCACGTCTCCGCCGCTTCCTCGCGGCGTACGGCTGGCCAACCGACGAGTGAGGGCCCGCACCGCGAAGGAGCTGACCGCACCTCAACTGGAATCGGAACGAGCTGCCCTGGGCGCTCGACCTACGCGAGCGTATCGTCGCGCTCGAGACGAAGCTCGGCAGCTGACGAGACGCGAAACGTCATCACACGATGCGGCCCGACCGAGGGGACGTCGAACACCTCCGACGTGATCCGCCATCCCATTTGGCGGTAGAAGGGCACGGCGGCGAGACGCGCGTTGCACCAGAAGAGGCGCGCGTGGTCGTGCATCGCGACTTCCCTGAGCGCGAGGCGCAGGAGCGCGCCGCCGATGCCGCGACGCGCGACGTCGGCGCGCGTCGCCATGCCGCGGAGCTGGTAGGCGGCCTCACCCGCGTGGGGCTCTGCCATGAACGAGGCGCACGCGACGGCCTCCCCGACCGCCGACGTGGCGCGCGCGGAGCTGGCGGTGACGAAAGCGCCGAAATGTCGCGTCGCGGATTCCGCGTCGGCTGCGAACTCCGCGCTGGCGCGCGGCAGACCGGGACGTAACTCGGCGTGCCGGAGCATGAGGATCTCCGCGAGGCTCGCGCGCCGCAGCAGCACGCGCAGCCCGGCGAACACCCGCACCGCGGTCGCGCCTTCGATGGTCATCGACGTCGATTGTAGTCGTTACGGCGCGCGCGTTCACGCCACGCATTGCGAGAGCGGCGCCGGGCTCACTAGAATGCCGCGCGATGAAGATCGCCACCTGGAACGTGAATGGGATTCGCGCACGGCACGTGCAGGTGCTGGAGTGGATCGCGCGCGATCGGCCGGACGTCGTGTGCCTCCAGGAGCTGAAGGCGAAGCCGGAGCAGGTGCCGGAGACGCTCGGCGACCTCGCCGGTTACTGGTGCTACTGGCACGGCGCCGGCGCCTATTCGGGGGTCGGCCTGCACGTCAGCAAGGAGCGCTTCCCGGAGCGGCCCGTCTTCTCGCATCCCGCCTTCGATCACGAGACGCGCATCGTCGAGGCGGCGCTCGGCGACCTCGTCGTCGCCTCGGTATACGTCCCGAACGGCGGCAAGGACTACGTCGCGAAGATCGCGTTCATGCAGGCGCTGGAGGGCTACGCCGCGGCGATGCACGACGCCGGCCGGACACTCGTCGTCTGCGGCGACCTGAACGTCGCCCGCAGCGAGCGCGACGTCCACCCGAAAGAACGCAAGCCCGACGGCATCGGTCAACGACCGGAGGAGCGTGCGCTCTTCGAACGCCTGCTCGCCCACGGCCTCGTCGACGTCGGTCGCGCGCTCGACCCCGACAACGACAACCTCTTCACCTGGTGGGCGCCGTGGCGAAACCTACGGCAGCGGAACATCGGCTGGCGGATCGACTACGTGCTCGCGAGCGAGCGCCTCGCCGCGCGCGCGACCGCGTGTCCGGTCCTGCGCGAGGTCGGCACCAGCGACCACGCGCCGGTGATGGCGACGTTCGCCGACGCGTAAGCCCCCGACCTGGGCGGAGCGACATCTACTCCCTATGTCCCCGGCGGCAACAGTTGCTGTCTTCCTCTAAAGAGCTTCCACCACGAGTGCACGAGTTCGAAACTCATGCGGATCTTCCCTGCGACTAGCACCAGTCGTGTTCTAAGTGGGCGCGTAGTCTCTGGTAGCTCGACATTGCGTGGAGATAGATGTGAAAATAGAGAAAAGGCGGTGTAGCGTTCCGGGTTACGCTGGTCGAACTTCCGCCGGAAGCGTACATCGAGTCACCCCTGGCATCGCCCGACGATCTTGGCCGGGCCGTCGATGACATGGCTTGCAAGAGCGCCGCATTCTTGATCCGCGCCGGAAAGGACGCGTCCGCGGGAACACGCACGCCCTGGTTCCTGTCGCTCAAGGACTTCGCGCTCAACCAGCTCTACAAACTGCTCCATGGGGATTGTCACAGGCTCAGCGACCTAGAGCGGGGGGCGTCCCTGTCGTGTCGGACGGCGACCAGAACAATGGAGCGTCGGGATATTTCGATGTGAAAGAGCACATGTACGAGCGCACGTTGACGATCGCGTTCAACGGGATGAACCCCCTCCCGGCAAGGTACCACCCATATCTGTTCGCGGCGAAGGATGACGTGGCCGTCTGTATTCCCCGCCAGCCACTACACCTCACGACCGAGGTGTTCATTCAGGCCATGATCAATCGCGAGCGATAACAGTACTCGTACTACCGGAGGGCTTCGCTGAGAAGCTCGGTAGGTTCGCTGTCGCGCTGGCTACCACATCGGATGGCGCGATCGACGAGGGTACGATCCAGCGTGTCGTTGAATCGCTCATGGAATTTAGCTCGTCCTGAATCCGGTAGACGACAAGGACCGGGAGATCTTGGATGTCATCCGGAACATCATCTCGAAAGGGAGCGTGGTGCTCCGCAGAATTCTCGGATCGCATTGCCCTTCTGCTCAAGCACGATTGGGAGAAGGCAAAATGGAAGCCGCATCCGCCCTTGAGCGCGCTGCGTGGTCTCCAGAGCGGATACACTGTGAGGAGTTCAAACAGGCGGACAAACAGCGAAGCAAGATTTCGCCATGACGGCGAGCTATTGGGCAGGTTCGGTATTTGTTGGGCAGCCGAGACTTCCTAGGCAAAGCCGCGCCGTTGCGCAACGGCTAATGGCATCGCACCATTTTGGAGCAATTAGGTTTGGCCAAGGCAGTACCGGAACTGTCTTTCGAGTCTTTTTCATTGACTCGCTCGAACGTCGGATGCTACGCAACTCACACCTCCTAATCGTAGCAACAAACATGTGCCCTCTCGATCACGGGCATCACGCAGAATTCGCCTAAACTCGACTCCGCGCATAACTCGGCGGTATTCGTCGAATCGTCGAACTAGCGGGGAGAGGGGAATCTTGCTCCCGCGGATCCGACTCATGCTCTTGGTACTGGCGCTTTGCGTTGCGGCGTTCGTCGTCCATGGCAGGACGGTGGCGGCGCAGGGTCTGCCTGATCCCAAAGTCGCGAAGGTCGCCGACAAATGCCAGAAAGCGATCAAGAAGAGTGCGAGCAAGTTCGTTGGCGCGAAGCTGAAGAACCTCGCGGCATGCGCTGGTGGAGTTCTCAAGTGCGTGCAGACGAAACCCGACCCGGGACCGTGCCGGATCGACGTCGGGACGAAGTGCACGAAGGAGCTCGCCAAGACGGCGGGCGAACGAGACAAGCTCGCGGCCAACGTCACGGCGAAGTGCGCGACGCTTGCCCCGAGCGACCTGACAGGCGCGCTTGGACTCGGCTACGATCGCATCGCGAGCGAGTGCCGTCTCGGCTTCGGTCGTGAGCCGACGGACCTCGCTTCGATCCTCGATTGTCTCACCCGACACCACG
Source organism: Deltaproteobacteria bacterium (assembly GCA_016200545.1). Taxonomy (GTDB): domain Bacteria; phylum Desulfobacterota; class Binatia; order UTPRO1; family UTPRO1; genus DP-19. Next base: position 22,686 of record JACQEO010000072.1, on the reverse strand, counting down.
ATTGCCGGACGAACGAGCTCCTCGAGATTCAGATCCCGCGTGCAGGCGAGGCCCTGCGACTGGTGAGCGCGACTCTGGTTCCCGATGTCTGCCTCGACGACTTCGGCGGTGACGGGGAGCACGTCGATGACGCCGCGACCGGCAAGGCGCTTGATAAGTGCGGCAAGGCCATCGCTAAGGCGGCCGCGGGGTTCGCGGCCAAGCGCCTTGGGAGCCTCGAGAAGTGCGCCGACGCCGTCTTCAACTGCGTTCAGGTCCAGGGGGGGACCGACGCGTGTCGCGGAAAGGCGCGGACGGCCTGCGAGAAGGAGTTCGGTAATTTCGCGACCGAGGACGCGAAGCTCCGGGCGGCGGTCGACAAGGGATGCACGGCAATCGACATCACGACCCTCCGCGCTGCCCGAGGTGTCAACCTGGCCGCGAGCGAGGCGAAATGCGCTGCCGTTGGCGTCCCGGACGTCGGCACGCTTGCCGAGTACGAGCAGTGCCTCCTGCAGCACCATGCCTGCGAGGTGGCGGACCTCCTGCGTTTCGAGTCGCCTCGGGCCGAGGATCTCCTTCTGCTCGTTGGCAAGGAGCTGTCGAGTCCCCTCTGTCCCAAGCCGGTGACCCCGACGCCCACCGTCGTTCCGTCCGCGACGCCGACCACTACCTCCACGGCGACACGGACGCCGACACCGACCATCACGCCGTCCGCGACCCAGACCGTCACCGTGACCCCGACGCTCACGCCCACACCGACCGTGACCGCGACGCCCACCGACGCCGACGTCTTCGTCGGCACGCCACCGTTCAATCCCAATCCTGGCCAGAAGTTCGCGATCGACATCTCCGTCGACGTGAAGGCGCGCGTGCTCGGATCCTACTTCTTCCGATTGCAGTACGACCCCGCGGTCGTCGTTGTCACAGCGATCGACGGCGGGACAACCGCCGAGTTCACTGCAGCGCCGTCGACGGACAGCAGCACGTTCGCGAGCGGGACGACGCCGTTCGCCGCCGCGCAGGGCAGCACGACATCGCCGACAGGCCTCGTCAACGTCGCCACGATCACCCTTCAGGCCGCCGGCGGCGCCGGAGCGGGCAGCAACCTCGATCTCGCGGTCGAATCCTTGTTCGATGCGGGGACCGATGCGTTGTCGGCGTCGGTCTTCCCGAGCTCGGTGCTGATCGGATCGGGCTCGGCCCTCGCCCGGAGCGCGGCGCGTCCGGCGCTATCCCCGGTTGCCGCCCGGCTCTCGACGGGGACGCCCGGCGGCGGAAACAACACGCTCGGTGACGTCGACGGCGACGGGACCATCGGGGATGCCGACGCCGACGACATCCTCGCGGCCGTGATCGGCACGCGCTCGCTCGACGCCGCCCAAGCGTTTGCCGCCGACGTCGACCGGAACGGCACGGTGGACGTCGCCGACGCGCAGCTGATCCGGCAGATCGTCGCGGCGCGAGAGGGCCGGCCATGACACGCGTGCGGCTCGCTCGCTGGCAGGGGGCTCTGCTCGTGCTCGGTGTCATGCTGGTGCTGGCACCGATCGCGGTGGCCGAGCTCGGCGACGTGAACGGCGACGGCAAGATCGACGGCACTGACGCCCGCTTCATTCTCGATTCGGTGATCGGCAAGCGCACGCTGACCGCCCCGCAGCGGTTGGACGCCGACGTCGACGGCGACGGTGACGTCGACGTCGCGGACGCGCAGCTGATCCAGCAGTTCATCGCCGGACAGATCTCCGGGTTTCCGCAGCGCCTGCCGCAGAGCAGCGGGCCGATTGCGATGACACGCAACGGAGCGCTGCTCGCAGTCGTCAATCCCGACAGCAACACGACGACGTTCGTCGCCGCCGCGAGCGAAGACGTCCTCGCCGAGGTGCCCGTCGGCCGTGTCCCGACCGGTGTGGCGTTCGCGCGGAACGGTGCCCGCGCCTTCGTCACCTGCGCGCGAGACGCCGAGGTCGCGGTCGTCGATACGCAGACGTTCCAGGTCGTGAAGCGCATTCCCGTCGGGGTCGAGCCGTTCGGTGTTGTGGTGAACTTCCGCGGCGACCGCGCCTACGTCTCCAACCTCGCCTCGGGAAGCGTCAGCGTGATCGACCTCGCGAATGACGCGGTGATCAATGAAGTCGCGGTGGCAGCGAAGCCGCAGGGCCTCGGGGTCAGCGCAGACTCGAAAATGGTCTTCGTCACGCATTTCACCGGGGCCACGGTGTCGGCAATCGACGCGGCGAGCCTCGCGGTGACCGCGATTCCGCTCGCCGCGATCCCCTTCGACGAGCAGAACCTAACGCAGCCGGCTGGAATCCCGAACCGCGTCAAGGGAATCGCGATCCACCCGACCCGCGCCGAGGCCTGGGTACCGCACATTCTCTCCAACAGCGGCAACTTCGTCGAGGCGCTCTTCAACACCTCGATCTTTCCAGCGGTCAGCGTCCTCGACACCACGACCAAGCGGGAGATCGTCGGGTCGCGGATGACGCTCTTCGCGGGGATTGCCACCGTAATCGGCAATCCCGAGGCGGTGGCGTTCTCGCCCGATGGCGAGCTCGCGTACGTGGTCGCGGCCGCGAGCAACGACCTCATGATCTTCAACGTGGCGACGCGCCAGCAGGTGAACCTGGTGCGCGACGTCGGGGACAACCCGCGCGGCATCGTCGTCAATCCGGGCGGTACCCGCGCCTACGTGTTCAGCAGGCTCTCGCCGGCGATCGCGGTGGTCGATCTCACCGTACCCGCTCTGCTGCGGACGATCCCCGTCGGCACCGATCCACTGCCGGCGAACATCGCCAGCGGCCGCCGTCTCTTCTTCACTTCGGCGCTGCCGACCGTCGCCAAGGACCGCTTCATCAGCTGCGAGTCGTGTCACTTCGACGGGCGTGACGATGGGCAGACGTGGTTCTTCACCAACGGGCCGCGGCAGACGCTCAGCATGGCGGGCGGCACGCTCAACACCGGGCTGCTCCACCACAACGGCGACCGCAAGAACGTTCAGGAGTTTCTCTTCGCCTTCACGCGCCTGCAGAACGGGACGGGTCCCTCGCCCGATGAGCTCGACCAGCTCGCCGACTTCGTGAACCTCGGCGGCATACGCTTCCTCGAGAATCCGTTCGTTGGTCATGACCTCAGCCGCAGCGTCGCGGCGCGGCGTGGGCGGCGCGTCTTTGCCACGAGCGGTTGCGCGACCTGTCACGCTGGACCGTTCCTCACCGACTCGACCGGCCACACCGATCCTTCTAAGCCGATGATCCACGATGTCGGCACCTTCGTTGCCGGGACAGGGACGCAGGATGCGACCGACAAGACCCGCGACCAGGCGGGCATCGCAGGCGGAACGGTTCGCCCCGCCGGCTCGTTCGAGTCGACGTTCCTCTTGGGAGCGTGGGCGACGGCGCCGTATCTGCACGACGGGCGCGCGAAGACGTTGCGCGACGTGGTCACAGTCGACAACCCATCCGACCGTCACGGCGCGACGTCGGGACTCGCGGCCCCGGCGGTGGACGACCTGGTGGCGTATCTCCGCGAGCTCGACATCGCCCAGTCGCGGGTCGAGATCACCTTCCCGGTCGACGGCGCGCGCCTGGTGCGGCTGACCGAGATCTCCGGCAACGTCCTCCCCGATGTCGAGGCCGTGAACGTCTTCGTGGATGGCGCCGGGCCGATCGCCGCGGGGGTCGCCGCTGGGCATTTCACGGCGGCGGTACCTCCGGGGCTCGTTCCCGTCCGCCCGCGCGGCCAGCGCTTCGACCTCACGGCGATCGCCACCACCTTCGACGGCGAGCCCGGGCGCGACGACATCGAGGTCGAGGCCAATTTCGAGGCGGCGGCCGACCCGGCGGCTGCCGTGAGCACCGCGACTTCGACGGTCGATGCCAGCCCGGCGCTCATTCGGGCCGACGGGCAATCGACGTCCACCGTCACGGTGACGCCGCGCGAGGTCGGCGGCGGCGTGGTCGGCAGCGGGCTCACCGTGCAAGTCCAGTCGACTCGTGGCGCGCTCGGCCCGGTGGCGGACATCGGGGACGGGACCTATGCCGCCGCGCTCACGTCGAGCACGACGGCCGGTGTCGCCGACATCTCGGCGCGCGTGGCGGGTGGCGCGCTGTTCAACGACAAGGCGCGGGTCCGCTTCGCCGCGCTCACGGTCGATCCGACTACCTCGTCGGTGACGGTGGAGCCCGCGTCGCTCGAGGCGAGCGGTGTGTCGACCGCGACCGTGACGGTGACGCCGCGGGACGCCTTCGGGAATCTCCTCGGCTCAGGGCTCGCGGTTAGCGTCGCGGCGAATCTCGGCACCGTGGGGAGCACCACGGATCGTGGCAACGGGACCTACACCGCGACCTATACCTCGCCGCAGACGACCGGGACCGCGACCATCAGCGCGACCGCGGCGGGCACGGCCCTCAACGCCCATCCGACCATCGCGTTGGTGGCCGACGTGACCCCGCCGGCGCCTCCCGACCTCGGGCGCATCAGCTTCGCGACCCCCGTGGGCGGGGTGTCGCGGATCGCCGGCGGTAGCGGATCCGTCGAGGCGCTCGCGACCGTGCGCGCGACCAACACCAAGACCGCTGCCTCCGTCGACGCGGCGGCGGGCAGCGACGGCGGCTTCTCGGCGAGCCTCGCCGTGACGTCCAACCAAGAGGTCTGCCTGCGCGCCATCGACCACGCCGGCAACGTCAGCGCGCCGGTGTGCGCCGTGCCGTTCCCCGTCGCGGTCTTCGCAGCGCGCGGCAAGGTAGAGCGTGCGAAAGTCGGCGGGGGCTTCACGCCGGTCGCAAGCGCGCTGGTGGAGCTCGACATCACCGATCTCAGCCACCCGTTGAGCCCGGGCTTCAACCCGGTCTTCGCCGGCGGCCACTTCCTCACCGGTACAACGGCCACCGACGGCACGTTCGAGATCGTGCTGCCAGCCGGGTTCGTGCCGGACCCGGACCTGGCCGTGCTGACGGGACCAGATGCGGACCACGACGGCTTGGTAGACGCGCCTACGACGTTTGCGCTCGTCAACGACATCGAGCGCGTCATCGTCGTCGACGAGGTGTCGACCGCGATTCTGTGCTTGATCGGCTCCAATGACGCGCTCCTCGGGCGCGACCAGGCGTTCCCGAGCAGCAACTTCACGCCTCTGGAACGCGTGGCGATCGAGGACACGATCCGCGCGGCCACCAGCGAGGTCGACTTCTCGGGTACGACCGACGCCTGTCAGGCAATCGCCGACGACGTGTTCTTCGACACCGACGGCCCCAAGAGCACGCTGGACCGCGTCGCGTTCGAGACCTTCAAGGCCGCCGCCGAGTCGCCCGGCTCCGGCGAGCCGCCGGTCATCGTCGCGGGGACCGTCACGATCCCGGGCGTCGGCGGGACCGCGCCGCTCGCGAACGTGCTGGTCGAGCTGGCGACGCTCTCGTTCCGCAATCCGCCGGCCTGCACCAATACGATTTGCGTGTCGCCGCTCCCCGGCGCGAGCGCCGCGACCGACGCGTCGGGTCACTACGGCGTGGCGCTGCCGCCGTCGGTCGCGCCCGGGAGCACCACGGTCGCGATCGTCGTCGGTGACCTCACCTACAACGGCGCGGGGGTTCCGGGGCCCTTCAACGACGCGGTCTCCGCCTTCTCCGTCGGGACGTTCATCACCGACCCGAACGCCGACATGGACCTCGACGTTGCGGGGCGGGTCGCGATGAGCCTGATCGCCGTGCCCGGGGTGCCGATCGAGAACTTCAATCCGCTCGAACTCGAGGCTCTCATCGGGCTGGTGCGCACGAAGCTCGCGGCGGCCGCCATCCCGCGCGCCAACAAGACCCTCCAGCAGGTCTTCGCGGCTTCCTTCAACGCGATGTTCGCCGATCCGGACGTGATCGCGCTGCTGCAGGACATCGACGATCCCGAGTCCGGTGACAACTCGCGGGTGACAGCCGATCCGACGACGCTCGAGGCTGACGGCGTGTCGGTCTCGACCATCACCGTCGAGCCGCTCGACCAGACGTCGGAGCGCGTCGGTCCGGGCCTGCTCGTCGAGCTCGCGACGACGCTCGGAACGATCACGACGCCCGCGATCGACAATCACGACGGGACATACACCGCGTTCCTGCGAGCACCGACCACGTCCGGCACGGCGACGGTCACCGCCAAGGTCGAGGGGAGTGTCCTCGCGGCGCACCCGACGGTCGCGTTCACCGCCGACGTGACGGCGCCGGCGCCGCCCACCGTCGGGCGCATCGTCTTCACCGGCGCAGGGCCGAGCACCGTCACCGTCCTTGGCCTCCCGGGCGCGGTCGAGCCCAGGAGCATGGTCACCGTCGAGAACGTCACACGGGGCACGTCCGTGACCGTGCAGGCGTCGGCCGACGGCAGCTTCCGCGCCGACATCGTCGCCAGCGCCGGGGACAGTCTGCGCGTACGGAGCACCGACGCCGCCAACCATACCAGCAGCAACACGGAGCTGTCGCTCGGCCCGTCACTCGCTCTCCCCGCGATCGCGAATCCCACGGCGGTGCCGGCAGGTGTGACCTCCACCGTCGCGCCGCTTGCCGTGGCGAACCTCGGCGCTGATGTCCCGGCGGGCTTCGGCTTCCTCGCCGGCTTCGTCCTCGATCTCCAGGGGCAGAGCGCCAGCGCGCCCCTCGACGTCGTGGTCGCGAGCAGCGGCGGGGTGCCACCCGACGAGCAGATCGTGCTCGTGCAGGCGATCGCCGTCGGCAGCGCGACCGAGCTCAGGATCGTGGGCCCCGCGCTCGCGGCGGGCGGCGTCCTCTTTCCGCGTGGCGGCGCGTCGTTCCCCGGCGTCCGCGAGGGCGGACGCTACGCCTTCCTCAGCGCCGACAGCCCGCTCGCGTTCGTGCACGGAACCGTCACCGGGAGCCGCGGCCCAGTCAAAGACACGCACCTCACGCTCGAGTCGTCGCCCTTCACCGATCTGAGCCGTGCCGACGGGTCCTACTGCCTCGCCGGTACTACCGGCACGCAACGCAAGGTCGGCGTGCAGCTCTTCACCCACCAGGGCCCCGAGACCGCGCTCGCCCGCTTGGCGTTCAAGGATGCGGAGATCCGCTGTGACTTCGCGCTCGCGACGCGCGCCAACGTATCCTTCGCCTTCACCGGCCGTTTCGCGGGTCTCGCGCAATCGGCGCGGCACATGGTGCTCTTACCCTCCGGCGATCAGCTCTACGTGACGCACGACAACACCGGGGATCTCGACATCCTCGACACCGCGAGCCTCACATCGATCGCCGTCGCGCACGACGTGCAGCGCATCGTCGACTTGGCGTTCACGCCGAACGGCTTCGAGGCGTTCGTCGGCTACGCGAGTCGGGTGCGCGATTTCACGGTCGCGATCAAAGAGCTCGGGCTCGTGATCTCCGGCGTCGGGTTCCCGCGCGACGTGGCGATCACCCCGAACGGAGACCTCGCCCTGGTCCCGAGCTCGCTGGACAACAGCGAGAGCGACGCCAAACCCGATGCCATCTTCGTGATCGACACCTTCTCGAACCTCGTCGAGCCAGCGCCGATCGCGATCGACGCCGATCCGGCCGCGCTCGCCATCAATCGGGCCGGCACTCGTGCCTACGTCGTCAGCAAGACGCAGGGCACGCTGCAGGTGATCGATCTCGTGGCGCGAAGCGTCCTACAGCGCGTGGTACTCGGCGGCTCGCCGGTGGCACTCGCCGTCGCCCCCGGCGGGGCGGAGGTGTACGTCGCCGACGCGGTCGGGAATACCGTCAAAATCCTCGGCGCAGCCGCGCTCGAGGACAACGTCACCGGCAACGAGCTGCTCGCGACCGTCGCCGTCGGTAGCGAGCCGAGCGCGCTCGCCCTCACGCCAGACGGTGGGCGGCTCCTCGTCAGCGAGCGCCAGGACGAAACGGTCAGCGTCCTCGACCTCGGCTCGCGGAGCGTGAGCGCCGTCTGGGCAACCGTCGATCTCCCGGCCGACATCGTCGTCCATCCGAGCGGCCGGCGCGCCTACGTCCTCGATCCGCTCACCCGCAAGGGCGTCCTCGAGGTGCCGCTCGCCGCGAGCGACACGACGCCCCCGGCCGTCCTCGACACCGGGCCGCAGGACCGGCGCGGCACGCTTCTCCAAGACAGCCCCGTCGAGGTGGTCTTCACCGAGAAGATGAACGTCGCCACGTTCACACCAGCCAACATCCAGGTGCGGGACGCCGGTGGCAATCCGATCGCCGGTACGCTCGCGGCCGCCGGGAGCGGGGTCGCGGTGAACTTCACGCCTGCCGCCGGTGTGCGCTACGCGCTCAACAGCAGTCTCAAAATCTCGCTCGCAGCCGGCCTCACCGACGTTGCCGGCCTGCCACTTGCGGCTCCCGTGGAGCGCACCGTGCCGACCATCGCCATGCAGCTTCCGAACCTCGCCCGCATCAGTGTCACGCTCACGAACGCCGGCATCCAGGTGGCGGGCAGCGCCGGCGCCGTGCAGCCGAGCTCTGCCGTGGACGTGACGAACGGCCGGACGGCTGCGGTCTTCCACACCACGGCGGGCGCCGACGGCAGCTTCCGCGTCGTCGTCGTGGGGCTCGACAGCGACGGCTACCAGCTCGTCACCTCGCTCTTCGGCGGGCGCGCCCGCACCGACCCGGTGCCGCTGCCCGTCAATTTCAGCATTGCCGCTCCCAAGACCGACCTCGTCAGCTACCAGCCCGGACCAGCCGGCACGCTCCTCGCCGTCGGCGCCCCGGGCGCCGTCGATCCGAAGAGCAGTCGCGTCCGCATCCGCAATCGCACCAGCGGGAAGAATTTCGACACCACCACCGTCGGCCCCGACGGCAGCTTCTCGGTCGGCATCTTCGCCGAGCACGGCGACACGATCGACCTCGTCAGCACCATCCTCGGCGCGATCACCCTCGATCCCGTGCCGCTCCCGAGCCCGAGTTTCGAGCCGCCCGTCCTCGCCTTCGTCACCCCCGACCGCTTCGTCTTCGGCAACCCGCAGACTCTCACCGTCGTCGGCACCGGCTTCGGTGTCGTGCCCGGCAACATCCGCCTCGAGGTAGGAGGGACGGTCCGCGGTGACTTCACGCTCGACACCGTCGAAGGAAACCCCGCGCAGCAGGCCATCATCGTCGGCCTTCCCGTGGGCGCCGACTCCGGGGCCATCACCGTCACTGTCGCGGGACAGAAGAGCAACGCGGTGTCGTTCTTCGCCGAGCTGCCGCCGAACACCTCGCCCTTTGCCGAGCAGGTGATCGATGCACGTGTGGCGGGTAATCCGCAACTCGCACTCGGGCAAGCCGACGGCAGGTTCGTGGACCTCGGCCCTGGGGGATCGATCACTTTGCGGCTGGGCTCGACGGTTGAAGATGGTCCAGGAAACGATTTGCAGATTTTTGAGGACACCTCCGACGGCGCCGACTGCTATGCAGTGCAGGTCAGCGCTTCGGCGCTTGGACCCTTTGATCTGCTGGGCACATTCTGCGGCACGGCCTTCGTGAGCCTCAACCACCACGGTGCGCTCCGATTCGTGCGCATCGTCGATGCGGATGATGGCGGTCACACGGCGAAGATTGATGCGGTGTTCGCCATTCGTGTGAAGCTCTCCGTCGAGCTGGTAGTGAGCAATGCCAACGGCCAGTTGCTCCAGCACCTGAGCGGCGTCCCGCTCCTCCCGGCCGCGGCGCGCGACCTCAGTGTGACGCCGTCCGCTGCGGCTGCGGCGGTGTGCCCAACCGACATGATGACGTTTTCGATCACCAGCATTACCCCCCCTCCTGACGGCGGCGGCGGATACGGCGGAGGCTGCACCGATCAGATTACGTGGTCAGTAGTTGAGGGCCCCAGCCACGGGAGCGTCAGCCCGTCGAGTGGCAACTCGACCACCTTTACGGCGACCATGGATGGCGGACGTTCAAAGATCCGTGCCCAAGTGACCCGCACCGGTAACTGCTCGACAGGCGGAGAGACCGGCGAGGCGTTCATCACGGTTGATGTAGTGAAAGTGGAGCGCATCGATGCTGAGATCCCGTCTACACCACCTCATACGCTGCGCGCCGGTGCTTTGGCGAACAACTGGGCAAACCTGCGTTTCTCATCCATGATGGAGATCGCGTCCGGTCCGCTGGACTTTGACCCGGCGCAGTTCGCGGCCGCTTCCGCGCTCGTTTTGATTGAGGGCGGCGCCAACGCCGTCAACCTGACGGCGAAGGCAACACCGGCATCCGCCGACCTGACGTTTGAGGTTCGCCGCGATCCCGCCGACGCGGGAGGTCTCGGAGGTGGTGTCCCGGCAATCAACAAAACGGGAGCGCTGACGGCGGTGCTTGACACCAGTGCCACCGGCTCCTTCCTGGTGCTGGCCTTTGTCGACAAGAATCACAACGGCATGCGCGACGATGACGAGTGCGGGGCGAAGCTTCCGCTCATCTTGGTTCGCGCTGGCCTGCATGCGAATAACGTCGCGACGCACTCTGCGAACATTTCCATTACCCGTGACACCGATGCGATGGGCCATTGGACGGGCAACTCGGTGAGCTCGGGCACCTTCGACATTGCCAACCCCGCCAACGCCGGGATTCATTTGAACGCGGACGTCGATCTGCTGGGGGGCGGAGCAGATGGCCGGCGGGGACTCGATCGCGTTTTCACCGGATGGGTCAACAATGAAACTGCCAACGAGGATGTCACTGGCGTCTATATGGGTGGTCACCTGACGCTGTCCGTTTTTGCCAGCAACGGTGCCGCAGCGACGGGGGCAGGGCCCACGTTCCTCCCAGGGGATCCGGCACCGGCGTTCGTCACCCCAGCCCTGCTCGATAGTGGACGCAACCCGGCGGGCGTGGGCGGTAACACCGCGACCCTGACCCGGAGCACAATCACGGGGACGGCAGATTCCGCGCTCGGCCGGCGGTTCACGGTGGAGGCTGTCGATAGCCCGGGGCAACCCTACTCGCGGCAACATCCCGGGTTCCCCGCTTCCGAGCTCACCGGAGTACGGTTCAATCTTACGTTCGGGGCGTACCTGTCGGTTTGGACGAACGCTACCGGCGCTATCGGCACGACCGGGGACCCGGCAGAGCGAACCTACTCGGTGCTATTGGAAGTGCCGTGGACGATCATGGCCGCATGGACAATCGACGCCACCGGCAACGCGACTGCCGTCGGCGCTCCCGCCATTGCCACCGGCGCTACCGCCAACCACAGTCCGGCAGTCCGCGCTCAAGACACCAATGCCGAGGTCAGACCTCCAACAGGGCTGAGCCTGCTGGCAACTGACGCCCGTAACGGTGTCACCCCGACGCCGACGGCCACGCCCACCAGCACACCAACGCCCACCCCGACCGTCACTCCGACTCCCACAAGCACCCCAACCCACACAGGCACCTTGACGCCAACGAACACGCCGACACACACCCCAACCGACACCCCCACGAGCACCCCGACGCGCACCCCGACCCCCACCTCGACGAACACCCCGACCAACACGCCGGGGCCGCCGCCCGCGTTCGACTTCGGCGATGCGCCCGACCCGAGCTTTCCGACGCGCTTGGCGAATGACGGCGCGCGCCACGTCATCTTCGCAGGATTCTTCCTAGGTGCCAGCGTCGATGCGGATGCCGATGGCCAGCCAAACGCTACGGCGAGCGGCGATGATACGCTGGATGCTCTTGACGATGAGGACGGGGTCGCATTTACCAGCGCGCTGGTCGCCGGCAGCTCCGCGACAGTGACGGTCACCGCTTCCGCGATCGGCAAACTGGACGCGTGGATCGACTTCAATGGCGACGGCAGCTGGTCGCAAGCCGGCGATCAGATCTTCACCAATACGAGTCTTGCCGTCGGAGCAAACTCCCTCTCATTTGCCGTCCCGGCTACGGCTACAGACGGGATCAGCACCTTTGCCCGCTTCCGCTTCAGCAGCGCGGGTAATCTCAACTTCACGGGGCTCGCCGCGGACGGGGAAGTGGAGGATTATCAGGTGTCCATTGCACCATAGAGAGCAGGCCGCTGATCACTTGACGGTGTGCTGGCCGGTAGCGCGACGGCCGCCGGGACCAGCATACATACGGCCCGCAGCGGAGCGACGCATGCGATTGGTACGGACAGTGATAGTGCTCATCGGGTTGAGCGCCCCCCTGGCGCACGCTCGTGCAGACGTTCTGCCGGCCGAGAGGAGGATTGCTCCTTTGAAGTACCCGCACATCGCGGTGGTAGCGATTGTGACCACAACCCCGTCTGCGTGGCAGCTGGACGATGCTTCCGGGTTCGAGGCCCGCCAAGTCGTGGTGCAGCTGCGACTCGGGGAGATGTTGCGCGGCGCCTTCCGTGAGACCAGCGGCTCGGCGACGATCCAACAGTTTCGGCACCGCTCTGGACGCGTTGGCGACCCGCCGTCGTTCTGGAGCGCGAGAGAGCTTGCACCGGGTAAGCGGTACGCGGTGTTTGCCCCTGCCGAGGCGACCGACTTGGCGGAGGCGTTCGCGAACCCTGCGGTGGCGGAGGAGCTGATCGAGGGAGTTGACACCGTGGCCGACCTCAAATTTGTGATCGGCAACGCTCACGACAGCGTCAGTCAGCAAGTGAGCCGACTCAAAAGGTTCCTCTCTACCCCGAGAGCTGACCAACGCAGTCGGTTCATCGCAGAGTACCTCCTGAGCCTAGTTGTCGCGCCAGATGGAGCCACGAACGCGGATGTGCATCAGATGATCGGTGCGGCACACCGGCTCAACTTGACCGAAGGGGCGCTGCGGTGGCTGCTGGAAAGGCTCTGGTCGATGGTGGGCTCGGGGGAAGGCTCCGACGATACGCGCCAGGCGCTCGTCCTGCTGTCGCTGCGTGTGTTGGCGCAACACAGTGGGACGGCGGCGACGTCTCTGGACGCCGTGCAGATGGACATCGTCGAAAACTACCTGCCGCGGATCGTGCACAGTAATGAAGTTCAAGAGGCCATCGCGCGCCACATGAATAAGCTTGAACGGCGGAAGATCCTAAGCGTCGTACAGAGACTCGGACAGCGCAATGATCTGCCGGCGGGGCGGCAGTCGGAAATGCAAGCACTGACGGCCCTCGTCAAGGGGTGCTGCCCGTGAGCCTGCTTGGGACGGCGGGGTTCGACGTGGGGGCGATGGATCCGGCAAACGTGCGGCTGGCGCTGGCGGACTGCGTGGAGGGGGAACGTGGGGCTGGTGCCGTTCGCGACGGTCTCTGCTCGGGCCAGCACTTCCGGGGCTGCCGTCCGGGACAGGTACGGAAAACTGCGAGGATGTCTCCCGGGCGCGGGAACCTGCGAGGACACTCCACGGCCGTGCTTTGGTGACAGCATCGTGCGGCAGGGCTCGTGCGGGTTCGCGCCGGAGCTGGCCACCACGTTCTGCCTGGGCGCGACCCGAGCGGCCGCGATCAACACGGCGATTGGGCTTCCAGGGCCCGGGGCGCTCTCGTTCGCGATGGTGACCGACGTTGAAGGGGCATCGAGCGCGCGCTGTGGAGGGATCGTCGGCGTCGCCTGTGCGGACGGCGCGTTTTGTGATTTTCGGCCAGGAACCTGTGGCTCTGGGGACGTGACAGGTCGGTGCACGGCGGTGCCGGATCCGTGCGACTGTCCCGCGGTAATCGATCCAGTCTACGGGTGCGACGGGTTGACCTACGATAACGACTGCCTGCGGGTTTGTGCCAGTGTATCGCTCGTGCACGCAGGCCCCTGCTCGTGAGGTGCTTTGGCGCTGCGGCGTGGCAGCCGTCTGAAGGCGACGAGACGTCAGCGAGCGAAGAAACGAGGAATCCATGAGGGCCACAATTACCAACGCCGCGCGCCTAGCGTCGTGCATTCTGATCCTTGCCGCCGGCGTGCTGATCGGGAATTCCCGCGCCTGGGCGATCCTCGACAACAAAGGCACGGAGTTCATCCTCGCCTTTCTGCCGAACTACCGCGGCGGCGCCGCGATTGAGCTGCATCTCACGGCGGACGCGCCGACGACGGTGACGGTGGAGTACCCGGTGTCAGCGCCGACGTTTACGACGAGCGTCGACGTCGGACCGGGAGCGGTGACGATCGTGTCGTTGCCGAACGCAGCGGCGTACGGGTGGCCTGCGGGGGTGGTGGCGAATAACGCGGTCAGGGTGTCTGCGGCTGGCGAATTCGTGTGCTACATGATCAACCGATTGACCTTCAGTTCCGATGCTGCCTTGGCGCTCCCCGTAGACGCGATGAACACGGAGTACATCGTCGCCGGGTATACGGGGGCATCCCACGGCGCCGACGACGGTGAGTTCGCCGTCGTTGCCGCCTTCGACGCCACGACAGTCACGGTCACGCCCGCGCAGGACATCTCTGGGGGCCATGCAGCGGGCGTGGCGTTTACCGTGACGCTCGACAGAGGGCAAGGCTTCCTCGCGGCGGCGGCCTCGAGGTTCAATGAGGCGAGCGACCTGACGGGCAGCATCGTGACGGCAGATCGGCCAATCGGCCTGTCGAACGGCAACCAGTGTACCAACGTCCCGCCGGACGAAGACGCCTGCGACCACGTCTTCGAGGTGGCGCAGCCGGTACAGACGTGGGGCGATGACATCTTGGTAGCGAATCTCCCGAACCGCGCGGACGGGTCGATCTACCGGGTTCTCGCGTCCGCCGACGGCACCGCCGTCACGCTCGACGGGGTGCCGTTCGCGACGCTCGACCGAGGTGGATTCATCGAGACGGATCCCTTGACCGAGAGCCACAGGTTTCAGAGTGACAAGCCGATCTTCGTCGTCCAGTACATGACGGGTGTGACGAGTCCCGGGGCAACCTCCGGCGATCCGGCGATGGCGAACATGGTGCCGGCCGCCCAGTACCAGTCGAAGTATACCTTCTCGACCGTCGGCGGGGGCCAGTTCGCGGAGCACTTCCTGACCGTCATAGCCCAGGACTCGGATACCGCGACGATCACGCTCGACGGCACTCCGATCGGCGCCGATGAGTTCACTCCGATCCAGAGCAGCGGATTCTCCTCCGCTGTCCTCCCGCTCGACGAGGGAACGCACACGACCGTCTCGGGCGGGTTCCACGGCATCACGGTCGAGGGCTACAACTTCGCCGACTCCTACCTCTACCCCGGCGGGGCGCGTTTCCAATTCATCAATCCCGTTGGCGACACCAACCCGCCGATCTGCACGGTGAATCTCGTGGGCGCCACGCCGTTGTTCTTCAGCGGCAAGGCCGAAGACCACCGTCCGAGCGAGGACACGAACGGCAACGGGGTCCTCGACGCGGGCGAGGATCTCAACGGCAACGGACTGATCGACAAGGACACGGGAGTTTTCTTCACTGCTCTGGCGGACGGGGCAGTGAACATGACCCTGACACCCGATCCGTTCGTGCCCGGGGACGGGACGGTCAATTTCCGAGTGGACGCGGTCGATCCCACAGCTGCCGCGATCGGCGCGCTGGTGGTGACGGACGGGGCAGGGAACACGTGCGGGCAGACGCTGCAGCTCGGTGCCTTCGACCCGTTCGGGGGACTGATCCAAACGCCTCGACGGGACGTGCACTTGATGTTGCACCGTCCGAGCCCGGGGACGGTCGGCGTGCGCTGCGTGGAGGCGGGAGATCCCGCGGCGCCGGACTTCGACGATCTCGCCTTCACGCCGTTCACGGGCGGCGATGCGACGCTTGATCTGATGCTGTCCGAGGGCGACGGTACGAAGACGATCTGCTGCCAGTTCAGGAACACGGCCGGTGATTTTTCGCCGCCGATCTGTGACGCCATCCAGCTCAGCACGACGCTGCGCCATTTCACCTCGTACAAGACGAAGGCGGCCAAGGCGGGCAAAGGGAAGGCGGCGTTTCCGAAGTTCACTCCGCGGACGGTGCAACTCACCGATCAGTTCGCGACGCGAAAGGTGGAGGTGACGAAGGCGCTCACGGTCGCGGCGCCGGCCGACAAGAACGGGGAGGATCCGTCGGCGCCGAGCGACCCGCTGCACCTCACGGGGTACAAGGTGAAGCTCGCCAAAGACGAAGCGAAGGAGACGGTGAGCAGGCACACGGTGGTCAATCAATTCGGCACGCTCGTGGTGGACGTGAAGAATCTCGAGCGGTTGCTCGTCCCGGCGCAGAAGGCGGTGGGCGAGGTGCCGCCGGCTGCTCCGGGCCCGAACCCGGGGCTCGACCACTTCGCCTGCTACAAGCTGAAGGTCGCCAAAGCGAAGGGCAAGGCGCCGCCGCTGCCGACCTTCCCTCCGCAGCAGGTGACGGTGACCGACCAGTTCGGGACGCGAGTGCTGGCCCTGACCAAGCCACAGCGGCTGTGCGCGCCGGCGGACAAGGACGGCGAAGATCCAAGCGCGGCGACGCACGCGCAGCATCTGGTGTGCTACGCCGCCAAGCTCGCGAAGACGACGCCGAAGCAGGCGAAGTTCCCCAAGGCGCGGGTGGCGGTGGCGGACCAGTTTGGGGCGCAGGTGGTGGATGCCCAGACGATCGAGGAGGTGTGCGTCCCCTCGCTGAAGGACCCGCCGGCACCGACGCCGACGCCGCCCGCCACCCCGACATCGACGGGCGGGGGCACTGCGACGCTGAAACGCACGCCGACGCCGACGGGCGGGGGCACCGCCCCGACGCCGACCCGAACTCCCACCCGCACCCCGACGCCCACGCCGACGCTCAGCCCTGAGATCACCCCGAGCCCGGTGCCGACTGGCTCGCCAGGACTTGCCTTGACGCTCACGATCCTGGAATCGGATCTGGACGTGGGTTGGACGGGCATCGGGCATCACCAGAAGTGGACCGAGCAGGTTGCGGTCACCAACCGCCTCGATTGCATTGGCGAGGCCTGCACCGTGGACGGGAGCGCGCTGGACGGCGCGCCGTTTGGTTCCCCGCTACCGCTCTCCGTCGGCGGCGTACCGATCTGTCTGATCAATACCTTCCGCGAAGCTGTAACCGGCACCTACAACCTGACCACGGGGTGTACACAGGCGGTGTTCAAGCTCACGTCGTCGTTCTTTCTCGAGCAGAACCTGGCGCAACCCTGTCCGCTCTGCATCGGTGACGTGTTCCCCAACGATGGGGTGAAGGCCGGGACATGCGCCGGGGGTACCACACCCGGAGAGTCCTGCGACGTTGGCGGCATTCACCAGGTCTTCGGCGCCACGTCCAACGATTGCCTGCCCACAGGCAGCAGCGTTGGCGAGCCGGAGGTCGATCTGCTGCTGACGACCGGGACGGCGACGAAGACGGCCTCGTTGGCTTGCCTGACCGACGGGTTTGCGAGCCAGTGCTTCTGTCCCGGGCAGGATCGGCCGAACGCGTGCGACGGCGGTGTTTGTCCGGACAGCGGTGCCTGCGAGGCGGGCCCGGTGGACGGCGTCTGCTCCCAGGAACGTTTCCGCAACTGTCGTCCGGGCACGGGCACGGAAGACTGCGACGATGTCTTTCCCGGTGCGGGCACCTGCGAAGATGTCCCGCGCCCCTGTTTTGGGGAGACGATCACCCGCGAGGGCACGTGCGGCAGCGAGCCACGGCTGGTCGCGACGTTCTGCGTGGGGCCGACGCGCGCGCCCGCTATCAACGTCACGACCGGGCTCCCGGGGCCGGGCGCTCTGTCGTTGGTGATGGCTGCCGACGTCGAAGGAAAGTCGAGCACGGCGTGCGGGGGTCTGCTCGGCATTCAGTGCTCCGACGGCCAGTTCTGTGACTTCCCCTCGGGAACGTGCGGGTCGGGAGACATCACGGGTACCTGCACGACCGTGCCAGACCCGTGCGACTGTCCCGCGGCGGCAGACCCGGTCTGCGGGTGCGATAGTTTCACATACACCAACGACTGCCAGCGGGTCTGTGCCGGGGCCTCGCTCGATCACACCGGGTCGTGCTTCTGAGGTCGCGACGCGGCTCACTCTCACATCGATTGCGGCCGCCTCGTTTCTGACGCTGGCGGGCGGAGCGTCTGCCCAGTTGAGCGACGTCACGCCTCCGCGCCTGACGGAGCTCGACTTGAGTCCGCTCACCGTAGACGTGACGACCGGCTCAGGCACACTGACCCTGCAGTACTCGGTCAGCGACGATCTGAGTGGGGCGACGTGCATCTGCGTCAGTGTGGGTCCGGTCGATGGGGACGGCCGGTGCATGAGCCGACAGGGTCGGTGCGACTGCGGCTTCGATCCCGCGCTCGAACGCTCGAGCGCAATCGAGGTGACCATCCCGCAGACGTCGCCTGCCGGAAGCTGGCGCATTTGCCTGGTGTCGATCGATGACGCAGTCGGCAACTCCCAATTCTACGAAACCGATGATCTCGCGGGACTGGGATTTTCAACGCAGTTCGAAGTGCTTGCCGTGTCCGACCTCACCCCTCCAGCGCTGACGTCGTTGGCCCTTGAACCTACGACGGTAGACGTGTCCGAGGGCCCTGCAACGCTCACGGTGGAGTACGCGGCGAGTGACACCCTCAGTGGGGTGACGTGCATCTGCGTCAGCGTGGGTCTTCTCGATCACGACGAGCGGTGCAGCAGTCGGCAGGGTCGGTGCGACTGCGGCTTCGATGCAACCCAGAGTCGCACCGGTTCTCTGGAGATTTCGGTGCCACGTTATTCGCCGGCCGGGACCTGGCGCGTCTGCTACGTGTCGCTCGATGACGCAGTCGGAAACTCCGAGTTCTACGCAACCACCGACTTGGCTGACCTGGGGTTCCCGACGGAGTTTCATGTCGAATCCTCGCCGGACGACACCGTGGGTCCAATGCTGACGCACTTCACCATTGAGCCCCTGTTGCTCGACACGAGTCCGGGCCCAGCGACCGTGGTGGTGGATTATTCCGCCACCGACAACCTGAGTGGACTCACGTGCATCTGTGTCAGCGTGGGTCCCGTCGATCAGGACGGGCGGTGCAGCAGTCGGCAGGGTCGGTGCGACTGCGGCTTCGATGCAACCCAGAGTCGTACGGGCTCTCTGGAGATTCCGCTGCCGCGCTATTCGCCGGCGGGGACCTGGCGCGTTTGCTACGTGTCGCTCGATGACGCAGTCGCAAACTCCCAGTTCTACGCAACGACCGACTTGGCTGACCTAGGATTTCGGACGGATTTCGTCAATCTCATCGGCAGCACTGCCGGGGATGCCAATCCTCCTGTCTGCAACGTTGACCTCGTAGAGACGCCGACGCCGTTCTTCACCGGAACGGCGGCGGACGACCGCCCGAGCGAGGACAGCAATGGGAACGAGGTGCTGGATCCGGGCGAGGACCTCAACGGGAACAACCTCATCGACACGGATACGGGGATCTTCTTCATCTCGCTCGCGGACGGCACGGTGAACCTCGCGCTGACGAGCGATCCTTTCGTGCCCGGGGAGGGCACGGTCTCGTTCCGCGTGGAGGCGATCGCCCCCGCGTTTGCCGCGGTGGGTGACGTGGTCGTGACGGATGGTGCGGGGAACACGTGCCGCGCGACGCTCGAGCTCGGTGCGTTCGATCCCTTCGGGGGCCTCGTGCGCACGCCACGGCGGGACCTGCGGTTGACGCTCCACCGTCCGAGCCCGACAACGGCGAGCGTGCGCTGCGTCGAGACCGCCGACCCCGCCGCGCCAGACTTTGACAGCCTCCCCTTCACGCCGTTCCCGGGCGATGATCTGGCGCTCGACCTCATGCTCTCGGGCGGGGACGGCACCAAGACGATCTGCTGCCAGTTCAAGAGCGCCAGCGGCGACCTCTCGCCGCCGATCTGCGACGCGATCGAGCTCAGTAGCGCGATCCGCCACTTCACGTCCTACAAGGTGAAGGCGGGGAAGGCGGGCAAGGGGAAGGCGGCATTTCCGGTGTTCACGCCACGCACGGTGCAGCTCACCGATCAGTTCGCGCGCCGGACGGTGGCTATCACCGAAGCGCTCACGCTCGCGGCGCCGACCAACAAGAACGGCGAGGACCCCGGGGCGCCGAGCGAGCCGCTACACTTGACGGGCTATGCGGTGAAACTCGCCAAGGGCGAGGCGAAGGAGCAGGTGAGCCGCCACACAGTCGTGAACCAGTTCGGGACGCTGGTCGTGGATGTGAAGAAGCTCGAGCGGCTGCTGGTGCCGGCCGAGAAGGCCGCGGGGGAGACGCCGCCGCCGGCGCCGGGGTCGAGCCCGGGGCTCGACCACTTCGCCTGCTACAAGCTGAAGGTCGCAAAGGCGAAGGGCAAGGCGCTGCCGCTGCCGACCTTCCGGCCGCGGCAGGTGACGGTAACCGATCAGTTCGGGACACGGGTGCTCGAGCTCAAGAAGCCGCAGCGGCTGTGCGCGCCGGCCGACAAGGCGGGTGAGGATCCGAGCGCTCCGACGCACGCGCAGCATCTGGTGTGCTACGCCGCCAAGCTCGCCAAGACGACGCCGAAGCAGGTGAAGTTCCCCAAGACGCGGGTGGCGGTGGCGGACCAGTTCGGGGCGCAGGTGGTGGATGCCCAGACGATTGAGGAGGTGTGCGTCCCCTCGCTGAAGGACCCGCCGGCACCGACGCCGACGCCGCCCGCCACCCCGACGCCGACACGAACTCCCACCCGCACCCCGACGCCCACGCCGACGTTCAGCCCTGAGATCACCCAGAGCGCGGTGCCGACTGGCTCGCCGGGCCTATCACTGAGGTACAATCAGTAGGTGCGGAAATAGAGAAGAGGCGGCGTAGCCTTCCGAGTTGCGAGACCCAGCCGGGAAACCCGGCAGGAAGGAGACACCGCCATGGGGAAGGAAAGCAGACGAGAGGGGCGCCGTGCATCTGGAAGATCCTGATGATCGCGGAGCGCTCGTTTCGCCGATGCGCCGAACCTACTCAGGGAAGTTTACGAGGGAACGAAGTTCGTCGATGGAGTTGCTGGCAAGAAGACGTTGCGGAGGCTCGCCGCCTGATCTCCATTCGTACACACCTATTGCGTGACCTCAGTGCGCGTGACGCCTGGGCAAAACGGCGGCGTCATCTCTGGCGTCCGACACTCGGAGTTGCGTTCGCGCGGCGTCTATGGCTACATGCACGCTCCATGATCGTGATCCAGCATCGCTCGTCCGTCATCGTTACGTGGCGCGCCGGCCGAAAGGCCATCCGGCGCGAGGGGACGGAACGGTCCATGCTGCGGTAGCGATCAGCAGCATCGGCTTCCAAGCCCCTCCCGCCGCGATGGCCGGAGGGGCTTTTTCGTGGGACCCGCTCACGAGCCTCTTCGGACCCGCGGCGACGGAACGGAGAACTCGATGAGCACGCTACGCATCGTCAGACGAGAAGACCGCATCGATCCCAGATTGCCGACGCCGCCGGAGCGTTGGCTCACGGCCGACGTCGTCCTGGTGCTGGTCGTCGCCTCGACGTGGGGGTTCGCGTTCTCGACGTTTTACCTCCTGCCGGCGTTCCTCATGCAGGAGCTGGCGGCGGGCCCGGCCGAGATCGGCTTCGTCGTCGGCACCCTCGGCGCCGCGACGGTCGCGTTCACGGTCGTCGCGGCGGGGTGGATCGATCGCCTGCCACGCCGGCACGCCATGAGCCTCGGCGCGCTCGCGATGAGCATCGCCGCCCTCGGCTTCACGTGCGTCCACGCGCTCGGCCCTGCGATCGAGATGCTGCGCGTGTTGCAAGGGATCTCGTACGCGCTCGTGGTGACGTCGGTCGGCATCCTGATCACGGAGCTCGTGCCGCACGAGCGCTTGAGCCAAGCGCTCGGCCTCTCGGGCGCGAGCATGCTGGTCATGAACGCGCTCGCGCCGGCGGTCGCCGAGCCGCTCGCCGCGGCCGTGGGATGGCAAGCGGTCTTCCTGCTCGCGGCGTTCGCCGCACTCGGCTCGGCGGCGCTGGCGACGCGCATTCGCGAGCCCGCGACGCCGCATGCGGCGGTGGCGCCGGCGGCCGTGCGGCGCGGCGGACTGCTGGTGCTGCTGCGCGGCCGTCTCGCGCGCGAATACGCGATCATCCTCGCGCTCTCCGGCGCCGCCTTCGGCGCCGTCTTCACCTTTCAGCAACCGTACGCGCTCGCGCTCGGACGCGAGCGCGTCGGCGGCTTCTTCGTCGCCTACGCCGCGGCGGCGATCCTTGTACGCGTCGCCTTCGGCCATGTACCGGATCGCTTCGGTCGCCATCGCGTCGCGCTCGGCGCACTGCTGCTCTACGCCGGCGTCATTCTCGGCATGGCGGTGATGCGTCCCGGCATGCTCGAGGTTTTCGGCGCGATCTTCGGGCTCGCGCACGGTGTTTTCTATCCTGCGATCAACGCCCTCGCAGTCAGCGCGGCGGCACCACACGAGCGCGGCCGGATCGTCGCGATCTTCACCGGCTCATTCAGCCTCGGCCTCTGGGCGGGTCCGACCGTCCTCGGCGTGGTGGCGGCACGCATGGGCTATCCGACGACCTTCGTCCTCGCCGCCGTCGGCACCCTCGGTGCCGCCCTCCTCCTCTACCGCTCGCCCGAGATGCGCGCCGCCGGCGCGCTCAGCCCGCGCGTGCTTGCAGGGCGGCGAGCTGGCGCGCGATCTCGTCAAGACGCGCGATGACGTCGTCATGGCGCGTCGCCTCAACGCAGCATTGGCATTAGGCGCTGGTTGGTCGATAGAACGCATTAACCGCGGTTATCGGACCTGCCGCGCTCCGCCGACTTTGCCCTTCTCTCCCTATAACGAGGTTGACGTAAAGAGTAGCCGTTTACGGGAGTCGTGCGAGCGCGACAGCGAGCGCAGCGAGCCGTCGCGGGGAGCACGCATTCGCGTAAACGCGCGTTGGACGAAGCCTTCGCGGCAGCCCGGCACAGCGGTTGCTGAATAGGGCTTTT
>JACQEO010000074.1 GCA_016200545.1 Deltaproteobacteria bacterium | reverse complement strand
GTAGACTTCTCTTCCGGCCCCGCGCACCCCGCGCTCGCCCGCCTCGTGCCTACGGAAGCATCCGACGCAAGCCCGTCCGGGGCTCGACTACCAAAGCGCGGAACGAAGCATGGCCTGCGTCACCACCGCGGCTTCCGCGCGACGAGGACGGTACCGACGCAGCTGCGAGCAGGGCGGTGTGGGTCGAGAAGGTGCGCGCGGGGACGTAGACTTCTCTTCCGGCCCGGCGCGCACCTTCCCGACCCACACCGCCCTGCCCGAGTTATGCCTTCGTCGGGTCGAGCGTCGTCAGGAGATCCGCCATGTCGTCGGCGTGTTCCTCCTCCATGGCGAGAATCCCTTCCATCATCCGCCGCGTCGTCGGGTCGTTGTTGCCGAGATAGCGCACCATCTCTCCATACGAATCGATCGCGATGCGCTCGGCGACGAGGTCCTCACGGATCATGTCGACCAGCGACTCGCCTTCGACGTACTCGGCATGACTACGCGTGAGGAGGCCGTCGGGATTGAAGTTCGGCTCGCCGCCGAGCTGCGTGATGCGCGCGGCGATCTGATCGGCGTGCTGCAGCTCCTCGGTGGCGTGCTGTAGAAACTCTGCCGCCACCGGTTGGGCGTGGATGCCCATCGCCATGAAGTAGTGACGGCGGTAGCGCAGGTTGCAGACGATCTCGGTCGCCAGCGCCTCGTTCAGCAGCTTGAGGACCGTCGTCCGGTTGGCCTTGTAGCCCTCGGTAACGGCGCCACGCTCGATGTGCTGCCGCGCGCGCCGGCGGATCTCCTTCACGTCGGTGATGAAATCGCCCTTCGCCATGGTTCCTCCCTTCGCGCCGTCAGGATTCCACGCCGCCTCTCGAAGTCAACCCGCGCGCGCGGCGGCACTCAGCGGGGTCCCATGCGCAGCGCACCGTCGAGACGGATCGTCTCGCCGTTCAGCATCGGATTCTCGACGATGTGGCGCGCCAATGCCGCGAACTCCGCGGGACGACCGAGGCGCGAGGGAAAGGGTATGGCGGCGCCGAGGGCGTCGCGGTGCTCCTGCGGGAGGAGCGCCAGCATCGGCGTGTCGAAGGTGCCGGGGGCGATCGTCATGACGCGGACGCCGACCGAGGCGAGGTCGCGCGCGATCGGCAGGGTCATGCCGACGACGCCGCCCTTCGACGCCGAGTACGCCGCCTGCCCGATTTGACCGTCGAAGGCGGCGATCGACGCGGTATTGATGATGACGCCGCGCTCGCCCGCGTCGTTCGGCGAATTCTTCACCATCTCGGCGGCGGCGAGTCGGATGACGTTGAAGGTGCCGATGAGGTTGATCTGGATGACCTTGGTGAACATCTCGAGCGGCATCGGGCCCTGCTTGCCGACGGTCTTCATCGCCACCCCGACGCCGGCGCAGTTGACGGCGATGTGGATCGCCCCGAACGCCTCCTTGGCGCGCGCCACGGCCGTCGCGACCTCGTCGCCGCTGGTGACGTCGGCCGGGGTGAAGACGGCGCGCGCGGCGCCGAGCTCCTTCGCGAGCTGCTCTCCGGAAGATTGCGGTCGGTCGAGGATCACCGCACGCGCGCCGCCGTCGACGAGCGTCCGCACCGTCGCCTCGCCGAGACCGGACGCGCCGCCGGTCACGATCGCCACTACGCCTGCGAGTTTCATCGAGTCTCCTCCTACGTCTGCATGGGTGCGGGCGACCTTACACGAAGCGGCGCGCTTTCTCACCCCCGGGCGCGCAGTCCGACGTTTTCGCGCGGGCGATCACTCGAACACCACGACGAACTGACGCGGCAGATCGACGCGTTCGCGGCGATGGAATCCCGCGGCCTCGGCCGCGGCGACGACGCGCGCCTCGGGAATCGCGTGCGTGCCGGCGACGTACTCCGCGGCCGGGTGATCGACGATGACGAGGCGCCCGTCGGCGCGGAGCGCGCGGCGGATGGCGGCGAGGGTCATGTCGGCGGCGCGCAGCTCGTGGAAGGTGTCGACCATCAGCACCGCGTCGAGCGTGTTCGGGTCGAGCCGGGGGTCGGTCGGGAGCCCGCGCTGCACGACGACGTTGCGTGCGTCCGCGAAGCGTGTCGTCAGCTGCTCGAGCGCGTCGGCGTCGATGTCGACGGCGATCACGCGCCCCGTCGTGCCGACCGCCGCCGCGAGCCGCGCGGTGAAGTACCCGCCGCCGGCCCCGACGTCGGCGACGGCGGCGCCGGCGTCGACGCCGAGGAGTGCGAGCACCCGCGCCGGCTCCTGCCACGCGTCGCGGTCGAGCTCGAGCAGCCGGTAGAGATCGGGTGGGCGGGCGCCGATCGTCACCGTGACGTCGCAGGGGACGCCGGCGCGCTCGACGCGCAACACGAGTGTCGTGCCCGGAAGCGTGCGGCGGACGGTCTCGGTGAGCTCGCGTGCGGCGTGGATCGTCCGATCGCCGGCGCGGCGTACGAGGTCGCCGCTCTCGAAGCCGGCCGCCGCGGCGGGGCTCTCGGGGAGTACGGTGTCGATACGTGCCGCCGAGATGGCGTGAGCACGGTCTTCGCGGAGCGTGACCCCGAGCCAGCCGCGTGACGGCGCCGATCGCGTCGCGGCGGCGATGACGGTCGCGCTCACCAGTACGAGCGCGAAGGTGCGCGACGCGACGCGTGCCGCGGCCGGCCGCGTGGCGCCGGTACCCGGCTTCACGAGGCGGTGCGGGCGCAGTGCGCTTCGAACCAGGAGAGGATCGCGTCGTTCTCGCTACGCGGATAGGTGTGGGAGAGGTCGGGCAGCTCACGATAGCAAAGGTCGGCGCCCGCTTCGGTGAGTACGTCGCGCGTCAAGTGGGCGTACGCCACCGGGAAGAGGAAGTCGCGCGCGCCATGAACGAGGTAGATCGGTACGCCGCGCGCCCGCGCGACGTTGCCATTCGCGACGTTGATCGGATGGAAGACACCGCAGAGCGGCGCGAGGGCGCGAAAGCGTTCACGATGGGCGAGGCCGTAGACGAGCGTGAAGGTCGCCCCGTCCGAGAGGCCGGTGAGCAACACGCGCTCGGTCGCGACGCGAAAGCGCTGCGCGAGCCAATCGAGAATCTCGAGCAGGCCGGGCGCGTCGTGTTCGGCCCACGTCGACCCGACGGCGGTCGGCGCGACGACGAGATAGCCGCGCGCCTTTGCGGCGCGGACCCACGTCCAGAGGAAGTCGCGTCCGTTCCCAGCGCCGCCGTGGAGCGCCACGATGAGCGGCCAGGCGCGCGCGGCGTCGTACTGCTCGGGCACGTACACCGCGAACCCGCCGTGATCGCCGCCGGCGCCGACGCGCAGCAGTGGGGCCTGCGACGCGCCGGAGTCTCCGGCGGCGGAAGGCTCGTCCGCCGTCCAATAGTCGCGGAAGGGCGGCAGCAGGAGGCGGACGACGTAGAAGTGCTCTTGCGCCTGCGCGTGGTGGTGAAGCGCCGCGAGGATCCGCGGAATGCGCTCGGGCGCCGCCGCGCGCGGGAAGCCGCTGAAGAGCGTCACGCACTCGTGGGTGTGCTGAAAGGCGGCGGCGAAGATCTCGTCGAAGGCGGCGAGCTCGGCTGGAGGGGGAGTGGCGGCGAGCGCATCGCGGGCGCGCGCGAGCGACGCGACGCAGCGTCCTTCGACCTCGGCGGCAAGTGTCGCCGAACGCTCGGGTGCAAGGAGCTCGGCGACGTGTTCCATCGCGAGGAGCGCGTCGGCGGCGACGGTGCTCGCTGCGAGCACGGCGCGCAGGTACGCGATCTCCTCGGGAGCGCGAGCCACGGCGTCAGTCGAGGGGCGGCCGACGGTACCCCCCGAGGGCGCGCTCGATCACCGCCGCGACCGCGAGCACCTCGCCCTCGGCGAAGGGTCGGCCGACGACCTGTACACCGATCGGCAACCCCTCGGGTGTGGCGCCCGCGGGCACCGCGACCGCGGGAAGGCCGGTCAGGTTCACACAGTCCGTCCCCCAGAGTGGATCGAGGTGCTCGACGTGGACGCCGTCGATGTCGTGGCCCTGGTGATCGTGACGAAAGGCGGGAATCGGCAGCACCGGCCCGAGGATCACCGGGAACTCCGTCATGAGCTCCGCGATCTCCATGCGGAGCGCGGCGCGTTCCATCCCCGCCAGGAGAAACGCCGACGTCGGCAGCTCGTTGGTTTGTTCGATGAGGCGGCGCAACGGCAGCCGGTAGTCGTCGAAACGGTCGCCGGCGAGCAGGCGGAAGCCGTTGCCGCCGTCCGCCGTGACCAGCGTGTAGAAGATGCGATGGGCGTTGGCGAGGGCGGCCGGGACGCGCTCTTCAACGCGCAGACCGGCGTCGGCGAGCGCCTGCGCGGCGCGCCGGACGACGGCTTGGATCGGCGCGGCGACGGGCGTCGAACCGCCGCGCACGTAGAAGGCACAGGCGAGCGCGCCGACGTCGACGCTTGCGGGGTCCGCCGCGACGCTCGGCAAAATGTCGGGGTCGCTCGGATGCGGGCCGCGGATGAGGTTATAGGCGAGGGCGAGATCCTCCACGCGGCGCGCCATCGGTCCGACCGTTGTCATCAGGGTGAGGGGCAGTGGCGGGATTCCCAGCGGCAGATGGCCCGTGCGCGGCACCGCCTGACCCGTCGGCTTCAGGCCAGCGATGCCGCAGAAGTGCGACGGCATGCGGATCGATCCCGCGAGGTCGCTGCCGAGACCGAGCGGCGAACAGCCGCTCGCGATCGCCGCCGCCTCACCGCCGCTCGAGCCGCCGGGCGTACGCGTGAGGTCCCACGGATTGTTGGAGCGTCCGAAGACCGGATTGTCGCAATCGAAGTCGAACGACAGCTCCGGTACGTTCGTCTTGCCGAGCACGATCGCGCCGGCGCGCTTCCAACGCGCGACCGCCACCGCGTCGGTGTCCGGAACCAGCGTCTCGAAGAGCTTGCAGCCGTCGGTCGTACGCACACCCGCGGTCGCGAAGGCGTCTTTGATCGTGACCGGAAGGCCCTCGAGCGGGCGCGCGTCACCCGCGCGCAGTCGCCGGTCCGCGACGGCGGCCTCGGCACGCGCGGTCTCCGCGGTGAGTGTCACGATCGCGTTCAGGCGGGGGTTGACGGACGCGATACGCGCGAGGTGAAGCTCCACGAGCTCAGCGGCCGAGACCTCGCGGGTGCGCAAGAGCGCGAGCAGGCGGGTCGCGGACGTAAAGAGGAGATCGTCGTCTGGCATGCGCGGACTGTACTTGCGCCGACGAAGCACCGTCAAATAGGAAGGAGCCATGCCGCCCGGCGCGCCTCTCCTGTTGCTCCTCCGTCACGCCATCGCCGAAGATCCGATCTCGGACCGGCCGGATGAAGAGCGGCGCCTGACCGGCGAAGGCAAGCGCAAGCTCCGAGAGGTGGTCGCCGGTATGCGAGCCCTCGAGCTGCCGCTTAACGTCATCCTCACGAGCCCGCTCCATCGCACGCGCGAGACGGCCGCAATCGTCGCCGGCGCATACGGTCTCGAGGACGACCGCGTGATCGACACGCCGGCGCTCGCCCCCGGCGGTGCCGCTGCCGAGCTCTTCGGCGCGCTCGCCGAGCACGTACGGTCCGAGTCCGTCCTCCTCGTCGGACACCAGCCCGATCTCGGCGAGCTTGCGTCGATCCTGCTCGTTGGCACGCCGGGGTTGGTACCGTTGCCATTCAAGAAGGCCGGGCTCGCGGCGATCATCGTCGGCTCACTGCCGCCGCGCAGCGCGGGAACGCTCGAGTTTTTTCTGACGCCGGGACAGCTCCGCCGCATCGGCCGCGCGAGCTGAAGCGACGCCGCGGCGCAGGCACTCATCGCGACCCGTCCGCGGCTCCTTGTCGCGGGCGCGGGCGCGGACTAGAGGAGCCGCATGACGAACGCCCTCGGATGTGTGCAGGGCATCTGGTCGGCCGAGGCGGATTGCCAGTAGTCGTGCCGGGTGGACTTCCGTACAATGACTCGGATCACGTGTCGGTGGGGGTCGGCGGCAGCGGGAGCGCTACCGGCTCAAGAGAGGGTCGACAAAGATGAATGGTGCTGCTCTCCTCGTCGAGGACAATCGCTCGCACGTAGAGCTCATCAGCGACGAGCTTTCATCTGTCCTCGAGGGATGGACGCTCGACGTCGTCCCCACGCTCGCGGAAGCGCGGCGGCGGCTCGCCGCGCGACCGTATGATCTGTTCGTCTTGGACTTCCGGCTCCCCGACGGCGATGGGATTCAACTGCTGCGCGAAATCCGCGGCTCCGGGCTCAAGACACCGACGCTCTTCGTGACGACTGCCGCATCGGCGAAGCTCGCGGTCGAGGCGATGAAGCTCGGTGCGGACGACTACATCGTCAAAGAGGAGGGGTACCTCGCGGTCCTGCCGTATCTCGTCCAGGAGGTGCTGGAACGCCATCGTCTCGCTGTGGAGCGGCGCGTCCTCGAGGAGCGACTGCAGCGTGCCGAGCGCGCCGCGACGTTGGGCTATCTCGCGTCCGGCCTCGCCCACCACATCAACAACCCGCTCGCGACGATACGGACCTTTCTCCAACTGCTCCCCTCGCGTCGCGACGACGAGGAGTTCTGTACCAAGTACCTGGACATGGCGCTCGCGGAGAGCGAACGAATTCGCGATCTGGTGAAGGACATCATGCGAGCCGCGACCGTGCCCGCCGAAGGGCACGAGGTGCAACACTTCGAGGAGATCCTGGCGCGTGCCGAAGACGGCGTCGAGATCGAGTTGCGCGCCAAGCAGATCGTGTATCGAAAAAACCTGCCCAGCGTTGCGTCAACGGTACGCGTGCACGGCGAAGCGGCCACGTGTCTATTCCTGAGCCTTCTGCAGAACGCGGTGCGATTCTCACCCGAGGGGGGTACGATCGAGGTGCAGGCGCGCGTCGACGAGAAGGCAGGACGACTGGTGGCCATCGTGAAGGACGAAGGTCCCGGCATCCCTCCCGAAAATCGCGAGAAGATCTTCGAGCCGTTCTTCACGACCGCGGTCGACGGACTCGGCATGGGCCTATTCGTCGCCTCCAGAATCGCCGATCTGCAGAACATCCGCCTCTCGCTCGAGCCCGGCCAGCCGCACGGGGCGGTGTTTCGCGTCGAGTTGCCGCTGGCCCGCGCCGCCGGCTAAGTCGCTCCGCCTTCGTTTTCGTCGTTGTTTCGACGCGTTGGCGTCATTCCCCATGGCGGGCGCGTTGCGCGCCGTGTCTTGCTCTTGCGCATGCGGTTGATCTATTTAGGTGCACCCCTCGGAGAAAGCCGATCTCTCGCTTTTGCGTCGCGTCCTGATCACGGGCTTAGGCTGCGTGTCCCCCTGCGGAACTGGAACCGAGCAACTGTGGCGTTCGGTGACAACCGGAGTCTCGGGTATCCGACGCATCGCGTGCTTCGACCCATCACCGTATGCGAGTCAGGTCGCCGGCGAAGTGATCGACTTCAATCCGGAGGACTTCTTGGCGCGCCGGGAAGTGCAAGCGTTTTCCCGATACGTGCATTTCGGAATCGCGGCCGCGCGTCTTGCTTGGGGCGACGCCGACCGGCTCGGTGAGGACTACGATCGGGATCGGGTAGGGGTGTTCATCGGAAGCTCCGTCGGGGCAATCAGCCGGAACGTCACCGACGGACTCGCGTTCGCCGAGAAGGGCATCGATCGTGTTCATCCGATGTGCCCTCTTCAGTATCCTGGTAGTTTGCCGGCGGAAGCGGCGATCGCGCTCGGACTACGCGGGCCCGCGTATTCGCTTTCGACCGCGTGTACTGCGTCCGCCGATGCCGCCGGCCTCGCGTTCGCGCAAATCAGCGCCGGTACTTTGGACGCTGCGATCGTCGGCGGGAGCGAGGCGCCCATCTTTCCGCTGCTCTTTGCCGCCTTCGATCGCTTGCACGTCGTCTCACGGCTCAACGAGCCGGCCTCGCAAGCCTCGCGACCGTTCTCGCGCGATCGCGACGGATTCGTCTTGTCGGAAGGCGCTGCGATGCTCGTCCTCGAGGCCGAGCATGTGGCCGAGCGCCGTGGAGCGCGGGTCTACGCGGAGCTAGCCGGATTCGGGGCCACCTCGGATGCGCACCATCATTTGCAACCTGCACCCGACGGCGAACAGGCGGCCCGTGCGATCACGATGGCCTTGCAGTCCGCGGGCGTGAGTGCCGATGAGGTCGACTACGTCAATGCTCACGGCACTAGCACGTCGAAGAACGATGCGACGGAAACGCTCGTCCTCAAAAGAGTGTTCGGGCAGCGAGCCTACGACATCCCCATAAGCTCGTCGAAATCGATGCTCGGTCACATGATCGGCGCATCGGCAGCGATCGAGCTGATGATCTCAGCGTTGGCCATCTACAATGACGTTGTTCCTCCTACGATCAATCTCACTACACCAGACCCGGAATGCGATCTGGACTACGTCACCGATGGCGCGCGGCTCCTCCCGGTACGCATAGCGCTATCGCCGTCGTTTGGGTTCGGTTCTCGAAACGCGGCACTCGTGGTTCGAAAGTGGAACTCGGAGGGATCCAATGACCGACGTTGATGAGAAAATTCGCGATATCGTGTCCGTCGAACTGCAAATCGATCATGCGCGAGTCACGTCGAGTGCTTTGCTGACGGAGCTTGGAATGGACTCGGTGTCAGCGCTCAATATTCTCTTTGCGGTCGAGGAGACCTTCGGGTTCACGCAGATCGACGCGGCGGAAGTGGCGCAGATCAAGACCATTGCCGATCTCGAGAGGATCGTCGCGCAGATGTTTTCTAAGCCACGCGGGCCCGCCGCGATGGAGCGCTAAATTCTCGCGCGACCTCCGATTGGCTGGTCATGGTGATATTCCGTAGAGCGGCGAGTGTTGTGGAGAGCGTCTTGGCGCACGCTGAGATGTCGTATCTGCGGTCAATAGCGCCAGGTGGCTCTTGCGTGTGCATGGATGGTCTCGGCAGCGCACTCGAGCCTCTCGAGGTCAGTGCTGCGTTAGGGTACACCTCTGGGCCGGTCTTGCTCGTCTACTGGATCGCCGACGCGATGCCGGTGGCGTTGCTCCCCTTCATTCATCCTGCGTTTCGTGAGACCGCACGCGAGGTGAGATTTGTGTTCGACGATACGTTTTGGGGGCGTGTCTGTGCGCGTTTTCAGGAAGGCTTGGGTGGTCGTCGGACAGTCCTAGCCCGTCGCGGGAATCCTGACAGATTCCGCCAATTGAGATCTCTGATGGCTGGCAGAGAATCGTGCGCGTTGGCCGTCGACGGCGGGGGCCCGTATCGGTTTGTGAGCACCGGTTTGGCCTCGCTCGCCGGTGCGCTTGGTGCGTCCATTATCCCGGTCGCGGTTCGAACGACGCCGGGTTTGACGGTGCCAAAACCCTCGCGAGTCCGCGTGCCGCTTCCCAGATCACGAGTAGCCGTTGTCATTGGTGCGCCCATTCCTGTGCGCCGGAATGCATCCCGGTCGCGGGTGGCCGATGAGGTGAGACGCGCGTTGAACGAGTTGGGTTCAATTGCGGGCACCGCTCCAGCTGTGCGCGTTGAGACCCGGCAGCCGGAGCTGCGCGCGCTTCACCGGAGCTGAGGTGGACCGAATTGTCGTCACCGGTGTCGGATGCGTGAGTCCCCTGGGTACTCTCGAGGAGCTGTGGTCGGGTCTCGTCGAGGGACGCTCCGGCGTCGGGTTCATTACAGCCTTTGCGTCGGAGCCATATAAGACACGCATAGCAGGGCAGGTGACGGGTTTCGACCCGCTCGCGTTCATGCCTCAACGAGAGGTCAATGCGACCGCGCGCTGCGTTCAGTTCGGCGTTGCGGCAGCCCGAATGGCAGCCACGCATGGCGGCCTCGACTTCTCTCGCATCGATCCGCGGCGCATCGGTGTGTATATGGGCACGTCGATCGGCCCTTTGGCGCTCGCCGTTGAACAACACACCGTATGTCTCGAGAAAGGTATATCGCGTGTGCATCCGATGGCTCCGGCGCAGAACCATACCGGCGTTCTCGCGTCGGAAATCTCGATTCTTCTCGGGATCAAAGGCCCGAGCATGACGATTGCGAGTGCCTGTACCTCGGGTGCGGACGCGTTGGGAATCGCGATGTCGCAGATCCGGTCTGGAGTCATCGACGTCGCGATTGCGGGTGCGAGTGAGGCACCGCTCTTTCCGACCTTGTTTGCCGCATTTGATCGGTTGGCGTTGATGTCCAGACGGCCGGGAGATCCGTGCGCTGCATGTCGACCCTTCTCCTTGGCCCGCGATGGAATAGTGCTGTCGGAGGGAGCGGGCGTCTGTGTGCTGGAATCGGAGCAGCACGCACGCAGCCGCAAGGCCTTGATGCTCGCCGAGCTCGCCGGATTTGGTGCGACGAGCGATGCGTACCATCATTTTCAGCAGCGACCCGAAGGCGAGGAGGCCGCACGCGCTATCGAGGTGGCGTTGATGGATGCGAAGGCTGTCCCAGACGATGTCGACTACGTGAGTGCCCATGGGACCGGTACGCTCTCGAACGATGCAATAGAAACGATCGTGATCAAACGAGCGCTGGGGAGTCGCGCTTCGACGGTTCCCGTCAGCTCGATCAAATCCATGACCGGGCATCTCATGGGAGCGTGCGCTGCATTGGAGGCAGTCGCATGCGTCAAAACCCTTCAAGATCAAATCGTGCCCCCGACGATCAATCTGCACGAGCGAGACCCTGCTTGCGACCTGGACTATGTTCCCAACGAAGCGCGACGAGTCAGGATGCGGACGATCGTCTCGAATAGCTTCGGGTTCGGCTCACGTAACGCAGCGCTGGTGTTCCGGTCGATTTTCTGACGCGTTTCCTTTTTCGTGAGCAAGCGACGGGCACGGATTCCGTCTTGAGCCCATCCTCCAACGGGGTGTAGTGTTGAGAGGGGGTCTGCGCCTCGGAGACGGGTCGGAATGGGTCTAGACGAATCTACTGCCGCACTGAATCTACGACGTAGGTACGTCGAGGGCCTCCTCTTCCGGGCTCTGCCCGCATTCACCTTCGCCGTGTTTCTGCCGCTGGCAGCATGGCTGGGCATGATTTCTTGGCAGCCGATCGCTCCGGTGGTGATGTTGCTGCTCGCGAATTGCATCCTCAACGTCCCCTACTGGTACGCGGGACGCCGGGCTGGTTTCCCCCTGTCCCACTTCTATGTTCACTGGGGCATCGATCTGGTCATCCTTACCTCGATCGTCTACGCACTCGGCGGAATAGACGTCCCGCTCGTCCAGTTCGCATATTTGGTTATGATTCTCGTCAGCGCCCTGTTTGTCTCGCAGCGCACAGCCTTCTTTTTGGCTACCGGTGCCACGGTCGCATACTCGACGCTCGGTCTGATCGAGATGATGGGCATTGTACCAAGTCGCCCAGGGATGTGGGCTCATCATTACAGTACGGAGATTCGAGTCTTCATCATAGGAACATCGGTGGTGTTTTTTTACGTGTTCGCCTACCTGGCCGGCACATTGTCCGAGTTGCTGCGGCAAGCGAATGAGGAGCTGAGCAGCACCCGGGCGTTGGTCCAAGAGCAAAATCGATTGTTGGAAGATCGCGTTCGCGAGCGAACGAGGGATTTAGAGGCTCGCACGCTCGAATTGCAGGAACGTACCGAAGAGCTGGAGGAACTCGTTCACATCGTAACCCACGATCTCCAGAATGTGGCGGTCGCGAGTACCGAAACCGCTCGCAAGCTTGTCGAACTCGACGGCCCACAGCTATCCACTCGAGGTCAGCGATACGCCGACCGCCTGATACGTGATTGTCGGCTGATGGCGACGATGCTTCGGAATCTCTTGGAGGTCGTAAGCCAGACCGAAGTCGCCGAGCACCGGGAGCATGTCGACGTCGCCGCGGTAGTGGCTGAGGCGGTTGCTCGCGCTCATACGGCGGTGGAAAACAAACACATTCAAATAACGGTGGGTGACCTACCTCCGGTGGCGGCGGAGTATCAGAAGATTCACCACGTATTCGAGAATCTGCTGACGAATGCCTGCAAGTACGTTGGAGACAAGCCCCTAGCATGCATAGAAATCGGCGGTTCCGCTCACAACGGTACCGTCGAGTACTTCGTGCGCGATAACGGCGTCGGGATCGATGCAACTCAGTTGGATCGCATATTTCAGCTTTATCATCGTGCTCCGGATCAGACTGTTGGTGGGGTTGTACAGGAAGGACATGGGATCGGCTTGGCTGTAGTGAAGCGAATCGTACAGCGCTACGGTGGACGTATATGGGTTGAGTCCGTCCCGGGCGAGGGCACGTGCTTTCGCGTGAGCTTTCCGCGCGAGGAAAAGGATCCAGTATGACGAAGGCAGCGCTGCTCGTCGAAGACAACAGCTCACATGCGGAGCTCATCAGTGAGGAGCTCGAGGCTGCACTGGAGGGCTGGCGGCTCGATGTCGCTCCGACGCTTGCAGAGGCAAGACGCAAGATGGCGGCGAATCACTACGACTTGTTCGTGTTCGATTACCGGCTTCCGGACGGCGATGGCATCTCGCTCTTGAGGGAGGTGAGGCTCTTGGACCGTGAGACGCCAGTGCTCTTCGTGACTACGGCGTCGTCAGCCAAGCTTGCTGTCGATGCAATGAAGGTTGGCGCCGACGACTACGTGGTGAAGGAAGAGGGTTACCTCAGCGTGTTGCCCTATCTCGTCCAGGAGGTTCTCAAGCGGCGTGGACTGCGCGATGACCATCGCAAGCTCGAGGACCGTCTGCAGCGTGCAGAGCGCGCGGCGACCGTCGGCTACCTAGTTTCTGTCGCGAAACGACGGTTTTGCGCGCCAGGCGCGGCCGAGCGCGTCCTCGGCGCGGTCGAATTTTCTGCCAGTTGGAGCGAGATCGGCGACGGGAATGCCGCGTGGGGGTGATGGGCGGAGCCTCACGTCACG
>JACQEO010000073.1 GCA_016200545.1 Deltaproteobacteria bacterium | reverse complement strand
GTCGTCAACCCCCAGCCCAAGTCGAGGCCGCCTACGCCACCGGGGACCCGCGGGCACCCGGCCAGCCTCGAACGCCCCCCTGCGAACCGACCCTGGAGAGCCGCTGGCCTGCCGTCCTCCGCTTAGATGGATACCCCCACCTCGGGGTAATGGGGCTCGAGTGCGATAGGCTTGAGGACCATCTGCTCCGCGGTGCCGCACGCTGGGCAACTCACCCACGATCTCCATCCGCGGACAGCGCGAGCGTCGGGACTTGAGGAGTGCACGCGTATGTAGTGAAACCAGGTCGCGTGCGCGGCGTGGTGGACATGATCGAGTGAGGTTAAGGTGAACGCAGACCTGTGGTTCAGCGTCATGGCGTTCGCGGGGCTGGCGTGCGTCGCGGTTGCCTGGCGCGCGCTGCGGGGCCGTGAGCTCGGGAGCCGCTTCTCCGGGGCACTCGGGTTTTTCGCCATCGCCGAAGTGCTGGCGGTCGTGCTGCCTTGGCTGCCGCAAAGTTGGATCGGGCCGATGCGGGCGGTGACGTTGCTCGCAGTTTGGTTCGGGCTCGTCCGCGCGGCAGTCGTGAGCGTCGATCTCCTCGCGCGGCGTCGGAGCGCGCACTTCTCGACGATCTTTCTCGACTTGATCACGCTCGTGCTCTACGGATTCGTCGTCCTCGGCGTCGCGGGCGGCGTGCTCGGCATGGAGGTCACGCCGCTGCTGGCGACCTCGGCGCTCGTCACCGCCGTGATCGGTCTCGCGCTACAGGAGACGCTCGGCAACGTGTTCAGCGGCCTGGCACTCCAGGTGCAGAAGCCGTTTTCGCCCGGCGATTGGATCCGCTTTGGAGCGTACCTCGGACGCGTGCAGGGCATCGGGTGGCGGTCGACCCAACTGCTCACCCGCTCCCTCGAGCTGCTCGAGGTGCCGAACGCCATGCTCGCCAAGGACGTCATCGTCAACTACCGCGGCAACGCGATCGGCGACGAGCTGTTCGTCGGCGTCGCGTACGACACTCCACCCAACCGCACGAAAGACGTGATCCTCGGGGTACTCGACCAGTGCCCGAACGTCGCCAAGATGCCGCAGCCGGAGGTGCAGGTAGCCGAGTATGGCGATTTTGCCATCAAGTATCGCATCCATTTCTGGATCCTCGACTATGCGCGCCAGGATCTCGTGCGCGACGCCATCATGACGGGCTTGTGGTACGCGTTCCGGCGGCACGGGATCGAGATTCCGTACCCGATCCGTGTGCTCCAGCAGCGTGACGGCCGAGCGCTCGCCGACGCGGCGAGCCTCGAGCAGGAGCGCGTCGCGGCGCTACGTCAAGTGGATTTTCTGAGCGAGCTCGACGACGACGACCTCGCGGTCCTGTCGCCGTGGCTTCGTCCGCTCGCGTTCGGGCGTGGAGAAC
Organism: Deltaproteobacteria bacterium; assembly: GCA_016200545.1. GTDB lineage: Bacteria > Desulfobacterota > Binatia > UTPRO1 > UTPRO1 > DP-19. The sequence continues at coordinate 54,870 of JACQEO010000073.1, read as the reverse complement.
TGGTGTGCCGCGAAGGTGAAGCCGGCGACACCTTCTTCGTCCTCCTGCAGGGCGACGTCGAGGTGGTCGCGCGCGGGGCGGCGGATGGGGAAACGCACGTCGCGGATCTGCGCGCCCCGGCGTTTTTCGGAGAGATGTCGCTGCTCACGGACGAGCCACGCTCCGCGACGGTCCGCGCGACCTCCGATATCGAGCTCCTCATCGTTGCTCGCGAAGGGTTCGAGCGTCTCTTCAAGTCGCGACCGAGCGTCGCGGCGGCCATCAGCCGGGCGCTTGCCGAGCGCCAGAGCGGGCTTCGGGACCGGCTCGAGCAGGCTCACGTGGAGACGGTCGAGCGGCGGTCGCATCGCTTGCTCGCACGGATGCACGCGATTCTCCGCTTCTGAGCGGGAACTATTTCTTGGTGAACGAGCCGACGCGTCGGCTTAGGAGATCCAGCCGTCGCTCGATGTCGGCGCCGTTGCCGACATCGCCGACCTCCTCATGCGCATAGGCCGCCTTGTCGGCGAAAAGGCGCGCGCGCGCACGATCGTTCCCCGCGAGGGCTCTCTCCGCCCACTCGAGATATCGGTCGATGATGAGCGCGACCTGACTGCGTGCGCGTGCGTTCTGCGGATCCAGCTTCAAGGCTTCGCGGTAGAAGTAGAGCGCGCTCTCGTCGGGCGGCGTCGTGTACCTGTTTTCGACGAACGCGATGTCGCCCTGGTAAAGAAGCTTGGCGAGTCGATCCGAGGTGTCGGGTCGAGCTGGCGGCCCGGGAGGACGGACGTCGTCGTTCACCTTGGCTTCGGGAACGGGCGCGACCGCGGGAGCGGGGACACGCGCCGGAGGGGGTGCCGGAATCGGCACCGGCTTCTCGGGTACTTCGGGTGTCCGCGACATACGGACGACGAGGACACCGACGAGCGCCGCGAGTGCGACGATCGCCGCGCTCGCCAGCGCGAACCCACGCGACCGGCCGGTCCGCTCTGTCGGCGCCTGCCGCGCGGCCGCCGGCGATTGTTCGGCGTCGGCGTATACGAACTCCTCGGCGGCGAGCCGAATCATGTCGCCATGACGGAGGAGTCGTTCCTCGAGCGTGAGTTCGCCGTTGACGTAGGTGTTTCTGCGCGCGCCGATGGGAACCAGCACGTGGTCTTCTCCACGGGCGATGATGCGTGCGTGCAGTCGGGAGACTTCGGCATTCGTGAGGACGACGTCACAGGTCGTCGCGCGTCCGATGGTGACGTCGAGCTCGGTGAGCTGTACCTCGCGCGTCCCGCCCCCGGCGTTCTTCAGGATCAGGCGCGGTCGCAAGCGAAGCCGCGGGCGCACGACGGTCACGTCGTCCGCCGCTGCTCCGAGAGTCCGGATCATGGTCGGCGCGTCGTCGCTGTCGGATCGTTCCACCGGCGCTGTCGCTGCGGGTCGCGCCGCCGGGGTTGCGGGAGGTACCGGAGGCGCCGGGATTGTGGGAGGCGCGGGCGGCGCCGGAGGGGCGGAGCGCGGCGCAGCGGACGTCGGGGGCTCCGTCCCGGGAGGCGTGATCGCGGGGGCATGGGGCGCCTTGCCGATCGCGCGCGTCACGGTCCGATCGTCCTCTGCGACCTGCGGTGGTGAGGGCGGGGTGCCGGCGGTGCGAGTCTTCGTTGCGTCCTTGGTCTCGCGGACGATGACGGTGTGGTCTCCGTCGTCCGCGCTCGTATCCTCTGGCTCGCTCACCTTCCCGGATTCGTCGACCATATTCGCTCCCCATCGCGCCAGATAGCACAGGTCGATCAGCGCCATCCAGCGTGCGACCGCCGCCGGCTCGATTCAACGCGAGCGGATCATCGCATCCGCGCGTTCCTTGACAAAGTTCGAGACCTCCCAGTAGGGAACGGCATCCCCGCGATGGCGTGATGGGACGAGACTCAGGGAGAGAGGGACCCGCGTTTCATGGCTGAGGACGAGCTCGATTCCGAATACACGAAGCTCGGGACGCTGAAGGTTCGCGACCGGCGTCCGCCCGCCGACCTTCTCGATGTCCTCATCGCCGGTGGTGGGCCGGCCGGAACCGCAGCGGCATTGCGCGCGGCCGAGCTCGGTCTGAGCGCGCTCGTCATCGACTACGATGACCTGATGAAGCGGATCCGGGACTACCCCAAGGAAAAGCTGATCAAGCCGAACTATGGGGGCGGCGACAAGCTGCAGTTCCCGGCCGGCGGCCCCCTCCTCGGATCGCTGCATTTCGACGACATCGACAAGGACGAGATGGTCCGGGCGTGGAAGGGGCGTTACAAGGACAACAACATCGCGGCCAAGATCGGCTCCGAATTTACCGGGCTCGCGCCCGCCGGCGACGGCACGTGGGAAGTGAAGACCTGGAATCATCGCGCCGGCCAAGAGGTCGCGTACAAGGCGAAGAACGTCTTGGTCGCGATCGGGGCCGGAGTTCCGCGGCGCTTCGACATCCCGGGGAATACCGACGGGCTCGCCTTTCGTCTCGACGACGCGAAGCGCTATGTCGGCGATCCCGTGCTGGTGATCGGCGGCGGCACCTCGGCGGCGGAGGCCGTCATCGCGATCTCCAACGCGAAGGTGGCGGCCGAGGATACGAGCTGGGTGTACTGGTCGTATCGCGGCGACAGCATGCCGAAGGTCTCTAAAGCGTTGAGCGACGTTTTTTTCAATGCCTACGTCGGCAACGGCAACATCCGCTACCTGAGCTTCTCCGAGCCTACGGCGGTCGTCCTCGGGCCCGACAAACAGGAGTACCTCTCGGTTCGCATTGATCGAAAAGTGGTCGACGGCCGTCCCCCTGAAACCGTGCATCTGGAGTTTCCCAAGCACCGCGTGGTCGCGTGCATCGGCGAAGATCTCCCCGTCAGGTTCCTTCAGAGTCTCGGTGCCAAGGTTCCTCTCCTCAACAATCGTGCGTTGATGCTCGTCAATCGTAACGGCGAGGTCTCGCAGCCGGGTGTCTTCCTCGTCGGCGACGCGCGCGGGCCGAAGTACCTCCGGTGCAGCGATTTTGCCGATTCCACCACCTACGAGCAGATCGTCCAGAAGCGAAACATCAAGGCGGCGATGGTCGAGGCCGTGCAGGCGATCGAGGTGATCGCGGCCCGCCTGGGCATCGTCGCGACGAAGGTCGCGGCGCCGCCCGAGACGCCGCGCGCGTCCGAAGCGGCCGCGGCGCGGGCAATCGTGCCGCCGACGCCCTCGGAGCCGGAGGCGGCGAGACCTGCCGAGCACGTGACCCAGATCGTCACGCTGCAGCCGGACGGCACCGCCGACGAGCAATTCCCGATCAGCAAGGACACGATCACGATTGGCAAGGCCGCCAGCGCCGACGTCTCGTGTCCGAGCGACGTGTACATGGCCGACATGCACGCAACCATCACGCGGCAAGGCGCCGCGTATCAGCTCGAGGACTGCGGCACGGGGTCCGGCGTGTGGCTGCGCGCGCAAGGCGTCGAAGGCCGTCGCCTTGGCGAAGGCGGCCTGGTGTGGATCGGGTCCCAGATCCTGATGGCGACGAAATCCGGTGCCGGGTGGGCGATCGCTCACTACAACGCCGACGGTGTGTATCAAGCGAAGCATCAGATCGAAGAGAAGGGTTTGTTCGTCGGGCGCGCTTCGCAGGTGACGCTCGACGCGTCCGACTTGAGCTTGTCGCGCCGCCATGCGCAGTTCAGGGTGTCGCCCGAGGGCCTCAGCGTCTTCGATCTCGGCAGCAAGAACGGCACGTACGTCAAGCTGGCCGGCGCTCTCGCGCTGGCGAACGGTGACGAGTTCCGCGTCGGGAGCAAGCGGTTCCGCTTCGAGACCTTCACCTCCGGCGCCAAGCTTGCATCGACCGACGTCGTGACGGAGGAGCCGCTGGAGGTCCCCGAACCGCGCGCCGTCGCCGCCGTGGCGCCTGCCGCCGTGGCGCCCGCACCCGCGATCGCTGCGACGCCGGCGCCCGCTGCCGCTGCGGCGCCGACTCCCGCTCGCGGCGGCGCCGCGAGTGCTCGCAGCGCGGCCCCGGCAGCGAAGCCGGTCGCGAGAAGCGCCGCCGCGACTCCGGCCGCCCCGGCGGTCGCCGTTGCGCGGCCGGCGCCGGCTCCGGCCGCCGCGCCCGCCGTCGCGGAAGGACTCATCCCGGCGACGATCGAGCACGTCGAGTATCCGGTGACGTTCGGCGTCGCGTCCGGGCAGGACCTGCTGCACGCGTACTTCGGGAGCATCAAGAGTCGGTTTCCGACCTGCAAGGTATCAAGCAAAGGCGAGCCGGCCGAGCACATGGACGAGCCACTCGGCTGGGAGTGCAAGCTCGGTCTGTGCGGACTCTGCGCGATCGCGATTCTCGACGGGGCGGACAACTTCCTTCCGGTCGACCCGGGCTCGCCCGAGATGAACACGGTCGCCAACAAGGCGTTCCTCGATGCCGATCCGAAGAAGTATCGCCTTGCATGTCTCGCGAAGATCAAGGGGCCGGTGAAGCTCGGCATCCCGAGCTGACACTCGACGTAATCGAGCAGGAGCGATGAGCACACTACCGCAGATCGAGACGAATGACGCCGGACACTCTCGAACGTCGGACCTGCTGTCCGCGTTCCTCCTGTGTTGCATCCTGATCGGCTCCGGTTGCGGAGGAAGCGCGGGGAAGCAGGCGCCGCCGCAGCCCGCTCCCACGCCGCCGCTCGCGCCGGTGACGCTCGCCCCCGACGAGGTCCGCGCGATCATGCGGCACGCGGCGCGGGCGATCGATCGGGAGATCGCCGTTGCGGTCACCGATCGGAACGGCACGATTCTCGGCGTCGGCGCGACCTTCGCCATCGCGCAGGCGACCCTGCAAGATCCTGCGAGCTGCTCGAGCGACGGCGACTGCGCGGTCGTGAATCGTGCCGTGCAGCTGGCGCGCACGGCGTCCTTCTTCAGCGCCGATCAGACACCACTGACCTCACGTTCGGTGCGGTTCATCAGCGACGTGCACTTTCCGCCCGGCGTGAAGGACACGGTATCCGCCGCGTTGTTCGGCATCGAGAACACCAATCGCGGGTGCAGCTTCGATAGTGGCGGCGTCGGCTTCATTGCCGGGCAGGACGTACCACGCGCGCTCAATCTCGTCTCGTCGCTACGTGAGGGCGTGGGGCTCGGAGCGTTGCGTTGCGAGGGTACGAACGATCCCACCGGACGACTGGGGTGCTCGACCGGCATCGCGACGGAGCCGGGCGGGGTGCCGATCTTCAAGCAGGAGACCGGCGGCGATGGTAACCGGCGCGTGGCGATGGCGGGCGGCGTGGGAGTCGCGCTCCGCGGCCAGCTGCTCGTGCGGGATCCGATCGCGAGCCGCTCGGGTGAGCCCGACATCTTGCGCAAGAGCGGCGACGATCCGAACTTCGACATTGCCGAGCTGGCGGCACGCGCGTTCGCCGGTGATGGCACCGGGTTTCCCAACATTGCGCGTCAGGGATTCGAGACGGTCTGCACGAGTACGACGATCGAGCACCCGGCATGCTGTGCGTCCGCGGCCGCGTGCGACTTCGACATCCTGCCGGCACGACGGCTCCCGTTCGATCCGGTCATCTTCATCGACGGCATCGAGGTGCCGGAGGTCGCCGGCAATCCGAGCGTTCAGGCTCGAGTCGGTGCCGGGGCGGATCTCGTTGCGCCATTGATCGTCGATCCCACCGCTCCCTCGACGCTCGCGGCTCGACCGGTTGCGTCCGGCTGGCTGGTCGGTCCGAACGACGCGACCGACGCGCCGGCGGGCGCAACGCCGCTCAGCAAGTCGGAGGTCGAGGAGATCATCATGGCCGGGGTGACCCGCGCCCTCGAGACCCGGGCGGCGATCCGTCTCCCGCTCGAAGCGCGGACCGCGATGGTGCTGGCGGTCTCCGACACCAACGACAAGCTCTTGGGGCTCTTCCGCATGACGGACGCGACGGTTTTCTCGATCGACGTGGCCGTCGCGAAATCGCGGAACGTCGTGTACTTCAGCAGCCTGACCATCGATCCTGCGGACACTCTCGACAGCCCGGGACTGACGGACATCCGCGGCCAGGCCTTCAAGCCGGGGACGGCGATCACCAATCGGACGTTGAGTTTCGGTGGGCAGCCGTTCTTTCCGTCCGGCATCGAAACCAGCGATCCGGGGCCTTTTCGGCGCGCGTTTCTCGAGGATTCTGCGACGTCGTGCACCAACGGCAGAGAGCCGGCGAACGGTCGCCAGAACGGCATCGTCTTTTTTCCGGGGAGCGCGCCCTTGTACCGGGACGGCGTGCTGATCGGCGGGTTCGGCGTCAGTGGTGACGGGGTCGAGCAGGACGACGTCGTCACGATCGCCGGCACGCAGGCGGACGGCGGCTTCGAGCCGCCCGCCAACATCCGCGCGGATCAGGTGAAGGTTCGCGGTGTCCGGCTTCCTTACGTGAAGGCCAATCGAAATCCGTTCGAGTGACGACCGAGTTCGCGAGCGAGGGGTGGCGTTCATGCGGCATCTGACGAGTCGGAGTGACCTCGACGGCTCCTCGCGGGTTGTCGAGCCGGCCGAGAAGGGTGGTGCGGCGGTGGGTGCGATCCGAATCGGGGCTGCGATCCTGTGCGTGCTCCTCGCCGGCGTACCGGCTCGGGCGGCGGGCGAGCGCGACACCGAGCAGGCGCCGGCGGTGGCGGCGAATGGTGAGACCACGCCGATCGAGAGTCGGTGGAAGATCGCGCCGCCCCCTTACAAGTTGAACGCGAAGGGTCACTGGTACGATCCGTACAATCAGAATCTTCTCAAGGGTGACTATCCCATCTACGGCGAAGACGTGTTCCTCAAGCTCACCGGCATCAACCGGACGAGCGTCGAGGGACGCTCGGCGCCGACGCCGAGCTCGGTGAGCGCGCGGCGACCCGGCGAGTTCTCGTTCTTCGGGAACGACAACGCGATCATCCTCGACGAGAAGTTCGCGACGCGCTTGGAGGTGCAGAAGGGGTCGACGTCGTTCAAGCCGTTCGAATGGCAGCTGAGCCTCGAAGGCGTGGGCGATCTCAATCTCCTCAAAGTGTTCGAGAACGCCGCGGTCGATCCCGACGTCCGGGACGCGACCAGCCGGACGACGACGCACTTCGCGCTCCAGGAGGGCTTCCTCGAGGTCCACCTCGCCAATCTCTCGACCAACTACGACTTCATCTCGACGAAGATCGGCCGGCAGCCGTTCAACAGCGACTTCCGCAGCCTGATCTTCTCCGACGTGAATCAAGGTGTCCGGCTGTTCGGCTCGGCGAACGGCAACCGCTACCAATACAATTTGATCTATTTCAATCAGGCGGAGAAGGACACCAACAGCGAGCTCAACACGTTCGATCTGCGGCATCAGCAGATCGCGATCGCGAACGTCTACATCCAGGATTTCCTGACGCTCGGCTATCAGACGCAATTCAGCGTCCACTACGACCGAGACGAGGGCAGGGGCAGGGACCTGGTCTTCGACAACCAGGGCTTCCTCGTGCGACCCGATCCGGTCGGCATCGCGAAGGCCCACGACGTCACCGTCTTCTATCTCGGCTGGACGAGCGAAGGTCACATCGGGTGGCTGAACGTCAGCCACGCGTTCTACGAGGCGCTCGGACACGATACGTCCAATCCGATCGCCGGTCGCTCGGTCGACATCAACGGGCAGCTCGCGTTCCTCGAGCTCTCCGTGGACCGCGACTGGATGCGGTATCAAACGTCCATGTTCTACACGTCGGGAGACGGCAATCCGCGCGACGGCACGGCGCACGGCTTCGACTCGATTCTCGACAACCCGAAGATTCTCGGTGGCGATTTCAGCTACTGGAATCGCCAGAGCATTCGCATCGCGGATCGCGGCGGCGTCGCGCTGATGCAGCGTAACAGCATCATTCCCGATCTGCGCAGCAGCAAGATCCAAGGCCAGGCGAACTTCGTCAACCCGGGCATCATGATGCTGAACGTCGGTGCCACGGCGGAGCTGACGCAGACACTGCGCTTGGTCGGGAACGCCACCTACATCCGATTCATGGAAACCAAGCCCCTCGAAATCCTCTTGAAGCAGCCGAACATTCGCAGCGACGTGGGCGTCGATCTGAGCCTCGGCCTCGAATATCGGCCGCTGCTGAACAACAACATCATTCTCCGCGGTTTCGGCGCCGTCCTCGAGCCGATCGGAGGCTTCAAGGACATCTTCCAGAGTCAGACGCTGTACCAGGTCGGCACCGAGGCCGTCCTGGTCTTCTAGGGATGGAGAGAAGGATGCTGGGATCGGAGCCTATCGCCGCGATCGGTCGTCCGGCGCGTATGCGCGACCGAGCGGCCACCATGGCGCTGCTCGTGGCGGCCGTCTGCATGTGGATGGCGCCAGCGACGGCGTCCGATGCGCCGGACGACGGTGCGCCTGCGCTGCTGCGCCAGACGCAGGCCGAGGCGGATGCGAAGAGCGCCGGATGTGTGAGCTGTCACGCCGGCATCGAGCCGATGCACGCGTCGGAGCAGGTGAAGCTCGGGTGCATCGATTGCCACGGCGGCGACGCCACGGTGCAGGGGAGCGGCGCGCGGTCCGGGAGCGCGGAATACGCGCGTGCACGCGATGCGGCGCACGTGCTGCCGCGCTATCCGAAGGAATGGACGGACGCCAAGAACGCCGATCGTCTGAGCTCGGCGAATCCCGAGCGGAGCTATACGCTGCTGAACAAGGAATCGCACGCGTTCGTTCGTTTCAAGAATCCGGGCGACTTGCGCGTCGCGGCCGAAACCTGTGGCTCCTGCCACGTCCAGGAGATCGGTCGTGTGCAGAAGAGTCTCATGACGACCTCGACGATGTTGTGGGGCGGGGCGGCGTACAACAACGGCATCGTCCCCGCGAAGCGGTACATCTTCGGCGAGTCGTACAGTCCCGACGGGCTCCCGCAGCGCCTGAATACGGTGCCACCCCCGACCGACGCCGAGCGCGCGCGTGGCGTCTTGCCGTTCTTGGTGCCGCTGCCCCCGTGGAACGTCACGCAGCCTCCCGACCCCCTGCGCTCGTTCGAGCGTGGCGGCAAGATCGATCGGTCGGTGGTCTCCGAGGTCGGCAATCCCAATCTCGGCCCGTTCATCGACGAGCCCGGGAAGCCCGACATGAAGTTCGGGACCCGTGGGTACGGGACCGATCTCCGCATCAGCGCCGGCGTGCTCAACCTCCAGAAGACGCGCCTGAACGATCCGCACCTCTCCTTCCTCGGCACCAACGATCACCCCGGTGACTATCGTTCGAGCGGGTGCACCGCGTGTCACGTGGTGTACGCCAATGATCTCGATCCCGAGCACTCGGGTCCGTACGCTCGCTACGGGCACGCGGGCACGTACCAGGGGAACGACCCGACCATTCCGCACGACGAGCCGGGCCACCCGATCGCGCATCGCCTCACGCGCGCGATCCCGACGAGCCAGTGCCTCGTCTGCCACATGCACCAGCCGAACTCGTTCCTCAATACGTACCTCGGCTACCAGATGTGGGACTACGAGACCGACGGAAATCTCCTTTGGCCGAAGGAGCAGCGCTATCCGACAGTCGACGCCGCGACGCCGTTCAACGTGCTGCACGTCGAGCCCATTCACACCAGTCTCGAGCACAATCCCGAGGAGGCCGCCGTCCGCGGCTTGTGGACGGATCGCGACGTCCTCGCGAACGTGAGTACGCTCAACTCCTCGACCAAAGAGACCACCTTCGCCGACTACCACGGCCACGGCTGGATCTTCCGCGCCGTCTACAAGCAGGATCGCAAGGGCAACCTCCTCGACGCGGCAGGCGGGATCGTCGCACCCTCCGATCCCAAGAAGTTCGCGAAGGCGGTGCATCTGCAGGACATCCACGCCGAGAAGGGCATGCATTGCGTCGACTGTCACTTCGAGCAGGACGTGCACGGCAACGGCAAGCTCTACGGCGAGTATCCGGACGCGATCGAAATCGGCTGCCAAGATTGCCATGGCTCGGTGAACTCGTGGGCGACCGTGGCGACCAGCGGCCCGGCAGCGCCGCAAGGCGGGGGCACCAATCTGCTGAACGGTCTGACGCCGTGGGGCAGACGCCGCTTCGAGTGGGTCGGCGATACGCTGATGCAACGCTCGATGGTGCGCGAAGATCTCGAGTGGGAGGTCCGCCAGGTCGTCGACAGCATCGATCCGCTGTCCCGGCACTACAACGAGCGTGCGCGGCTGGCGAAGACGATCCTGAAAGACGGGTCGACATGGGGCGGCATTCCCGAAAGCAAGGACAGCCTGGCGCACTTCGATTCCAACATGACGTGCTACTCGTGCCACACGTCGTGGGTCACGAGCTGCTTCGGCTGTCATTTGCCGCAACAAGCGAACTGGAAAGAGGACAAGAAGCACTACGACGGCGAGCCGACGCGCAATTGGACGTCCTACAACCCGCAGGTGATCCGGCACGACATCTTCATGCTGGCGCGCCACAGCGGCACCAAGGATCACAAGATCGCGCCCGCCCGCTCGTCGAGCGCCCTCGTCATCAGCAGCGTCAACGCCAATCGCGAGCGCCTGTACTTCCAGCAGCCGACCGTGTCCGCCGAGGGGCTCAGCAGCCAGGCATTCAACGCCCATTTCGCGCACACGGTCCGCACTCGCGAGACCCGGACGTGTGACGATTGTCACCTCTCGGCGAAAGGCGACAACAACGCGTGGCTCTCGCAGGTCTTGATGCTCGGCACCGGCGCGGTGAACTTCGTCGGCCGCTACGCCTGGGTGGGGGAAGGCGAGCACGGCGTCGAGGCCGTGGCCGTCACGGAATGGGACGAGCCGCAGGCGGTGATCGGCAGCAACCTGCAGCGTCTCGCGTACCCGGCGAACTACCAGCGGCATCTCGACAGTCAGATGGAGCTTCGCGAGGCGCATCACCATCCGGGCGTCGATCTCCTCAGCCGGAAGACCGACGTCCAGAGTCTCCAGCTCCGCGGCGAGTATCTCTACACGGCGAACGGCGCCGGCGGCTTCCGCGTGTTCGACGTCGCGAACCTCGACAACAAGGGCTTCTCCGAACGAATCATCACCGCACCCGTGTCGCCGCTCGGGCAGCGCGCCTACGTGAAGACGTCATATGCGACGTCGGTCGCGCTGCCGACCAACATGCCGATCAGCTCCGGGCGCGATCACGATCCGGCAAACGAAGAACAGCGCCTGCATCCGCTCTACAAATACGCGTACGTGACCGATCGTGACGAGGGCCTGGTCGTCGTCGACGTCGACGTGCTGGCCGACGGGGATCCGCAAAACAACTTCCTCACGCGCGCTGCCACGTTCAACCCGGATGGAATCCTTGGTGGTGCGCGCTACATCACGATCGCCGGCACCTATGCCTACGTGCTGTGCAATCGCGGGTTGGTCGTCGTGAGCATCGACGATCCGATTCAGCCGCGGGTGGTCGGGACGCTCGGCGCTCCGAATCTCGAGGCGCCGCGCGCGATCGCCGTTCAGTTCCGTTACGCGTTCGTGAGTGACGCCCGCGGTCTGCGCGTCGTCGACGTCACCCGTCCCGAGCGGCCCGTGCTCGTGGCGACGCTCGAGCTCCCCGAGGCGGGCGATCTGTACGTCGCGCGCACGTACGCGTACGTCCCCGCGGGGAGCCGCGGCCTGGCGATCGTCGACGTCGAGACGCCAACCAAGCCATTCCTGTACGAGATGTTCGACGCCGGTGGGGTCCTGAATGACACCCGCGCCGTTCGCGTCGGCGCCACCGATGCGAGCATCTACGCGTACGTGGCCGATGGGCGGAACGGATTGCGCGTCATCCAGCTGGTCTCGCCGGGTGAGACACCCGGGAGCGCGGGGTTCAGTCCGAATCCGACACCGCGGCTGATCGCGACCCGCCGGACGGAAGGACCCGCCGTGGCATTGTCGCGCGGTCTCGATCGCGACCGCGCCGTCGACGAGAGTGGAAATCAGGTCGCCGTGTTCGGCCGGCTCGGTGCGCGACCCTTCGATCGCGCCGAGATGCAACGGCTCTTCATGCGCGGCGATCGCGTCTATACGGCGTCGACCCAACCGCCCGGGAAGGCGGTGCGGTTCGTTCGCCCCGAGCGTCCCGTGAACGGGTCCGCGGAGGGGGCGCCGATCGTGCAGCCGGAAGCGCCGACCTCCGAGCGGCTGCTACCGGGGCGTCGCTGAGACGGCGGCCGCGGAAACCATGCGCTCAGCGGAAGAGCTTCGAATGGATCACGCCGAGCGTCTGTGAGAACTGGTCGGGACGGTAGTCGAACCGGTCGAGCGCGTTCAGCAACTGGCGCAGGTCTTTCTCGATCGCGCCCCCGGGTGCGATGCAGCTCTTGCGCTCGAAGGCGGGCTCACAGAGGGATTCGATCGCGAGCGCCGTCTGCTCGGGCGCGCCGGTCGTCCACCACCACGGCGCACTCACGCTGCCGACGCGCACGGTATTGCCCGTCGGCGATCGACTGAACGAGAAGCGCTCGACCCGCTTCAGCGTCTCGCCGCTGGCGGTGATGTGCCCGAGCATCCGACGCGTGGCGTCTCGGCCGATTCCCTGACGGAGAATGCGCTCCTCGTACGGCGCCAACCAACTCTCGAGCGCCGCGGCGCGCTCGCGCGCTTGCTCGCTACTCGAGCCCGCCCCGGCGCTGACCCCGCTCCACTGGCTCGCGAGCGCGCCCTGCTGGTCCGGGAAGAGCGTGGTGAAGACGGCCTCGACCATCGCGTAGTGGCCGGACGTTTGCCGGAGGGCGTCGTCGACGAGCTTATGATGGCATTGATAACAGTTCCCCGATTGGAAGTGCGAAACTTTTCCGATCGATTGATAGTTGGTGTTGCCGGCGCGATCGCTCAGCATCGCGAGGGAGCGGCGGAGGCCTGTCACTTGACCGAGCGCCCACAGCGTCGGGTCGATCGTGAAGGAATTGATCGCGAGCTTCTGGTCGTCCCAGTGCTTCATGAGCTGCGCGTACGCGACCATCTCGAACTGGAGCGGGGGATGTCCGCCCGCGACGATCTCGTGATCGATGTCGACGTGGCAGGACGCGCACTTCCGAGCCCGTGAGAGGAGGTTGCTGTTGTCGTAGAACCCGCGCCCGGCGTACTCCGCGCGGTGTGCCTTCCAGTCGCGCTCGACGTGCGGCTTCAGCCAGGATTCGGCGGGGCCGTGACAGTGCTCGCACGTGACGCCCTCGTTTCGGACGTGCGTGCTGCCCTCGACGGTCGGTGCCGCGGGAGCATGGCAGACCAGGCATTTCTCGCTCTCGGTCGCTTTGATGCCCATGTAGTTGGCGATCGCTTTGGCGCCTTCCGTCTCGAGCGTGCGATAGGCGCGCGAGTGGTGGTCGATGCTGGACGTGTTCCACTGGGTGCGCGCCGATTTCCAGGGATGCCAGTCCCGTTTCGCGGCCTCGGTCGAAGGGAGGCCCGCGCCATGACAGGTCGGGGCGCCACAACGACCCTCGCCGACGAAGCGACCTCCCTCGGTCTGCACGCCCGCCGCCTCGCTCGGCGAGGCGGATACTGCGCTCACGAGCGCGAGGGCGATTGCCACCAACGTCGTCCAACGCGTCATTCGGCTCTCCGCGGCTCCCGTTAACATCTGCTTCGGGAGCGAGCAATCATTGCGCGCATCGCGCGTCGCCGTTGCGCGATCGGGGAGCACTCTGATACAGCGTCGCCGCGGTCGAGATGGTTCGGCGCGCATGGGTGAGGGAGATTTTCGTTGCGGACACGGCAGCAGCCGATCGAACGGATTGCGGACGGTCTTTCCGGGCAATGGATTTCCTTGGAGGACATCGGCGCGCTCGAGCTCTTCCGCAGCACGAAGCGACCGTTCAAGATCAAGCTCAATTCGAACTTCGCCGCCCGTGCCGGCACGAGCGAGCCTGGGATCAAGGCGGCGGTCCGCCGCGAGTATCGACCCGGCGACACGATCTGTGAGGCTGGCGCGTTCGGTTCCACGGCATTCCTTCTCCTCGAGGGAACGGCGACGGCTTTCGTCCCCGAGCAACCTCGTCCGGCCCCGATCCCGGGACGCTCGCGCCGCTCACTGCTCTCGCTGAAGGGGCTCTTCCGGCGGCGCAGTCACTCGGCGCGGGCGGACAAGCCGACGGAGACCGACGTCGGCGAGATCAGCGCGTATGCCACGCTGGCGCGCACCGGCGCCCCCGCGCCCATGCTCCTTCATCCTGGCGACGTCTTCGGGATCGACGCGTGCGTGAACCTCTACCCGCGCGCGATGACCGTACAGGCGGAAGAGCCGTGCGTGGTCGTCGAGATGCTACGTTCGGTCTTGGATACGATTCGCGAGGCCGGAACCGCCGGGCCCGACATCACGTCGCGATACCGCGAGACGGCCATCCGTCAAGAGCTGTACGCGAGCAGCCTCTTTCACGATCTCGCGCCCGACGAGCTGGATCACCTGGCCGCTCGTGCCGCCCTGCTGACCCCCGATTCGAGCGCGCTGCACGCAGGCGCGATCTATCGCGAGGGCGCCGCGGCGGACGCCGTCTACCTCGTGCGCAGCGGCACCGTCATGCTTGCGCGCGGGCAAAACGGCGCTGCCCGCATTCTGACGTATCTCGGGCGCGGGTCGGCCTTCGGATTGGAGATGCTGCTGGTGAGCTCGCAGCCCGGGCCGCTGCGGTTGCGGTGCATCTCGCATCCCGAGCTGCCGATCATCCCCATCGACAAGCCGCTCACGATCGGGCGCAGCAGCGAGTGCGAGGTCGCGCTCACCTCGGACAACCGAGCGGTCGGCCGCCGTCACTGTCGCCTGGAAGCACGCGACGGCGCGCTGTTCCTCACGGATCTCCAAAGCGCGAACTTCACGCTGCTGAACGGCGAGCGCGTCCAGGAGGCAAAGGTCGTGGCGGGCGACCGCATCTCGGTCGTGCAGTATACGTTCGAGCTCGAATCCGCGTCCGCGGACGCACCCGAATCGGCAACGCGCCGGGCGACGGCGACCGGGCTCGACAACTTCGAAGTCGTCGCCGTACCGCTCGACGAGGTCCGCGCGCTCGCCGAGCGGAACGCGCGCGTGGTCTCCTCGACGCGCGCGGCCGCAGCGGCGCTCGACGCCGCCATCTCGGCGGATACCCCCGTCGAGCCGGCGATCATCGGCGAGGTCGTCGCGCTCAACCTCTACAACTCGCAAAACGTGCTGCTGATCGATCTCGACCGCTGCACGCGCTGCGACGAGTGCGTGCGCGCCTGCGCGACCGCGCACGACGGCGTCGCTAGATTCACCCGCGACGGTCCACGATTTGGCAAGTACCTCGTCACCATGGCGTGCCGTTCGTGCACCGATCCCAAGTGCATGATCGGCTGCCCGGTCGGATCCATCCGCCGGCGCGATTCTCTGGAGATTCAGATCGAGGATTGGTGCATCGGCTGCCAACGCTGCGCGAACCAGTGTCCATTCGGCAACATCAACATGCTGGAGCTCGCGGCGAAGCCCGAGCTTGCGCCGCCCGTGAGCGAGGACGTGAAGCTCCGGGCGACCGTTTGCGATTTGTGCTCCGGATACGACGGTCCCAATTGCGTGTACGCCTGTCCCCACGACGCCGCGATTCGTGTCAATCCGGCGGCGTTCCTGTCGGCCGTGGATCGACCGTGACACGATGCTGATCCCGCGCGTCGGCGACGTCGCCCTCGCATGCTGATCAACGCCGATCATCGCTCGTGGATTCTCGTAACGACAGTCGCGACCGCGATCGCGACCGCTGGGTACGTCCTGTACGTCGGCGCGAGCGCCCACGGACCGTCGGGCGGCAGCTGGCCGGGGCTCGTGTTCGGGATCCTCGGAACCGCCGCCATGATCGACGCCGGACTGCTCGCCGCACGCAAGCGGGTGATCGTGTCGCGCCTCGGCGCCGCGCGCACCTGGATGAAGATGCATATCTGGGTCGGCCTCCTGGCGGTACCGTTGATCTGGTTTCACTCCGGGTTTCGGCTCGGTGGTGCGCTCACGACGGTCTTGATGGTGTTGTTTTATGTCGTCATCGCGAGCGGCATCTTCGGCGTAGCCATCCAACAGATCGTTCCCCGCCTCATGACGGCACGCGTTCCCCTCGAGACGATTCACAGTCAGATCGAGTATGTGAACGCACGGCTGGCGGTCGATGCGTACGAGCTCGTCACCGGTGTCGCCGGCGAGATCCCCGAGGCCTCGGAAGAGCGCGCGCGCATCGCTGCCGAGGCGGAGTCGCAGCAGGCGAACGCCGCCGATTGGAAGCAGATCGTCCGCGAGGCTCCCGCGACGACGCCGGCCCCCGATGCGATGCTGCTCCGCGCGTTCTACCTCGCGGAGGTGCGGCCGTATCTCCGACGACCCGAGGCGGCGACGCTCGCGCGGCCGAATTTCACTGCGCTCCGTGCACGCGCACCGGAGGCGTGGGCCGACAGGATCGAGAAGCTCGACGCGATGTGTGAGGAATCGCGTCAGCTCGCGCTGCAGCAGCGGCTGCACGGCTGGCTGCACGGCTGGCTCTTCGTCCATGCGCCGTTGTCCTTTGCGCTTTTCGTCCTCGCGGCGATTCACATCGTGTACGCTCTTCGCTATTGAGCCGACTCGGTCGCGCCGTGCGCTTCAGCAAAGACCTCGCCAAGCGGCTCCGATTCGATCTCTTTCCTCGGAAGGATTTCTTCCGACGACGGTATCGGCTCGTCGGCACGATCGTCGCGATCGCCGGCGTCGTCGTCTGGGTCCTCCTCACGGTGACGCTTCGGCAGCGACAGTACCTGCCCGGCCCGGTGTCGCAGAACCACGCGACGTTCGGAGGCCGCTGCGAGGTCTGCCATACGTCGTTTCAGAACGTCAGAAACGCCGCATGCGAGGAGTGCCACGGTAAGCGCGTGCACTCGACGTTCGAGCAGCGCACGCCCGAGTGCCGTGACTGCCATGTGGAACACCGCGGCGCCGCCGCGTTGCTGACGATCGGCGCGCAGCCCTGCGTGGAGTGCCATGGTAATCTCGTCACGACCAATCCCCATCCGCTCATTCAAACGTCCATTGCTACGTTTGCGGCGCACCCGCAGTTCGCGCCGCTGCGCGAGGGGGTGCTTGACACGGCGGCGCTGCGTTTCAATCACAAGCTCCACCTGACATCGGACAAAGTCGTGAACGAGAAGCTCACGTGCGCGAGCTGCCACGAGCAGGAGGTGAAGGGCCGGTTGATGAGGCCGATCGTCTTCGCGACGCATTGCCAACGATGTCACAAGCAGGAGGTGACGGGCGTCGGGGAGGACGGCAGCGATGGTCTCCCGATCGCGATCGAGGCGCGACACGATACCCCCGAGCTCATCCGGCCGGATCTCATGGCCAAGCTCGTCGTCGCCGCCGTCGATCATCCGGAGATCTTCGAGGCGCAGAACTCGATGCTGCCGGGCATTCGCACCCGTGCGCCCGCCGATGCCTCACGCACGTTGCAGGACTATCGCGCAAAGTGGATCGAGCGGCTCGAACGCGAGCTCTACGAACCGTTTCGGGATCAGCAACCGCTGCTCGAGCACAACAAGCGCTGCTTTCTCTGTCACGGGCAAAAGGGAACGCGAGCGTCCGGCGATCTGCCGATCGTCGTGAAGACGGGTATCCCGGCGCGATGGCTGACCCGCGGGGAGTTCTCGCACGGGCGCCACGAGCTGCTCTCGTGCGCGACCTGCCACGGTAATGTCGAGCGGAGCTCGGCAACCGCCGATACGAATCTACCTCCGCGCGAGATCTGTCAGCAGTGCCACGTCGACGGCAGCCCGCAGTCGGCGAGGACGACCTGCATGACGTGTCACCTGTACCACGACACCAGCAAGGACCCCCTCGTTCGTCGCGACCGGCGGAAAGAGGTGCGGTTGGAGACGATCAAGAGTCAGTGACGCGGATGTGCGGGGTCGTGGGTTGCGGTCCCGTACCGCGGACGGTATGGGGGAAAAGCGACGGGAAATCGCGCCAGCGAGAAGGCTCTGCACGTCGCGTGAGGAGTGTGCGATGATGGAACCCGCGCCATTCGACATCGGTCGGTATGTGACACGGTCCAGGGCGGTCGATCTCTCCGGGATCGCGTGGGACGAGGTCCGCAACTACCCGCTTCCCGCCGGTACCGTCCGAACCCTCCGCTACATGCAGGACATCGAGTGTCACACGATCGTCTATCTCCGAGAGCTTCTGGCGACTCGCGTGATCGACGATCCCGAGGTGGCGGCGTTTCTTCCCTGCTGGTTCTACGAGGAGGCCTTTCATGGCCGCGCCCTCGCGCGTTTTCTCGAGGCGGCAGGGCACTCGACGATCGAGCGTGTTCGATCACGCGAGAGCTTCAGAAAGCGACTCGAGGCGGCCGCGATTGCGGGGATCGGCAGGATGTGGCGCGACTTCACGGCGGCCCACATGAGCTGGGGGGCGATCAACGAGCTCACGACGCTGACGGGGTACAAACGACTGACCGAGGTCGCCCAGCATCCGGTCCTCGACGAGCTGCTCAAGCGGATCATCCGCGACGAATCGCGGCACTTCGACTTCTATTTTCGTCAGGCGGAGCGGCGGTTGAAGAGCCCCGGCGCCGCTCGGGTCACGCGCTTTCTCATCGAGCATTTCTGGGCGCCCGTCGGCAGCGGTGTGCAGCCGGTAGAAGAGGTCAGGTTCTTGGCGCGCTACCTGCTGTCTGGACCGGAAGGGCGGGATGCCGCTCGACGCATCGATTCCACGATCGGTACGTTGCCCGGGCTCGCGGGAGTTCGCCTGGTCGAATCCTGGGTGGATCGGGAGTGCGGTCGAGGAGATTCGGATCGATTCTCGGCTGCCGGCGGCGTGCCAGTCGGAGACGTCGCGGAGTGTGTGCCCAATTCCTAGAACCATTCAGCTCGCTGCCTCCCTGCCGGCGCCGCCGGACCGGCTGTTCGACATGTACCTGGACGAGGCGCAGCACGCCGCGTTCACCGGGGCGCTGGTCACGATAGCTCTGCAGGCCGGCGCCGCGTTCCGAGCGTTCGACGGAATGCTCTCCGGCACGATCCTCCACGTCGTCCCGAGGCGGCTCATCGTTCAGTCCTGGCGCGCCGCGCACTGGCCCGACGCGGCGATCGACTCCACCTTGATCCTGACCTTCGTGGCGGAAGATCGAGGAGGACGAATCGAGCTCGTGCACGTCAACGTGGCCGACCACGACTTTGCCAGGGTGAGCGAAGGCTGGCACAAGTACTATTGGGCCTCGTGGCGCGCGTATCTCACGGCAAACAGGTAGGCTGCGGCGCCGAGTCCACGACGGCCCGACGCGCACTCGCGAGCTCGCTCTCCAGCAGGTCGACCATCGCCGCCATCGGGTCGATCCTGGTATTTCGCCCCAGTGCCTCGAGCGCGGCGGCGAGGTTCCGCACCTCGTCGAGGGCGAGCCGCGCCGCTCCGCACTTGATGTCGTTTCCCAAGATTTGCACGGTGTGCGCCTCACCGCGATCCGCGGCGGCTCGGATCTCGTCGCAGCGTCCGATGGTGTCATCCGGGAAACGCAGCGTGATGTGGTTCACCGTCGCGGCTTCGACGTCGTCGGCATCAGCCGTCGCATCGTCGGACGACGAGTCCCGGCCGTGCGCGAGCGCCGTACGCACCGCTCGCAGAAGCTGGACGAACGACGCGCGCGATCTCGGCGAGCGCGCCTCCGTCGTCGGCGACGTGCTCGACGATGTCGAACGCGCACACCAGGTCGAACGTCGCGTCGGCGTACGGCAGGGCGCCGATCTCGGCCGTGGTGGCGAGCCCGCCGCGCGTGCGCAGCGCGCGCACCGCGGGGAGGCTCAAGTCGACGAAGTGCGTATCCGCGATCGGGATGCGCGGGCGCATCCCGGCGCCGATCTCGAGCCGCGCGGGTGCTGCGGCGGCGAGCCGCGAGAGCAGCGGCCAGGTATTGAAGTGCCGCGGCGGCCGGAGCTTCACCGTCGCCCACAGGCGATCGTAGAAGCGTTGATTCTCGCGCGTCGCGTCGGATGTCGGATGCATCGGCGAGAGGCCCGTGCGTGCCGCGGCGATCCCGAGTCTAAGCGGCGGCGTTCGACTCGGAGCGCGCCGTCGGCGTTGCGCCGTCGCCGTCGAGCTCGGTGAGGCGGGGGGCGATGCCAACGCGACGTTGCAGGGCGACGGCCGCGAAGAAGAGGGCGATCCGCACACGGGTCGCGAATCCCGGACGCCAGTTGCCGGCGAGCACGGAGATGACGGCCTCGCGCACGCCGAAGGGCGCCCCCGGGCTGAAGAAGAGGTCGCGGAAGGCGGGGTCGTAGAAGCCAACGGCGAAGCGACGGAAGTGCGCGTACCGCCCGCGTGTCGCGCGCTCGTAACGCGCGAAGCGGCGCTGCGAGAGATCGCCGGCGGCGAGCGCGCCGTCGAGCGCGTCGCCGGCGTCGAGGCCCGATTGCATCGCCAAGAGGACGCCGGTCGAGAAGATCGGGTCGAGGAAGGCTCCGGCGTCGCCGACGAGCAGCCAGCGGTCGCCGGCGAAGCAATTCGCGCAATAGGAGTAGTCGGCGTCGAAGCGGACCGGACTGATGCGGCGCGCCCGCGAGGTCAGCGCCGCGGCGGTCGGCGTCTCGGCGAGGTAGCGCGCGAGCGCCTCGTCGAGCGACGCGCCGTCCGCCCGCGCATGCACCTCCTTCGGTACCACGATGCCGACGCTGGTCACGGTGGGTGACAACGGGATGAACCAGAACCAGCCGCGGTCGGGGCGCATCACCATGCGGATGTCGCCGCCGCGGCGACCGGCGCGACGCGGGACGTCCTCATACTGGGCGTGCAAGGAGACGTTTCGCAGGCGCGGATCGAACTGCCGCTCGCTCCGCCGGCGGGCGATGAAGCCGGTTCGTCCGGAGGCGTCGACGATCGCCGCCGCACGCGCCTCGTGCTCGCTGCCGTCGGCGAGGAAGCGGACGGTGACGCCGTCGGCGTCGAACGTCACGTCCAGCGCCTGCGCCGGTTGCCGGACCTCGGCGCCGCTCGCGGCTGCGTGCGCGAGCAGGATGCGGTCGAACTCCGCACGCGGGACTTGATACGTCGCCGGCTGCGGCGTCTCGGCGGCGGCGGTGAAGTCGGCGTACTGCTCGACGGCGCCGCGCGCGGTGATGAAGCTCGCACCCCACTTCTCGACGAAGCCGGCGCGCGCGAGCGCCTCGTCGACGCCGAGCTCGCGCCACACCTCGCGGCTCCACGGCAGCTGCGACTCGCCGATGTGGAACCGCGGGAAGGCCTCGCGCTCGAGGACGAGGGTGCGGCGGCCGCGGCGCGCGAGGCGAGTGGCGACGGCGGCCCCCGCGGGACCACCGCCGACGACGATGACGTCATGCCCCCGCACGATCGCGAGTTGTCACATCATCGAGGTTGCGTCGCAAGCCTCATTCCAGCGGACGCCCGAGTCCCGTTGCGCCGTGCGGGTCAGTGCGCGACGACCTGACTGAGACGGTTGAGGAGGCGTTCGACGCCGCCGCCGGCGAACGATTTACTGCGTGCGCCGGCGACGAAGATCTGGTTGAACGGCAGCACCTCGAGCTCGGCGATCCACGGATGCGCGCGCTTGAAGGCGACGAGGCCGCCCTTGTCGAGCAGCATCTTGCCGAAGCGGACGTGCGTCCACTTGCGGTCGGTGTCGAGGAAGCGCGTGAGTTCGTCGGTCCAGCCGGCGCACGCCTCACAGTCGCTCTTGCCGAGCATGAGGACGGCGACGGGGGCGCGCAGGAACTCCTCCCAGTTGCCCCCGTCGATGTGCTCGAGACGGCCCACGTCAGCCGACGAAGGACTGTCCCTTTTTCCAATCGGCGCCGCACAGGCCGCCGCTCTGCAGCGCCTGCACCGTGCGCAGCACCTCGCCGGGGCTGCGGCCGACGCTCAAGTCGTTCTGCGAGATCGAGCGGATGATCCCCTTGTCGTCGACGACGACTGTGGCGCGGTAGGCGATGCCCTGATCCTCCTTGAGGACGCCGAACGCGCGGCTCACGGCGTGGTTAGTGTCGGCGAGGACGGGATGGGTGATCGTCTCGGGGAACGTCTTGCGATCCGCGAACCAGGCCTTGTGCGAGAAGAAGGAGTCGGTGCTCACGCCGATCACCTCCGTCTTGTCGTCACGGAAGTCGCCGAGGAGCGATTGAAAGCCCTTGATCTCGGTCGGACAGACGAAGGTGAAGTCGAGCGGGTACCAATAGAGCACGTGCCACTTGCCTTTGTAGTCCTTGCTGCTGAGGGTCTTTTGCTCGCCGTTGACGTAGGCGAGAGCACTCCATTCGGGTTCGGGTTGGCCGATCATCGTCATCGTGGTTCTCCCCCTGCGTGTATTCTGGTGGCCGCGGTTCGCGGGCCATCGTAGGTGTCCCTGAAATTGGCTGCGATACGGCGACTCGTCAAGGGCGGCCAAGATCCCACGCCGGCTGGCTGAAAAGTGTTACACGCCTCGCCTCCGGCTGGACGATCGGTCCATCACGGGGATATGAGCCTCGCGGTGCTCGACGAGCAGGAGCCGCACGCCGACTATCGCAGCGCGCTGATCGCGTGTTTTCTCGGTTGGACGCTCGACGCCTTCGACTTCTTCGTCCTGGTGTTCGTGCTGCCGAGCGTCGCCGAGGAGTTCGGCACCGACGTCCCTTCGGTGGCGCTCACGGTCACCGTGACGCTCGCGTTCCGGCCGCTCGGGGCGCTGCTCTTCGGCCTCATGGCCGACCGCTACGGGCGGCGGCTGCCGCTCATGATCGACCTCGTCTTCTACTCGGTCGTCGAGGTGCTCTCCGGTCTCGCGCCGACCTATTGGAGCTTCCTCGTCCTGCGCGCGCTCTTCGGCGTCGGCATGGGCGGCGAATGGGGAGTCGGCGCCTCGCTCGCGATGGAGAAGGTGCCGCCGCGCCAGCGCGGTGTGCTCTCCGGCGTCCTGCAACAGGGGTACGCAGTGGGGTACCTCCTGGCCGCGTGCTGCTACTTCTTCGTGTTTCCGCGCTGGGGATGGCGCCCGATGTTCTACATCGGCGGCCTGCCGGCGCTCCTCGCGCTCTTCGTTCGCGCGCGCGTGCAGGAATCGACCGTCTGGGAACGGACGCGCCATCGGAGCTGGGGTGCGCTCGGCCGCGGCATTGTGTCGGAATGGCGACTCTTCCTCTATCTCACGCTGTTCATAGCGATGATGTCGTGCATCTCGCACGGCACGCAGGACATGTATCCGACGTTTCTGAAGCTCGAACGCGGCTTCTCGCCGCGGCAAGTCGCGGTCATCGCGGTGATCTACAATCTGGGCGCGCTCCTCGGTGGCATCGTCTTCGGGCGCATCTCCGATCACGTCGGCCGGCGGCGCGCGGTGGTGACGGCGCTGCTGCTCGCCGTGCTCGCGATTCCGCTCTGGGCGTACGCGCCGACGGCGGCGCTCTTGGTCGGCGGCGCGTTCATGATGCAGTTCATGGTGCAGGGCGCCTGTGGCGTCATCCCGGCGCACATCACGGAGCTCTCGCCCGACGCCGTGCGCGGCTTCCTTCCCGGGTTCGCCTACCAATGCGGCGTCCTGCTCTCGAGCAGCATCGCCTGGATCGAGGCCGTCCTCGCGGCGCGAACGAGCTACGCCAACACGATGGCGCTGACCGCGCTCACGGTCTTCACGCTCGGCGCCGTCGTGACGGCGCTCGGTCGCGAGCGCAAGGGCGCACGCTTCGGCGCGTGAGCGGGGGGTAGTGTCCACGGCATGGGCGCCGCGACCGCGAAGCGGCCATTCTACGCGCGCCAGTCGCGCTGAATCGGCGGCTACGGAACGGCGGTGCCGTCGAAGTACGTCGCGGCAAGGTTCCAGGCGCCGATGCCGACCTGCGAGCCGACGGTCCGTCCGGTGAAGTCGTCGACGCGTGGATGGATGCCGCCGTACAGGCGCGAGAGTCCTGCCTGGTCCGCCGCGTCGTAGTACGTCGCCCACTGGAGACGCACGTCGGTCGTCGGCCCAAGCTCGAATTTGAGGAAGGCGTTCGCGGGCGCGACGAACTCGCCCAACCCGCCGGGGAAGTAGGGGCTGCCGTGAGGTGCGCGAGCACCTCCGCCGCCGCGCGGCTGAACGTGCTGTGCCCGGAGAAGTACGACGCGAAGGCGGGTGTGACGAAGGTGTCGCGCTGATACGGCACCCAGTTCTTGGCGCGGATCCACGTCGACGGGCTGAACTGCGTCGTCGGGTCGCCCGGCGCCCCGGGCCACACGTTCAGGGCGATCTCGCCGATGAACGCCGCAAGCGCCGCGTGGCGCTCACCCGGCATGCTGCTCGCCGCCGTGATCACCTCGACGAGGCCGGGGACGAGCGGGAGGCCGTCGACGTCGTACGACGGACCCAGCGAGTCCGACGATTGTCCGCGGCCGCCCATGTAGCGGATCTGCGAGATCGGCCGCACCGAGTCGTACATGCGCTTGGCGCCCCAGCAGGAGACCGCGGCGTCGTGCACCGCGCCGTTCAACGCGAGATACGTCTTCACGTCCCACTCGAGATCGTTCACGACCGGGCCGACGCCGCCGATACGCTTCACGGTCGCCGGATTGTCGGCGACGCCGTTGGCGAGGACGTTCCAGTGGCCGGGGGGCGTCTCCGACTGCGGGCCGTCGGCCCAAAACTCGGCGAGGACGCGGGCGAAGTCGGCGCGCTTCACGGACTGCGGTGCGTACGGCTGGTTGGTGATCGGATTGGTTGCGTAGCCGGTGCCGTCGTTGGTGCCGAGGGGGTTGTTCCCCCAGTATCCCGGCGAGATGTCGAGCGTCGTCGGGTCCGTGGGATCGAGCTCCTGCGAGAATTGGAGGAGCTGCATCGGACCGTTGCGGAACTCGGTGTCGCCGAGGTGCGGCGGCGGCCCGGGGTCGATGTAGAGGGCGTTGGGGTCGCTGCGCGCGAGCGCGAACGGCTTCACGGCGTTCCACTGCGCGCCGACGTAGACCTGGACCTTGTCGGGGAGCGGGATGCCGTTCTGGGTGATCTGCAAATCGAGCGCCAGCGGCTGCCAGCGGTTGGGGTCGTTCATCACCGTGCCGGGAAGCGTCGGGTCGTTGCCCGGCAGCTTCACGATGAGCGGATCGTTCACCGGCGTGTACGTCGGGTCGGCGTAATTGTTCGCCTCGTTCGCGCCGTCGGCGAGGCCGTAGGCGATCACGGCGGCGGCGATGCGGTTGCCGACCGCCGCCGGCAGGTCGCTTGTGGTCGTGGTGAACGTCTTGTCCAGACCGAGCGCGAGCATGCGCGCGTCGAGGTGCGTTTGCGTCGTCGCGGCGTTCACCGAGAGCGCGTAGAGGTGAGAGAGGACACGATACGCCGCGAAGCTGATCGCGATCGCGCGGTCGTGCTCGATGTCGCTCGAGGCCGGCGATTCCTTGTCGAGGAAGGCGTCGGCGGTCGGGTCGTACGCCGCCCACGCGTCCCACATCGCCACCGACACGTAGAAGAGATTGCGCGCGTGTACCGGCGGTCGGGGAAGGTCGATCCGGATCGCGGCGAGCGCCTCCTCGTCCCACTGGCGGGCGACCGACTGCGTCGTCGAGAGCGGCGTCCCGCACAACTCCGTCGCCACCCCGTTCTGGAACTTGTCGCAGCCGTGGCTCAGGTGATCGCCGCCATTCACTGCCAGGCAGACGCCGCAGTCGACCTGCGGCGCGACGCAGTCGAAAAGTGTCGCTGGCGCCGCAGCGGCGCAGCGGCCGGGAAACGCAGTCGCGAGCGCCACGCCGTCGCATTTCTTACCGGCGCGTCGCTGCGCTCGCGCCTCGGTCCTGGCGATCACCACCCTCGGGTCGACGCCGAAGCAGGCCTCGAGCGTCGCCGCCGAGTCGATCGTCCCGCTCTTCAGGCCGGCGGTCTTGCAGGCATTGAACGCCTTCAGCTTCGCGTTCGCGATCTCGGTCATCCCGGTCGCGACAGCAACCTGGCAGGCGGCGCCGTCACGATCAGTCGCGGTGGCGATGATCGCCGCGTCGAGATCGTCGCCGAAGACCTGGTGGACGCGCCTCACCGCGCGGAAGGCGGCGTTCACCGCCACCGCGGTCGTCGGGCCGAAGCCCGGCGGTGTCGTGCAGAATCTCGTCGCGATCGCGGCTGCCTTGGCCTCGACCTTGGCGAGCCTAGCGCGCGGATCCGCGCTCAGGCACTGCTCCGCGGTCGTCCCGACCGCGAGCTTTCCCTTGCACGCCGCCCGGACGCAGGACACGAGCTGCTTGCCGACGACACGAGCGACCACGGCGCCCGCCTTGTTCAACGCCGTGATGCAGCGCTGCTGCGCCCGGGTCTGCACTTGCGCCGATGCCGCGGTCGCGACGAGCGAGACGAGCAGCGAGAGCAGGTAAGCGAACGTCGCGGGGTCACGGGGTCTCCGAGGGGCGGGTGGACGCCGACCCTAACAGCTCGCGAACGTGCCGGACAAGTCGAGACTGGAGTTCTTGACTGATCATTCAAGAAGTGGCAGTTGCTTCCAGTAGGAGGTCACGCGATGCCAATCGACGATGCCGAACGCGAGCGACGACGAGCGCTGCTCCGCGCGCACTACAGTGCCGAGAACAACAACGATCTGGAGCGGATCATGGAGACGTTCTCCGCCGACACCGAGATGCTCTACAACCGGCAATCCTTCCGCGACCATGACCGCATCCGGCAGGCCCACAGCTACATGGGATTTTCCGCGCAAGGCGCCTTTCGTGGGCTGCGGACCGTCCCGGATCACGAACACTTCACCACCGACGAGATCGTGATCGAGGGACGGCTGTGCGGAAAGCACGTCGGTGAGTTCTGGGGCTTCCCGGCCACGGACTGCGACGTCGAGCTCCCGTATGTTGCATTTTACCGCTTCGACGCGCATGGGAAGCTCGAGTCGGAGCGCGTGGTGATGAATCTCGGTCCCCTGAGGAGGCTCGTCGCATGATCGTCGTCAACGTCGAGGTCGTAACCGAAGCCGGCGCTGCCGACAAAGTCCGCGCCGCCGTTCAGACCATGGAGCAGGCGACGCGCCACGAGGTCGGCTGCCTGACGTATGCGTTCTCCGTCGACATCAGCGATCCCACCCTGATTCGCGTGACGGAACGGTGGGAGTCGCTGGAGGCGATCCGAGCGCACATGGCGAGCCCGCACATGGCGACGTTCCAGCGTGCCATCGCCGCGCTCGAGCCGAAGTCGCTCGACATCAAAGCCTACGAGGTCGCCCGCGAGGTCGCGCTCGGCTAGCAGGCAGGATGGTCCGCCCGCGCGAATTCGAGCTCGAAGAGGTGAGCGAAGGGCTCCTGAACGCCTTCTGGCTGCGCGGCTTCGCGCGCACGTCGATCCCCGACCTCACGGCGGCGACGGGACTCCTGCCGGGAAGCCTGTACGCGGCCTTCGGGAGCAAGGAGGACATGTTCCGGGTCGCCGTGGAGCGCTACGTCGCGCAACTCCGCGCCGCGATCTCCAACGGCGTCCGGGGGCTCGCGGGCGTCCAGGACGTGCTCGACACCGTCGTGCGTTTGACGGCGAGTGATCCGGAGCGACGCGGGTGCTTGATCCTCAACACGATTCCCGAGTCCTCGTCCCTCTCCGCTCCGACGCGACGCCAGCTGCAGAGCGGGCTGCGGGCGATGCGTCGCTTCGTCCGCGATCGCCTGCGCGAGGCGCAAGACGACGTGGGGACGTCGGTCGACCTCGACCCGCTCGCGGCACTGGTGTTCGCCGCTGCGGTCGCCATTCGCGTGCTCGGGCGCGCGGGGCTGGATCGCCGCTTGCTTCAGGACATCGCCGACGGCGCGACCGCCGCCGTCCGGCGAGCGCTCGAGCACGGCTGAGCTCGGGTTGCGATCGCCTCGCCCTGTTGCTGAATCAGCTTTGCGACCAGCCCCGTCCATCCCGTCTGATGGCTGGCGCCGATGCCGGCGCCGTCGTCGCCGTGGAAGTACTCGTGGAAGAGGAGGTAGTCGCGCCAATGCGGGTCGCGCTGCAGCAGATGCTGACCGCCGAAGACCGCGCGGCGGCCCTCACCGTCGCGGGTGAAGATGCGGATGAGCCGTCGCGACAGCTCATCGGCCACCTCGCGTAACGTGCGATACTCGCCCGAGCCGGTGGGGCACTCCACCTTGAAGTCGTCGCCGTAGTAGTAGTGAAAGACTTGCAGCGACTCGATGAGAAGATAGTTCACCGGAAACCAGATCGGGCCGCGCCAATTGGAGTTGCCGCCGAAGAGGCCGCTTTGCGACTCGGCGGGCTCGTAGCCGACGGTGTAACGCGCGCCGTTGCCGGCGTCGAAGACGAAGGGCTCGGTGGCGTGGCGGCGCGACAGCGCGCGCACCCCGTACGGTGATAGGTACTCCTGCTCGTCGAGCATCTGTCGCAGCACGCACTTCATGCGATGTCTGCGCACGACGGCGAGCAGGCGGCGGTCACCGCTGCCGGGCTCGTGCCAGCGCGAGACCAGCGCTGCGAGCTCCGGCCGGTGCTCGAGGAACCACTCGAGGCGCGCCTTGAAGTCCGGCAGCGCGTCGAGCACGTCGGGGTCGATCGTGGTGACGGCGAAGAGCGGGATGAGGCCGACGATCGAGTGGATCTTGAGCGGCACGTGCTGCCCGGGTCCGGTGTGCAGGACGTCGTAGAAGAACTCGTCCTCCTCGTTCCACAACGAGACGCCCTCGCCGCCGAGGTCGTTCATGGCGGCGGCGATGTAGAGGAAGTGCTCGAAGAACTTGGTCGCGATGTCCTCGTACGCCGGATTGTGGCGCGCCAGCTCGAGCGCGATCGTCAACATGTTCAGGCAGAACATGCCCATCCAGCTCGTCCCGTCGCTCTGCTCGAGGTAGCCGCCGGTCGGGAGCGGCGCGCTGCGATCGAAGACGCCGATGTTGTCGAGACCGAGGAAGCCGCCTTGGAAGACGTTCTTCCCTTCGGCGTCCTTGCGATTGATCCACCACGTGAAGTTCAACATCATCTTGTGGTAGACGCGCTCGAGGAAGCCGAGGTCACCGCTGCCGTTCTGCTTGCGGTCGATCTGATAGACGCGCCATGCCGCCCACGCGAGCACCGGCGGGTTGACGTCGCCGAACGCCCACTCGTACGCCGGGATCTGTCCGTTCGGGTGCTGGTACCACTCGCGTCCGAGGAGAAGCAGCTGCTCCTTGGCGAACGTCGGGTCGACGAGCGCGAGCGGGATGCAATGGAAGGCGAGGTCCCAGGCGGCGAACCACGGATACTCCCATTTGTCCGGCATCGAGATGATGTCGTAGTTGTTGAGGTGGCGCCATTCGTGGTTGCGGCCGCCCGCGCGGTCACGCGGCGGCGACGGCTGTCCGGGGTCGCCCTTCAGCCAGACGTCGACGTCGTAGTGGTAGAATTGCTTCGACCACAGCATCCCGGCGAACGCCTGGCGCTGGACGGCGCGCTCGTCGTCGCTGAGCGTCGGTGGTTGCACGGCGGCGTAGAAGTCCGACGCCTCCGCATGGCGGAGGGCGAGGATGCGCGGCGCCGCGGCGAGGTCCAGGGCTGGCGTTGCGCTGACCATGCGAGCGGCTGCCGGTGACGGCGTCGGGCCGAGGACGAGGTCGACAGTGACGCTGCCGCCCGCGGGAACGTCGACGCGATAGTGCGCCGCGCCCTTGGTGCCGACCGCGGCCGGGTTCACCGCGTCGTCGCGTCCGTGGACGACGGCCGCGTCGATGCCGTCCTTCACGAACGGCGACGCATTCGCCGCGCCGAAGAGTCGCGCGCTGTTGGTCTCGTTCTCGGTGAAGAGCAGCGACGGTGCCACGTTCACGCGGCGTACCGCCGCCTGATCGCGCACCTCGGCGTCGCCGCACTGCAAGATGAACGCTCCGAGCTCGGTGTGCTCGCTGGTGATGCTGCGCGGGGCCCGGGCGCCGGCGTCACGGAGCGCCGGCTTCGCCGCCGCACCGCCCCACGACCAGGTGTTGCGAAACCACAGCGTCGGCAGCAGGTGCAGCTCCGCCGCTTCCGGACCGCGGTTCACGGCGGTGACGCGGGCGACGATCTCGTCGGGCGAGGCCTTCGCGTACTCGACGAACACGTCGAAGTAACGGTCGCCGGCGAAGACCCCGGTATCGAGGAGCTCGTACTCGGGCTCGTGCTTGCCGCGCCGACGGTTGGTCGCGACGAGATCCGCGTACGGGAACGCCGCCTGCGGATACTTGTAGAGCATCTTCATGTAGGAGTGCGTCGGCGTCGCGTCGAGGTAGAAGTAGCACTCCTTCACGTCCTCGCCGTGATTGCCCTCGGGGCCGGTCAAGCCGAACAGGCGCTCCTTCAGGATCGGGTCCTTGCCGTTCCATAGCGCGAGTGCGAGGCAGAGTCGCTGCTGATCGTCGCAGATGCCGGCGATGCCGTCCTCGCTCCAGCGATAGGCGCGCGAGCGCGCGACGTCGTGCGGCAGGTAGTCCCAGGCGGTGCCGCCGGGGCTGTAGTCCTCGCGCACCGTGCCCCAGGCGCGCTCGCTGACGTAAGGACCCCACGTGCGCCACGCCTTGCCGTCGTCGCGCAGGCGCTGGTGCTCGGCGCTCGTCGCTCTCTCAGCCATTGGTGCTGAACCCGGGGTAGAGAGTCATGCCGCCGTCGACGTAGAGCGTGTGCCCGGTGACGTAGTCCGAATCATCCGAGGCGAGCCACACCGCCGCCTTCCCGATGTCGGCGACGACGCCGACGCGGCCGTACGGGATCAGCGTGAGAAGACTCCGCTCCGCCTCCGGTGTCTCCCACGCGCTGCGATTGATCGGCGTCTTGATCGCACCCGGGTTGATGCTGTTCACTCGGATGTGATGCGGGCCGTACTCTTGCGCCAACGTGCGCATGAGCATGCCGACGCCGCCCTTCGACGCGGCGTAGTTCGCGTGGCCGCCCCAGGGAATGATCTCGTGCACCGACGACATGCAGATGATCTTGCCGAGGGTGCACGAGACGTCGGGCACCATGCCGCGCCGCAGGAACTCGCGGATC
This sequence comes from Deltaproteobacteria bacterium, assembly GCA_016200545.1. Lineage (GTDB taxonomy): Bacteria > Desulfobacterota > Binatia > UTPRO1 > UTPRO1 > DP-19. The sequence goes on along the minus strand of JACQEO010000073.1, from coordinate 24,027 downwards.
GCCTCGCGGGAGCAAAGGAACTGCCCCGTCAAGTTGACGTCGAGGACGAACTGCCACTGCGCGAGCGTCATCTCGTGAAACGCGGAGTCACGCTGCAGGCCGGCGTTGTTCACCAGGACGTCGATGGTGCCGAAGGCGGCGAGCATCTCGCGGAACATCGCCTGCACCTGATCTTCCTTGCTGACGTCGGCGAAGAGCGCGATCGCCTCGCCGCCCGCGGCGGCGATCTCGGCGACGACCTGCTCGGCTTGCTCCTTGGCGGTCACGTAGTTGACGCCGACCTTGGCGCCCGCCGCCGCGAGCGCTTTCGCAACCTCGGCGCCGATGCCGCTGTTGGCGCCGGTGACGAGGGCGCGCTGACCGTCGAGGACGCGTGAAGGGATGGACTTTGGCATCGGACTCTCCTTGCCCCTTCGATGCCGTCAGGGATCGAGGAGTTACAGCCCTCCCCGATATCGCCCCGGTCACCGTCTCCAATCCGCGACGACCCGACTTGGAACGCCAGCAGCGCGTCGGGGCAATGTGGGCGGTTACGCGACGGCGACGCCGATCGCGCGCAAGATCGCCTTTTCCACGTCGACCATGCGAGCACCGGCGAGGCTAGCACCCAGCGGCTGCGGTGCGAGACGGTCGCGACGCAGTGTCGTGAGTTGCTCGCACTTCACCATCGACGGCCGCGGGAGTCCGCCCTCACGGGCTCTGAGCCGGACGTGCGTGGGCGCATCGTGCCGCACGCTCGAGATCGGAACGACGATCACGTCACTGGCGAGGCGGTTGCGAGAGTCCGGGGACACGACGAGCGCCGGGCGCCGCTTCTGCTCCGGTTCATCGGGAATGTTCACCCAGTAGACGTGGCCCCGACGCGGGTAGGTTGCGGCCGAGCTCAATCGTCCCACCTGCTACGGACGGTCTCGTCAGCGAGCGACGCCCACCCCTCGTCCTCCTCCCGCTCCGCGATACTCCGCGTGCGGTAGTAGTGCTCGATGGCGCGATCGAGCTCCGCGCGTCCCTTGCGATGGACCCATGTGGCGAGTGCCTCCTCGAAGATCCGGCTGCGACTCATTGAGCCGCCCAGCCTCTCGGCTGCATCGAGGAGGGTCCTGTCGACGGTCACAGAGATCTTGGCCTTCGCTTCCATAGTATGATTATTTATCCGATCAATCGTCGGATCTCAACCCACTCGACGACGAACCCCGATCGCGAGCGTGCCCGCATCCGCATCTCAGGCACCGACGCAGTTCTGCGCGTAGACCCCTTCACCCTACCCACCGAGCGAACGCACGAGAGGAGGCTTTCGCTATGGACCGCCCAACTCTCTCGCTGACCGCCGGAACGTCACCGCGCCTTCGGGAATCCCCCGTCCGGCCGGGGACAGTCGAGGGAACCGGAACCCCGCAAGATCATGCAGGGATACTACCCTCCAGGGGGCAGGATTTCTGGTGCCTGCTCACCCGGTTTGGACCCGCACTTGGCGCGGTACGTGCTGCACGCAGTCTCGATCGAGACCGCAGTAAGGAGAAATGCCATGCTGAAACTTTGCCGAATTTCCATCGTGGGCGGAATCCTCGTCGTCTGTTTGGCCACCAGGGCCGCCGCCAAATCGAATCCCGATGCGTGCAAGGCGACGACGTTGCATGCCTTCGACTCTTGCAAGTCGGGCGCGCACAGCGACAAGTCCCTCGCGTCGGGCAAGTGTGACAACGTGCCCGATCCGGCGGCGCGCAAGGCCTGCGTTCAGCAAGCCGCGAGTGATCTGAAGGACGCGCTGCAGTCATGTTCGGACGCGCGCGATTTCCGGAAAGCGGCGTGCACTCGGCTGGGGCGAGACCCCTACAGCCCGGTGATTGATCCCGCGAATTTCGTCGCGACGATCGACAATCCGTTCATGACGCTGACCCCCGGTACGACCTTCATCTACGAAGGCCAAACCGCGCAAGGGCTTGAGCATAACGAGATCTTCGTAACCCACAGTACAAAGGTGATCGACGGGGTCACCTGCGTCGAGGTCCTGGACACGGTGAAGATCAACGGCGAACCCGAGGAGCAGACCCTCGATTGGTTTGCACAGGACACGGACGGCAACGTCTGGTACTTCGGCGAGAACTCGGAAGAGCTCGCCGGCGGCCTAGTCGTCAGTCTGGGTGGCTCTTTCCAGGGTGGCGTCGACGGCGCCGCGCCGGGGATCGTGATGAGGGCCCATCCCGCCGTCGGCGACTTCTACCGCCAGGAGTTCGATCTCGACAATGCCGAGGACTTGGCGTAAGTCATCAGTCTAAACGAATCGGCCACCGTAGCCGCAGGCTCGTTCGATCATTGTCTGGAGACCGAGGAAACGGAAGCGCTGGACCCGAGCGCCCGCGAGCACAAGTTCTACGCTGCGGGAACGGGAAACGTGCTGGTCCTCGACTTGGTCACCGGCGAGAGATTGGAGTTGTTGCAGGTCACACACTGATCTCCTTAGCTGGGCGCTTTCGGGTGTGAGCGCGAAGCTCGTGTTTCCGTATGGGGGCAACACCTGCAGGAGAACGGCCTCCGGACACGCGTGTGATGAGTTGGCGGCGAGATCCGGCGTCAGGGCTCGACGAGTTGCAGCACGTGGCCGTCGGGATCGCGCACCAACACGGCACGCACGAAGCCGAGCGTCGGACGGGGCAGGGTGACGACCTCGCTCGATACGACGCCGTAGCCCGCCTGGCGTAGAACCCCCGCCGCTCCTGCGAGATCAGGGACGGTCACGGTGGCCTGCCAGTGCACGAGGTCGTTGGCTCGCGGCTCGGACGGCATCGCACGGCCGTCACGTGGCGCCTCGTACTCGAGGAACTCGACGCCGGGCCCAGCGCCGGGCGCACGTAGACCCGTGATCCGAACCTTGGCGCCGGGAACGCCCGTGAGCCGCTCTTGCTCGATACCGACGTTCAGGCTCTCGCCGGCGACGCGCAGGCCGAGCAGATCGCGATAGAACGCGAGGCTCGCCGCGGTGCTACGGACGCCGATCGCCGTATGATCGAGACCGAGGAAGAGCCGTCCGCCGGTCTCCTGCCAGCGTGGATCGCCCTTGCCGGGTGGAAAGTGGATCAGCTCGAGCGTGTGCCCGTCGGGATCGCGGAAATAGAAGGCGGCGATGCCGGCCGCGGCGGTGTTCGACTTCGGAAGCACTTGCGGCGCGCGCGAGACGGCGCGGACGTGCGGGCGCACCCGCGTGTAGGCGGCATCCATGTCGCTCACGACGATCGCGACGTGTTGGAACCAGCGATCGTTGCTGCGCGAGTCGGCCGGGAAGGGGCGCCCCTTCGGTGCGAGATACTGGGTGATCTCGAGGTCCTCGTCGCCGAGACGCAGGCGGACGACGCGCACCCGCACGCCGGCGACGCCCCACAGGCGATCGTACTCGGGCCCCGACACCGCGACGTCGCCGACCTTCTCGAATCCGAGCACGTGGCGGAAGAAGGCCGTCGAGCGCGCGACGTCGGCGACGGTCATGCTGACAACCGTGACGGCGCTGACCCGCACCGACTCCGGCCGGTCGACCGCGTGCGTGATGGGTGCGCACGCGCCGGCGCCGAGCGCCAGGACGCCGAGCGCGGCGAGGACGCCGAGCGCGAGGGTGACGCCGCGCGTGCGCGGCCGCGGGTCCGCCATCACCGACAATCGCACGCGCGCCCTCACCCGAGGCGCGCGCGCAGGTGGTCGCCGACGCGGAGCGCGTTCGCCATGATCGTCAGCGCCGGGTTCACGGCGCAGCTCGACGGAAAGAAGCTGGCGTCGACGACGTACAGGTTGTCGACGTCGTGCGCTTTGCAGTGCGGATCGAGCGCCGACGTTTTCGGATCGTTGCCGAAGCGTACGGTGCCGTTCTGGTGCGCCACGCCGGCGAGCGGAATGCGCGCCGGGACGTAGGCGTTCAGGGGGATCAGGTGATCGTGGCAGCCGATCTCCTTCAGCATGCTCTTCAGCTTGGCGATCAGGCGCTGGTGGCCGGTCTCGTTGTTCGGCGTGTAGGAGAGCGTGATGCGGCCCTCGCGATCGAGCGTCACGCGGTTCTCGGGATCGGGGAGGTCCTCGGAAGTGAGCCAGAAGGAGAGCGTGTGCTCGGCCATCTTCTCGAGCGTCCAACCGGGCGCGAGGCGCGGCGCGCCGGCGCGCAGGATGCTCGCGTCCGTCTTGCCGATCATCGACATGTGGCCCATCGGGTAGTCCCATTCGGGCGACGCGTAGTAGAAGTCGTTCAGGCCCCACGTCTTCTGAAAGCGCGTCGGGTTCTCGTCGCGCGAGATCGCGAGCAGCAGTGAGTTGAGGTGGCACATGTAGTGCCGTCCGACGACGCCCGAGCTGTTGGCGAGCCCCGTCGGATGGCGGTCGCTCGCCGAGCGCAGCAGCAGCGCCGCCGAGTTGATCGCGCCGCAGGAGACGACGACGACGTTGGCGGAGTACGACTCGCGCGCGCCGTCGCGGACGACGCGCACCTCGCTCACCTCGCGCCCCGATGCGCTGGTGACGAGCCGCTCCACGTAGGCGTCGGTTAGCAGCGTCACGTTCGGGTGCTCGAGCGCCGGGTCGACGCAGATCACCTGCGCGTCCGCCTTGGCCTGCACGAGGCACGGAAAGCCGTCGCAGGTGTCGCAGCGGATGCAGCGGCTCTTCTGCGGATTCTTCTCGTCGCGCATGACGCCGACGGGCATCGGGAACGGGCGATGGCCGAGGCGCGTGAGATCGTCGACGAGCTGCTGGATGCGCGGCTCGTGGCTGAGCGGCGGGTAGAGGTACGGCGCGCTCGCCGGCGGCTCGGTGGGGTCGACGCCGTGCGTGCCGTGCACCTGATAGAGGTGCTCCGCCGCGGTGTAGTAGGGCTCGAGCTCGTCGTAGGCGATCGGCCATGCCGGCGAGACGCCGCCGTGATGCCGGACCTCGCCGAAGTCCTTCTGTCGCAGGCGGATGAGCGCCGCGCCGTAGAACTTGGTATTGCCGCCGACGTAGTAGTGCGTGCCGGCGTGGAACTCCTTGCCGTGCTTGTCGAGCCACGGCTCCTTGATGTGGTAGCGGTTCTCGACCACGACGGCGTGCGAGTCCCAGTTCTCCTTCTCGCGGGGCACGTACGTGCCGCGTTCGAGGAGGAGGATGCGCTTTCCCGAGGACGCCAGGCGGTAGGCGAGTGTGCCGCCGCCGGCGCCGCTGCCGATGATGATGACGTCGTAGTGATTGTCGGATGCCATGACTCCTCCGTTCAGCTTGGGTACTCGCAGTGAAAGATGCAGCGTGCGGCGTTGGCGTGATGGAGCTTGGCGCAGAGAACCTGCGGCGCCGCTCCCAGTCGTAGGTAACACTCGGCGGCGGCGAGCATGCCGAGCGGCGGCGCGACGAAGTAGATCCACAGCGCCTCCCAGAAGTTCGCGGGCAGCGCCGAGGCGAAACTCCGCGCCGGGTTCATGCTCATCCCCGAGAGCGGCGCTTCGAGAGTGATGTACGCGGCGACGAGCGCCGCGACCGCGAGCGGCGTGAAGCGGTTCAGCGCCGGCACGTTCGACAGCACGAGGACCGCGAGCATGAGGCCGAACGAGATCACGAACTCGGCCGCGAAGGCGACGCCGGATCCGTAGGCGCCTGTCGTGACCACGTAGCGCACGGCGGGATGCGCGAGCGCGCGCGCCAGGACGAGCCCGGCGACGGCGACGCCGGCGATGCCGCCGAGGAACTGCGCCAGCACGTAAAACCCGGCGTCCCAGCCCACGATCTTGCCGAGCCGGTAGAAGGTCAGGGTGAAGGAGGGGTTGAGATGGGCGCCGGAGCGCTTGCCCCACGGCGACAGCACCAACGCCAGCGCCGTCCCACCCATCGCCACCCCCATGAACGCGCGCAGGACGAACGGACGCCCGATCGCGCGCGCCAGCGGCGACGCCGGGTGGCCGAAGAGCGTGCCGAAGACACAGGCGGAGAGCATGAAGAGGCCGAGCCCTGCGGCTTCCATCAGGTACTCGGGCCAGTGGCTGGTGAGCGCGGCGCGCATCGTCGTTGCCTAGGGGCGGACGCCCGGCACCTGGAGTCGAATGCGGTAGAGGCCGGTTCGCGCCGTGATGTAGAGCGCGCGGCCGTCGTCGTCGCCCCAGGCGAAGTTCGCGGGCTGCTCGGGTGCCTTGATCGTGCCGAGATGCTTCCCGGTCGGCGAGAGGATCCAGACGCCGCCGGGGGCCGATACGTAGACGTTGCCCTTCTGGTCGACCTTGAGGCCGTCGAACGCCTGCTCTCCGGGCTCGCTGGTGGTGATGTCGAGGAAGACTTCGCCCGTTCCGAGCGTGCCATCGGCCGCGACGGGGTAGCGCATGATCACCTTCTTGGCGACGTCCCAGTTGTCGACATAGAGGAAGTGCTCGTCGGGCGAGAACGCGAGGCCGTTCGGACCGGTGAGGTCTTTGGTGAGAAGCTGGATGGTCCCGTCGGCGACGCGATAGACGCCGCTGAATGGCAGCTCCTTCCGCGGATCGGCGAAGAACTTCGGCAATCCGAACGGCGGATCGGTGAAGTAGAGAGCGCCGTCGGATTTGTAGACGAGGTCGTTCGGGCTGTTGAGTCGTTTGCCGTCGTAGCGATCCGCGAGCACGGTCAGCTGGCCGTTTTTCTCCAGACGGGAGACGCGGTGGTTGCCGCATTCGTCGATCGTGAGCCGGCCCTCGCGGTCGAGCGTGAGACCGTTCGAGCCCGGCTGGCCGTATTCCGCGATGTCCGCGCCCGTGTAGCCGCTCTTCGTCCGGAAGACGGAGAGCTCGCCGTCGGCTGTGAAGCGGTAGATCCGGTTGTCGTTGGGATCGCTGAAGAGCAGATAGCCGCCGTCACGGACCCAGATCGGTCCCTCGGTGAACAAAAAGCCGCCGGCGAGCTTCTCGACCTGGCTCGGCCGCGGCACGATCGCGTCGAGGGCGGGATCGAGCCGTTCGATCTCGCCGACGTTGGCGATCGGCTGCGGTTTGAAGAAGTCCAGGGTCGCCGACTTGATCCAGATGAAATTGTTCGGGCTCGTGGAGATCGGATCGTTCATCCCAAAGACGGCGAGCTGAATTTTTCGCCCCGGCTTCACGTTCCGGCCGATGATGACGCGGTTCGGGGCGTTGAAGCCGGCGACGACGGCGCCGCCGGTTTGTCCGAGGACCGGCGCGAGCTTCCCGTCGACCCACACCTCGGCGTAGTCGTCGATCACGATCTCGAACGCGACCGTCGAGCCCGTCGGATCGAAGCCACCGATGCGCTTCGGGATGGTGAGGCTCAGGCGATACCAAGCGAAGCAGAGCTTGCCGTTCGCGCGACGGGCGTCGAGCGTCGTCGGCGCGAGCACGTCCCAGGCGGAGTCGTCGAAGTCGGCGGCGCCGGCCTTCGGGGTGTAGTCGTGCGTCCGCACGGCGGCGCCCGACGGCTTCAGATCGGGGCCGGGTCCCTTGGCGTCGACGTCCACGAGGTGGACGTCGTGATAGCGCCAGCGGCCTGCGACCAGCCGCAGGCCTTCGTCGGTGCGCAGGTCGACGAGGGCGTCGGGCCGTCCGAGCGGGCGGACGAGCGGCGTCGGCAGCGCGAACGCGGGTGCCGTGGACAGGAGGACGAAGAGCGGGACGGTGAGCCGGCGGGCTCGTCCTGCCGCGAGATCTGCACGCGGGCAGGCGCGCATGGCTCAGCGTACCTTCACGACGTAGTAGAGCACCGGGCCGTCCACGTCCTTGAACCAGTGCGGGGTGCCGTTCGGGACGATCATGACGTCGCCTTTGGCGAGGCGCCGCGTGTCACCGCCGTCGATGGCGGCGCCGCGGATCTCGTCGGGGGCGATCGTCTTACCGCCGACGACGCTGCCGCCGGTCACGAACGTCGTCGCGCCGTCGAGCATGTAGATCACGTCGGTGTCGCGGAGGTGCACCTCGGCCTGTCCGGCGCTCTCGCGCCGGCTCGTATGCACCGGGTAGTTGGTGCCGCCGCCGTCGAAGAGGACGGCGCCCTTGGCGAACGAGTCGCGCACGCGCTCGCTCGGGAAGTACTCGACGCGCGGGGCGGACGCACCCACCGGGCTCGTCTCGACCGCGTGCGCCCCCGCGATCGCGACCTCTTCGTCGCGCTGCGCGCTCGCCGCGCCGCTGACGCCGATCGCGCCGATGATCTGCCCGTCGACGACGATCGGCACCCCGCCCTGAAGCGGCGTGAAATCGGCGAGCGCGACCATCGCCGTCCGCCCCTTGCCGATGATGTCCTCGAACGCCTTGCTCGGCTTCTTGAAGAGCGCCGCCGTCCGCGCCTTGCCGATTGAGATGTTGGCGCCGGCCGCGAAGGTGTCGTCGAGGCGCTCGACGGCCATGAGGTTGCCGCCGTCGTCGACGACGGCGATCACGCCCGTGCCGCCGCTCCGCTTCGCCTCGGCGACAGCGGCGGCGATCGCTCGCTTCGCGCCGTCGAGCGTGAGGGTTTTGTGCTCGGCGTACTGCGCACCGAGCGGCGACGCGCTCATGACCGCGCTCGTGAGCATGAACAGCATGCTCGTCATCGTTCGTCTCAGCATCGGTGTCGTCCCTTCGTGACGTCGGGCGTTGCGTGCCCTCGCGGAATTAGATGCGCAACCGGCGTGCCGGTTGCGTCGGTGCCGCTGAGGTCAGCGCAGCGCGGCCGCGCCGACCTTGGCGATATCCTCGTCCTCCTGCGGCGTATTCCCGCTCACGCCTATGGCCCCGATGACCTGAGCGTCGACGACGCGAGGGATACCACCCTGGAGCGGCGTTGCGCCTGGAAGCGCAAGGGCGGCGACGCGTCCGGAGCGGATCTGGTCCTCGAACTCTTTGCTCGGCCGCCGAAAGATCGCGGCGGTGCGGGCCTTGCCGATGCCGACCTCGACGCTGGCGACCTGGGTATCGTCGAGGCGGTGGAGGAGGATCAAGTGACCGCCGTCATCGACGACGGCGATCACCACGGTGCTGCCTCGCCGTGTGGCCTCCGCTTGCGCCGCGGCCGCGACGCGCGTGGCCGCCTCGAGCGAGAGAACACGCTTCGTCGGGAATGAGTCCGCGGCGTACGCGCCGGACGTCCAGAGGATGGAGACGAGTGCGATCGAGCTGGCGAGTGATTTCATGACGATCTCCTGGATGGGTAGCGGTCATCCCGCGGCGCGAGCCGCGTGAAGCCGAGATACGGGTGTCGGTCGCACGACGTGCCCGCGGAGCGCGATCACCGCGCAGGCGGCGCTCGCGAGCGTGAGCCCGAGCGGCAGGCCGGTGAGCTCGGCCGTGAGACCGATCAAGACGGGACCGGCGAGAAACCCGAAGTAGCCGGTGGTCGCCACCGCGGAGAGCGCGGCCCCGGTGGCAACGCCGGGGACGTTCCCGACGCTGCTGAAGAGGATGGGGATGATGTTGGCGATGCCGAACCCCACGGTGCCGAACCCGATCACGGCGAAGAGGGGACGACCGATCGCGAGGGCGAGGCCGAGACCGATTGCGGCGAGCGCGCTTGATGTGCGCAGCACTTGCGCCGGCCCGAATCGGCCGACGAGCCGATCGCCGCTGAACCGCCCGACGGCCATCGCCAGCGAGAAGGCGGCGAAACCCATGGCGGCGATACTGGGGGCCGTCTGCAAGCTGTCGCGCAAGTACACGGCGCTCCAATCGGCCATCGCACCCTCGGCGAGGAGCCCGAGAAAGGCGAGACTGCCGAGTTCCAGGAGGGCGCGCGACGGCCACGCGAAGGTGGGCGGCTGGTTCGCGAGCTCGGGCGGCGGCGTCATCAACCTACGAGCTGCCGTTGCCATCGCTGCCGTGGCGATCGCACTCACGATCAAGACGTGAGCGACCCGTCCGATCCCCGACGCCATGGCCATCGCCGCGATCCCGGCGCCGACCAGTCCTCCGAGGCTGAAGAGGGCGTGGAAGGACGACATGATCGGGCGTCCGTAGCGACGCTCCACGGCGAGCGCTTGCGCGTTCATGGAGACGTCGAGGGTGCCGTTCAATGCCCCGAGGGTGAAGAGTGCTATCGCGAGCAACGGGACCGTCGGGCTGACAATCGGCAACGGCAGCGCGAGCGCGAACGCGATGGCGGCGATCGTGGTCATCCTGCGGCTGCCGAGCCGGCCGATCACGGAGCCGGCGATCGGCATCGCGAGGATGGCTCCCGCCGACATGCACAGGAGCACGAGCCCGAGCGCGCCATCGCGGAGTCCGTGCGCGCTCTTGATCTCCGGGATGTGGGGAATCCAACTGGCGAGCACGGCGCCGTTCATGAAGAAGATCACGTTGACGGCGGTTCGCATGGCGTGCCGGCTGGTGTGCCTACTTGGCCGGACGCGGATCGGGAGCGACCGTGCCGCCCTTCGCCTGACACTCGGCGAGAGTCGTCTTCACGACGCCGGCGCTCTTGCACGAGTTTCTGCCTCCGCACACGTGCCCGGCGCCGGCGCACGCACCCTGGCCCTTGCAGGCGTTGATGCCGAAGCAGTACACGTCGCCGCCCGTCTTTTCGTCGGCGTGCGCGCCGATCGCGCCCGCGAGCACCAAGGTCGCGGCGGCTCCCGCGATGAGCATCCCCGTACTGATCGAGTTCATGCGTGACTCCTTTCTCTTTGCGATGCTGCTGACTCGCTGCTCGTCTTACGCCGTCGCGGCGAGTGTGGCGGTGGCCTCACGCCACGGCGGCGTCTGTCCGAGCGACGCGAGCGTGCGCTCGATCGCGCCGACGGTGCCCCAATCGCTCCAGCCGAGGCCCGCGGCGCGCAGCACCAGGAGGTGCGGCGTAAGATGCGAGAGCAGATCGGTCGAGAAGTTCCACGCCGGCAAGTCGGCGTACGCGGCCGCGAGCGCCGGCGCGTCGCCGACCACGGCCGCGAGCCGCGCGACGTCGCGCGGGCGGAGCGCGCGCGTGAGCGCGAGCAGGCGGTCGACGCGGCACACCATGACGAAGCAGTTCCAGAGCGCGCCGTCACGCACGATGCGCTCGGCGATCATCGGCGACGGCTTCTCGCAGAACGCGCGTACGGCGAACGCCTCGCTCGACCCCGCGACCGGTGCGGCGGGCATGATGTAGCCGTATCCCGGATCGGCCCAGTCGGGGTCGGTGCCGAGGAGGACGACCTTCGTAGGCTCGGCCGTGATCAGCTCCGCGGCGCGGCGGACGTGCGCGCGAAACGCGACGACGTTCCCGAGGTAGTGGTCGCTCGGGAAGATCGCGACGGTGGCGTCCGGATCGCGACGCGCGAGCTCGAGGAGCGGCAGCAGGAGGCCGGGGCCGGTATCGCGGTTTCGCGGCTGCACGATCAGGTTGCCGGCGGGAAGCGTCGCGAGCTGCGGCGTCGCGAGCGCGAGATGGTTGCGATTGACGATCGCGAGCGTCCGTGTGCGCGGCACCAGGCCGGAGAGGCGCGTGAGCGTCTCCTCGAGCAGCGAGCGGGCGCCGACCAGGCGGCAGTACTGCTTCGGGATCGGCGCGCCGGCGATCAGCTGGGTGAGCGATTGGAGGCGCGTGCCGTCGCCGCCGGCGAGGACGAGCGCCCAGAGCGCTGAAGGCGAGGGGTGTGTCATGCCGGTTCGATGCCAGCGGCGCCCGCATGGTGCGGGTCCGCGCCCCTCAGCGGCCGCGACGGTGCCTGGTCGCGTCGAGGATCGCATCCGTGAGTTCCCGCGGCATCTCAGCAGCGGTGGCATCACGCGCGGCCGTGTCCCGCGCCACCCGAATCGTCTCGCGATAGCTCCGGACGTAGTCGATGCAGGCGGGACAGTCGGCGATATGGGTCTCGAACGTCGCCCGCTCGCGCACGTCGAGCGTGCCGGCAACGTACTCGGCGAGAAAGTCGATCAGCTCACGGCAGGTCATCGGTCCACACCCACTCTCCTTCGGTCCTCGGGGGTTGGATGCTGACGCGGGCTGGACGTGACCGGGCTCGGATCGTTTTGCCATCTCGCCTCCTCGATGGCACACTTGCTCGCTCGCAACCCCCCCGGAAGCGGGAGGTTGCCACGGCATACGCGTGAGCGATCCGAGCGCGAGCAACCCCATTGATGAAGACGCCGTCTTGCGGGCGATCGTCGAAGGGGTCGAAGCAAAGACGGGCGACGAGTTTTTCGCCTCCCTCGTTCGTCACCTCGCCTGGGCGCTCCGCGTTCAGTACTCGTTCGTCTCGGAGTTCACCGAGGATGGCCGGCATTTCCGCACCAAGGCGCTCTGGGCGCGTGGTCGGCTCGCCGAGAACCTCACGGTGCCGATAGCCGGGACGCCGTGCGAGGCGGTTCTTTGCGGGGGGATGTCCCACCATCCCGACCGGCTCCAGGAGCTCTTCCCGGAGGACGTCGCCCTGGTCACCTGGGGCGCGCGCAGCTATTGCGGCGTCCCGCTCCTCGATCGGGCGGGCGTCGTCGTCGGCCATCTCGCGATCATTGACGACGCGCCGATGCTCGACGGTCCCCGCGGCCTCGCGATCCTCCGCATCTTCGCCGCCCGCGCCCGTGCCGAGCTCGAGCGCCAGCGCGCCGAGGCGGCGTTACGCGAAAGCGAGGATCGCCTCGCGCGCATCCTCGACTCGGCGATGGACGCGATCGTCACCATCGACGAGCGGCGCTGCGTGGAGCTCTTCAACGACGCCGCGGAGAAGGCGTTTCGCTGCCCGGCGCCGGCGGCGATCGGCCGGCCCATCGATCGTTTTCTCACTGACGGGTTCCGGCGCGCGCTCGACGACTCGATGCGCGCGTTGGCGCGCGGGGAGGCGACGGCTCCCTATGTATGGGCGCCGCACGGCCTGAAGGCGCGTGACGCCGAGGGCCGTGAGTTCACGATCGAGGCGACCGTCTCCGCGGTCACGGTGCAGGGCCGCGGCCTCTACACCTTGATCCTTCGCGACGTCGAGCAGCGGCGCCAGGCCGAGGAGTCGCTGCGCGTGCTGCACCGTCAGAACGAATATCTCCAGGAGGAGATCCGCGCCGTCCACAACGTCGACGAGATCGTCGGGCAGAGCGCGGCGCTCGAGCAGGTCCTCGAGCAGGCGCGGCTGGTCGCACCCACCGACTCCTCGGTGCTGATCCTCGGCGAGACCGGCACCGGCAAGGAGCTGGTCGCGCGCGCCGTCCACTCGGCGAGCCGCCGTCGTGACTTTCCGCTCGTCAAGATCAACTGCGCGGCGCTCCCGAGTGGGCTCATCGAGAGCGAGCTCTTCGGCCACGAGAAGGGGTCGTTCACGGGCGCCCACGAGCGCCGTATCGGGCGCTTCGAGCTCGCCGACCGCGGCACAATCTTCCTCGACGAGCTCGGAGAGATACCGCTCGAGGTGCAAGTGAAGCTGCTGCGGGTTCTCCAAGAGCAGGAGATCGAGCGCGTCGGCGGCAGCACGCCGATCAAGGTCGACGTGCGGGTGATCGCCGCGACCAATCGCGACCTCACGCGAGCGGTCGCCGACGGGACGTTCCGCAGCGACCTCTTCTACCGGCTGAACGTCTTTCCCGTGCACATGCCGCCGCTGCGCGCGCGCACCGAGGACATTCCGGCGCTCGTGCACTACTTCGCCGCCCGCTATGCCGCCACGATCGGGCGCCGCATCGAGCGCATCACGCGCGACACCATGGAGCGCCTCGTCGCCTACGAATGGCCGGGCAACGTCCGCGAGCTTGAGAACGTGATCGAGCGCGCCGTGATCCTCTCGCCCGGTCCCGAGCTCGCGGTGCCGAGCGAGCTGCTGCCGGCACCGTCTCCGGCGGTGCGCGGCGACGCCCCCGGACGGCCGGCCGTGGCGGCGCCGGAGGAGACGATTCCTCTCGACGCGCTCGAGCGCGACCACATCATCGCGGTCCTGAAGCAGGCCAACTGGCGTATCGACGGACCGCAGGGCGCGGCGCGCATTCTCGACATGCACCCGAGTACGCTGCGCAGCCGCATGAAGAAGCTCGGGATTCGGCGAAGTCTCGCGGATCTTTCATAGATCCACGAAATCTCGCGGCCGGCCGCGACACGGTCGTGAGGGCTCCTCGCTCCACTCGTGTCCACTCGGGCACTTACGCCGGCCGTCGTCGCGGCGCGCCCGCGGTACGCGCGTTGCTCTACACGATCGCCATGATCAAGATCACGCGATTCATCGCAGAGGGTTCGCGGACGACGCGCCTGCGCGTCGAGGGGTGCATCATCGCCAAGACGGCCGACGAGCTGGAAGGCGCGTGCGGCGCCGCGCTCGCGGCCGACGAACGGCTGGTGCTCGACTTCGCCGGCGTCGGCTTCGTCGATGCCGACGGGGCGCGCGCGATCCACGCGCTCATCCGCGACGGGGTCGTGATCGTCGGCTGCTCGCCGCTCATCGACGAGATCCTGCGCACGTGCGCGCCGCGCGTCGGCGAAGCCGCGACCGGCGACGACGAGACCCGCCTCCTCGCGGCGCTGCGTCGCGGTGACGAGGCGGCGTTCGAGGAGCTGGTACGGGTCCACGGCGCTCGCATGCTCGCGGTCGCGCGGCGCATGCTGCGGGTCGAGGAGGACGCGCGCGACGCCGTCCAGGAGGCCTTCGTCTCGGCCTTCAAAGCCGTCGAGCGCTTCCAGGGGAACGCGCGGCTCTCGACCTGGCTGCACCGCATCGTCGTCAACGCCGCCCTCATGCGGCTCCGCCGCCAGCGGCGGAAACCCGAGGAGTCGATCGACGAGCTGCTCCCGCGCTTCGACGAGAGCGGATCGTGGGAGCGCGAGCCGGTGCATTGGAGCACGCCTCTCGACCTCGCGGAGCAGCGCGAGACGCGCGCCGTCGTGCGCGAGTGCATCGATCGTCTGCCGGCGTCGTACCGCACCGTCCTGGTGTTGCGTGATCTCGAGGAGCTCGACACCGACGAGGCCGCAGTCGTCCTCGGCCTCAGTGTGAGCGCCGTCAAGACGCGGCTCCACCGTGCACGCCAGGCGCTGCGGACGCTCCTCGAGCAGCGCCTCGGCCTCGCATCCGTGCCGCACGCGGCCGCCGCGTCCGCGGTCTGAGTCGCCGATCCATGCCCGCTACCGACACCGATTCGGTGCTCGCCGCGTGGACCGCCCACGGGGTCGTGCTCACCGTCCTGATGATCGCCGCCGCGGCCGGCGTGCACTGGGCGCTGCACCGTGCCGGGCGTCGCGTCGCGGTCGCGCTCGCGCGCCGCGCGCGTGCCACCGAGAACGCGACCGAGATCGCGACACGCTGGCGGCGGACCGTCGAGCGCGTCCTCCTGCTGCCGATGGCCGCACTCTGGGTGGCGGTCGGCTATGGCGTCAGCGAGCAGTTCCCGCTCCTCCGGCAGTGGCGCTTGCTCGTGGTGTGCCTGGTGCAGGAGAGTTTCACCGAGCCGCTCTTCAAGATGGGCGAGATGAGTTACTCCGCCCTCGACATCATGCTGCTGCCGGCGCTGATCGTGGCGATCTGGGTCGGGATGGGGATCGGCACCCACCTGGTGCGGTTGGTGTTCTTCCGCGCCAGCGCCATGCAGGAAGGGGCGCAGCAGGCGCTCGGCGTCCTGACCCGTGTCCTCCTGACGTTCATCGGCACGATCGTCGTCTTTCAATACTGGGGCGTCGACCTGAGCTCGCTCGCGGTGCTCGGCGGTGCGCTCGGCGTCGGCATCGGCTTCGGCTTGCAGACGATCGCCAACAACTTCGTGAGCGGCATCGTCCTCGGTCTCGAGCGCCCGATCAAGCCGGGCGACTACGTGCGCGTTGGCGACCTCGTCGGCACCGTGGCGCGGATCGGCGCCCGCAGCACGGAGATCCGCACCGCCGACCGCGTCTCGATTCTGGTCCCGAACTCGCGCCTCCTCGAGCACGAGGTGGTGAATTGGACGCACGGCGATCCGATCTCGCGCATCCATCTGCCGCTCGGCGTCGCCTACGGTTCCGATCTCCGGCAGGTGCGCGCCGCGCTTCTCGAAGCGGCCAGGAGCCACCCCGACGTGCTCGCCGACCCGCGGCCCGACGTCCAGCTGCACGGTTTTGGCGAGAGCAGTCTCGACGTCGAGCTCTTGGTCTGGACGCGCGATCCCCGGAATCAGGTACAGCTGACGAGCGATCTCTACTTCCGCATCGAGCCGCTGCTGCGCCGGCACGGCATCGCGGTGCCGTTTCCGCAGCACGATCTGCACCTGCACGCGCCCGAGATCGAGCGCGCCGCCGCGGTCTGGCGGCGGCAGGTGTTTCCGGAGTCAGAGCCCGAGCCGCAGGCCGCGGCGCCGCCGGCGCCGGTGGGCCACCTCGAGCCGTGCGTGCACGATCATGAGCAGGAACTCGGCACGCCGTCCTGGGACGACGAGCGGCTCGCCGCGCTGGTCGCCCGCATGCGCGGCGACGACGGCATCACGATCGCCGACCGTCGCCACTTCCTGCGCGTCCACGCCCGCTGCTTCGTCGGCAGTGACGCCGTCGACTGGCTCGTCCACCACGAGCGTCTGACGCGCGACGAGGCGGTCGCGCTCGGGCGCCGTCTCGTAGAGCGCGGCCTCGTTCACCACGTGCTCGACGAGCACGAGTTCAAGGACGGGCCGCTCTTCTACCGTTTCCGCGCCGACGAGGAGCCGACCGAGGCGCGTAGCCGCGCCCGCGCCCCGTCGGTGTCACGACGCGCCGCCGCCGGCATCTGATGCGCATGGCACACGTGGCGCGCGCGCGGGTGGTGATCGTCGGCGGCGGGTTCGGCGGCGTCTACGCCGCCCTCGAGCTGCAGCGTCGGCTGCGTCGCGACCCGTCGGTCGAGATCACGATCGTCAGCCGCGACAACTTCTTCCTCTTCACGCCGATGCTGCACGAGGTCGCCGCGAGCGACCTCGACGTCACGCACATCGTGAGCCCCGTGCGCAAGCTGCTCCACGGGGTGAGTTTCTTCGACGGCGACGTCACACGCCTCGATCTCGAGCGTCGCACGGTCGTCGTCGCGCACGGCGACGACTCGCACACCCACGACCTCCCGTACGATCATCTGGTGATCGCCCTCGGCTCGGTGACGAACTTCTTCGGGCTTCCGGGCCTCGAGGAGCACGCGCTCACCATGAAGTCGCTCGGCGACGCGATCGCGCTCCGCAACCGGCTGATCGCGCTCCTCGAGGAGGCGGATACCGAGTGCGGCGCCGACGTGCGCGAGCGCCTCTTGACCTGCGTCGTCGCCGGCGCCGGCTTCGCCGGAGTCGAGACCATCGCCGCCATCAACGACTTCGTGCGCGAGGCGCTGCGCTTCTACCCGAACCTTACCGAGGACATGGTACGCATGGTGCTCGTGCATCCCGGCGACGTGATCCTCCCGGAGCTGTCGCCGTCGCTCGGGCGCTACGCCGAGCGCAAGCTCGCGGCGCGCGGCATCGAGGTGCGCCCGCGAACGAAAGTCGATGCGGTCACCGCCGATACGGTCACCCTGAACGACGGCACCCGCCTCACCGCCGGCACGCTCATCTGGACGGCCGGGACGACCCCGAGCCCGCTCGTCGCCGCGCTGCCGTGCGTACGTGAGCGCGCGCGGCTGCGCGTGAACGAGTACCTGGAAGTGCCGGGGTGGCCGGGTGTCTGGGCGCTCGGTGACTGCGCGCTCGTCCCCAACGGGCAGACCGGCTCGTTCCATCCACCGACGGCGCAGCACGCGATCCGCGAAGGGCGCTGCGTCGGTAGGAACCTCGTCGCCACGCTCCGCGGCGGCACGAAGCGGCGGTTCGCGTTTCGCACCATCGGCCAGCTCGCCACGATCGGCCGCCGCACCGGCGTCGCGCAGATCCTCGGAATCAACTTCTCGGGCTTCGTCGCTTGGTGGCTGTGGCGGACGATCTATCTGTCGAAGCTGCCGCGGTTCGAGAAGAAGTGCCGGGTGGCGCTCGATTGGACCCTGGATCTCGTGTTTTCGAAGGACCTGGTAAAGTTCTCGACCGCGCGCACCGTCGCGATGGCGCCGGCGGTGGCCGCTGCGACCGCGCCGACGCTCGAGAAGCTCGCGGCCGCGCGAGCCTGAAGCAGAAAGGACCGACCATGTCATCCACGATCAACACTCTGCTCGCCATCCGGCGCCTGGTGCGCGCGATCGCCGATCGCCTCCAGTGGCTCCCTCCGACCCTCGCCCGCTTCACTGTCGGGTGGGTGTTTCTCTGGTCCGGCTGGGGCAAGCTCCACAGCCTCGACAAGATCGTCGAGTTCTTCGGCTCGCTCGGCATCCCGCACCCGGAGCTGCAGGCGCCGTTCGCTTCCGGCACCGAGTTCGTCTGCGGCGCGTTGCTCCTCGCCGGCCTCTTCACCCGCGTCGCGAGTGTGCCGCTCGTCATCACGATGATCGTCGCGATCGTCACGGCGCAGCGCGAGAACGTTTCCGGGCTCGGCTCTCTCTTCGGACTCGTCGAGTTTCTCTACATCACGTTGCTCATCTGGATCGGCGTCACCGGCGCGGGGCCATTGTCGCTCGATCACCTGCTGGTGCGTCTCGCCGAGCGGGATGAGGAGCGCGCGCCCGCCGCAGCGCTGCGCTCCTGCGCGACGAGCCCGCGCTGACGCCGCCAGCTAGCGGTCGTCGATCGGCGCGGCGCCTTCGCGTGCGCCCGGGCGCGGCGCGTCGGCGTCGTCGAGAATGCGGCTGAGGCGAAGCGCCTCGCCGACCGACCACGCCTGACACGGACAGCCGCCCGCGTGGTGCGGCGGCTCAGCGTCGGCGACCTCGGGCAAATGACCGAGGCCGTGCGTCTCGGCGTAGGCGAGGAGCGGCGCCAGGAAGCGCACGCGCGCCTCGCGGCGCGCACCCTGACTGTTGCCGCGGACGCGCACCCACGCCTCGGCGAACGGTCCCATGAGCCACGGCCACACCGTGCCCTGGTGATACGCGCTGTCGCGCTCGCGGACGCCGCCGGCGTAGTGCGGCGCGTAGCCGGGCTCGTCGGGCGCGAGCGAGCGCAATCCCATCGGTGTCAGCAGATGCGCCTCGACCGCATCGACGATGCGGCGCGCGCGGGCGCGGTCGAGGAGCGGGAAGGGCAGGCCGCCGATCGCGAGGATCTGGTTCGGACGAAAGCTCGGGTCGACGGCGCCGCGCTCGTGGTTGGAATCGACGACGTCGTGGAGACAGCCGCGGCTTTCGTCCCAGAAGCGCGCTTCGAACGCGGCGCGCCCGCGCGTGTAGAGCGCGTCCCACATCGGGGTGCGGCGGCTCGCGATGCGTAGTGCGTTCAGCCACAGGGCCTGCACCTCGACCGGCTTGCCGATCCGCGGCGTCACCACCCAGTCGCCGATCTTCGCGTCCATCCACGTGAGCTGCACGCCGGGCTCGCCGGCGGCGAGGAGGCCGTCGGCGTCGACGGCGATGCAATGGCGGGTGCCGCGCACGTAGCCGGCGACGATGGCGTCGATCGCCGCCTCGAGCGTGGCGCGTTCGCGCGCGTCGATCGTGCGCGCCGTTTCCAGGAACTCGTGGACGGCGACGACGTACCACAGCGCGGCGTCGACGGCGTTGAATTCGGGCGTGCCGCCGTCGTCGGGGAAGCGGTTCGGCAGCATCCCTTCGGAAACGGCGCCGGCCCATTCGAGCAGGATCTGACGTGTGTCATCGAGACGTCCGGTGGCGAGGCAGAGGCCGCGGAGCGCGATGAACGTGTCACGCCCCCAGTCGGTGAACCACGGATAGCCGGCGATAATCGTCCGCCCGGCGCCGCGGCGGACGACGTAGGCGTCGGCGGCGCGATGGAGGCGTGAGGGGAACGACGCCCGCCGGCGCTCCTCGGCGACGCGACGGCGCGCGAATTCGCTGACCGACGGGTCTCCGGCCTCTGCCATCGATGATGGAGACGTGCCGTCCGGCGCCGCCGCGAGGGTGAGGACGGCCGTCCCCGCGGCGAGGTCGCAGCGAAAGACGCCGGGCGACGCCAAGTCTTCGACATCGTCGAGACCGCGGTCGCGCTCCTCCGTGTAGAGGAAGCGGCGATACCACTCGGGATCGTGGGCATAGGTGCCGTTGCTACGCGCGACGATCGCCGGCAGGCCGGGGTAGGGGCACCAGACGACGCGATCGCCGTCGCGCTCGGCGTCGAAGCGAAAGCCGGGATTCTCGTGGTGGAGCGCGTGATAGTCGCGGCCGGAGAGAAGCGGCCGGATGCAGAGCGTCCCGCGCGCGCCCGCGGCCGGCTGCCAGTAGAGGTCGATCGCGGCGCGCTCGGATCGCAGGAAGAGGCCGTGCTCGAGGGTTGCGCCGCCGGGAAGCGCGAAGGTCCAACGCGGCCACGGATCCGGCGTGAATGCGGCCACACGCGCGGCGCCGTCGGGATGGACGACGTCGGGGGCATAGCGTTGCGACGAGAGCGCGACCGTGCCGTCAGGCGTCTCGAGCCACACCTCGAGGCCGTTCACCATGACGACGCGCCCAGCGGGCGGCGTCGTCGCCGCCAGCAGCAACGCGTGATAGCGCCGCGTCCGCACCAGGCCGACGGTACCGCTCGCGAAGCCGCCGAGGCCGTCGGTCTCGAGCCATTCCGCGCTGGGTGGGACGCTGATCGACATGTGGGCGCTCCCGCGTCATGGGTCAGATGCCGCCGGGTGCCGGCCGGTTGCGGCTGGCCGCGATGCCGGTTACGTGCGGACGAGGAGGATCGCGATGGCCTACGAGACTGTCCTATATCGCGTGCAAGAGGGCGTGGCGACGATCACGCTCAACCGCCCGAGCGCCTACAACGCGCTCGATCTGACGTTGGCGCGCGAGCTCTTCGCCGCGACCCTGGAAGCCGACGAGGACCGCGCCGTCCGGTACATCGTCCTCACCGGGGCGGGCGGGGCATTTTGCGCCGGTGGTGACGTGAAGGAGTTCGCGCGCGCCGGCGACCGCGGCGGGATTTTCATCAAAGAGCTGACGACGTATCTCCACGGCGCCATCTCGCGCCTTTGCCGCTCTCCCAAGCCCGTGCTCACCGCGGTGAACGGCGTCGCCGCCGGAGGTGGGATGGGCCTCGCCATCTCCGGCGACCTCGTCGTCGCCGCCGAGTCGGCGCGCTTCACCATGGCGTACGCGAAGATCGGTGCCTCGCCCGACGCCTCGTCGTCATACTTCCTGCCGCGCCTCGTCGGCATCCGTCGCGCCCTCGAGCTCCACTACACCAAGCCGCGTCCTCTCCGCGCGCGAGGCGTTGGAGTGGGGGATCGTGAGCCGCGTGCACCCGGACGCGGAGTTCCCCGCCGCGGTGGGCGCGCTTGCACGCGAGCTCGCCGCCGGCCCCACGCTCGCCCTCGGCCGCGCCAAGGAACTCTTCCAATCACTCGAGCGAAGAGAGTCTCGAGACCCAGATGGAGCTCGAGGCGCAGGCGATCGCCGCCAGCGCCCACACCGAGGACTTTCGCCACGCCGTCGCCGCGTTCGCCGCGAAGGGCGCGGTCACGTTCTGGGGGCGGTAGCGATCGCGGCGCCGACGCGGGAGTGTCGCCCGCGTTTGAACCGAGCAATGTGCGCTGTCTTTGTACGCCCACCTGATATCGCGCACTTGTCGAACACGTACAAAGAGCGAACGTGTCCGAAAATCTGATCAGGCCAGCGGCGACAGGAAGGCGGAGCTCCGCGTGACGCCCCCGTTGCCTCGCTCCCACGTACTTACCCTTCTTCCCATACGAGTGCGCCCTCAGCTTGGCGAGCCGCGGCTATGGGCAGCTACAGACCGTGCGGCACTCGTCGAAGCCCTCGTTCAGCGCGTCGAGTGCGGCGTTGATCTCGCTGTAGCTCAGGCAGGGATCGATCAGGCTGAGGTCGATCCCGGCGAGCGTCTGATCCGCCAACAGGAGGAGGTCGCCGACGGTCGAGGCGTTGGCGAGGATGCAAGCCGAGATCGTGAACGGCCCCTGGGTGCCGCCGTCGCAGGTGCACAAGCTCGCCGGCAGCGGGAAGCTGTCGAGCCCCGGCGGGTTGAAGCCGATGTTCGAGAGGGCGACGCTCAGCTTGAGCGCCAGGGTCTGCCCCGTGAGCACACCGCCCCCGTCACCGAACGAGCCGCTGCCGCTGGGATCCGGGACGTCGCCCGGCACGTTGATGACCACGGCTCCCGGGGTGAGCGCGCTCGCCGTGCCGCCGGTCGGCATGAAGGCGATCAGCCCCGACTGGGTATTGACGGTCACGCTGTTGCCGCCGCCACCGACGGTCTCTGGCAGGACGCCCGGGTTCTGGGTGATCCAGCCGGTCGGCTTGTTGGCGATTCCGCCCGGGGCGCCGTACGCCCCCTGCGTGAGCGTGCAGAGGGTCCCCTGGCCGCAGCCGGGGATCGGCACGAAGACGCAGCCGGCGGAGGAGTCGCAGTCGTTGTTGGTGCACGGCTCGCCGTCGTCGCAGACGATCGGGAAGCCGCCGCACGCGCTGTCCTGGCACGTGTCCGGGCCCGTGCAGGCGTCATGGTCGTCGCAGGGAAGGCCGTTGTTGGACGTATGCGTGCAGCCGGTCGCCGGGTCGCAGAAGTCGTGGGTGCAGACGTTGTTGTCGTCGCAGTCAGGCCCGGGCAGGGACTGGCACTGCCCAGCGACGCACGCCGCGGGATTGCACGCGTCCTGCGGGCACGGGTGCTCGGGGTCACACGGGGTGCAGTTCTGCTCGAAGACGTGCTGGCAGCCATTCACGTCATCGCAGCTGTCGTCCGTGCAGGCGTTGTTGTCGTTGCAGTCGGGGTCGGGCTGGTCGGTGCAGACGCCGCTGATGCAGACCTCGTCGCCGTTGCACACCGTGTTGTCCGGGCAGGGCGTCTGGTTCGGCTCGTTCGTGAGCACGCACCCCGTCGCCGGGTTGCAGGAACCGATCTTGCAAGGGTCCGACGTGCGGCAGTCGAGCGGGGTCCCCGGCAGGCAGTGGCCGATGGCGTTGCACACCTCGTCGCCGTCGCACGCGTCGCCGTCGGGGCACGGCGTGCCCTCCGCCTTGAAGTGGCAGTCGGCCGTGCAGCAGCTCGTCGGCCCGCCGTTGTTGCTTCCCTCGTCGCACTGCTCCCCGCGGTCGATCTTGCCGTCGCCGCAGACCTGCAGGGTGAGGCGCGACCCGAAATCCGACCTGATCTGGTTCGCGACGAACTGCCCGGTCAGGGATGCCGCCCGACCGAAGCGCATGGTGGCGTTGCAGGCATAGACCAGGGCCGTGATCCGGGACTTGGCGCTGAAGTTGACCGGCGTCCCTGCGACCTCGAGGCGCACGTCCGAAGCGCCGAGCGTGAAGTTGCTCGGATCGGGCCCCAAGGTGCCTTGCACGTTGAATCCGACGCTGCCGGCGACGTTGATCGTCGACGTCCCCGCCACGACCACCTTCGCCCTCCGACTGACCTTGAGGCTAGCCAGACAGTAGCTGCCGCCGGTGAGCGTGAGGACGCCCTGGTTGCCGACGACGACCGACCCGTAACTGCCGGCTGCCAGCGTCGCGTTGCCCCCCTTTGCCACCGTCACGGCGGTGGAACCCGGGCTACAGGCGCTCACGCACGGCGGGGAGGTGGAGGCAAGGACCGGCGGGGTCCACGGGGTCGCCGGCTGGTGGCGGATCGTGCTCTTGCTCAGGTTCCCCGGACTGTACGTGTTTACGAACAGCAGATAAAGGCTGCTGCCGTCCCCGATGCGGCCGACGACATCGCTGACCACCTCGCTGCCGTCGGGGAAGTTGGAGTGCTTGCCGAACCTGAACTGGCCGCCCGCGTTGTTGACGCCCACATCCCCCAGCCCAGCGAAGTTGAAATTCTTCATCTTGATCTTGTCGAGCGCCAAGAGAACGTAGGTCACCAGGCTGTGCGATACAGGCTGGTGGGTGGCGAGTAGGCGTCCCGCCCCGGTGAGCACCGCCACGGCGGCTAGGATCGCGAGAACCCACCGGCGCCCCGAACCACGCTTTTTCGCCCACTGGAGCACGAAGGTCCGAATGGCTCTCATCTACGGCCCTCCTAAGATAGTGTTACTCGGCTAGTGCCAGTTCGCTACTGCTGTCAAGCGGAATCGCGCATCTCTCGTAAGGCCTCAGTCTCCGTAGGGGGGTGGTTTCGTTTGGGTCTTACGTATAATTATAGTATACAGACCGCCATGGACACCAAAGACGAGATCGCTCGATTCGTCGATCAGGTACGCAAGCGGTGGCCCGTGGCGCGAGGC
>JACQEO010000071.1 GCA_016200545.1 Deltaproteobacteria bacterium | reverse complement strand
TCGAGCGTCTCGCGCTCGCTCGGTGCCACCACCAGCTTCGCTTTCGGCCGTCCCAGTCCCACCATGTGCCCGCACCCCCTCTAGCAAAAATGCCGGGGGGCCGAATACTATTAGCACGAACTTCCGGAACAGGACACTAGGGAACCAATGTAGTTGACGCTGGCGCCCTGACGGGTGCAATGTCGCGCTGGGTCCGCGCTGCGACGATCGCCTCGCAAAGCGAGCGGTCGAGGGAGAGATGAGCCATGGCCGAGCACGAGAAGAGGGGGACTGCCGGCACCGGGATTCGTGCGTCCGTCGCCAACACGGCCACGATGATCATTGTGCCGCTTCGTACCGCCGCGCTGATCGCGGTCGGCGGGACGGCGCTGATGGTGCAAGCGGCGCAACGCCAGTTGTCGTCCGCAGCCGACGAGAGTGAACGGCAGCTCGAGCTGTTCTCGCAGTCGGTCAGACGTACGACGGCGCGCTTCTGGCGACGGAAAGGACCCCAGCCGGCCGCGTCGTCGCGCCGGTCCTCTCGCACTACGGCCGCGAGCTGAGCGACGCGCGGACGCTCCCGGCGCTCGCGGGGCACGTGAGCGGACCCCGGACCCTAGGGGCATCGTCGTGTCCTGATGCCCGACGATGACCGAGGGGTCACGTCATTCGCCGGCTACCTCGGTGGGCTCACCATGCCATCGTCCTCCTCAGTTGACCCGCCCCTCGGCCCGCGGCAAGAGCAGTACACAATGGGGAAGATGTTCTCGCTGCTCGCCCTCGCCCTGATCGCCACGCTCGCAGCGCCGGCTCTCGCGCAGGACGATGCCGCCGGGCATGGCGCTCCCTCGCTTCATGAGGACCAACCTCTTCCCTTCTCCGGGCGGGACGATCGCCGTCGCGACGTGGAGGAAGATTCGGAGGAAGACCAGCTCGACCGTTGGCAGCGCGAGGACCACGCGGAGCATCTCGAGGAGAGGCGCGAGCGCCGCGACGAACTGCGGCCCGACGAGCGCGAGCGCGAGTGATCCGATGACGATGCGGCGGCGCACACCCGCGCCCGGCGGCTGGCCGAAGGGTCGGCACAAAGCGGTCTTCACCTTGAACGACGGCGGCAGCCGCACACGCGAGTTCGAGGTCCGCTGACGCGCTCGGTCTACGCGACGCCCGCTTCGCGGCGGACGCGATCGCTGAGTTTGCGATTCAGCCAGGCGATGCCCGCGGGCGCGACGCGCTTGGCGAGGTACGCGAACCACGCCTCGGGCGAAATCGGCGCGACCGCGCGGTTTCGCTGTACGGCCTTGAGAATGTTCTCGGCCACCCGGGCCGGCGGGTAGTTGCGGCGGCGGAACGCGTCGATCACGCCGTCGCGCACCTTCGGCATCGCCTGGACGCCGCGCATGCGCGCGTTCGCGGCGATAGGCGTGTTGATCACCCCCGGGCAGACCGCGGTGACCCCGATACCGTGGCGGCGCAACTCCTGGCGCAGCGCCTCGGAGAGACCCAGGACGGCGAACTTCGTCGTGCTATAGGCGAGCAGCGCCTCGCTGGCGACGTATCCCGCGGTGGAAGAAAGGTTGATCACGTGACCGCCGTGGCCGTGCTTCACCATCGCGGGCACGAAGTAGTGGCACCCGTGGATCACGCCCCGAAGATTGATGCCGACGATCCAGTCCCAATCGTCCAACGACGTGTCGAGCAAGCCCGCGCCCAGACCGACACCGGCGTTGTTCATCACGATGTCGACGGCATCGATCCGGGCGTGCACCGCCTCGGCGAAGGCGCACATCTCGTCGCGATCGGCGACGTCGACCCGACGCGTGAACACCTCGCGCCCGATGGCGCGGATCTCCTGCTCGGTGGCGGCGAGACCGGCCTCGTTGACGTCGCAGAGGATCAGATCCGCGCCGCGCCGCGCGAACGCCAGGGCCGTCGCCTTGCCGATGCCGCTCGCGCCGCCGGTGACGAGTGCCGTCTTGCCGTGCAGTGTGGTGACGTCCATGCGTACTCCTTCGCAGGTGCGAGCGGCCGGATCGATCGATCTCGGCCGCGCCGGATGCTCACGAGATCGCGTGCTCTTCCTTGAGCCGCGCGATGGCCTCCCAGTCGTAGCCGAGCTCGAGCAGGAGCTCCTCGGTGTGTTGCCCGAGCTCGGGAGCGTTGGAGCGGGGCGCCCAGCTTGTGTCGGAGAAATCGACCGGCGACGCCACCATGCGCGTGGTGCCGCCTTCAGCCAGCGGCACATCGACGAACGCGCCGCACGCGATCGCCTGGGGGTCCTGGATGACCTCGTCGGTGGACTGCACCGGCGCCCACCACACGCCCTCGCGATCGAAGATGTCGGCCCACTCGGAACGGGTCTTCGAAGCGAACGCCTCATCGAGCACGCGGACGAGCTCAGTGCAGTGCTCCCTGCGTCCGGTGAGATCGCGAAATCGCGGATCGTCAAGTAACTCGGGGCGCGCGATGGCGCGCACGAGATCGGGCCACAGGCGATCGCCCTGGAGGCCAAGGAGCCAGAACCAACGACCGTCGCTGCCCCGATAGCAACTGATCATCGGATTGGGTGTGGCCGTTCGGGTCATCGGCACGGCTGGGATGCCCATCCGCAACATGATGTTCGTGTCCCAGCCGACGGTGAAGATGCCCAAGCGCAAGAGCGAGGTGGAGATCAGTTGCCCGCGGCCGGTGCGGGTGCGGGCGAACAAGGCCGCTCCGATCCCGGCAACCGCGGTGATGCCGGCGGTGTGATCGCCCATGGCTCCACGCTGATAGGGAGGATCGGCGCCGGGCGGGGTGAGCGCCGCCGCGATGCCCGCACGGGACCAGAACGCGCCGATGTCGAACGCGGCGCGATCGCGGTCCGGTCCCTCGAGACCGTAACCGGTCACGCTCGCGTAGACGAGCCGTGGATTGCGCTGCGAGAAGACTCTCGTAGTCGAGCCTGGCACGCGCCAGCGCGCCCGGCCGAATGTTGGTGACGAACACGTCCGCCCGATCGAGGAGTTGGAGCGCGATCTTCTGGCCCGTCGCCTCCGCGTAGTTCAGTGCGATGCTGCGCTTGCCGCGATTGTCCAACTCGAACGGCGGATTGATCGGCGCATCGACGCCCATGCCGCGCAGGAAGAGGCCGCGGAACGGGTCGCCGTCCAGCGGCTCGATTTTGATGACCTCGGCTCCCCAATCGGCGAGGATCCCGCCCGCCGACGGGCCTGCCACCCAGAATCCCAACTCGACGACACGAACCCCTTCCATCGGACCGGGCATGATTCCTCCTTCGTGGCGGGCACAGCTTAGAAGAAGAAGTCCGGGATGCAACCGAACGGTCGACGCGAGGTGCGTTGGAGGAACGCGCGCACGTCTGAGCTCGATCCACCACGAAGTCGGCGGCGGTCCGTGATTTTCGGGTGGATCCGGACACCGCCGGAGCGGCCGTCTACCAACCGAGACCGACACGGGCACACCGAATGTGTCGTCGCGCTCGACGCTATCCCGGCGCCTGCGTAACAAAGGTCTCTGCACCACCCGATGTAACCGCCTGATTCGGTGTGCTCGGGTTTGATCGACGAGCATGCGTATCTAACGGTCGATTCGGACGCGGCTGCCTCACTATCGTGGGTCCGATCTTCGTTGACACTCGGGACGGGCGGCGGTTATTGAACGCGGCTGGCCCCGAAGGACTTCTCCATCAGTCACCCACCTCGCTCCCGCTGTCTCATCGTCGCCGCCGGCGGTCTCTTGGTTCTCTCGACATGCTTGGGGCCGCCCGCGGCAGTCGCCGTCGAGGCGATTCACCGCGCGCTCGGGTCCAGGCTGCAGGGCAACACCGACTCTCCTCAAGGCGCACCGGGACGGCACGAGTGTGTCGCGGGTGATGACCAGCCCGGTGTACATGCTCCCCGAGTACAACGACGTCCACGTGGTCGCATGCGTGATGCGTAAACACCGCGTCCATCACGTGGTGGTGTCGAAGGAGAAAAGGGTGATCGGGCTCATCAGCTCCTTCGACCTCCTCAAGCTGGTCGAGGACCACCGGTCCGTGATGAAGAATGGACCGACCGAGCGACGTGGAGGTCGGACCCAAGGCTGACCTGTTATTCGATCACGCCGTCGTCGCCGTGCGTCGCGAGCAAGGCGGCGCGCAGGAGGTTCCCGTCGTCCCGCGAGCGTGCCTGGACGATGCGCAGCAATGCCGCGTGGTGCCCAGCGGTCTCGCTGCGGACCGTCTCGGCGAGATCCGGAAAGCGCGCGATTGGCGAGCTCTGCAGCAGCTGAGTGTAGATCGCGTCGAGCTCGCTGGTCTCGAGCGCGAGCGCGAGCGCGAACGCGGCGTCGGCGGTCGTGCAACGCCGAGCCTCCGCTCGGGCATGCGCGACGAACCCCTCGAGCGCCGTCACCGCGTCGGCAAATCCGCTCGTGCTGGCGCGGTGATCGGGATGTTCGGCCGCGACGAGCGCGCGCCAGGTCGCGAGCTTGTGTGCGTGACGGCGCTCGTCGGTGGCCATGCTCCGCCACAGCTCCTCGAGCTCGCCGTCGTCGGCGAAGCGTTCGGCGAGAAGCCCGTAGACCTCGCTCGCTCCGGTCTCCAGCGCGATGCAACGGTCGAGCAGCGACAGCAGGTCCATGACCACGTGCGGAGCAAACGGCAGACCACTCGGCACGCAGGTTGCTCCAGAGGATCGGGTGACCATCGGCGAGACGCAGGAACGACGGCGCACCGGCGACGCCAGACAACCGCTCGCGGGCGACGACGTACCGTTCACGCAGGTCGACCCACGGCGGTGGACGAATCGCATGATGCTGCGCGTCGGTGACGCGCTCCGCGCGTATCATCGGCACCACGTCATCGGGACGGAGCATCTCTCGGCGGCGCTTCACAGCGGTCGCCCCGTCATTCTCATCGGTAATCATTGCCTTGACATCACCGATCCGCTGATGCTGACGGTCGCGATCTACCGCAACCTGGGACATCTCCTCCGCTTCATCGGTCACGGGAATCTCTTCTTCACCGTCCCGATCCTGCGCTCGCTCGCGACCGACTGGGGTCTCATCCCGAACCGTCACATGGAGATGGCGGAGCGGGTGCTCGAGGAGGAGCGAGCGCTCATGCTGTACCCAGGTTCGGGAACGGAGGCGATCTTGCGTTCCTACCGCCGCGAACCGTACCGCCTGAAATGGTACGGCAAGCTCGGGTTCGTCGAGCTCGCAATGCGACACGACGCGACGGTGCTCTTCGTCGCCGGACTCGGCCTCGACGAGATGTACTACCAGACCGATGTCCCCGCACCCGCCGCGCTCGTCCGTCTCGGCAACGCCGGCGACGATGCGTACTACCGCGGTACGCGCCTCCAGATCGGCGCCGCCGGCCTGCACATCCTCCCGGGCGTCGCCCCGTGGCCGGTCCGCGTGACGCACCTCATCTCGGCCCCGCTCAGGTTGCCGCGCGGGCTCGACCCCAACGATCGTGATGCGCTCGCGGCGGCCCAGGTCGCGCTCTGGGCCGAGTGCCAAGCGCTCCTCGACCGTGTGGTCGCGGAGCGCGAGCGCGAGTCCGATCTCGTCGACCGGACGTGCCGCGCGGCGACCGCGGTGCTGCGACGGTTCGGGATCTAGCCGCTGCGCCTTGAAGGTGCGTCACTTCGTTGCCGAGGTCGTGTGTGTCGGCGGAGGCCGCGAAGTCGACGCCTTCCGGCGCGACGCGTCGACACCTGCTGCGACCGGGAATCTTCCACTGTAGCCAGGTATCCGGGACCGTGGGTTGGGTTGTTCGCATTCGTCGGAACGGTATCCCCCTTTTGTGGTGGACATGAGAACGACTCCGGACGTGCGGCGTCGTCTTTCAGTGGCACGGCAACTGCTCAAATGCATCTGGCAACGCGCTGATCGAACGTGCGGTCCAAACCTCAGCACCGGCGAGATCGACGCATTGGTCGCTTACCTCGCCAAGTTGTGACGGCGTCGCGAAGCTGACGCAGGCGCCCGCGAGGGTGAGGATGACGAGCCCGCCGACGCCGAGCCCGATGTGCCGCAGCCGTCCCGTGCGCGGGTGTGAGCGCCTCGAGATCGGCGTCAGTTCGGTCGCGGCTGATGTCGGCGGGTGCGGTGTCCCGATGGTGTCGCGATCGGCCGCCCCTGCAGCGGCAGCCGCACGCTGAAGCGCGCGCCGGCGCCGGGCTCACTCTCGACCACGATCGTGCCGCCGAGCTCGTCGACGACGATGCGCCGGCACACGAAGAGGCCGAGCCCCGTGCTCGCCTTGGTGGTGAAGAACGGCTCGAAGAGGCGCGCGAGCGCCTGCGGCGGGATGCCGCTGCCGGTGTCCTCGAACACGACGAGGATCTCGTCGCTCCCGAGCCGTGAGACGACGCGCAGCCGGCCCTCACCATCGCCGATCGCCTCGTAGGCGTTGATGGCGAGGTGCAAGAACACCTGCAGGAGGTGATTGCGGCTGCCGACGAACGGCGGGATACGCCGGTCGGCCTCGAGCACGACCGTCGCGCGCGCGTGTGGGTGACCGTAGTGGGCGAGCGTCAGCGCGGCACGCAGCACCTCGTTGACGTCGATCCTCACCGACTCGCCGTCCTGCCGCGTGAAGTCGGCGAGCTCGCGGATGATCCGGGCGACGCGCGTCAGCTCGGCGTGCGCGCTCGCGAGACGTTCTCGCGTTGCCGGTTCCTGGGTGCGTCGCGCCACGAGCTGCAGAAGCGCCGTGACGCCGGCGAGCGGGTTGCCGATCTCGTGCGCGAATCCGGCGCTGATCGTGCGCAGCGCTGCGAGCTTCTCGGATTCGTAGAGCCGATCGGCGAGGCTGGCGTGCGGCAGCAGAAGCCGAATCACGCAGGAGTACCCTAGGGCGTCGCCCGCCGCGTCCGTCAATTCGCCGCAGGTGACGCTCACGGGGACGGCGTGACCGTCTTTGGTGAGGCGGGTGGTTGCGAAATCGTGGACGCTGCCCCGCACCGCCACCAGCTCTTCCAGGCGCGTGAGCTCACCGGCGCGCAGCCGCTCTTCGGGGACGAGCAACGCGGCCGAGCGCCCCACGATCTCACGCGCGGCCCAGCCGAGCATGCCCTCGGCGGCGCGGTTCCACGAGGTGATGGCCCCCGTCGTGTCGACGGTGATGGTCGCCTCGGCGCTTCCCGGGACGGCGGCGAGCGGCGGATCGCGTCTCACGGGTGCCTCCGCGTCGACGGCATGGAGAGCGGCGGTGGACGGCGGTGCGTAGTCGACGGGAAGGAGGATCGTCCTGAATCCGCTCATAGAGGATGCTCCTCGGCACCTGAAGAGCTGGTTCCGTGCCAATCGGAAGGCCCGCATTCTCGGCCCATTTCGTGTGGACCCTCCGATGCATGCGATGGTCCGGGGCCGGAATTCGCGGACATGCGAATCACGCTGCCCGGCGGGCGTTCGCCGGCACGGCGAGGCTGCTGGCGAGCATCGCCACCGATCCGACGAGCAGCGTCGGGGGCGCGGGGGGACTCAACCGACGCGCTTCCGTCCGTCGACGACGATCGCGCCGCCGTCACGCAGGATCTCCTCGGCGCGGTAGTCGCGCGCGCTCGCCTCGCCATGTTTTGTCGTCAGCGCTGCCGCGTGCGGAGGAACGCGACGACGTCCGCGATCTGCTCCGCGTCGAGCGTGCTGCGGAAGTGTGGCATCACGCCGCGCTCGCGCTCGAACATGTGCAGCACCTGCGCGCGCCGCGCGTCGGGTCGCATCGCCGCGAGGCGCGCCCGCTGGAGCGGCGGTCCGACGAGGGCAGGGGGCAGCGTGTCCTCCGGGTGGACGCCGCGACCGTCGTCGCCGTGACAGCTCGCGCAGTAGGTGTCGTACAATCGGTAGCCGGGCGACAGGA
Organism: Deltaproteobacteria bacterium; assembly: GCA_016200545.1. Classification (GTDB taxonomy): domain Bacteria; phylum Desulfobacterota; class Binatia; order UTPRO1; family UTPRO1; genus DP-19. The sequence goes on along the minus strand of JACQEO010000071.1, from coordinate 24,283 downwards.
GCCGGACGTAGACGATCAGCGCGCGCGTCTCGTCGGGGCCGATGAGGTCGCCCATCGGCGGCATCGCTCCCGTGCCGTTGCGAATGACGGCGGCGAACGCGGCGTCGGTGTAGCGTGCGCTCGCCAGCTGCAAATCGGCGGGCGCACGCGCGAGCAGCGACCCGAGGACGCCCTCACCGCTGCCGTACGCACCGTGACACGCGGCGCAATTGGACTCGTAGACCAGGCGCCCCGCGCGCACGCGCTCCCACCGCCGGCCGTCGAGTGCGAGGACGTACTCCTCGATGGTGGCGACCTGACGCTCGGTCGCGAAGGCGCTGCCGTGCGGCGCCGTCCGCAGCGGCTCGCCGTGGAGGACGCGCGCGGTGATCTCGGCGTCGGAGACGCCCGCGAAGAGGCGTGGCGTGCGGAGGTCCGTCGGCGTCACGTGGAGCGTGCGGGCCACCGGACCGTCGCCGCGGCCGTCCGCTCCATGGCAGCCCGCGCAGTACGACGCGTACAACATCGATCCACGCGCGACGCTTGTGTCGGGGCGAATGCCCGTCGTCGGCCGCGGCGCCGCCGGTCGGCAGCTCGCGACGAGCGCGGCGCAGGCGGCGAGCGCGAGCGCGGCGCCGATTCGGTGCCGCGTCCCCCTCATCGCCCCGTTCCTCCTCTCACGACGCGCTCACCGCCGGCAGTCGCACCGTGAAGACGGTGCCGGCGCCGGGCGCGCTCTCCACGCTGATCGTGCCGCCCATCGCGTCGACGGCCATCTTGCAGAAGACGAGTCCGAGCCCCGTGTCCTCGCGGCTACGGACTCTGCCGTCGGCGAGCGGCGCGTGGCTGCGCGAGAAGAGGAGCGCCTGCTCGTCCGCCGTCATCCCCCGTCCGCCGTCACGCACGCCCACGCGCACGCCGCCGTGCTCCGGCGACGCCTCGAGGCGGATCGCCTCGCGCGAGCCGCTGTGGCGAATGGCGTTCACGACCAGGTTGTTCAGCACGCGCCGCAGGACCCAGCGGTCGGTGACGATCGCCGAGAGATCGTCCGCGACCTCCACCGTGACCGTCTGGCCGGCCATCTCGGCAGTGGCGCGGAACTCGTTCGCGCACTCGGCGAGGAGGAGCGCCAGGTCGACCGGCTCGGCCCGCAACGTCAGCCGACCCTCCTCCATCTGCTCGACCTCGAGGATGTTCTCGATCATGCGCATGAGGTCGCGCGCGCTCCGCTGGATCTGCGCGAAGCGCGCGGCATGCGCGTCCGGGAGGCCTTCGCGCTTGCGGAGCGCGAGCTGCGTCAGCGTGAGGATGCCGCCGAGGGGGCCCTTCAGGTCGTGCACGATCATGTGGGTGAGATCGGCCTTAGCGCGCTCGAGCGCGTTCTTCTCGTGCAGGGTGTGCTCGGCGACCTCGGCGACGCGGCGATACTCCTGGGCGAGCGCGCGGTCGACGTAGCCGCTCCAGATGTAGGCGTCGATCGCGAGTCCCATATCGAGGAAGATCACCTTGCTGAGCGCGGCGATCATGCTGGTGAGCCGCTCCGGATCGTCGGCGCAATACGCGCGCAGACGGTTCATGACCAGGCGGAGATAGAGGTTGTAGGTGCCGAGGTACCACTCGGGCCGCAAGTTGATGCGGGCGTGCGCGGCGCCGACGCGCAGCCGGCTCTCGAAATACTCGGCGTCGATGCGGCCGCTGGTGAGCCGGAGGAAGTACTCGCGCTGCAGCGTCTTCAGCCGTGCCACCTGCGCCGGGTCACGCAGGATCTCGCGCGTCTCGTCGAAGCGCAGGAGGTGCTCGTAGAACTCGTCGACGATAGTATCGACGTGCGCGAGCGCGAATTGGTGCAGCTCGGCGAGGAGCGCGTCGTCGGTCGGCCCGTAGTCGAGGAACGCGAGGCGCTTGCGCAGGCTCGCGTCGTCGAGCTCGACCGAGCCGAGCAGCGACCCGGTTCGGGCCTCGATCAGCACGCGCGGGCGCGCGCCCGTCGATTCGTTGCCGTCGGGCGGCAGGGGATCGCGCATCGGCGCTCTGTAGCGCAGCGTCGGCCGCTTCGGCAATCCGGCCTCGGTATCGCCCGCCGCGCCGGTCAGTGCGCGACGGCAGCCAGCGGTGGCGCGTCGAGCGCGCCCGCGTCCGACGCGTCGAGATCCTCGTACATCAAGATGCCGAGATCCTCGAAGCGTGCGCGCAACCAGCCGTCGAGCAGCCCGAGCTTCTTGACGTTGGGGACGATCTTCGAGAACAGCATGCGACGGAACTCGAGCATGCTCGGTGCCTCGAGCGCGTAGCGGCAGCACTCGTCGGCGGGCAGCCCCATGCGCTCCCACACGTCGCGGGCCAGGAACCGGTCGCGCATCGCGACGCAGGCCTCGTAGGTGAACTCCTGCCGCTCGCGGATCTCGGCGGCGGTGAAGTGATCGCGGTAGAAGTCGCGCAGCGAGATGACGCCGAACGCGACGTGGCGCGACTCGTCGCGCATCACGTGGTAGGTGAGGTCACGGATCAGCGGCTCGTTGGCGTACGTCCGGATGAACCCGAAGGCCGCCAGCGCCAGACCCTCCACCAGGATCTGCATGCCGAGGTATTTCATGTCCCAGCGCGAGTCGGCGAGGATCTGATCGAGCAGACCCTTCAGGTGGCGGTTGATCGGGTAGACCTTCTCCAGCTTCGAGCGCAGGTACCGGTCGTACACCTCGACGTGGCGCGCCTCGTCCATCACCTGCGTCGCCGCGTAGAGCTTGGCGTCCATGTTCGGCACGGCGTCGACGAGCTGCGACGTCGCGAGGAGCGCGCCCTGCTCGCCGTGGAGAAACTGCGAGAGGATCCACGCCATCGACTCGTGACGGAGCTGCGCGCGCTCGCGCGGCGTCATCCGATCCCAGAGCGGCGAGCCGTAGATCGCGATCTGCGTGTCCGGCAGGTTCTCCGCCTCGGGATCGACCACGCACGTCCAGTCGAGCGCGGTCGTGCCGTCCCACTGATCGCGTTTGGCGTTCTCGTACAGCCGTTTCAAGCTCGGGTCACGACTCTCGTATCGCCACGTGAAGGTGGTGGGGAACGAGGTGCGGAGCGTCTCGACGTCGGCCGGCATCTGCAACATGGCGCCTCCTGGGTGAGCGGGGTGTCGTCGCGTCCGACTGCATCGCGCATGCCACTGCGGCGACGGCCCGAACCGCCTGGAAAGCCGAGCGACGACGGACGCGGGGCGGTCGGACGCGCCGCGGCGTTCGCGGCCGTGAGAATCGACCTGCTCCCGGCTTCGCGCCGGTGCGAAGCCCGGGGCGCGTCTGCTGCGTGGCGCAGACGCCGCCCGTCGGACTCGTCGACAGTGTGTCAGCTCGACGGCACGGAGCCGCCGGCCAGGCCGAGCTCGTCGATCTTGCGGTACAGCGACGACAAGGACACCCCGAGGCGCTCTGCGGCGATCCGCTTGTCGCCGTCGGCGTTCGCGAGGACGGCCTGAATGTGCGCCTTCTCGTACGTTCGCAAGGCCTCGCGCAGGTCGTCGCCGACCGCCGTCGGGACGCCCACCTCGGGCTTGAACGCCCGCGGGAGATCCGCGATCGTGATCCAGTCGCCCTCGCCGAGGATCATCGCGTGCTCGATCACGTTGTCGAGCTCGCGCACGTTGCCTTTCCACGGCGATGACAGCAGCACCTTCATGGTGGCGCCGTCGGCGCCCTTGAACGTCTTCCGCAGCTCGCGGTTGTGCAGCGCGATGAAGTGCTGAACGAGCGCGGGGATGTCCTCGCGGCGCTCGCGCAGCGGTGGGATCTCGATGCCGACGACGTTCAGCCGATAGTAGAGGTCGTCGCGGAACGTGCCCTCCTCGACCGCGTGTGCGAGGTCGCGGTTGGTCGCGGCGATCACCCGCACCTCGACCTTCATCGGATTCGTCGCGCCGACGGGCAGGATCTCTTTCTGCTCGATCGCGCGCAGGAGCTTCACCTGCAGGTTCAACGGTACGTCGCCGATCTCGTCGAGGAAGATCGTGCCGCCGCGTGCACGCTGGAAGAGACCCTCTTGGTTGCTGATGGCGCCGGTGAACGCGCCGCGGAGGTGTCCGAAGAGCTGGCTTTCGAGCAGCGTCTCCGGGATGGCGCCGCAGTTGACGGGAAGGAGGATGCGCTCGCGCACCTCGCTGAAGTGATGGATCGCGCGCGCGACCACCTCCTTGCCGACGCCGCTCTCGCCGGTGATAAGGACGGTGCTCGGCGTCGGAGCGACGCGTCGCACGAGCTTCATCACCTCGCGCATCGCCGGCGCGCTGCCGACGAGATTGTCGAAGTCCCACTGCTGTGCCACCTGGCTGCGCAGCATCTGGTTCTCCCACGCGACCTGCCGGTGGCGGATCAGGTGGTCGATCTTGTGGAGCACGTCCTCGAAGATGAGCGGCTTCAGCAGATAGTCCTGCGCGCCGCGCTGCAACGCCTCGATCGCGGTGTCGACCGTCGCGTGCGCCGTCATCAAGAGGACGAGCGTCTGCGGCGAGACCTCGCGGGCACGACGCAGGATCGCGAGGCCGTTGGCACCCGGCATGCGAAGATCGGAAAGGACGACGTCGAAGTCGTGGCTCTCGAGCGCCTGGAGCGCGCTGGTGCCGTCGGCCGCCGCCGTCACCTGGTAGCCCTCGTCGCGCAGCACCTCGGCGACGCTCTCGCGTACCGCCGCCTCGTCGTCGGCGACGAGGATCGCGCCCTTGGAACCGTCCGCCATGCCGGCCGGAATGCTAGGCAAGCTCGCTGAGGTCTGCAATCGTGGCTCGTTACGCTCCGGAGGGGATCTCGGCCGGCGTGTCGTTGGTCTCGGCGAGGTCGAAGAGCCGCACCAGATGGCGCCGGCAGTCGCTCTCGCTCAGCAGGCCGACGAGCTTGCCCTTCTCGAGGACCGGCAGGCATCCGATCCGCTTCGCGAGCATGAGGTCGACGGCGTTCCGTATCGACGCGTCGGGTGTTGTCGTGAAGAGGTGCGTCGTCATGACCTTGCGGATCGCCCGTTCGAGACGATCGGCATATGGCGGATGCGCCCGAGGCGCATGAGGTCGTCGACGAGGTCGAGACCGTCGCTGCACTCGAGCGTGAGGACATCGCGCTCCATGAGATCACCGACACGCATGAGGGTTGATGTCTCCAAGTTGCGTGCCGCTGTTACGCCGTGCTCCCGTGGTTCCTGTTCCCACCGGCGGGAATTCGGCCGTGCTGAGGCGCGGGACTTTCGCGCGCGTGGGAATGCGACGGTCCCATTCGCGGCCGCGCGCGCGGCGCACCGCGACGGCGCGGTCTCGTACGCGCTCCACTGCGCGCAGTGTCACGGCCCGAGCGGACGGGGCGACGAACCCGACGCGGATCTTTTCGTCACCCGGCCGCGTGATCTGCACAGCGGCTTTCTCCGGCGCTACTCTTCCGCCGAGCTCATCGACCGCATTCGCCACGGCACGCGCCTCAACCTCGCCCTCGATCCCGCAACGGTGCGCGACGCAGCGAGTCGCATCATCCCGGACTCGGCCAGTGCGACTTCACGAACCACGTGCACGTCGAACGACGGCCCACTGCTCCTTGACGGGGATGACGATCGCGTTCTGAACCCTTCCGCTCCGCCAGTTTCCCCATTGCTACCGACACGCTCACGTCACCGCGCGTACGATGATGCGCGCTTTGTGACGACGGTCTGCTCATGTCTCTCACGCATCGACGTGAGCCGCGAGCATTCGAATCGAGGCTCGACGCTAGTTCTCACCCCTACGTAGTACGACCTTAGTACTAGATCAGTTCGTATGTTCCCGACGGCGGGCGCCTGCGCATCAGAATTTAGCAAGAGATGCTTTGATTCTTGCTTGACGGATCGTCTCAGGAGCGTAGAGTCGCGGCAGTCATCGCCTGCCACCGAGGAGATCGCCATGATCGAAGCGCACATCATCGGTCCGAGCAGTTCACTTTACTACTCGGCTCCCGCGACGGCCTACGATCTGGAGAATCTGCGGACGCACGTTCGCGACGCCAATTCGGCATCGCCGCATCGGGTGCACGTCGAGCTGATGTTTGATCGCTCCGATCGCGCCCTCGCGCCCGAGGTCTCAAATCTCATCCGGGAATTCACGGCAAACGGCATCGCGGTGCGCGTGCTCTGATCGCCGCTCGTCGCTGAGCGGGAGTTCGCCTGGCGCCGCATCGATGTCCAATGAGGGCACCCAAGTACCGCTGAGCTACTTGCTCTCGTGAACACCCGGGCTCACGCGCCACATGAGGCGCGGGAAGTGCATCGCCGCAATTCTGCCGTCCGGGGTGCGCGCATCAACCGGAGACGTTGGAGTGTGGCGTGTGGTGCTGCGGGTACCGGAATCCGAGCGATCCTTCGCCGCGCCTGTCGCGCCCCGATGGCGTGCAGAGCCGTTTCGGCTCTTTTTCCCTCTCGCCGTGCTCCTCGGTTGGGTGGGAATCGGCCATTGGTTGCTCTACGGCGTCGGCGTGCTTGCGACGTACTCCTGCCTCTTCCACGGGCTGGTGCAGATGCAGGCGTTCATGATGGCGTTCGCGCTCGGATTCCTCCTCACCGCGCTGCCGCGCCGGACGCGCAGCGACGCCCCTTCCGCGGTCGAGATGAGCCTGGCGCTCGCGTGCCTCGTCGCGATCACAGGCGCGGCGGCTGCGGAACGATGGGCGCTCGCCGAGGTCGGCTACGCCGCGCTCTTCCTCGGCTTGCTCCGGTTCGCGATCCGGCGCTTTCTCGGTGCGGGCGCGGGGCGCCGACCTCCGGCGGCCTTCGTCCTCATTCCGATCGGTGTCGCGCATGGCCTCGCGGACGCGGCGCCGCCGGCGGACCTCGATGCGTCGGCGCGCGAGCGGATGAAGGCGCTCGTACGCGCGACGGTCGTGGCGCTCGGGCTCGCGCTCGGCGGCGGCGCATGGAAGCGACCGGCGAAGCCCGGGTTTCACCGGAAGCTGGTCTGGCTCTCTGCGTGGCTGATGCCGCTCGGTCTCGCCGTCGCCGGGCTCTGGCCGGACTATAGGGTGCCGGCGCTGCACGTGCTCTTCATCGGCGGATTCGGCCTCATGGCATTCGGCGTCGCGACCCACGTGGCGCTCAGTCATCTCGGTCTCGACGCGCTCGCCGCGGGACGTCCGCCCGCGATCGTCGTGCTCGGGGTCATGCTCGTTCTCGCGATGCTCGCGCGCTTCGCCGCCGATCTGAGCCACACCTATTTCGATCATCTCGCGTGGGCGGCCGCGCTCTGGCTGACCGGCTCGGCGGTGTGGCTCGTGTTTCTCGCGCCGAAGCTGCTGCGATCGCGCTGATCAGACACGTCCCGCGGTCGGCTCGACGGCGCGGCAACGAGGTTGCCAGCCTCGCAAAACCATCGCGCCATCGTTCGCAGTCGCGATCCAGAAGCGCCGGCTCATGTCGACGAGCTCGGGGTTCGTCTCCTCCTCGGTAGCGTCCCGGGGCTCAAATCTCTGGATGCATCGGACAGGTGTACTCCGTCCCGACCGGCGTTCTCGGACGCGCAGCCTTTGACGGTGCGTCTCCACCGCCGGCGTACCGGGACGGCTCTGTTTCCGAATCTTGCCCGACAGTGCGCACTGCAGAACACGTACGTCTCGCCGCAGTAGACAGCGCGCTCTCTAGGCTCTCCGGCTTCACCGACATACCACAGACGGGGTCCTTCATTGCTCTGGAGCTCCTCGCAATCTACGGCCTAGCCGTTTACTTCCTTCATCAGCCGGAGCTCTTCCGGCGAGAGTTGGGGCAGGTGACGAATGAAGAGGACGAGTTTCCAGTTCTCCTCGTCCTCTCCACCCCAGCCCGGCATTCCGGTAAAGCGAATGCCGTTCTGGATGATCCAGAAGATCTCCCCATCCGAGAGGTGCTGCGTGTTCGCTTCCCGGAGATCGGGGGCTGGGGGATAGAGGCCTTCGTTCACGGGCGTCTTCCCGCTTCCATCATTGCCGTGACAGAAGGCGCAGTGGTCGGCGAAGTGGTCGCGCCCCTCCGCAATCGGGAGCGGTGCGGCGTCGAGCGGGTTCTTCAGCCGCTTCACGACGGGCGCCGTCGCAAGGCCTCGTATCTTCCTCGCGATCAACGCCTCCAGTGCCGAGGGCTTGGCCCGCGCGCTAAACGTGTGCGTGACGAGATACTCGTACCCGATGACCGCGTTTAGGATAACCGCCGTCAAGAGGACAAGAAGGCCACGTGTTCGCCGTTTCATCGGACGTGATCTAGTGGTTGGCGTGCTTTGCGTGCGGGAATGCGTCCGCGTTCTCCTGAAGATCGATCTCTCGGGCGACAAGCTCGCCCGTGGGAAGCTTGGTGCCGAACACACTCACGTGCGCGCCGGGCTTCAAGTCGCCTTGCACTGCCGCGGCGTCGCCCCGCTCGAGCTTCGTCTGGGCCGTGAGCGTGACTGACGTGACCGTTCCGGCCTTCTCTCGCACCGTTAGATGGTCGCCCGTAACGGAGGCGACCTCGCCTTCAATCGCCTTTTCTTTGTGCATGCTCCCCTCGTGCGCGACCGCGACCCCAGGGAAAGCGACAATAAGTATGCTGAGTACGAGTGTCCGTGCTGCCATGGTTCTTCTCCTAGTGATACCGTTGCGTACTCGCGCGTGTTTCTTCCCTGCTCATCTATCCGTCCACCTTGATACCCGCCGCGCGAAGCTCCGCTGCCGTGGCGCGTGAGGCTCGTGTTCCCGGGGGGTAGTCGTAGAACCCGGGGTCGTCGTAGTTCGTGAGACCATCTCGAACCTTGAAGACCGTGAACATCCCGCCCATGTCGATGGAGCCGAACGGACCCTTCCCGCCGAGCATTGGGATGCTGTTCGGTGGGACGCCCATCATCGTCGACATCTCCCCCGTGTTGCCCATGCCGGTCCGGCCCATGGTCATGTACTCGGGGAGAACCTTCCGGACGTTGTCCTCTATTTTGCCGGTTTTCACGCCCAGCATGTTCGGCACGTTGTGCCCCATCTGGTTCATCGTGTGGTGCGTCATGTGGCAATGCAGTGCCCAGTCCCCGAGTGCGTCGGCGCTGAACTCGACGTCCCGCGTGCTGCCGACCGGCACGAGTACCGTCGTCTCCGGCCACTGACCGGCGTCCGGGATCCGACCGCCGTCGGTCGCCGTCACGCGAAACCGGTAGCCGTGGAGATGGATCGGATGGTGATTGTTGGCGCTCAGATTCCCAAAACGAAGGCGCACGCGATCGCCGAGGCGTGCAACGAGGGGAGCAGTAGCGGGATACGCCTTGCTGTTGAACGTGAGCATGTTGAAGTCCGTCATCACGGTCGTGTTTGGCGTCGCCGCCCCCAGCGGAATCGCCCACTCGCTCAGCATGATGGCAAAGTCGCGGTCGAACTTCGGACCGTCGGGATTCCGCGGGTGCATGATGAACATGCCCTGCATCCCCATGCCCATCTGCACCATCTCGTCGAAGTGCGGGTGGTACATGAACGTGCCGTGCTGGCGGAGCGTAAATTCGTACTTGTAGGTCTCGCCGGGTTGAATCGCTTTTTGATTCAGACCGGAGACGCCATCCATGCCGTTTGGAAGGAACACACCGTGCCAGTGCACGGAGGTCGGCTCGGGAAGCTTGTTCGTGACGAAGATGCGGACACGATCGCCCTCAACGGCTTCGATGGTCGGCCCGGGTGTCTCTCCGTTGTAGCCCCAGCAGTTGACGATGAGGCCCGAAGCAAACTCTCGGCGTACCGGCTCGGCAACGAGGTGATAGACCTTCGCGCCGTCAACAACCTTCCAGGGGAGTGTCGAGCCGTTTGGCGTGACGACGGGCGTGTAGTCGCGCCCCGGCTCGCCGAGAGGCAGAGCTCCCTGTGCGCCCTCGGGGCGACCGGTGTCCGCTGCCGTCCCTTCGCGTGGATGAGTAGCGCCCGGAACGTCAGCCGTCGCGCTCTCGACGCCCTTGAGGAGCGCGAGCCCTCCAAGCACCATTCCGGATCGAATGAGCATTTCTCTGCGTGAGACCACGTTCCTAGCCTCCATGGTGATGCTGTTGAGGAATAGTCGGCGACTCGGGCGCTTCGGCCGGTAAAGAGACGGGCTTCGGAGCGCCGTCCTCGAGGCGAAGCTCTCCGCCAACGGCGCGTTCGAGCTCCGCACGGGTCGTCCAGTAGTTCGTGAGGGCGGCGATGTAAGCGCGGCCGGCTTCGATTTCGTCTCGCCGTGCCTGGAGAAGCTGAAAGACACCAACCTGCATGCCGTTGTACTGAAGCTGCGTCTGGCGAACGACCTCGTGGCGCAGCGGAAGCACGACGCGCCGGTAGTACTCCGCCTCGGCGCGGGCCCCCAGGAGGCGAGCTCGCGCTTTGCGCACGTCCGCGCGAATGTCGACCGCCAGCGCCGTATAGCGCTCACGACTTCGCTGAATCTGCGCGGTGTAACTCGCCATCGTTGCCTGGCGCTGATCGAAGATCGGAATCGGAATCCCGATTGATGGTCCCAGTGACCACGCTCCGCCCTCAACTTCGCGCTGCGCGGCGGCACCGAGCGTTGCCCCGGGAACCAGCCCATAGGAGCGCGTTAACGCAAGCGTCTGAGCAAGGACCTCGATCTCCTGTCGGGCCGCGGCGAGATCGAGTCGCTGCTTCACCGCAGCCGCCTCGAGCCCTTGCGGGCTGATTTCGTTCTTCGGAAGCTCTGGAAGACGAGAGCCAATGGTCCACGTCGTCTGGTCTCCCCAGAGACCAAGAAGTGCGTTGAATTCCTCACGGTCCGCCTCGACCTCAACCTCCGCCTCGGCAAGTTCGATCTTCGCCTGCTCAGCGAGCGTCCGTTCCGTTGCGACATCGAGGTCCGTGGTATTCCCGACCTCGCGTTGGCGCTTCACGAGCTCCGCTGCACCCGCTGTGGCGTTCGCAACGGTCCGTCGAAGCTCCAGCATCTGCAGCGCCCCCTGGAGCCGGTAGAAGGACGACTTCACCTCGGAGGCAAGGTCGAACACGGCCCGCGCAACTTCCAACTTCGCCGCCTCAAACGCCGCACCGGCCGCGCGTTTCCGAAGCGGAATCTGGAGCACACTCAGGAACTCCTGGACGACGCCGATGTCCGCCCCGGTTCCGGACACGCCGACCCCGAAGCGCACATCGGCATTCAGCACCGGGTTCGGTAGCAGCCCCGCCTGCGCGAGATCCGCCTCGGCGATTCCGAGATTCTGGTAGACCACCTGGAGCTTCCGATTGTTGAGGAGCGCCACCTGTACGGCGGCATCACTAGTGAGCTCCTTGGCGAGTGTTGCTTTGATTCGGTCGGCCACCTCTGCATCCGCGGGACCGCCGTCGCGCCACGCGACTTTCGCTGCTGTTCGTTCGGCGACGAGCTTCTCGACGTCAGTGAAGCCCGGGTGTAGACGAAGGGTGGCGCAGCCGCCGAGGCCAAGGGCGCTCACCATCAGAAGGGGTGTGATGGCTCGCGTCATTCGTTACCACCTGGGCCTGATTGGCCGCTCCCGTGCCGCATGCCGGCCATGCCCGACATGTCCATTCCGGGCATGCTCATGCGGGGATGATCGTGATGGCCGGTGCCTTCGTTCGCCTGAGGGCGAGGCGCTACACGGCCCGTGGCGGTATCCTCGACGACTAACGTCGTCGAGGACGCTCGAAGCGGCGCTTCTGGCGCGCTAGGGCTTGCCGGGTGCGTCGCCGTAAGCACTGGCGGCCCAATGCGAGGAGAACAGCCGGCGACCAGGATCGCCGGGAGAACGAAAAACGAGAGTCTTCTGAACATGAGCCATTCCTTTTCCAAATGCTTGCAGTACGGCTGCGCTCGCTACGCTGCGGAGCGCGCAGAAACTGCCAAGGTCTAGCGTTGAGACAAGCGCCAGTTAGAAAAAGGACAGCTCAGATGAGAAGAACGCACTTCAGGCGAAGAAGAGAGGAAGGAGGGGAGTGAGCGGAAAACGTCTGAGACGCAAGACGGAGCTCTGCTGGTGGGCGCGACACGTGGAGAAGGAGCGCAGGGGGAACGGCCGCGACCGAGCTCGCCGGGGGCGAGAGGAGCGGCAGGCGGTCGGTCTTCAGAACCTGAAGCTGACCGCAGTGCTGACAATCCGGCCGGTGCTTACCCGAGGACGGATGCGAGTGGTGCTCCGCCGCCTTGTCCCCCTTCTGGTGACAGCACGCCGGAGTCTCTCGATCGTGAACGGATTGCGCCTGCGCCACCGGTTGGGCGCACGGACAGATCAACCCGCAGAGAAAGAGCACCGGCAAGACGATGCCGGCCAGCTGACGATGTCGGCGGGCGGATTTCATGGTGACCATGCTAAGGCACCTTCAGCGCGGGCGTCAAGAACACCTGTCGGCAGCTTATCCGTGACGTTTGGTCGGAATTCAACCAGGAGGCAATGCTGTGGTGAGCGGCACATCGCCCGCGGAGTCCTCCATGGGTCGCGCTCTCGTGATGTCGATGACACCCTGAGCGCGTCTCGTCGTTGCCATCATCGTAAGGGGCTTCGCGCAACAGCATGCCTGGTCAGGCAAGCCTACGCGTCGCGGGCTCACCTCAGGCCGCCTCAAGCGGCTGGGACCCGAAGAGCTTCGGTTCGGGGACTTTTCGCCCTTGGCGCATCTCGAACCGCCACTTCCAGATCGCGTAGATCACAGGATAGACGAGCAGTTCGAGTGCAAATGAGGTGAAGAGCCCGCCGACCATCGGCGCGGCGATGCGCTTCATAACGTCGGCGCCGGTGCCGGTCGCCCACATGACCGGCAGCAGTCCCATGAAGGCGGCGCTCACCGTCATCATTTTCGGGCGCACCCGCCGGACCGCGCCGTGGATGATCGCTTCGGTAAGGTCTTCCTCCGTGCGCATGAGTCCGCGCTGGACCCGTTCGTCGTAGGCGAGATCGAGGAACAACAGCATGAAGACGCCGGTCTCCGCATCGAGTCCCATGAGTGCGATCATGCCCACCCAAACCGCGATCGAGACGTTGTACCCGAGCGCATAGAGCAGCCACACCGCACCGATCAGCGAAAACGGCACGGCGAGCAGGACAATCGCGGTCTTCACCCCCGACTTCGTGTTCATGTAGAGCAGGAGCGCGATCAAGAAGATCGTCAGCGGCAGCACAACCTTCAGCCGCTCTCGCACGCGCAGCATGTTCTCATACTGACCGCTCCACGTGAGCGTGTAGCCCTTCGGCAAGTCGAGCTGCTCTTGCACGCGCGCTTTTGCGTCCGTGACGTAGCTCCCAATGTCCCGTCCTGCCATGTCGATGTAGACGTAGCCCGCAAGCTGGCCGTTCTCATCGCGAATCATTGACGGTCCCTCGACGAGCTTCAGATCGGCAATCTGCGTCATGGGAATCTGCATCCCCGAGGGCGTCGGGACGAGGGTCCGCTTCAAGCGCTCGATGTCGTCGCGAAACTCACGGCCGTAGCGCACGTTCACCGGGTAGCGCTCGCGGCCTTCGACGGTCGTCGTGACGTTCTCGCCGCCAATGGCCGACGTGACGATCATCTGCGCATCGTCGACGGTCAGGCCGTACCGGGCGAGCTCGTCGCGGTTGAGAACGAAATCGACGTAGTATCCGCCGGCCGTCCGCTCGGCGAGGACGTTGCGTGTGCCGGGAACACCGCGGAGCACGCTCTCAAGTCGTTCCCCAATGCTTTGAATGGTCTTCAGGTCAGGGCCGAAAATCTTCACCCCAATGGGCGTCCGGACGCCAGTCGACAGCATGTCGATGCGATTCTTGATCGGCTGTGTCCAGATGTTCGGGATGCCCGGAAACCGAAGCTTGTCGTCCATCTCGGTCTGGAGCTCATCGAACGTGATGTGATCCGGCACGAACCGCGCGCCCACCCATTGGATGAACCGGGGCTTGTCCGAGTACCAGCGGTGCGCCGGTCGCCATTCCATCTCGGGCTTCAGCACCACCGTCGTTTCGACCATCGAGAAGGGCGCCGGGTCCGTCGGTGAGTCCGCGCGCCCGGCTTTCCCAAATACGCTTGCGACTTCCGGGAAGCCTCGGAGAATCCGATCTTGCGTTTGCAAGATCTCCTGCGCCTGCGTGACGGACATGCCCGGAAGGGCCGTCGGCATGTAGAGGAAGGCCCCCTCATTCAGGGGCGGCATGAACTCCGAGCCGAGCTTCAAGTAGATAGGAACCGTGGTCGCCACGAGCAAAATGGCGAGCGAGATCGTGAGCGCGCGATGCCGAAGGACGAAACGGCAGACCGGCTCGTAGACCGCAAAGAGGACACGACTGATGGGATGGCGCTCCTCGGGATAGTAGCGCCCGACCGCAGCCGTGTTCACCACCGCGCGAAGCCACCTGGGGCGGAAACTGAAGTTGTCCATGCGGGTGAACATCATCCGCATCGCCGGGTCGAGCGTCACCGCGAGGATCGCGGCGATCGCCATCGCGAGGTTCTTGGAATACGCGAGCGGTTTGAACAGGCGCCCCTCCTGGTCGACTAAGGTGAAGACCGGGAGAAAGGCGACCGCAATCACCAAGAGCGAGAAGAACACTGAAGGGCCGACTTCCTGCAGTGCGCGAAGCCGGACGGCATGGTAGTCGCCGCGGCGGCCGCCGGCGATCCACTCCTCGAGCCGCTTGTACGCATTCTCGACCTCGACAATCGCGCCGTCCACGAGCACGCCGATCGAGATCGCGATGCCTGCGAGCGACATCAGGTTCGACGTGAGGCCCATGAAGTACATGGGGATGAACGCGAGAAACACCGATACCGGGATCGTGATGATCGGGATGACCGCGGATGGAACGTGCCAGAGGAAGATGAGAATGACGGCGCTCACGATCAGCATCTCTTCTTTGAGCGAGTGCACGAGCGTGTCGATCGAGCGCTCGATGAGGTCCGAGCGGTCGTAGGTGGGAACGACCTCGACGCCGTCCGGAAGCGTGGGCGCGAGCTCCTGCAGCTTGTCTTTCACGCGCTGAATCACGGTCAGCGCATTCTCGCCTTGTCGCATCACAATGATGCCGCCGACCGTATCCCCGAGCCCATCGAGATCGGCCACGCCGCGGCGAATGTCTGGGCCGAGCGTCACGTTCGCCAGCTGCTTCACGAGCACCGGCGTGCCGGTCTTCTCGTCGACTTTGACGACGATGTTCTCAATATCCGCGAGCGACTTGATATAGCCGCGCCCGCGCACCATGAATTCCATGCCGGCAAACTCAAGCAGGCGTCCGCCGACATCGGCATTCCCCTTCCTCACCGCGGTGACGAGCTCGGGAAGTGGGATGTTGTAGGCGAGCAGAAGGTCCGGGTCGGCGTTGATCTGGTACTGCTTGACGAATCCCCCAACCGCGGCCACTTCCGCGACGCCGGGCACGGCCTGAAGATGGTACCGCAGATACCAGTCCTGAAGGCTTCGGAGCGCCGCGAGGTCGTGCTTCCCGGAACGGTCCACGAGCGCGTACTGGTAGACCCATCCGACACTGGTCGCATCCGGTCCGATCTCGGTGTGCACCCCCTCCGGAAGCCGCGGAAGAATCTTGCTCAGATACTCGAGCACCCGCGAGCGTGCCCAGTAGAGATCGGTCCCATCCTGGAAGATGACGTACACGTACGAGTAGCCGAAATCGGAGAATCCCCGCACCGCTTTGATGCGCGGCGCACCGAGCAGCGCCGTCGCGATCGGATACGTGACCTGATCCTCGAGGATGTCCGGGCTGCGATCCCAGCGCGAATAGATGATGACCTGCGTATCGGAGAGATCCGGAATCGCGTCGAGCGGGATGTTTTTGACCGCCCAGGTCGCACCGACCAGGGCAACCACGGTGAGAATTAGCACCAGGAACTTGTTCGTTGCGCTAAAGGCGATGATGCGGTTGATCACGGCGCTCGCCCTCAGTGCTGCTGCTGGGCTTCGTGGGGCGACTTCTTGAAGGCGGCAAGCGCAGACCGGAAGCGCGATTCGGAGTCGATGAGGAAGTTTGCGGACGTCACGACGTCCTCGCCGGCCGACAGGCCCCCGAGCACCTCGTAGTACCCTTGGGCCGCGCGCCCGAGCGTCACCGACCGCGGCTCGAACGTCCCCGCGCCCTTCACCACAAACACAATCTGTGTCTCCCCCGTATCGAGCACCGCCTCGCGCGGGACGGCGAGCTTCTCCCCGATTGGCACATGGATGGTGACCTTCACGAACGATTCCGGACGTAAGCTCCGATCCGGTGTCGGCACGAGCATCCGCACGCGAACGGTCCGCGTAGCGGGGTTGAGGATCGGATCGACGGCCGTGACCTTGGCGCGGTAGGTCCGGCCGGGAATCGAGGGGAGTGCGATCTCCACCGGTTGCTCGGCTTCGACGAGCGGCGCTTCGTACTCGTACACCTGCGCGTAGACCCAAACCGCTGTGTCCGGAAGCAGGAGGTTCGTCGGCTCGCCGCGCTCGCGGGCGAGTGCCGCGATTTGCGCGTCAGACAAGCCCTGTTGACGGAGCTTGAGCGTCGCCGAGCGAAGGATCCCCTCGGAGCCCTGTTGCGCTTCCGGCCAAGGACTATCCTTCGTCGCCGCGCGCGATTTCAGCGCCTCTCGGTATTCAACGATCGCCTGGTAGAGCATCGGATCGTAGGCGACCCGCCCGACGGCATGGATGTCGAGCTCGAGCGAGCGGGTCTCGAGGGTCGCCGTCGTCACGCCGATGAGCTGTTGGCGCTCCGGGCTGAGCGTAAACGATGCGTGTCCGGGAACGTGTCCCGCCTCGCCACCCATCTCGTCCTCGTAGACCGGGATGTAGTCCATCCCCATCTCGTCCTTCGCCGGGTTGGGTGACGTCACGTCGGCACGCATCGGGTGGCGGTACATCGCGACCTTCCGTTCCGCCGATGCCGGTGGGCCCGCTGCGTTCGATTCATGAGGCGAGACTTCATCGACATGCTCGAGCTTCATCTGACAGATCGGACAGGTGCCCGGCTTGTCCGAAACAATCTGCGGGTGCATCGCGCATTGATAAAATCCGCTCTTAGGGGCGGCCGCGGGCTCGCTGGACCACCAGAGGGCAGGCTTCGCGACGAACGCCCACGTCCCAACGACGGCCACGAGAAGGAAGAGAACGAGAAGGAACCGTCTAGCCATGGCGCGGGGTTCCTTTGCCATGAGCATCGGCCGGCCGCGGCAGTTCCCTCCCGACTGCGCGCTCGAGGTCCGCGTACGCTTTTTCAAATTCTACCTGCGCTTCAATGTGTTCCGTGTGAACCATCTCGATCTGACGCAAGGAATCGATCAGCGACAGGAAGTCCACCGCTCCGGTCTGATAGCCGCTTTCCGTCACGGAGAGCGCCTGTTCGGCTTGCGGGATATGCGTGGTGGTGAAGAGCTCGTACTGCGAAAGCGCCGTCTCTGCGCGAACAAATGTCTGCCCGACCTCACGGCGAATCCGGTCCTCCGCGCGCCGAAGGTCGGCTTTCTGCGCGGACAGCCGAGCGTTGGCCTCGGTCACGCCGGCGTCGTACTTGCCCGGCTGCGCAATCGGCAGCGTCACGGACGCCATCGCACCGAAACCGTCGCGGCCATGCGCGTTCTCGAAGCGTCCCACGGAGAACTCGAAATCCGGAAGCCGGGCACGCTCGGAAAGGCGTACGGCCGCTTCCTCACGCGACACAGCGGCGCGCTGCGCGGCGATCTCTGGACGCTCCGCGAGGGCGACGTCGGTGACGTCTTCCAGACGCGCCGTCAGCCGCGGGGGTGAAGGATCTTCGGGAATGCCAAACGGATCCGTGCCTGGCCGGCTGAGCAGCTCCCGCAGCTCCGCTTCCGCACTCCGGACAGACAGGGTCTCGGTGTGCACGCGGTTGATCAGATGCGTGAGCTCCACCTGTGCGCGGAGCACGTCGGATTGCGACACCTCACTCGTGCCGTACTTCTGCTCGGCGATGCGCGCCACACGCTGCGCGAGATCTTTCTCGCGCGAGTAGACCGCAATCAGTCGGTGGATTCGCCACAGCTCGTAGTAGGCCTTGGTGATGCTGGCGACGACGTCGAGCTCCGTTCCACGCGCGTCCTTTGTCGCCATCTCCGCGTCGCGCGTCGCCACCTCTTCCGCAAGCGCGCGCTTCCCGGGAAACGGGATTTTCTGCGAGAGACGAAAGATGTTGTTGTCCGCTCGATCGAGGCGCAGCGATTCGGGCGCGTTCCAGGCTTCATAGCTTAGCACCGGATCGTCGAGCGCGACGACCCGTGCAGGGACGGCGGCCGCGGCGCGCGCACGGGCCTCTGCCGCCCCGAGGTCGGGATTGTGCTGCCTGGCTTCTGCAATCAGGTCCGTAAGGCGAACGCGCTCCACTTGCGCACGTGCGCTCGCGGCCGTCAGGATTCCTGCAGCCACGACCCCGGCTTGGAGGCAGCGCCAGCCCGAACCCACCCTCCGTCTCTGTCGCGACTCTCTCATTGGCTGTAGCCTCGTGTTTTCAAACCGTGGACGAGCGCCCCGCATCCCCGGCGGCGTCCTCAAGGGCCTCCGCTGCTCCGCACCCGTTTGGGGTCTTCTCTGGGATACGTCCAGGCGCGCGCCGCGTAACACCACGCCGAGACACCGGGCGGCATTGTTTGTTACGCTTGGGCGTGTCCGGCGTAGTAGCTCAACGAAGGGGACGTGTGACTGAAAGCACCAGTGACGAGATACTGATGGCAGCCTATCAAGCCGGCAACCAGGACGCCTTTGGCGAACTGTTCGACCGTTACGCGGGCCGAGTCTATGGCTTCCTCATCCGGCGACTCGGCGACGCGGCGACCGCCGAGGATCTTCACCAGGAGGCGTTTCTTCGGCTCCACCGCGCACGAGACTCCTACAATCCCGAGCGGCCCTTTCGCGCCTGGCTCTTTGCGATCGTGCACAACCTCGTCAACGACAGCCTCCGAAGCCGAAGACGCGCTCCGGTTACCGAGCCTCTTGGTACGACTTCGTCTCCTCATCCCGCGGTTCAGACGGACCGTGCGGGATCAATCAACGATCAGTCCCCGGAGCGAATCGTTGCCGCGCGCGAGTCCACGCGGGCGCTCTCGCGGGCGCTCTCGGCGCTCCCCGCGAATGAAGCGACGGTCCTGATTCTGGCGCGTTTCGAGGGCTTGTCCTACGACGACATTGGGTCGGTCATCGGGCGCTCCGCAGCCGCCGCCAAGCAACTCGCCTATCGCGCGCTGAAACGCGTGCGCTCGGAGCTCGTCGCGATGGGCCATGGAGAAATGTCCCGATGACCAAGCACTACACCACGTGCGCCGACTACGAAGCGTTGCTCATGGAGTCCCTCAGCGCACCGCTCGACCGGGCTGAACAGGCACTTCTTACGCAGCATCTCGAGCAGTGCCCCGCGTGCAAGGCCTCCTCTGTGGAAGTCCGCGCAAGCTGGGACATGCTCGACGAGCTCGGCACGCTCGAGCCGCGCGCGGCGCTTCGCGAACGTACGCGGACGACCATCCTCCAACTTATGGCGACCGAGAAGACGAGCGCAGTCGATCGCAAGTGGTACGAGGTCAGTCGCGAGCCCCTTGCCGTCCTCTCCGCGCTCCTCGTCGCCGGAGCGACCCTCTCGCTTCTGAGCGGACTCGTCTGGGGCAGCGCGTTGCCCCAAGGGCACCTCTTTTTCTGTGCCGCGATGTATACGGGACTCCTCGTCGGCGCATTCTCGTGGATCTATAGCGCGACCACCGTCAACGGCGTGCACCTCGACGTGGCAGCGCGTATCGGGGTGTTGTCGCTCGCGATCACCGTCGCAGCGATCACCGCGTGCCCGCAGTTCCAGGTGCTCGCCGTGTGGGACGGGTCTGCGCTCGGGCGCTTCTTGACGGCACGCCTCGGCGCCGGCGGGAGCTCGCTCGTGTTCGGGTTCGGCTACGGCTTGTTTCCAGGATTTCTGGCGGCGCTCTTTGGCGGGAACCTTCTCGCCGAACGACCTCTGGCCAATAGCCTCGTTACGGGAGCGGTCGTCTTCCTCCTGGCAAGCCCGGTCATCTATCTACAGTCCGCACCGTTTACTTCCGGGGTCGTCGTAAGCTGGATCGCCGGTACGGCGGTCGGCACGCTCTGCGGCGTTCTGGGCGCCGTACGAGTCCGGCAGAGAGTCGCTGATGCCGCGGTCCCGAGCTGAAGTGATGATGGCACCGTGTTCAGTAGGCGGCATCGAAGTCACGGGAGGACCGGCTTGAGCCACTCGCGTAGGACGGTCGTGCTTCTGCTGACGATCTTGAGCATCGGGCTTCGAGCGACCGTCGGCTACCCGGCAGACCTTGCGGAGCTCAAAGCCCGTCAGTGCTGCGCCCGCCATTGTCCCCGCAGATCTTCCGCGACACCGCATCGCTGCAAGTGTTGTAGTCAAACCAGTGGTGACGAGCGCCTTGTCCTCACGCGTTTGGCCACGTCACTCCGCGGCGAACCGATGGTGTTCGGCGCTCGACAGGCGCGGCCGCGATCGCTCGCGGTCGCGCTCCATGCGGACGCCGTTGATTCTCGCGCCTCTGGACCACCGCTCTTCCTCCGTACGCACCACATCCAGCGGTGACGGTCGCCTCCGCCGTCAACCTGTCGCGCGTAACGCGCGCCCACAACCGTGCATCAGACGATGCACAACTCGAAAAGGGAGGCTTTATGAAGACGAATCGCATCGCAATGTTGACCGTTCTCGCCCTCGCCGCTACCGCGCAAATCGCTCGGGCGGAGATGGCCCGTCCTGTACGTCCGGACCTTCTCGCGGCACAGCAGACCCTTGCCTGGCGTGCCCGGAACAGCAAGGGCATCCAGAGGGACAACCTGAACGCCGAGGAACGCAACGTCGACGCGCTCATCCAAGACCTCGAGCAGGGTCGGTCGGTCGATCCGCATCAGATCGACCGCGCGCTCGAGCGCGCCAACCGCGGGTTCTAGTTCAGCCGAGAACCGTTCGATTGCTATGCGCGTGCGGCCCGGAACCTCGTTCGCTCGAGTCTTCTTGGCCGCACGCGTGCAGCGCGGCCTTGGCCCGGCGTAACGCGGCGACTGCTCCCGTGCGGTCGCCGCGTTCGAGCTCGATTCGCGCCTGTCGAAGGTGCTCGACGTAGCCGGCGCAGAGAGGTTCCTCTGCTCGCGCAACGTTTGCGACGCACGCGAGGAGACTGACCGCTACCAAGACCGGTGCTAAGGTTCGCATGCTGGAACGATCGAGCAAGCCACATGCCGTGCTCAGAGAGGCCGGGTTCTCTAAACTTCTTCCCGTCTGGGCTCGGCACATGCTCGGTAGTTAGGCAGCGCTGCTTAGAGTCTCGGCAGCACCACAACTCGGTGGCTCTGCCACCCATGACAAGGAAAGGACGGCCTATGAAAGCCGCTCGCATTGTTCTCGCACTCGTCCTCGCTCTCACGGCACTGACAACCTTCTCGCCCGAGAGACTCCGTGCCCGGGAGCCGAAGCAGCAGATGGATCAGATAGTCACCCAAGCGAAGACCCCCGCTGATCACGAAAGACTCGCGAAGATGTACGACGCAGAGTCTGCAAAGGCACGCGCATCCGCCGAGATGCACCGCAAGATGGCTGAGGCCTATCGGAAGGCCGGTGGCTCGTGGGTCGAAAAGCTCCACTTCGACCAGCACTGTGACGGCCTCGTGACGTCCTACACCACGGCCGCAGAAGAGTACGAAGCGCTCGCCAAGGCCGAGCGCGAGATGGCCAAGGGCATGAAGTAGGAGCTCGCCCCGGGATGGATGGTAGACGCCGTCTCGGCTATCGGTTGGACAAACCTCAAACCACGGAAGGGAAGACCATGAATCGAACCACAGTCGGAAAGGGCATGTTGATCGCGGGCGCGGCGGCCGCGTTGATATTGGCGGGCAACGTCATAGCGCGCGCGGGGGACAAGACCGGCGGCGACGTGCATTGCGCCGGCATCAACGCCTGTAAAGGGCAGGGAGCATGCGCGGGCGCAGACAATTCCTGCAAGGGTAAGAACGGGTGCAAGGGGAAGGGCTTCGTGAAAGTCAGCAGCGCGGACGAGTGCGTGAAGAAGGGCGGCAAAGTCGTCGAGCCCAAGAAGATGTAGCGTGCGAGGGTGCGGGGAGGGTGGCATCACCGCACTCTCCCCGTGCCCGCGAGACCTGTTCGGTACGAGCGCGCGGGCGGTAGTGAGCCCCTACATGCCGTTGAGACGGACCCTGTCCGGGTTCGCATCGAAACTGGCAGGGTAGGGCAGAGCGGGGTAGGGTGCCGTCCTTCACGTTCATCGCGTTCGGGGATCCAGGATTGTGACCTGAAAGCGACGGCTGAGAGCCGGGCGACGGTAGATGCGGAGCAATCGGGACACCTGCGTAGGTTTGACGCACCAAATCCCTACGACCATTGTTGACGACCCGTACACGCCATCGCACGCTCGTACAGGCACAGACGCGCGGTAGACAGCGACGCCGCTTCCAGAGGGCCGAGCGACGCTGCCACGGGCCGAGTCGGTGAGGGCGGGCCACAAGCGGCAGCGCGCCCTCGCCCGCACGGCAGGCGACGGTAGTGGAAGACGCAGTCGGTTACAGCGTGCGGTGCCGTGGATGCACCCGCGCGGTCCTCACGGGAGTCCTGCGAATCGGCGATGCCGAAGCGGAGCACTTACGGGCGCACCTCGCGACCTGCCCGTCGAAGTTCGGGAGGGGCGAGAAGGACGACGGATCCGGTGACATCGGCGTATTGCTGGCGCGCTTCGATGTGGAACGCACGGCCGGTTGACGCCCACTCGATACAATTTAACCGACCTGGTCAATCAAGCGCCGGTTGACCTACCTATCGAATCTCGCGGTCACTTGGCCTCCAAGACCTCTGGTGTTTACGTAGCGGCCGCGCACCCACTCGGGGACGTAAGCGAGAACAGTCCCGCCGATGGCGACCGCCGGGATCCAACTCCACTCCAGTGGAACCGTTCCGAGGCCCACGAGTAGCGTCGCGACAGCGCCGAGAAGGTAGAGCGGCCCGGTGAAGTAGCAGTGCAATCGGCCGCAACGGCTAGCGTTTGCCACGCAGGAAATACCCGCTACAAGAAACGCTGTCGTCCAAACAGCTGTTCTCGCCCCGGGGTCAAGCAGACCTCCAAGCACGAAGGCGAGGGCCGGTAGCCCCCACAGCAGCCATGCAACACGGCGGCTTGCGAGGTCTTCGCGGAGGCATGCGCTACTCATCCGATTCCTCCTTGCAGACCGAGTCCGCACGCGAAGCGAGGATTGTTCGACGGCACAATCCTCAAAGCCGAGACGAAACCTTCTTCGACCGTTGGCTACCGATTCCGCTCGGCCTTCGCGTGGTAGCCTGCGTTTTCAACCGCCGTCACGAGCGTGTCCGTGGACGGCGGCGGCGCGCCATCAACCACCACCTCCGCACGCTGGTTCTCGTAGCTGACCGCGGCACGCTGAACGCCCGGTACCTCTTCAAGCGCCGTCTTGATGTGCCCGACGCACATCGGACACGACATGCCGTCGATGTGGAGCGCCACAGTGGTCGATGGACCCGCAGCCGCCACGGAAATCTGACTCCCACCGAGCAGCGGCCCCACGAGGCTCGGGAACACGGCGATCGCACCGACCGCGACCGCGGCAACCCAGAGCAGGTTTCGGTTCAGCCGAGGGAGCTTGGATTGTGGCGTAGCGCAAACCGACCCCGGCGCACATGCGGGTGTTCGCACGTGGGTGAGATAGAACGCACCGCCCAAGAGGAGCGCCGTGACGCCGAGGAAGACGGGACGGAGCGGCTCAAACGCCGTCGACGCGCCAAGGGTCGAAATGCCGAACACCGTGAGCACGAGCGGCCCGATGCAGCACGCCGAGGCGAGGACCGCAAAGAGTCCTGCCGCGCCCATCAAGAGGCCCGGACGTCCTCTCGGCGTTCCAGCCGCTGGCACGCCAGAAGTGACGGGCGCTGCACAGCAGCTCTCGGACTCCTTCAGCGCTGCCACGAGAAGTTCTCGAGGCGGCGCGCCCTGGCCGTTGTAGGTCCGACACGCAAACGCGTATGCTTCACTGTTTCGTGCGCTCGGCTCGATGTCGAGGCCGTTCACGTGCACACTTGGCGAGCCGAGGAACCGCAGCCGCGCCGCGTCCTCCGCACTCATCACTTCGACTTCTTCGACGTCGACGCTGAGCCGGGGCTCGCGCGCCACTTCACGCACGAGCTCAGTGGTGGCCTCGCGATTCGGACAGCCGGTGAAGTAGAAAACCTGAACCTTCATGGCCCATGACCTCCATAGGGGACGAAGCTGTTGGCGATCACGCGGTAGCGGAGAAATCTGGACCGATACGCCGGTCATGATTGTGGCCGCCGTTTCGCGGTGAGTGTTTGGTGCGCTTCGCGCGCCCGCCAGCTGGTGCCCTCGATGCGGAGGATATCGGCGTGGTG